>CALEDJ010000001.1 GCA_937951485.1 uncultured bacterium
GGGAGAGGGGGTGGACATTACCTGCGCGAGTGTGTCCGGGGGGGCGCGACAGACACTTGGGAAAAGATGACAAGGTTGCAGGGGGTGTGGCGCTTGCGGGTCCCCCACCGCCTTCGGCGGCAATTCGCAAAAGCAGTAGGCTCTTTTTCAGCGGGCGGAATATGTCTTCATGGCAGGGGGATGAACTGAGAGGGACGCGAAGCCATGCCCCTCGCGTTCTGTGCTGGTAATGAATATATCTTCATGGCAGGGGGATGAACCGAGAGAGATACAATATATTGAATACAGCGTCAGTGATTCATTTGGTGAAAAAATGAGCGATTTGGCGCAACATATTGTAGGAAGATATAAAATATCATCAAAATCTCCATAAATATTGTGGGAAAATTTTCTTGGAGAGAGCAAAAAAAGATCTTGACAAACACAATATATTGTGTTATGCTGTGTCCGGTGTCTGAGACAGCGCCGTTCGACAGTCAGAGAATCTGAAGCCCTCCGCAGCCCAAGGGTTCAGGAAGTGACTCTGCCAAAACGCTTGCGCCTACAAGTATCATGAACCGTGTTTCGGACACACCCCGCACGATGGGCGGCGGGCACCCAAGACCCGCCGCCCCCCTCCTTCTCAGCAACAAGGTTCTATCGGAATCATTCAGCCTGTTTGGGGCTGGAACTGGCCGATGAGGCGGGCTGCGGTCATGTGGCCTGCATGTTGTGCGACCTGTTCGGGGATGTCGCCGCGACGGGATGGCAGGTCTTTCTGCGCACCGTGAAGCAGCAGGGTTCGGATAACATCCATGTGGCCATTTTCGGCGGCTTCATGCAAGGGGGCGTAGCCGTCAATGCTCACGGCGAGGATGTTTGGGTCGGCGCCTTTTTCCAGGAGCAGTTTGACGGCATCGGCGTGCCCGGCGCGCGCGGCGTGGTGGAGGGGGGTGAGTCCGAAGAGGGTGCCGTTGATGAATTCGGGGAACATTGTGGTGAGTTTCTCCAGTCGTTCCAAGTCCGCGAACATGGCGGCATTCTTGTATTCCTCATAAAGCACGGCGCGCAGGAAAATCAGGGTGCGGTCCTGACCGAGCCGCGTTGCAATCTGCATGGGGGTCATTCCCAGCGCGGGAGCGCGTCGTTTGACCTGTTCCTCAACCATATCCAAGGGCGTCTTTCCATCGTTGGTGAGGGCGAACACGTCTGCCCGGCGCCCCACAAGGAGTCTGACGGTGCGGAGGTGTCCGTTTACGGCGGCCAGATGGAGCGGGGTGTTGCCGTGTTTGTCGGGTGTATTGATGTCAAGGCCGCGCAAGATGAAAAGTTGGGCCGGTCCCCAGTGTCCGGCTGCGGTGGAGGCGTGCAACGGCAGCCAGCCCTGATTGTCCGCCAGGAAGATATCTGCATCATTGGCGGTCAGCGCTTTGACAATCAGGATATGTCCTCGCCGTGAGGCGAGATGCAGGGGGGTGCGCCCATCGGCATTGCGCACATTGATGTCCACGCCTTTGCTGATCAGGAACTCGGCGGATTCCACGCATCCGCGCTCGGCCACGGCATGGAGCGGGGACTGATTGGTATTGTCGCGGTGGTCGGGGTCAAGGCCAAGTTCGACCAGCCAGCGCACGGCGTCCGGCGTGTCATTCTCGGCGGCGGCATAGAGCGGGGTGCGACCGAAGCGGTCGCGCACGTTGATTTCGACGCCCAAATCCACGAGTTTCCTTGCGATATCCACATGTTCATGGAACAGGGCGGTGAAGAGAGGGGTGCGTTCGTCGGCGTCACGCGCATGGATGTTTGCACCCTTTTCAATCAGATGGTCAACGATGTCGCGATGTCCGCGGGCGATGGCGGCATGGAGGGGAGTGCGGCGTTCCCGGTCCTGTGACTCAATATCCACGCCTGTCTCCAGGAACAGGCGCACCAACGCCAGATGCCCCTCCTCAGCGGCAATATGCAGCGCGTTGCGGCCGTCTCTGTCTTTCTGGCTGGGGTCGGCGCCGCATTCGAGGAGCAGATGGACCATCTTCTCGTTGTTCATCTCCGTCGCCACGTGGACCGGCGCGTAGCGGCGGCGGTCACGCGCGGAAATATCGGCGCCATTCTCGTGAAGATATGCAACAATGTCTGCAAAGCCTTTGTTTACAGCAATCTGCAAGGGGGTGAAGGTGTCGCGGTTCTTGCCTTCGAGATAGGCGCCGTTTTCAACAAGCAGCCGCGCCACATCCAGCCGGCCTGTTTCAGCGGCAAGGTGGAGGGGCGTATCGCCTGCCCGGGACCGGGCATCAATATTCGCCCCGCGAGAAATGAGGAAGGCGACCATGTCGGGCGAAGCCGACCGAACCGCCAAATGCAGCGCCGTTTCTTCCATTCGTGATCCGCTGGTGTCATTTATCGAAAGGCCGAATTCAAGCAGTAAATCAACCATTTCTTTCGCTTCGCGCCGCACGGCTATCGTCAGGGGCCGGTCGCCTTCCCGGGTGGATGCATCCATGCGGGCGCCTCTCTCCAGGAGAAATCGCGCCGTTTCGGTGTTGTCGGTCATGACCGCCTCCAGCAGCGGTGTGACCCCCAGAATCGTGGCGGCGTTGACATGATGCGGGTCGTTCTCGAGGATTTCACGCAACGCCCGCAGGTCGCCCACGCCTGCGGCATGATGAATCGTATAATCCGGGCCGAACCGACGCAGCAACGCGGTCGCTTCCCATTGTTTGGCCTCCGCAGCAACTTGAAGCGGGGGCGTGGCAATATCCTCCCGCACCATGCTTCTTGTGTTCGCGCCCAATCCGACCAACGCCCGGATGGCGTCGGTTTGGCCGGTTCTCGCGGCGTAATGAAGCGGATTCAGCATGTCGGCATTGCGTTTTTCCAAATCCAATCCATGCTTGTGAACAATGTCGAGCGTATAAATACGCCCCGCGGCCGCCGCAAGATGCAGCGCCGTATTGCCTGCCCCATCCCGGGATTCTAAATCGGCGCCCGCCTGTAACAGTTCATGGACGATAGCGGGCCGGCCGCTTTGCGCGGCAAAGAGGAGGGCGTCCAGGCCATCGTCGCCGCGTGCGTGGATATCCAATCCACTCCGCAGCATGCGGCGAAACGCATACAAATCGCCCGCCGCGATAATCTGACGAAGGGTGGCATGGTTCAACCCCGTTGCCGGAGCCGCCTCGCTGAGGTTGTCCTCCGGGGCATCCGCATTACTGAAGTTCCAGGAATATCCCAGGCCGAAGAACATTGCGGCAAGCGCAATGCACAGCCACGTTCTTTTCATGAGAGTTCAACCCTTATGTCGTCGCCCGTGGCAATGACGCCATCATGTCTCAAACAGAAACACCGGCATCTATAGTGCCACAGGACGCTGGAGGCGCTCAACATGCAGACGGACCAAGGCATTTGTGAAACGGACGTTCCGAACCCCGGCCCAATCAATAATCCCTGATATTTCGCGCTCTTGGACGAGGAGACTGTCCATTGCGCAAATGCCTGCGATTATGCTGATGGCAGCGGCAAAGGGAGGGTCATTCCATGCGCCAACGGTAGGTGGCGACGGATTTTGGAGCCAGGACAGTCGTAAAAGCGTCATCGCCGCATCGGACGGTGAACGGGCGGTCGGCGGACCCTGCATTCGCCGCCACCAGAACAATGGCGCCGTCCGGCGTTTTGAAGGCGACCTGCGCGAAAAAGCGCTCCGCTTCGCTCGATTCGATGCGCAGGGAACCCCGCGGAATGAATTTCATGAACTGCCCATACATGTAGTAGTCGAAGCGGTATTCGACGGAGAGGTCGTCCTTGAGTTCCACGCATGTGGCGCTGGCGCTGTGCGGTCCGTTGTTCGGCTTGCGATGCTCGTCCAGCATGATCACCCAGGCGTTGTAGGAGCGCGACCAGTGCCGGAGAATATTGATAATGCGAACCGCGCCGGTGGTGCGGAACGTGGACCCTTCGGAAAAATAGATGTGTTTGTCGGGAAACTCTTCGCGCAATGTGCTCTGCGCGTCCACGCGGCCTTCATAGTGGTGAAACGCCGTGCCTTCCACGTACGTTGCCGCTTCCGGATCGCGCAGCACCGCGCGCGGAAAAGCGAGCAGATTCCAGTTGTGGTCCCAGCACCAGATATGGGGCGAAAACGGAGACCGGGCGAGCATCGGTCCGAAATGATCGCGGATGAAGTCACGTTGCTCTTCGCCGGTCCAAAGGCAGGTGGGGTATCCGGGATGTTCCATGCGCGGCTCGTTTTGCAGCGTCAGTGCATGAATCGGCACGCCTTCCGCCTGATAGGCTTCCAGATACCTGATCAGGTATCGCGCATAAACGTCGTAATATTCACGCTTCAGCCTGCCCCCGCACATGGTTCCGCTGTCCTTCATCCAGCCCGGGGGACTCCAGGGCGAGGCGAAGAAAAGCAGGTCGGGGTTGGTTTCCTGTACTTTCTTGATGATTGGCAATACGTAAGCCCGGTCTTTTTCGATGGAAAAGCCCTTGAGTTCGGGGTCGGTTTCCCCTTCGGGAAGATCGCTGTAGGAGTAATACGGCTCGCCGATGAAATCCGATGCGCCAATGCACAGGCGCATCAGGTTCATGCCGATGCCTTTCTCCGGGTGAACGAGTTTTTCGATCACCTCGTCACGCAGCGCCGGGGAGAGACGCGACAGATTGTAGCAGGTGGCGTGTTCGAGGGAGGCGCCCAGCCCCAGAATGCGCTGATACGTCGTGGTCGGGTCCACAACGATGACATCGCCCCGGACGCGGCGCGGGGCCTTACGGAGAGCGATGGGTTCCCCCGGCGAAAGTCTGTTCAACCCGTCTTCGGAACTGGTCCAACTCTCCACTGCGCCCTCTCCCGCCGCGGCAGCGGCAATTGTAAATGCGATCAAGAAGGTCATGACGATGCGCATCAAATACATGTGGAAGACTCCTTGCAATCATTTTGTGACATGCGTGAACAGAACCATCACTCCTGGTTGCCGGCCACAGGTGCCGCAAGCAGTGCCGCAATTTGGCGTTTCACGGCGGATTCAAAGCCCAGAGAGACGCCGACATGCACGTCCCTGATAATTCCATCTTTTCCGATGAACACCGTTTGGGGGATTCCGGAGACTTCGTATAACCGGGCGATTCCCCCGTCGGCGTCGAAGGCCACGGGCAATCTCAAATCCGCTTCTTTCAAGTAGGCGCCGACCACTGACTCAGGTTCCATCAGATTGATTGCGTACACAACCGCCCCTTTCCCATGATAGGTCTCGGCGATTGCGGCGATGGCCGGGAGTCCCCGGCGGCATGGGGGGCACCATGTGGCCCAGAAATCGAGAAGCACCACCTCTTTGCCGAGGTGTTGGGACAGGTCCAGTATGCCGCCGCCCATAAGCGGGGCCGTGAAAGTCGGCGCGGGTTGTCCGACCAGCGGATGCACGCCCCATTGGCGCGCGATGATAACGGCGATGATCAGCAGTCCCGCCCCGAAAAGGAGCATTCGCCAGCGGAACGTTTTCAGCGCAGACGCCGGGCGCCTGTCGCATTCCGGGGCATCGGCAGTCATGTTACGGCCTTTCATCGGTCTGCAAGTCCAACCATGCCATTTCCTCTTTGGAAAGGATCACGGATACTGCGGCGGCGCTCGATGCAAATTCGTCGGGAGTATAGGCCGCCACCAGCGCGAAGACGTTGAACCCTTGGTTGAACACGTAAGCGAGGGCGATTTGCGCGGCGCTCAGGCCGCGCGCCTTGCCCAGATCAGTGGCCCGCTCCAGCCGCCGCCAGTTGGCCTCGCAGCCGTAGCAGCGCATGTAAAGCGTGTCGGCGTGTTCGGCCTGGTTTGCCCGGGTGAGCCTGCCGGAAAACCAGCCGCCCGCCAGGCTGGACCAGCAGAACAGCGGCATCTGTTCGCGCAGATACCATTCCCGCTGCGCGGCGTTGGCCGCGCCGGTGATGGTCACGCAGTCATCCCACGGCGCTTCGATCTGTTCCGCAAGGCTGAAATGGGGGCTGCTCGCCGCGAACGGCGTCAAACCATGTTCCCTGGCCCAGGCGTTCGCTTCGGCAATGCGGATCGTGGTCCAATTGGACCCGCCATAAGCGAGAATGCGTCCTGCCTCCTTGTGCTCATGCAATGTTTCCACAATGGGTCCGACCGGCACTGCCGGATCATCGCGATGCAACAGATAGAGATCAATGTAGTCCGTGCGCATTCGCGCCAGCGTGTCGTAAATGTCCGCGGTGATATCGAAAGGCGTCACCCGTTTCCGGTCGGCGTTGTGGTGGGCGCCCTTGCCAATGACCACAACCTGGTCGCGCAGGCCGCGTGCGGCGATCCATCGCCCCAGTACACGGTCGCATTCGCCGTTGCCGTAGACATGCGCGGTATCGAAGGTATTGCAGCCGTGTTCGAACACGGCATCCAGCAGGGCAAAGCCCTCAACCTCCGTCTCCGAGGTCAGCATGACGGCGCCCTGCGCCACACGCGAGATGCGCTTTTCTATTCCGGGGACATGGCCGTATTTCATGAGATTCCCTTTGACTTCGCAATGGTTCCTCCGACTGCCGTTATGCGTTTCTGCTCGCCCTGACGGTCGGATGAAAGAAAAAAGCATATCACAAAAAGGTTCTCAATGCGTTCCAGAGGGGTTCCGGGCGCAGCGAGAACAACAACGCAAGTTCCACCATTGGAGCGCACCAGCATTGACGGCAGGCGCTCGGTGTTTTGCTCAAACGGAATTGCTGCGCCAGGTCCGCGCCTTTGGCGCCGACCCCGACGGTTTGCAGATAATGTCCAGTCCCGGCCTGGTGGCAGGCCAAAAACATGCCGTCCGGCTCCACGGTGCCGGTCAGCCGCGCTGCGCTGCACCAGATGTATGCGGGTTGCGGCCACTGCGCCAGATGCTTCAGACCGGTTATGGAATTCCGGACCGGCGCTCCCGCGCGCTTGCGCGCGATGAGTTGTTCCATGGCCCCGCGATACGCTGCCACCGGCGGCGCAATCGGATTGGGCGCGGTGGAAGAATCCAGCCACCGGGTGGCCGGCTGGAACATCACCGTCAGACCGTGCCGCGCGGCAATTTCCAATACTTCATCGAGACGGTCCAGGTTCATGCTGGAGATGACACACAGGAGCGAGACGCTTACCCCGGCGTCGCGGCATGTCGTAATGGCCGCCATGGCCTTGGCATGCGTCCCCTTGCCGCGAATGGCATCGTGCGTCTCCGGACCGCCGTCCAGGCTGATGTTGACATGATGAATCCACTGGAGAATATCAGGCTTCTGCGGCAACAGCGCGCCGTTGCTGCTGAGATAGACCCTGAAACCGAGGGCATGTGCGCCACGGGCTATATCTCCGATGTCTTCACGGAGCAGCGGTTCGCCTCCACCGAGCGTGATCCAGCGCGCGCCGATGCGCCACAGGCATTGCAACCCTTCCAGGACCTGTTGCGTGTCCCATTCTGCGCGGGGCGCATCGCATGCGCCGCAATAGAGACAGCGCTGGTTGCAGCGAAATGTCAGGTTCCACTCGACGAAAAGCGGGACGCGCAGATGCAACACCCGCACCTTTGCCAGGGCGACGGCCAAGCGGGCGGCACAATGCAGGCCGCGTACCCATTCATGGCGCATCGCCGGGTTCTCCCCTGGCTGCCGCGCGTCGGGCCTGTCGTCGTGCGAGGCGGTTCACCCACAGCAACGCAACCCACCCCAATGGAATCCATATCCAGAAGGTCAGCAACCGGAACGCGCCCACGGCGAAGGCCATGTGGGCGGGCGGCACTTCGAGCATGCGCAGCGAAACCCCCAGCAGCGCCTCCACCGCGCCGATGCCTCCCGGCAGGCCTGTGCCTGCACCCAATACCAGGTTGGCCGGCGCGATAATCCAAGCCTGCCACAAACGCAAGTTGCCGGGCAAATCCCGAACCACCATGTAAAGCGACGTACCCACCAGCATCCACCCCACTGCAACCAGCGCCGCCATAAGAAAGGTGGCGGGCTGCCGCCAATAGGTGCGCGGGATGGCTGCGATTCTCTTCGGCAACAACACGGTGAGCCACTCGAAGAAAAAGAGCATGGCGAAGACGACGATAACCGCTGCCAACGGCGCCAACCAGGGGATCACCACGCAGGTCATCGCCCCGGCCAACAGCGCCATCGCTGCGATGCCGCTCAAGACCATCAGCACCAATTCCGCCGTGATGGCGCCACGGAAACCGCCTGCGCCCAATCGCACTATTGCGTCTGCGCGAACCACCCGGCCCAGTTGCGCGGGCAACAGCAGACCGGCATAGGCGCACAGATACACCAGAAATCCCCGGCGCCACGGCAACCGCGCTCCGAAGTCCCGCTGCACGCGATGCCAGACGGCCGCATCGAGGAACAGGTCCAGCAGCCGCAGCGTCAAGACAATCCCCACGACTGCCCCGCCGCGCCGCCAGTACAACAACGCTTCGCGCCAATCGCCGGAAAAGAAAACCCAAATCCCGTATGCGCTTACCGCCGCCAACAGCAGAAACGCCAGCAGCCGGCCGTATCGCGCTCCGAATTTCTTTTTCACACCATACCTCGCACCAACCGGATTGCCGCAGGAAAGTTTCCATCAATAGGTCCATTTGCCCTGCGACCTTCGCAAAATCATGAGGAAAAATCAGCAATTGCGTACCGACGGAAGGAAAAAGTCAATTCCGACGACGCCGGAAATGAGCACACGATTATCTCCGCCATTGCTACAGTGTATCCAAACTGCGCCGCCGATTGCCATTGAAGATTGACACGGCGCGGACGGCCTCCGGCCTTGTCCATGTTGAGGTCTGTACTGCGGGACCCGCACGCGCATCACGCCCGCAAAAACATGGCGCAGTCATCGCGATACATGCGCATTGATGTCCATGGCGTGTTGGTTTTGAGAAACGCGGAATGGTATAACCGTAGGCGGCGTTTACACGGTCGCGTCCGGTGCACGACACGGTACAAGGAGCAGGTCCAGATGCGCAAAGAACGGTTGGTGGCGCTTACGGGGGATCTGAAGGGCAAAGTTTTCAATATCGCCGGCACAGTCAGTATTGGACGCAATCCCGACAACATTGTGCAATTGGATGACATGCAGGTTTCCCGTCGCCATGCCCTGATACATCACGACGCCAAGGGGACCGTGCTTCGGGACCTCAGCAGTGGCAACGGCACTTATGTAGGCGCACAGCGCATTAGTGAATATGTGCTCTCGCATGGGGACGTCTTTCGCGTGGGCAACCAGGAATTTCTCTACGAGGTGGAGGAAACGCCGACTTCCTCGATGCCTGGCGACATATCGCGTGAGATTGAGAAAAAGGGCGGCAGCGGAGTCCGCATGGAGCCGGGCCGGGAAGGCCGCCTGGAAGCCACCGCGGCGGCCAGCGTTTACCAGACCATGTTTCACGCGGCGCAGGCGGCCCCCACGGAGGAGCAATTGCGGGAAGCCCAGAAGCGGCTGCGCGCCGTCTATGCCGCCAACCAGGTGATTTCCAGCGAGCGCAATCTGTCCAAACTTTTCGAGCGGGTGATGGACCAGATCTTCGCGCTGGTGCCCGCCCACAACGGCGTCATTCTCATCAAAGACAGAGATACGGGGGAATGGGTGCAGGAGCATGTGAAAACCGGCCTGCGCGACGAGGACTTCATCATCAGTTCCTCCATTGTCAACCGGGCGTATGACAATGGCGAGGCGGTGCTTACCTATGATGCCGCGGAGGACTCCCGTTTCGAGGCCGGGGCGAGCATCATCACCCAGAAAATCGCCTCGGCCATGTGCGTCCCCCTCATGCACCAGAACGACCGCCTCGGGGTCGTCTATGTGGATACGCGCGGCACGACAAACGCCTTTGTTTCCGGCGATCTCGAATTGCTGGTGGCGCTGGCGGGGCCGGCCGCCATCGCCATCCGAAACGCGCAATACCTGCACATGGTTGAACAGGCCTATGAGGAAACCCTTATCTCATTGGCCAATGCCATCGAAATGCGCGACCACTACACGGTCGGCCATACCTGGCGGGTGACCAACTTCGCCATGGAAATCGCGCGCGAACTGGGCTGGCCCCCCGAACGCCTCAAGGAAGTCCAGATGGGCGGCGTGCTCCATGATATCGGAAAACTCGCCGTGGATGACGCCATCCTCCGAAAACCCGACCGCCTTACGGAGGAAGAATACGAGAAAATGAAAATTCACCCTGAACGCGGCGCGCAACTCCTCCAGGATGTCGGGTCTCTGCACCCGCTCATCCCCTATTGCCTCTACCACCACGAGCGCTATGACGGCAAGGGCTACCCCTTCGGCCTGAAGGGGGAAGACATCCCCATCGAAGGGCGCATCCTTTCTGTGGCCGACACCTTCGACGCTATGACCAGCAACCGCCCCTATCGCAAGGGCATGGACCCGGAAATCGCCGTTTCGGAAGTGGAAAAAGGCATCGGCACCCAATTCGACCCCCTCTGCGCCGAGGCGCTCATCCGCTGTTATCGCGCGGGTAGAATTGACGCCATCCTTCAAGATTATTACAAGAAAGAAGTCCGAAGCATCGCCTGCCCCTATTGCAGCACCTTCATCCGGCTGCCTGACACGGTCCAATCGGGAGACCATCTCGCCTGTCATGTCTGCCACCGGACGCTGCGTGTTTTGGAGAAAAATCAGACCTATTACGGCGAATGGCTGCCCCACTCCACCACGAAGCCCTCCGACAAAGCCTCCGCCATCGGCCAGCAAACCAGCCCAGACGACATGGCAACACAAGAATCTGGCGCTTCGTAACATTTCGGCCGACTGGCGTAACCTCTGGAATCAACACACATGACCGGTGCTGTCCAAAAAATTCTGGGCGCTGAGAAAAGCCTTCAATTATATTGACTTCCCCCTCACCACATCCCCCCTCACCCCACCCCTCTCCCGGAGGGAGAGGGAGCAACAGCATTCCCCAGGTGGCGCGCCAAACACCCTCTCCCGGAGGGAGAGGGAGCAACAGCATTCCCCAGGTGGCGCGCCAAACACCCTCTCCCGGAGGGAGAGGAAGCAACAGCATTCCCCAGGTGGCGCGCCAAACACCCTCTCCCGGAGGGAGAGGGAGCAACAGCATTCCCCAGATGGCGCGCCA
>CALEDJ010000002.1 GCA_937951485.1 uncultured bacterium
TCAGTGCGCATTCCCTGATGTTGGGGGGAGGTCCCGGTGGTGGCGGCGGGGGCGGCGGTGGCGGCGGGGGCGGCGATGGAGTTGGTGGTGGCGGTGGCGGTGGTGGTTCGGGGGGGGGCGGCGGTGGCGGCTTCGTGTTTCTCGCCGACAAGGGCGCGGGCGGCGGCATTGAAGGCAGCATTGGGGGGACGGGCGGCCGTGGGGGCAATGGAGGCGCAGGGGGCGCGGGTGCGCCGGGCGGCGCCGGCGCGCCGGGCGGCGCCAAGGATTTCCTGGAGTTAACGCCATACGCGGTGCCTGTATCCAGCGATGACAAGGCCAACGGCGGCAGAGGCGGCGATGGCGGCAGAGGCGGCGATGGCGGCGGTTGCATTGTGCTGGCGGCACGGGGGATTCTGTATCTCGGAGCCAATGTGAACATTGACATATCCGCGTCGGCCCCCCTTGCAGGCCAGGCCGCGTCGGCCAATGGCGGCAACGGCGCTACTGGCGGCTCTGGCGCGCCGGGCATGCTTAAACTTCAGGGGTCGGTAGTGGATATCGCGAAAGGGGCGAATCGCCCGACAGTACGCGCGGATAATTCCGCGGGATTTGCCGCCGAAGTCAACGGCAAGATCACTTTCATCACCAACATGTCGCAATATGCCCTGAGTTTTCAGGTGCCCAACATGAGCAATTCCGCCACGCAAATCGGCGTCGCGCAAAATGCGCCTGTCTTGACCGGGGCCAACATGTATCTGGGCGGCATGGCCGCCCCGCTGATTCCGCAGTTGTCTGGCGGCCCCGCCACGCACGGCTATCTCACCGGCGTGTTTTTCAACAGCCAGACGGTCTTTGCAACTCCGCCGCAGAGCGTGGTTAAGGGGGTGCAACTCATACGACTTACAGGCAATGCGTCGGTTTATAATGGTTTTGACCAAATCGTACTCAGAAACACCAACGATGTGGATTTGGACAAAGTCGCCATCGGCGTCGGCGACCAGCCTTCCCGGTGGATTGGAGCGGGTACGGGCGACCTGCCTGCGGGCGCCCTGTGGACCACGGTCGTGCCGACGGGGATGTCTGTGGCGGTTCTGGTGAATGATCCCATCAGTGGCGAAGGCGAGGGCGAAGGTGAAGGTGAAGGCGAAGGCGAGGGAGAGGGCGAAGAAGAGGGCGAACCCGGGCCCACCATAGTCAATTTCTGTCAGGCGTTTCAATTGGTGCTTGACAATCCGCTTCTGGACAATCTCGACGAGGAGTTTTCCAACTTCCTTGCTTTGCTTGAACCCGCAACGGCGGATCTGAACGGGTCGTTCTATGTGAATCTGGAGGACCCGGACAATCTGGTCATTGAAGTGCTGGGCAATGGCATTCTTGACGCCGCAAATGAACTTGGTTTGCTTCAGCGTGTATTGAATGACCCGGAATTCGACAACGGCATTCTTGATCATGCCACGGTGCTGACTGCGTGGGAGGCGAATTGGGATCAACTGCTGTACGGCAATATCGGTCCTCTGGCCCCGTTGTTGATCGCCATTGCGCCCGGATTGGCGGAAATCCTCGTCGGTTTCGTGACCCTGGGTGATGGTGATTTTGAAATGGTCTCGCCCACGGAAGCGCAAGGAGAAGGATCTTTCGGATTTGTAGCGGGGCTGTTGGCCCTTGTCAACGACTTTCTGACGGAATATGGCGGTTTCGCCAATCCCCATCTGTCAAAACATGATTTTATCCTGATCCCGGAATTGACCAGAAAAGGAGATGCGGACGGAGACGGCTACACCAATATCGAGGAATACCGGTACTTCACGCCAAGCGTATGCCTGCCGCCGCCGGTGGAAGAAGACGAAAAAGGGCCTTGGTCGGCCATTCGCTACCGCACCGCCGCGCTGAATCCGGATATTCACCCCGAGTATCCGCCTGTCGAAGGGGAACCGGAACCGACAGTGGTGGATTTCTGCGATGCGTTTCAAGCGCTGGTGGACAATCCGCTGCTGGCTGACCTGGACCCTGAATTCGCGCGCTTTATCCGCCTGTTTGAACCAAACAACGTGGACATCAACGGGTCCTTTTATGTGGACAGTTCAGGGGATGACTTGCTCATCGAGGTCAGCGGCAACGGCATCAAAGACGCCGCGAATGAATTGGGGCTGCTCCAGCGCATTCTGAATGACCCGGATTTCGATAACGGTGTGTTGAACCACGATGATGTTCTGGCGGCCTGGACGGCGAACAATGCCCAGATGACACGCGACATTGGCGCGTTGTCCCCGCTGCTCGACATCCTGATCCCCGGCATCCGCCAAGTCTTCGTCGGGTTCCTGACCTTGGGCGATGGCGATTTCACCATTATCTCCGCACCGACAGAAGAAGAACCCGACGCACCGCTAATCGTATACGGCAATGGGTCCTTCGGGTTTATCGGCGCCATCTTCGCCCTGGTGGACGACCTTATAAGGCAGGAATTCGGTCAGGGATTTGCCAACCCCAATATCCGACAGGAAGATTATGTTTCCTTCGAGGCATTATTGCCTTGGGGCGACGCCGACGGCGATGGATTCACCAATCTGGAAGAATACGATTGGTTCTGGCCGAATCGTTGTCCCGACCCTGCTCCGGAACCGGAAAAATATGCGGAAACCTTTGTCTTTTACCGCGAAGCCGCTCTTAATCCGGAGATCTATCCGGGAAGTGAAAGCGGCGAAGGCGAGGGGGAGGGCGAAGGCGAGGGTGAGGGCGAAGGCGAGGGGGAGGGCGAAGGCGAGGGGGAGGGCGAAGGCGAGGGTGAGGGCGAAGGCGAGGGTGAGGGCGAAGGCGAGGGTGAGGGCGAAGGCGAGGGTGAGGGCGAAGGCGAGGACGAGGGTGAAGGCGAGGGCGAAGGCGAGGGTTCAATTCCATGTTACCCCCACTCAGCAGACTTAAACGGCGATTTCAGCATATCCATTTCGGAATTGCTGCGGGTAATCCAATTCTATAATTATGGAGGATATCACTGCTATCCGGAGACAGAAGATGGCTATGCCCCCGGTCCTGGGGACACCGCTTGCAGCCGCCATGACAGTGACTTCAGGCTACCGCACTGGATAATTGACATCTCCGAACTTTTGCGCCTGATACAGTTTTTCAATATGCCGGGCTCTCAGTATCATTGCAGCGTCGGCACCGAAGACGGGTACGCGCCGGGAGCAGGATGATTTCATGGAAATGGACCAGGGTCTCCATATATGGGAACAGAGTGAATCTGGGCGTCAACATGTTGTGGCTGCCTTTTCTGATTCCACTCAATAATGGCTATCACAGTGTAATTGATAAAGGAGGGGTTGCCTGGTAAGCATTGCTCAGTATGGTATCGGTAATCGGTTCGAATCTCCGAAAACTGCTTTGAGCAATGTGAATGTACGGGAAAAATGTCCTTGACTTTTCCTAAGATTTATTGAATAATACATAATGTGGAGAGTGTACGTGGTTTTTGTGGGCGGAATACCTCGTGATGTGGCGAGCGTGGGTTCAGTGCTGGCGCTACGGGGGTTTTCGCGCCGTATACGGGTTTGGGCAGGTAATAGACAGGTAGTGCATTGTGAGGTGCATGTATCGGACACGTGGTTTGGGAGGAAAGATCAGATGTTGACAAAACATTCCCGCTTTGTTATGACTTCGCGCCTGTTGCCGGTGATACTGGCGTTGGCATGCGCGCTGGGGTATGCCGGCATCGCAGCGGCCAACCCCGATTTCTATGTCGGCAACAATACACAAGATTTGATTGCGCCGGCAGGGTCGCGCATTGAGTTCAATACGGATGCCTTTTCCATGGTGGGACAATGGGGCGCAGAACCGTTTTCATGGTTTGCGAGCAATGTTGACGGGGTTGCCGTCTATCGTTTTCGAAATGTCCTTATTGCACAGGGTGTTCAGGTGATTGTTCAGGGAACACGCCCATTGTCCATTGCCGCCGACCGGGACATGTATATTGGTTCTCCGATAAATGTCAGTGGTGACGTGCCGGGACGTGCTGGAGGCGGGGCAGGTGGTGGCGGCGGCTCGGGCGGTATTGGGAGAGCAGGGGCCACAACGGGCGGCGAAGGCGCTGCGCCCCGACCCTCTGCGGAAGGCGGCGCCGGTGGAAATTCTTATCTGAATGACGGCCAGCGTGGCGCGAATGGCACTGGGGGCGTTGTAGGCAATCTTGGTGGTACGGGATTGCCTGGCACCAATGGCGCGCAGGGAAACCCGGGCATGCCCGCGTTCAACAATTCCGCCATCGGAACACAGGGTCAAGGAGGACAAGGTGGCGATGGCGGCGGTGGCGGCAGCGGTGGTGCCGGCTTTCCTTCTCCTGGTAGTGGGGGGAACGGAGGTTCCGGCAACTGGTGGGGCAGCGGAGGCAATGGCAGTCCTGGTGGTCACGCTGGCGGTGGTGGTGGTTCCGGATCGCCTGGTCAGCCCGGCGGCGCTGGTGGCAACGGCCAGAATGGCGACGCGGGATATAGCGCCCAATTCTCACTTTCACCCAGTACCTTGAGTCTGGCGGCTGGTCCTGGCGGCGGTGGCGGTGGCGGCGGCGGCGGCGGCGGTGGTGGCGGACGTGGTGGCGGCGGTGGCGGTGGCGCGGCGGGCGGCGGCGGTGGCGGCGGCGGTGCTGGTGGTATTGCTTCGGGTATCGCCAACGGCGGGCGAGGAGGCAACAGTGGTGCCGGCGGTGCCGGTGGGCAAGGCGGCAATGGCGGTTATGGCGGCAGCGGCGGCAATGGCGGTTCCGGCGGGAATGGAGGCGGCGCCATCATTTTGTCTGCCCGTGGTCTGCTTCAAGTAACGGACTCCATGACCGTGAATATTTCGGCTTCTGCGCCGACCACTGCCGGCCCGGGCGCAAATGGCACGCCTGGGGCGGGTGGATTGCCGGGATTGCCCGGTGGTTTCGGTTCTCCGGGTCAACGAGGATCATCGGGTTGGTTTGGAGATGGCGGTAATGGTGGTAGTGGTGGCAACGGCAATGCCGGCGGCGCCGGTGGCGCAGGCGGTTCGGGTGGCCGCGGCGGCGATGGGGGCGCCGGTGGATACGGCGCGCCGGGCATGTTAAAACTGCATGGCTCGATCATTCAGGCCAGCAACATGGTGGTGCTTGCGGCGAATGCAGCCAGCAGCGGCTATGAACACAACGGGCGGCTGTCGCTCATTTCGAATATGTCCGAAGAGTTGCTCGATGTCGCGCAACCCGACCTGGTGTTCTCCACACCGGCGCTGGTGCGCGGGCGCACGATCAATCCGGCCCTTCGAGGCACGACGGTCTTTGACCCGTTGCAGACCCATCCGTTGCTGCCCAATCTGCTGGGCGGGCCGGCAACAGAGGGGCTGTGCCGAATCGGGCATGGTACCCTGCCGGATTATTGGAATAAGGCTATCGTTGATGCACAAGACCCCATTCAAACGCTGCCGGAGGACGACCCGGTCAACAGCGTCAAAGTAAAACTGCTGCAAAGTGGCGTGCTCAATGCGCTCAGTCCGTTCAGCACTTATGATCAAATCTTCGTCATCAACGATACCGCCACCACATATACCGAATTGTATCTCAAGGTGGGCGCCAACGCGCCCCGACTCATCAACAACGGCACGGGCACACTGCTGCCGGGGCAGGTGTGGACCACCACCATTCCGCAGGGTTCCTGGCCTGTGCTGCTCCAGTTGGCGATTATCGTGGAGCAGCCGTCTCCGGCTGGCGCGTTCCCCGTGCCCGGAGAAATGGCTACTTTCTCGGTGAAGGCTGTCAGCGGCACGCCGTTGTTCTATCAGTGGCAAACCAACAGCCAAGGCCCGTGGGGTGATATCGTTGGCGCGTCGGGGCCGATGGCATATGACCCGGTGACCAAGATTTACAGCGCGTCATACACCATATTCTCCGTCAACGAGCAGAAGCAGGGCGATTACCGGGTGGTATTGACCAATGCGGCCGGCCCGAAGTATTCGAACGAGGTCTTTTTCAATGTCTTTGAGCCGCCCACGATCACGCTTCACCCCATAGATTGGATTGTCTACCAGAGCCAGCCGATCTACTTCATGGTGGATGTTCTTGGCCCCGACGAAGACCCGATCAACTACACCATCGGCGAAAGTTATCAATGGTATTTCCGTATCACTGATAATAACGGCGTGCCGATCAACGGGGAAAATGACTGGGTGCCTGTCGGCACAAACAGCAACCGCCTGGACATTGTCAATCCGACAGCGGCCCATCAGGGCGATTACAAGTGCATTGTAACCAACCTCGCAGGGTCTGATGAATCGGAGATCGGCACGCTCAGAGTGCTTCCGGGCGTGTTCATCACAAAGCATCCCGCCAGCGTCTATGTTCCGTTGGGAACGCCGGAGGTAACCTTCGAAGTGGAGGTGATTGGTCCCAATCCGTCGTATCGCTGGCAGTACAGCGCCACATCCGGCGGACCGTTCAGCAACATCTCGTTGGTGGTCAACCCCACGGCCAATCAGCGCGTGTTGCGCATCCAGAATGTCGCCAGTGGGGATGCAGGGTTCTACCGGTGCCGGGCCTATAACCTTTCAGGCCAGCAGTTTTCCAACGAGGCGGAGTTGGGCATCAATGATCCGGGCATCCTGCAACACCCGGTCTCTGCGGTGCGTTGGCCCGGGGAATCGGTGGCGATGTCGGTCACCGCGGTCGGTACCCAACCGATTACGTATCGGTGGTATCACAATGGACAGGAGCGGCCAGGCCAAGTCGGATTCGGCAGCAACCTCATGTTCATCTCCAATGTTCAGAAATCGCATGACGGCGAGTACAGTTGCCGTGTCAGCAACTCTCAAGGGTATATATGGTCCAATAGTGCGATATTGACTGTGGTGGACCCGCCGCGGATTGATCTGGAACCCGTTGACCAGCAGGTGGAACCGGGCGCACCAGCCATCTTCCGCGTGGAAGCGTTCAGTGTGTACACTATGGCGTACCAGTGGTACAAAAATGGCCTTCCAATGGCGGATGAACCGGGGCGTGTCATCGGCACACACTCCAATCGCTTGCAGTTCCTGAACACGGTACAGGACGATGAAGCCTTCTATTATGTGCGCATTACCATCACCAAACCCGGAGACCCCATGAGAACGCTGTGGACCGACTCGCGAGAAGCCTATTTGCAGGTGGGCGCGTCGCTCTCCATGGAAATTATCCGGCCCACGGGTCCCGACGCCGCCTATGTGGGGACGCCGTCTTATGTGTTTGAGGTGTTGGTGAAGAACGGCAAGGGCGAGCGCACCTATCGCTTCGAGCGGGAAGGCAGTCCCGTCGGTCCGCTGTTTCAGGGCATTGGGCAGGAGTTCGTCGCCCGCCTGACACTGAACGACATCGCTTTCAGCGATGCGGGTGATTACCGATGCAATGTGTGGGATGACCGCAACCCGGTGACTCCCGTGCAGTCGGATGTCATGACCCTGGGCGTGTTCAACAGGTTGAGTGTTCCGGTGATCACGGGACCTGAGGAATACGACCTGAAGGTCGGCGATCCACTCTACCTTGAAGTGGTCACCAGCGGCGGCATTCCGCCCTTGTCCTACGAGTGGAACCGCGAAGACTTGTTCACAAAGGCCGTGCATGCCGTGGGCGGCAATGATCCGTTCTTGAGCATCACTGCGCTTGAACTGGAAGACGAAGGGTACTACTACGTGGTGGTGGATGATGCCGGTTCTGACCCGCCCAAACAGTCCAACAAGATACTGGTCAATGTCAGACTCGGCGTGCCGGTGGCCGGTGGCTTGGGCATCGCAGTTTTGGCCGGGTTCACCGCAATGGCCGGCGCATTCGCGCTGCGTCGCAGGAAGAAGTAGTCTTACACTCGATAACAGGTGGTATCGCGGGCCGGACGTCTTCGGGGCGTCCGGCCCGCTCGCATAAAAGGCGTTTCTCATGAATGAGCATCTTCAAGGCATTCAGTGGGCGCATGCGGTGAAGCAACAGGCGCGTTCGCTCGGTTTCGAAGCCTGCGGCATCGCCGATGCTCTTTCCCCCATTGATCCGGAGATGCGTTTTGATGCATGGTTGCAGTCTGGATACCATGCGGACATGGCGTGGATGGCGCGGACGCGCAGCATCCGACTGAATCCCCAGGCATGGTTGCCCGGCGCGCGTTCCGCCGTAGTCGTGCTGCGCAACTATTTCCGGGCGTTTCCCGCGCCGGCGCCGGATGCTGCGCGGGTCGCCCGCTATGCTTGGGGTAGAGACTACCACCGCGCCCTCGCCAAACCCATGAAACGGCTGGCGGCATTCCTCAATACGCTTCTTCCCGAGGCACAATCGCGGACATGTGTGGATGCCGGGCCGGTCCTGGAGCGCGCCTGGGCCGCCCGCGCCGGCCTCGGCTGGATCGGCAAGAACAGCCTTGTCCTGCGCCGGGACATGGGTTCCTGGTTTGTTCTCGGCGTCATCTTCACCACCCTTTCGATCGCGTCCGATGCGCCCATCGAGAACCACTGCGGTTCGTGCTCCGCCTGCATGGATGCCTGCCCCACCGGGGCAATTGTGTCGCCCGGCGTCGTGGATTCGCGCCGCTGCATCAGTTACCACACCATCGAGAATCGAGGCGATATCCCCGAATCCGTCCAGGAGGCTATGGACGCATGGGTCTTTGGCTGCGATATCTGCCAGGAAGTCTGCCCGTGGAACCGCAAAGCGCAGGAAACAGACGCGCCGGATTTCACCCCCCGCGAAAATGTCTGGAACCTGCGTGTTCAAGATATACTGGACATGGAAGAAGACGCGTTCGACCGGCGTTATGCAGGCACAGCGGTACGCCGCGCGAAATATGCCGGTATGCGCCGCAATGCGCTGATCGTAAGGCAAAACCAACGCAGGATAAAGGAGTCGCAGGATGCTGAATGAAGCCGGAACGGACGATATGCGGAGGGGTTGAACGGAATCGTTCTTCAAGCGATACCTGCCGGGATGCGTCGCCGTGGCCATTGCCGCAATTTTCCCTGTTTCCTGCGCGGCGCAACAGCGCGTCGCCGGTGATATCATGATGCCGCAACAGGAGAGGACGCGCCCATGCCCACCACAATGGATATACGCAACTGCCTTCTGGAAAACAGCCCGTGGGTGAATCCGGAACGCACCGTGGACACGGTGACGGCAGGCGACCCCGCCCGTTCCGTGCGCAAGGCCGGGGTGTGCTGGTTTGCCTGCGTGGACACCATCCGCCAGGCGCATGCGGCCGGGTGGGACCTGCTCATCTGCCACGAACCGATTTTCTGGGAACACCATGCGGCGGAGGGCGCCTGGCGCCAACGTGAACCCGGCATTAAAAAACAGCGCCTGCTTGACGAAACCGGCCTGGTGATTTTCCGCGCCCACGACACTTGGGACCGATGGCCCGAAATCGGCATCCGCGATTCGTGGGCGCATGCGCTGGCACCCCACAAGCGTATTTTTGCCGGCGAGGAAACCGAATCCCACCCTTTCCACGCCCTTTATGCGATTCCCGAACAGCCCCTGCGCGCGTTTGCGCAGTTTGTCGCGGACCGGCTCAAAACACTTGGCGAAGACAGCGTACAGGTTATGGGCGACCCTGAACGCATCGTCAGCCGCCCCGCGCTGGGAGTGGGGTGTATCGGCCCGGACAGCGAAATCGTCGCGCGCGGCGCCGATGTGCTTATCGTGTGTTACGACGGCGCCAGTTATTGGAGTGTGCGCGATCGGCTTTTCGAGCAGGGGGCGGCGATCATCACTGTTGAGCATGGCGCCTCGGAAACGCCGGGCATGGCGACTATGTGTTGTCATCTCGCCGAAGGCTTTTCCGAGGTGGAATTCCAGTGCCTCGCCGCGCATCCCCAGCCATGGACCGTGCGCGGACGTTGATCCCTCATGCTGCGATTCGGCGTTACAGAAAAAAAGGAAGCCGCGCTGGCCGCGCGCATGGCGGCCCTTGGCATCGAGGAGGAGGACCTGGAAGAGCGCTTTGTCCGTGCAGGCGGTCCCGGCGGGCAGAAAGTGAACCGCTCCGCCACGTGCGTCTACCTGAGGCATCGCCCCACGGGGCTGGAAGTAAAAATGCAGCGCGAGCGTTCACAGGCGCTGAACCGTTATTTGGCGCGCCGCCGCCTTTGTGAACTTGTCGAAGCCCGGGAACTCGGCGCTGACAGCCCGGAATCCAGGCGCCGCGCCAAAATCCGCAAGCAAAAGACCCGCCGCGCGCGGCGGGGAAAACAACGTCATCCTGGGGAAAACGACAGCGATACAAGCGAATCCTCCGCATAGAACAACGCCGGAACACGGTTTTTGCCATGTTCCGGCGTTTTTTCTTGAACGGAATCGCTGTCAGACAAGCGTCTCCGGTTCGAATCCGGGCCGATATATGCGCTTGATGTGTGTATTCGCTTCGTCATCGCTGACGAATCGTTCCGTCGTCGGGTCGAAGGCAAGAGAACGGCCCAGCCGATAAGCGATATTGCCGATCTGGCAATGCACACAGGAGATGTGCGCCTCGAGAGGCGTCATAGGCAAATCTTCCACCTTGCGCGAACGCACCGCCTTGAAGAAACGCTGCCACTTGTTCACAGACGGCGGCGTTTCGACTTCGCTCGGGATCGGCAGTGTCTCGCCGCGCTTGCGCTCATCATAGGAGAAAAAGCCCTTGCCGCGCACCCAGTAGCCGTCGGTGCCGAAAGCGCTGTTGCCGCAGTTGCCGCCGTCCGCTTCCTGGAAGGAACCCAGGTTGCGCACCTCGAATGTCATCATTGAGCCGTCGGCATAGGTGAACGACGTGGCCTGGGTATTGGGAGTCTCGCCGCAATCGTCCCATCCATAGCGGCCTCCCGTGCTGTACACCTTTACCGGCAGACCCCGGTTATGCGACCAGCACGCGATGTCCATTTCGTGCACGCCCTGGTTGCCGATTTCGCCGTTGCCGTATTCCCAGAACCAGTGCCAGTTGTAATGCACATAGAGGCCGCGTCCGCGTTCCGTCACCAGGTATTCCCGATCCATGGCCGGCCCCTGCCACAGCGTCCAGTCCAATTCTTCGGGGGGCGTGCCGGGCTTGCCGTGGCCGATGGCATAGCGGTTGCCATTCTTGTACACATAACCGCGTGAGTGAACAATCTTGCCGATAAATCCATCGTGTATCAATTTCATGTCGCGGATCAGACGCGAATCAGAGCGCGCCTGTGTGCCATGCATCACGATGCGGCCGTATTTTTCCGCAGCGGCCACCAGTTGCCGGCCTTCCCACACATTGTGCGAAAGCGGCTTTTCAACGTAAACGTCCTTCCCCGCCTTGCACGCCCACATGCTGATGACCGTATGCGAATGATTAGGAGTGGCGATGGTCATGGCATGAATGTTTTCATCCGCCAGCGCCTCACGCACGTCTTTGTACGCCTTGGGGGCTTTGCCCTGTTCCCGTTCCACGGCGCGCACACCACGTTCCAGCACTTTTGCGTCCACGTCGCACAGGGCGACAATTTCCGCTTCGTCCTTCATGCCCAGAATATCTTTGATGTGGCTGCCGCCCTGGCCGTTGAATCCCACGACACATACGCCGATGCGGTCGTTTGCGCCAAAGACTTTTCCTTTGCCCATTGCGCCGGCAGCCACTACGGCGGCCGCCGAAGCGCCCAGAAACTTCCTTCGTGTTACACCCATTACTCAGTCTCCTGTGTTGTGCCTTTACGGGACAGAACTTTGATCCGCCAGTTCAACGCCGGTATTCATGTGTCACGCACCAAAACTGGATTCGTGTCCGTCTCTATTGCTTTTCTTGACCAACGGGGCGCCATGCCCGCGTGGATGACATTGCCGGTTTCATGCTATTTCCGGCACCGCAAAATCAGGGTGGTATTCCCTGGTGAGCAGCGCGTCCGCATCCGGGGCATCCTTGAATCGTTCAGTTTCGGGATCAAACTCCAGGGAGCGCCCGACCCGATAGGCGATATTTGCCAGGTGACAGTGCGCCGACGCCAGATGTCCATCGAGCGCGGTGCCATGGATGTCCTCTTCCTTGCGGCTGATCACCGCGTTCAGGAAATTTGCATAACAATCCCCCGATTCCGGTATGGGATATCGGGACCCCGAAAGGCGGATTTCCTTGCCGGAATCATCGAAGAAACCCTTGCCTTGCACGTAATAGCCGGATTTGCCGTAGAAGAGGTTGCCCACGCCCACGCCTTCCTCGGTATGCGTGGCGCGTCCGCGCACTTCAAATTGCAGCATGGTGCCATCGGGATAGGTGAAAGTTGCAACCTGCGTATTGGGGGTTTCGCACGCATCCTCGTAAGTATAGCGGCCGCCGGCGCTGAAAACCTTCACGGGCATGCCCCGGTTCATGCCCCACACGGCGATGTCCATCTGGTGCACGCCCTGGTTGCCGATGTCGCCGTTGCCATAATGCCAGAACCAATGCCAGTTGTAGTGGACGTACATCGGGTTGTAGGGTTTTTCAGAAGCCGGCCCCTGCCACAAGCGCCAATGCAGATGCGGCGGCGCGTCCTGATCCTGCGCCACCGGCACGGCGTCCCGCCGTTTGTAGCACAGCGCCCGCGCCATGTAAAGCGGTCCGATGATTTCACCCGATTGCAGCAGGGCAATGTCGCGCTGCCACCGTCCGTCGGACCGGGCCTGCGTCCCATGCTGTACGATGCGCCCTGTCCGCCGGACCGTTTCCACCAATTGCCGCCCTTCCCAGACATTGTGGGACAGCGGTTTTTCCACATAGACATCCTTGCCCGCCAGACAGGCCCAGATCGTCGCCAATGAATGCCAATGGTTCGGCGTGGCGATACCCAGCACATGAATGGATTCTTCAGCCAGTGCGTTGCGAATATCCGTGAACGTCTTTGGGCGTTTGCCCGTTTTGCGTTCCACCTGCGCAGCGCTCGCATTCAAAACCCGTTCATCCACATCGCAAAGCGCCACCACTTCGGAACGCGGGTCGCGCATGAAGCCATCGCAGAGACTTTGCCCTCGGCCGTTCAGTCCCATCACGCATACGCCAATCCGGTCGTTGGCCCCGAATACGCGTCCTTTTGCCATGGCGCCCGCCGCGACGACCGCCGCCGTAGTGGCGCCCAGAAAGTTGCGTCGTGACATGCCCATTGGTTGCTCTCCCTGTTGAAGACGCCCCAAGAAATTGGAACTCTTGGGCTTTTTCTTGGACCGATGTGCGTTTTCTTTGGTTTCCATTGTGACCGATTTTCTGCAAAAATGCAAGAAAATCCCGTAATATCACCCTGTGAACGCGAAACCCGGACCGCGATGTTGATCTCTATCCACCTCATGTTCTCGTTGTTCATGCTCCGGATTGGGCGCGGCATGGTCGGGGTGCATTATCGGCGGCCGCTAAGGTACACTACGGGAACTTGAGCCAGCGACGGCTGGATTGGGGAAAACACGGCCGCGCACGTAGTTGGGTAAGAACGCATAACGATACGCCGGGATCAGGGAGCGGTCCTGCGGCGTACGAAAAGATTTCAAAGCGATTTGATGAAACACACGGAAGAAATCTATTGGTGGGAACGCTTGTCGCGACGGGCGGCTGTTGTGCTGTTGTTGCTGGGAATTGCGGCGATCCCATTCGCAATGCGCATACCCGTGGACAACCGGATGGAGAATTTTCTCAGTGTCCGGAGCAAGGGCGCGGCGCAATATGACCGCTTTCGCGCAATTTTCGGCAGTGATGAATATGTGATCGCCGCATACACCGGCAAAGACCTGTTTGATCCCGGCGCGCTCGATGCGCAACTGGACGCCTATGACCTGCTGCGAGAAGTGCCCTTTGTCAAGCGCGTTTCCGGCGTGCCGCAGGTCTATGAGGAGGTATTCGGCGCGGAGGACGCCGGGGAACTGAAAAAAGACTTTCTCGCGACGCCGTTTTACAAGAACTTCCTGATATCCGAAGATGGGAAGGTGGCGGGGCTGTTTCTGGAGACCGATGCGCCGGTGGCGGTGGAAGGACGGCGGGAACTGATACGGGCGATAGAGTCGGCCCTGCAACCGCTGCGCGATTACGGGTTCAGTGTTTATGTCGTGGGCTCCGCTACGCTGCACCTGGTGATGGAAGATATCACCACGCAGGAAACACAGCGCACATTTCCAGTGGCGTTGTTCTGCTCGTTGCTGATGATGATCATTTTGTTCCGGTCGTTTCGCGCGATGCTGGTGGCGGTGCTGAGCACGGCGCTGACGATTGTGCTCGTGGTGGGGCTGATGGGTGTTGTGGGCGCGCCGATGAGTATGGTGACCTCGGTGTTGCCGCTGCTGCTGTGGGTGCTGGGGCTTGCCAACATCATCCACATCACCCGGTGCTATCAGGAACATCACGCCGCCATCAATTCCGTGCATGATTCGGTGGTGGCTGCGTTGCGGGACAAGGCGCTGCCCTGCGCCCTCGCCGCATTCACCACCGCCTGCGGCTTTCTGTCGCTGCTCACCGCCAACATGCGCCCCATCCAGGAGTTGGGCGTTTTTGCGGCGGCGGGGCTGGTGATTTCGCTCGTGGTGAACCTGAGCGTGGGGTTGCTGCTGATTCGGCTCTTGCGGGTGCCGGCGCACGGCAGGAAAAAACCGCGCCCCATGAGGTGGACGGTCTGGTCGGGACATTTCGCCATGCGTCATGCCCGGCTGATGCTGGGCATCGGCGGCGTCCTGGTGGCGCTCACCCTGTACAGCCTGACCTTCCTGCGCGTGGAATCAAACACGCTCAGTTTCCTGCCTGAGGATTTGGACCAGGTGCGGCATTATATGTTTGTCAGCGAGCGGCTGACCGGGCTGGATTCCCTGGAAATTGTAGTGGAAGTGCCGAACGGCTGGCTGGACGAGCGGTGCTGGGGGCCGATGGAATCGCTTACGGAGCAATTATCCAGGCAGCCGGGCGTGGCCCGGGTGGTGTCGCCGCTCGATTTGATAAAAAAACTGAACCAGTGGGATCACGATTTTGACCCGGCGTTCTATGTGCTCCCGGAAAACACCGCCGCCGCCCAGGCGCTGGTGGATGAGTTGGACGAGGCGGCCCAGGAAGAATTGTCGCGGATCGTCGCGGAGAACGGCACAGTCATGCGCATATCGGTGTTGATCCGCGATGCGAGCACCAGCCATTTTCTGGACATCGCCCGACAGGCCGAGGAATTCCTGCATAATCTTCCCCCGCCCATGACAGGTTACATAACGGGTATTGTGCTGCTGTTGGCCGAAGCGGAGTTGGGTTTGGTCACCACGCAAATCACCAGTTTCAGTTTCGCTTTTGTCAGCATCTTCCTGTGTATCCTGATAGGCTTGCGCTCCTGGCGGCTCACGCTGGTTTCCTTTGCTCCCAACCTGCTGCCGATCCTCTGCACATTCGGTCTCATGGCCCTGCTCGATGTGCCGCTCGACTGCGCCACGGTCATGGTGGCCAGCGTGGCGCTCGGTATTGCCGTGGACAACGCCATCCACATGCTCAGCGCCTGCAAGCAAAGCCTGCGTTCAGAGCATTCGCTTGCCGCCGCGATGGAAACGGCCTTGGGCAGGGTGGGCCCACCCATCACAATCAGCACGGCGACGGCCTGCATCGGCTTTTTTGCAATGGGCTGGTCCGTCTTTATACCAATTCATTATTTCGGCATTTTGTGCGGCTTTGCCATGATTGTCGCCCTGGTGGCGGACATCATGCTGATCCCGGCCATTCTACAAGTGCTTGCGGCAAGAACGTCTGTCGGCCTGGAATGCGTGCCGCCACAAAGCGGTGAATAGACCGAAGCGGGCTTCGTCCATTTCCGGTGACGGGATATGTTTCCGCTATGGATGTAAAAACCGACAGTGGTTGAAACGCAGTCCAATTTGGCGGGCGCAGCCGCCACCTGCTACAATCTGCGCCGTTTGTGCAATCTCAATGCAGGAGAACGCTGATGCATACGATCATCGCCATTTGTGTCTTGTTGGCAGCCGAGGCGGGCGATTTGGAAGCGCGGTTGACTGCGGCAGCCCGCGCCTATGACATGGCCGCCGCGCAGGCGCTGGTGGAGGAGGCGCGTAAGGAAGTCGCCCGTGACCCCAGTGCGTCAAACCGCCTCTTGTTGGGGCGTGCGCTGCTGCTCGTCGCGGAATTGGCGCGGATTGATTTTGAAGAACTCAGCGATGACGCCGGCCGCAGCGAGCGCCGCGCGCTGGCCAACCGCATTGATGCAGCGGCGCGCGAAGGCATGCAGGTCGCCGATGCGCTGGGGGAGATTTCGGAAGCGCACCGGCTCCGCGCGGATTTCTACGGGGTGATGATCCGCACGAAATACCAGGGCAAGAAATACCGCAACCGCATGGAAAGCAACGCGGCGCGCGCCATGGAACTTGATCCGAAAAACGCCAATGCCTATGTGTCCGTAGCCAGGCCGTTCCTTTTTGCCACGCCGCGTCAGGGCGGCGATTTGGACAAGGCCTTTGCGCTGCTCTCCAAGGCGGTGGAACTCGACCCTGATCTGGAAGCGGCGCGGATGCTGCTTGCCGTCGCCTATGAAAAGCGCGGCGAAATGGAAAAGGCCGACGCGGAATGGGAAAAAATCCTCGCCGCCAATCCCAAAGCCATTCGGTCTCGCAAAACCTTGGAAATCGCCGGCAAAGTCTGGAGCGAAATAGAAGACAACGACAACCCCAGCGAAGATGACGAAAACGACAATGGCAGCGGAAACCTGTAACTGTGGGGTGGGGCAGGCAGCCACAGATTACAGGCGATAGTATTCCTCCAGCAAGGCCGTCAGATCGCCAAGATGCAGCACCTGATTGACCAGATATTTGACGGGGTTGCGCTTCCCGTAGCGGGTGTCAAGCGGCGGCATGCTTAATATGCGTTCTGCGTCGGGTATGATCGCATCCCCC
The DNA here is from genome assembly GCA_937951485.1 of uncultured bacterium. Lineage (GTDB taxonomy): Bacteria > Hydrogenedentota > Hydrogenedentia > Hydrogenedentales > CAILVY01 > CALEDJ01. Next base: position 16,814 of record CALEDJ010000002.1, read on the forward strand.
GCAACACGCAGCATGCGCCGCCGGCCAAAATAACGCACCGCATCCCGCACCGCACGGTCGAGGTCCTGCCACGCCGCCGGCTCCACATGCCGCCGCGCCAATCCGTCAAATACACGCCGTGCCGCCGCCGTCAATGCCGCAATTTCCACCGGTCCGCGCAAGCCATGCAGGCATCTCAGATACAGCAATCCGGACACCACATGCAATACCTGGATTTCAATCAGTTCTCCGATGCGCGCCACGAGCGTCTGGTCGAACCGGCGCAGCGTGTCGCGGTCCGCCGGAGTCTCCAGGTACGCCGGGGCGCCGAACACCACCGTGGTCTGGCGGGTGACGGGATTGTAGGTGCGGCAGAGCGGCACGGCGGCCACGCGTCGCTCCGGATGGCGGCGTTGCGCATGGGCGATAAAAAACGACGCGCCGCCGGGGTCTTCCATGCCCGGCCGGTATTCCATGAGCAGCCCGCTCCGGCTGCGTGTGCCCGCCGGAAACATCAGAAACGCGCCCGGCGCTTCCAGAATTTGCAGAAACGGCTTTACCTGCGACAGATGGATGTGATCCCGCGAAATGCGGTACGCCCCGGCCATCTCCGCGATGTCGTCCAACCGGATGGGCAGCCATTTCCAGGGAACCCCCCTGAAAAAGTCGTCGCGCATCATGAAGCGGATTTCAATCCGACCTCCTGAACTGTCATAGACCGCCGGCCAAATCATATGCGGGTCATCGAGGCGCACATGATTGCTTACGAAAAGCGCGGGATTCTCGCGCGGGCAGTGTGCCGCCCCCGCCACCCGGAGCCGCTTCCATCCATACAGTTGCCCCGTGACAATCCGCATCGGCGCAACGTGGTCCGTAAACAGCGGACGGCGGCACAGCCCCAGCCGCGAAAGCATGTACTTGCACAGAATCCCGAAGAACAACAGCCAGGCAGCAATGATTTTCAGCATGCGCGTATTTTACGACGCCCTGCCCCCATGCGCAAACCCGTCACAGCGGGAAAAAACGCGGACTGCCCGGCATTGTTGTTGGCTCGTGACACCGCTCCCGCGGTGTCACGCACCGCTGCGGCGCTCCCGCGCCGCGTGTTGTCGCCATGCTCCGCATGTGACGCCGATCCCCGCCCACCTTTGGCGCGGAGCGCCGGAACAGACCGTTGCACCGCAGGAGCGGCGCAACGAGGCTCACAAACCATGTATCATTCCGGCTCAAACGCCGGATTCCGGGGCAGTTCATCTATGCTTGCCGGAGTGAAATTGTCGGCGTTGACCAATTGGTATCCATTTTCCGTCAGCAACAATACTTCATTCTCCCGATGACCTTTTTCCAGAATTATGCCGTCTGTTTTGCTTAACTGCATTGTCCTTATGTTCAGCAGGTATGCCGTTTGCGGCCCCCTGACCGAGATAGGACTTCGAACCGCGATACGCTCATTATCCAACCAAAACAAAGGGTAAAGACGATACGCCATTTTTGCATGCGCAGGATATATATCTTGTCTAGATACCACCTCCGGGAAAAGTAGGTAATCAAAACGTATTATGAGTTGGCCGTCCTCACTGAAATACTCGGAATCAATCTTATACGCGTTAAAAATCGCGAACGCCTCTCGCGGTTTGCTGTAGTAATGCTTCCTGTCAGGCGAGAAGAAAAAATCCTGACATGTTGTATAGACGACTTTTCCTGATGACGGGATGTATTGATAGACAATTTCCCCTTTAAAACAAACATCAAAAATATACAAGGCATCTTCAGATGTGGACCACATCACCTCAAACCCCAATGGAAAAACATGTTCATCCTTTTTCTCTTCCAATGAGGAAACATAAACCCCTCCCCGCGTGTAATTGAATACCTCCTGCTCAATTAAAGGCTCTCCGATGACATATGCGAAGCGATTGGAGTCGCTGTGCCATGCGAAATCCATGAC
>CALEDJ010000003.1 GCA_937951485.1 uncultured bacterium
CCTGCTGCAATTCGGGGGCTGCGGGGGCGTGTATTTTCTGGCGGAACCGGGAGAATTCTGGGTGGAGGTAAAGAAACGTGACATCCATCAGTCGAAGCGGAACACGATCCTTCGGGCGGTTCTGGTCGGGCCGGACCGCGCGGTGCTCGGTGATGAGTATCTGGAGGGGGACGGGCGGGTGCGCCTGAGCGCAACAGTTCCGCGCAAGGGCATCTATGGCCTGAACATCACGGTGTCGGAAGACCGCTATGGCGAGTATATCGCGTGGGGCTTCCGCAGCAATTGCGCGCGATACCTGGTGGAGACGTCGCGGGGACATCGGGATGCGCCGCACGAGGAACCGCTGGTGTTGCTGAGTCCGGATGCTTCCGGCGACATCTGTTTCCTGCCGGAACGGCGCGCATTCGCCATCGAAATCAGCGGCCTTTCGCCGTCCGGCGCGCCGGTGACGCTCCACGATGCGGCGGACGGGCTGATTGCGACACTGGAACCGGATGACGCCGGCGCCGCCCGCGCTGCTATTGCCGCCGATGTGGATCGCGGCGCAATACCGTGGCGGCTGCATCTGCCCGCGTTCCATGCCGTGGTGCATATTGACGGGCTGACGCGATGGCCTGAAGGCTGCGATTTCCCGAATCTGTCGCTCTGGACGCCGCACGCGGCGTCATGGTTTGCGCTGCACGAGAATCGGTGGTTGATCACTCCCTACAGCCGGACCGTCTATGGAAACGCCGGGCAAACCGGGACGGCGACGTTTGAAGTGCACAACAACGCTTCTGTGGAACGGCGCTATGCCCTGAGCCTTGAGTTTCCGGAACAGGCGTGGCCTCTGGAACTCAAGGAATGTGAACTCACCGTGCCGCCGGGGGAATCGGCGACCGCGGCGCTCCATTTCACGGTGCCTGAAACAGGGGAAGCATGGCAAGGGCATGTGCGTGTCACTCCCGTGGATACGCCTGATCTTTCCACCTGCGCCACCCTGACGTTGCGCAAAGGCGTCGCCCCCGCCGCCGAACCCCTCGATCTGCCTTTGGTGTTGAAGCCCTACCGTCACGAAAACGAGCAATTCGGTTATTTGCCCGAATATCCGCTGGACAATCAGGTCTATTTCGACGGGACCGGCCACCCCTTCATCGCATCGCCGCGCGGCGTTTTCACCCGGCATAACGATGCGTGGGTTGAATTGCGTGAGGCGGTGCGACAGGACGGCTCGCGGACGCCCTTCCGTACCCGCTCCTCAAAGGTCGCTTTCGATTCGGCCAACAACGTGTATCTGATTGGCGATATCGGCGGAGAGACATCGCTGCTCTATGCGGATGCCGGCGCGTCGGCATTTCGCGCCTGCGCGCTGCCTGGACGCGGCCTGCTTGACATCGAACAGTATTCCGGACACAACACGCCGGAGGGGCCGCCGCCGCTGGTGCGGTACACGCTGACCGCGCGGGACCCGAACCTCATCTGGCGGCGACTGAACGATCTGCACCTGCTGTTGCCGGAACGCGGCGCGGACGGCGCGATCACCCTCACCGATCCCGTACTGATTTCAGATATGTGCATCGGCTTCTCGGCGCATTCGGGCATCCCCTCCTCCGTGGTCTCCCGCGACGGAAAGGTGCACGTGACATGGGCGGAAGCCACCGATCCTGAGGAAAAGGCGCCCGGCGTCCCCACTTTTGTCGTCACCTGCGATCGCAATACAAAGACTTTGGGCGCGCCCGCGTTCGTGGGTTATGGCCCGCCCGCCAACGATGTGCACAACACGCCGTGCATCACCATGGACAGCCGGGGCTGCCTGCATGTGCTGGTCGGCACCCATGGCCGCACCTTCAAATACGCACGCTCGCTGCAGCCCAATGACGCGGGCGGCGGCTGGACCGAACCCGAAGACATCGGCCCCGGCCTGCGACAGACCTACATCGGCCTCGTCTGCGATAAAAACGACGTGCTTCATGTCGTCTTTCGGCTGTGGCGCGACGACCGCGATTACTTCCCCGCCAGCCTCTACGCCACCCTGGCCTGCATGTCCAAGCGGCCCGGTGAACCCTGGTCGGAAGCGCGGCCCCTCATCATCCCGCCGTTCTCCGAGTACAGCGTCTTCTACCACCGGCTCACCATTGACCATCATGGCAGGCTCTTCCTCTCCTACGACTACTGGTCCACCTATTGGTTCTACCGAACCGACCACCGGGGAGACCGCCGCGCTTTGATGATGTCGCCCGATGGCGGGAACACCTGGCGACTGGCCGCGCTCGAAGATTTGTTGCCGTAACGTGCATAACCGCCCAACTTGCCACACGACCACCTGTTGCCGTTATCGGACCTTTCCACCTTTCTCCATCGTTTGGCGTATGCCTTGGATGGCCGAAGCGCCGTTTTCTGCTAGAATGCCGCCCGGATGCCAATATGGAGACATGCGATGTGCCTTCGGCGATTGCCGATGATGCTGGTGTTTGCTGCGTCTGTCGGATGGTGTTCCCTGGCAAACGCGGAATATGAGGCGGCGTTTCGTGGCCGGGTGGAGGCGGACTGGGCGCGGCAGGAGACGCGGCTGGGCCGCAACGCGGGAGACCCCGAGGCCATCCGCGATGCGTTGCGGCGGGCGGAACGGCTCCACGCTGATTTGGCGGCGATGCCCGACGCACCGGACCTGCGTGAAGCGGCGCGGCGCCTGGCCGCTCTCGGCGCGGACGGGAACTGCGATGCCCTCAGAGCATCCGAACGCCTGGCGATGTACCATGAGATTCGCTGGTTGACGCGGGGCATGGCCCTGTCGAATCCGCTGATTGCCGGGAAACGCATCCTGTTCATGGAACGGCGACGATTCATCTGCCAGATGCTCCATGAATACCTCGGCTACTATTACGACTACGGCGACATTGAGGGCGGCGGCATCTACATCCTCGAAGAGCCGGGGAAATCGCAACGCACGCGCGACCTGTTGGGCGGCGCGCTGCCGCGGGGAAATTTTACCACGCTCGCCCTGTCCTACGATGCAAAAACCATCTATTTCGCGTTCGCGCCCCGTGCGGAAGAAAAATATGACTTCTATTCCCCCGACCGCCGGTGCTTCCACATCTACGCCATGGACGCGGACGGCGGCAACCTGCGCCAATTGACCGACGGCGCGGACGACGACTTCGACCCCTGTCCCCTGCCGGACGGCGGCGTCGCGTTCATGTCGAGCATGCGCGGGGGGTTTACCCGGTGCAACAATCCCTGGGAACCGTTGCCCGCCCACACCCTGCACCGCATGGACGCCGACGGCCGCAACATCCGCACACTGTCATTTCACGAGACGAGCGAGTGGCATCCCCGCGTGCTCGCCAACGGACAAATCGCGTACATCCGGTGGGACTACGTGGACCGGTCGGCGGCGCATTTTCACGGCATCTGGGTCACCAATCCCGATGGCAGCAATGCGCGCCAGATTTTCGGCAACTACACCCAGAACGTCAATGCCTGTTACCAACCCGCGCCCATCCCCGGATCGCAGCGCATCGCATTCCTGGCGGGCGCGCACCATGCCAATGTCGGCGGCTCGCTGGTGCTGCTCGATCCGGCGCGCATCGCGCTCGATCCGGACACCGGCCAGGACTGCTTCGCCTCGCTCGAGCGGGTCACGCCGGAAGTCTGCTTCGCCGAAACCGAAGAGGGGTGGCCCGACAGTTACTACCACAGCCCCTGGCCGTTGTCGGAGAACTATTTTCTGGTCGCATTCAGTTTCGACCCCCTTCCCGGCATGAGTGCCCGTTCGAAGGAAGATACGAAGACCGGCCTCTATCTCTTCGACCGTTTCGGCAATCTCGAATTGCTTTACCGCAACGAAGCGATATCGGCCATGTACGCCATTCCGTTGGCGCCGCGCCCTGTCCCGCCCGTCATCGCCAGTTCCCTCGACCCCAGCCTCGGCGATGAAGGCGAATTTTTGCTGGCGAATGTGCGGCAAAGCCATTTTCCATTTCCGGAGGCGCGGCCGATTCGAGAACTGCGCATCTTCCAGATTCTTCCCAAGAGCGAAACCCACGTCGCCAACAAGCCGCGCATCGGATACGCCAACGCCGAGTCCGCGCGCATGCTGCTGGGCACGGTGCCGGTCGAAGCAGACGGATCCGCCTATTTCCGCGCGCCCGCGCGCAAACCGCTCAGTTTTCAGGCGGTGGACGACGCCGGCCGCGCGGTCCAGGGCATGCGCAGCGTCACTTATCTCCAGCCCGGCGAACGCCGCAGTTGCGTCGGGTGTCACGAAAGCGCCGGCGTTGTGGGCGCGAACGAGCGGCTCTTGGCTGCGCAGCGACCGCCTTCGACCATCACCCCCGGCCCTGACGGCACGAAACCTTGGAGTTTCCCCAGGCTCATCCAGCCCATCCTCGACCGGCATTGCGTCCGGTGCCATGACGACGGGAAGACGCCGCCTGCGCTGACCAGTGCGCGCGCGGGCATATTCACCGCCGCCTATGAGGCCCTCCGGCCATTCACCCGATGGTACGAATGGGGTGACAAGACGATTCGGCCCATTGTTACGAAACCCGGCGAAATGCCGTCGGACGTCAGCCCCATCATTGCCGTGCTCCGGGACGCCGACCACGCACACGAACTTGCCCTCTCCGACGATGAACTCCGGAGCATCCGCCTCTGGCTCGACGGCAACGCCGCCTTCTACGGCGCCTACTCCCGGCGCGAACAACTCGCCCAGCACCGCGGCGAAGCCATCCCCCCGCCGGCGCTGGAGTAAGGAACAAAAAGATTTGCAGCATTTCAGCCGACTGAAGCAATCACTGGGTATGAGTTCGTCATGGCAGGCGAAGCGGCGCACCGCGCTGCTTCGCTTGCCATGACGAGGATGCAGGGTTGGCGGACAGGTTCGAATTGTTGTATTGCGAAGAAAGCGCCTTTCCTGTCTTTTTCGAATCGCCGGCGAAGGTGGTGGGGGAATCGCCAAGATGGCACCTTGCACCACTATCACCTGAGTCAAATCAAATGTTATAAAACACGTAAGATGGGTTTTTTGGGCGGCCAGTCCCTCTTTTGACTTTCCGTTCGTGTGTCCCGTTTTTATGAAGGGAGAACATGATGGGGCAATTCATGGGCAATGCGGCGGTGGCGTGCCTGCTGATTCCGATGATGCTGATTGCGGGCAAAGGCATCCGGCGGGTGGTGCTCGTTTTTGATGCGTTGTATCTTCCGACGGCGATCATCGCTGGACTGTTGGGATTGCTGCTGGGGCCGCAGGTGACCGGCCGCTTCTTCCCGGAAGCATCGTTGCTGCATCACGGCGTGTTTCCACCAGCGGTGTTTGAAATCTGGTCGCAGATGCCGCAATTGCTGATCAGCGTGGTTTTCGCGGGACTGTTTATCGGGAAGCCGATCCCGGGGCTGCGCGCGGTGTGGGGCTTGGGCGGTCCGCAGGCGATGCTCGGCTACGCGATTTCCTTTGGACAATATGCGGTCGGGTTGGCGGCGACCATCCTGCTGCTTGCGCCGGTTTTCGGGATCAATCCGCTGGCCGGGGTGCTCCTGGAAATATCGCTTTCCGGCGGCCACGGCACCGCCGCGGGACTTGCGCCCACCTTCGCGGAACTCGGCTTCGAGGAGGGACAGGACCTGGCGCTCGGCCTCGCCACCGTGGGCCTTGTGGCGGGCGTGGTGCTGGGCACCGCCTTCGTCAACTACGCCGTACGCAGCGACCGCATCACCATCGCGCGCGAGGAGCCGCCGGAGGGCGACGAAGGCTTCGAGTTGTCGGCGATTCAGGACAACGAAAACCCGGACCACAAGCCCGCGCCCAGCACGACTGCCGATCCGTTCTCGCTGCACCTGGGGCTGGTCGCTGTCGCTATCGCCATCGGCTATGTGTTGCTGAAGTCTTTGCAATTCGTCGAACACCACACCTGGGGCGCAATCACCGGTGACCTGATGGGCTATGTGCCGCTGTTTCCGATGGCGATGATCGGCGGCGCGATTCTGCAGGCGTTCCTTGGCGCGACGGGCCTGCAGCCGTGGGTCAACCGCGACCTTGTCAACCGCATCAGCGGGACCGCGCTCGACTTCATCATCGTCTCTGCCATGGCCACCCTGTCGCTCTCCAGCATCGGGCGGAACTGGCAGCCTTTCGTCATCCTTGCCGTTGTCGGCATGGCGTGGACCGTCTTCTGCTTCTGGGCGCTCGCGCCGCGCATGATCCCCGACCGCTGGTTCGAGAAGGGCATCGGCGATTTCGGCCAAGGCACGGGCATGGCCGTCAGCGGCCTGCTGCTCATGCGCATCGCCGATCCCGAAAACAAGAGCCGCGCCCTCGAAAGTTTCGGTTACAAGCAACTCCCCTTCGAGCCGTTCCTCGGCGGCGGCCTCATCACCGCGCTTGCGCTGCCCCTCTGCGCCCGATTCGGCCCCGTCGTCATGCTCGCCCTGACCGGCACAGCCGCAATCATCTGCGCCATCACCGGGATGCTGCTGTTTGGCAGGGAATCGTGAATCCGGTTCGCAGAAGTTATGGCGTCTCCGCCGGTTGGCCGAAGAACAGCATTAGCGTGAAGAGAATGCCGACGATGAGGACGAACAGACCGTAGAGTCGGCCAAGCAGGGAGACCGGGTCCAAACCATTCTTTGGCACGGACGACGCAAATACGTGCAGATCGTGATTGAACATGGCAGTCTTTCCTCCTGACGTTCACCTTAGAGCATGGTTTCATAAGTGCGGTGACGTATTTTTAGCACAGATTATAGCCATAATCTCGTCATTGCGAACGAAGCGTAGCGTAGCGCGGCAATCTCGATACACAGTTCACCTCTGATTGCAGCGCTCAGCGGCGCTGTGCACCACACCGCTCGCAATGACGAAAAGAATGTGTGACATCGGTTGATTCCAAAGGTTACGCCAGTCGGCTGAAATGTTACGAAGATTCACATTGCCTGCCTCAGGCTCAGACGCGCGCGAATTTCCAGCGTTCCTGTCGGCGCGCGCCGGTGGAAGACGATGCGGTTGTAGGTGATGCCTTCGGGACCCGGCAATGCGTCAATGCGCACGGTGACATCGTGGGGGATGTCCAGCGTCACGCGGCCACGCGCGCCGGTGATGCGCACCTGATCGTTTTCGATGACGCAAGGGAGCCGGGTGACCCAATAATGCTCCACGCCGTCGCCCTGCGCCAGGTCAAATTCGTCGCGAACAGTCAATTGGTCCGGGGAGGACGATTCCCAAGTGCGCACCCAGCGGCGATAGTACGCCTCCCAGCCCGGCGAAAGGTCCATGCGCAGGCGCAGGATTTCCGCGTCGCCCGCGCCTTCGGGGGTGATGTCCTTGGGGATGGGCCGGGTCGGCTGGGGGCGCCCCGACACCCCGGAGGGGACCAGCATGTTGTGGTATTGGCACTGCTTCATCAGTCCGTGAATCGGGTTGTCATACTCGGCGATGCCCGGATCGAGCGCGAACACCTCGCCCGCGAATTCGAGCACAAAACTGCCCCGGTCTTCGTGCTCGTGATCGTGCGGGTCTGCGCCCCGATTGCCGATAACCAGGAGTTTGACCCACGCATCGCCGCCGGGATAAGCGCGGAGCGAGGCCGCCAGCCGGGTTTCCGGCAGGATGACAAAGGACGGCAGCGGCGGGCCTTCGTCGGGAATGTTCGCGAGCAGCGCCTGTTCCATCGGCGAAAACCGCGCGCCTTCCAGCCGGGCCAGGTGTTTGCGCAGAAGCGTGGTCCAGACGCTTGCCGGATTGACGGACGCAAGCACCAGCAGCGCCGGGGCGCGTATCGTCGGGCCGGAATCCCCGAAGGGAATCACATCCGCATCGGGAAGCGTCGAGGCCACGACGGCGCCGTAATCGCCGGTCCGATGCAACACATCGGGCAGAGCCTCCCTCAGTGTCTGGTTCCGCGTTCTGGCATAGTGAAAGAGAATTTCCGCAGTGATGCCGATGGTGGCGCCAAAATACGAGGGCGGTTCCAGGAAACCGCCGTCGGGCATGATCACGTTCGCGAGTGTGTCGTACAAATCGCGGCAGGCAATCTCCGTATAAGGCTTCACGCGCGGCCACACCCGTTCCATGACAAGACAGGCATACATGCGGCCCTTGGTGACAAAGGCCATCTGGTTGCCGTGAAAGAGATAGTCGAACTTCCAGGTGATGTAATTGACGGGGCCGACGCCTTCCTCCGCCATGCGGCGCATGAGGTATTCGCGGCCCAGTTCCGAGAACATCTCGCCCGCCAAATCCAGGATGACGGCGATTTCCTCCGTGCAGTAGGACCGGCGAAACGAACGCAATTCCCAGGCACTGCCGGGGAAATCCGCGACAAACCCGTCGTCCCATTTTTCCGAAACGGCGGAAGACAGCGCGCTCCGCGCGGCAAGGCGAAGCAGGTCGGCATCGCGGAGCACCAGGCCAATCCGCGCGGCCTGCACCGCGCCCCGGTGCCGGGGACGGTCCGCGTCGCGCATGCGGCCAAAGGCGTGGTTCGCACGTCCGCCGCTCCAGACAAACTGATGGATGCTCTGTTCTGGTTGCAGGGTTCGCATGGATTGCGCGGCCTGCAGGTACGGCGACTCACCGGTATGACGAAGGGCCTGATCGTGCTCCGCACGCATCGCAGACAGTTCTTCGGGCGACAGGAAGATGCCATAGACCGGCTCGAATTGCGGCTGAAAGGAGGCACCGCGCAGGTGTGCGTCCCAGCAGAACCTGGAAAAGTCCCACACGGCCTCGTAGGCGGGCAGCAAGGCCGCATTCTGCAGGCCAATCCACACGAACCACCCCGCCGCCGGGCCGTCTTCCGCCGGCGTAACTTCCATGCGCAGCGTGTGAATGCGCTCCGCACCCTGCAATTCCAGGGCATGTTCCTGGAAGACCTCCGTGGCGGGACCGGACTCATAGGCCCGTTCCCCGACATCGGTGGTCGCGATGACACGCAGCACGGACCCCGCCGGCAGCGTTGCGGCGATAATCAGGCGATCAAAGCCCCGGCACTCCATGTCAAAGGCTCGCGACATGGACAGCGCCGGTCCCCGCGCAGGCTTCTCCGTCCACTGAAAATCCACGGAGGCCCATGTCTGCCGGACGTGCAGGCCATGCGCCGCGCCATCGGCGATTTCCCAATGCGGCAGGCCGCTGCGCATCGGGTCCCAGAACGGCTCGATGATCGCCTCCGCCACGTTGATGCGCACCGGGGCACATAAGGGCGGCGGCTTGGGGACAACGCCTTCCTCCGCAAGCGGCGTGGCCGCTGTTATCCATTGCCCTGAAAACAACAAAAGGCCGATAGCGACACCGATGGCTCCTGTTCTCATTCTTCTCCCGCCTTGTCTTTTCGGTCACAATTGTCCGCCCATGGGCGTTTGGCTGATACGCGATTATTCGTATCTGGATTTTCGATAACAGTGTAGCAGAATGAAGTATAGCCTTCTCATAACACCGCCTTTGGAGGGCAGAAACACTATGAAAAGCACAATTCGCGGCGCAGGGTCCAATCAGGGCGCCCGGGAGCGCGCCATGCTCAGATTTTCCAAGAAACTTTTTTACTCCCCGGCATATTCTGTCATTAAGAAGGGCGGGATTGTGCGTTTACTCGTCCATGCGGGTGCTGTATGCTATGGGTCAGGGGACACGGAGCCGGATATCTTAAATCAGGAGTGTCACAGGGATGCAGAAAGCGAACAGACAAAAAGGTCTGATGATTTGGTTGATAATTCCGTTGATTCTTACGGCGTCGCCGGGCCACGCGCAGGTGGTCAGCCGTCCGCTGGACGCGCCAGTCCCGGGCGGCATGCCCACGCGCTGGGCCTTGGTGGTGGGGGTGGATGCGTACGATGACCCGGCGTGTGTCCCGAACCCTGTCGCTGCGCAGGCGGCGCTGTCGCTGCGCGACGGACTTGCGGCCGCGCCCGGCACAGGCGCCCAACAACGGCTGGCGCTGGTGACAGGCGATACGGCCACGCGCGCCGGCATTCTGACGACGTTGCGCGATATGTTGGCCCAGGCCGCGCCGGAGGACGTCCTGCTACTGCATTTTTCCGGGCATGCCGTCAAAGCCGCCGATGGCGGTCTGGTGCTTATGGCGAAGGATTCGCTGCTGGCCGACCCGGCGTACACGGGATTGCCTTTTGCGCTGGTGACGGAAGGTATTGCGGCGTCGCGTGTGCAGAAGGTGTTCATCACGTTGGACACCTCGTTCGCGGCGGCGGCCGCCCCCGCTGTGGACCGCGCGGTGCAGGCGGGGAAGGACATTCTGTTGTTGGGCGCCACGGGCCCGAATGAACTCTTGCCCCAGTTCACGGAGCCGAGGTCCGGGCCGCTTGTGCATTTCCTGACCGAAGGGCTTCGCGGTCCGGCGGATTTTTCCGGCAACCTGCTGATCACGGCGCGGGAAGCGGCGGAATATGTGGTTCGCCAGTGGCCCCCCTGGCTGCAATCCCGGCATGTGATCCTCACGCCGGGCATTTTCGGCGGCTCCGGGCAATTCGCCGTCGTGGACTTGACGGCCACCGTGGACGCGCTTTCGCAACGCATCGAACCGCCGATAATTCCGCCGGAACCCATTGCCGTTCCGCCGCCTCCTGGTCCGCCCGTGTCAATCCCGCCACCGCCCCCTCCCCCGACAACGGTTACGCCAAGCGTGCCCGCGCCTCCGTCGCCATCGCCACCACCGCCGCCTGCCGTATCGCCGTCCTTTGCGGCGGCAACGCGTATTCCCGGCGAACGCGTCGCGGCGCTGTTGATTGGCATCAATACTTACGAGACGCCGCGCCTGACGCCTCTGTCCGCGCCGATGAATGACGTGACCCTGATGCGGGAGGCGCTGGTGCGCGCGATGGGCGCGGATATCGGCCGCATCATCACGCTCACAGAACAGGCCGCCACCTATGAGGGGATTCTCAGCGCCGCGCAGCGCGCAGGCCGGATGACCGCCCCCGAGGACGTGCTGCTTGTGTATTTCGCCGGTCATGCGGCGCGCGTGCCGGACCCCATGGGCGACCTGCAGACCGGGACCAGTTACATGCTTTGTCCCCGCGATATGCAGATGAGCGGCCGGAACATCCTGCCCATGCGCGTGCTGGCCGAGGCATTGACCAAGGCGCCCGCGCGGCGCGTGGTGCTCATACTGGAAGCCATGAATGCAGCGGCCGCAGGCCTGTTCCTGACCCCGCTGGCCGATGCCGGAAAGGAATACGTTCTGCTGGCCGCGTGCGGCGCAGACCAGTTCTCTTTCGAGATGGATTTTCCTTTGCCCGATGGGGCTTCGGTCCGCCAGAGCGCCTTCACCTACTACTTCGTCCAGGGACTCTATGGCCTTGCGGACCTCTCGCGCGACAACCGCATCACGGCGGCGGAGGCCGTTGAATACGCCCGGACGGAGATGGACCGCAAGGGACACAGCCAGCGTCCCGAACTGGTCGGGCCAGCAGGCAACATTGTGCTGGCAACCGCCACGGTGGAAGAAGGCGCATTGACTGCGGCCGCCGCGGCGGCGCAGGCGCTGGCCGCCGCTGCTGAAGCGGCTGCCGCCGCGCGCGCCCCGGCGCCATCCGCGGCGCCGAAACCGGAACCGGCGAAGACTGAGGAGAGAAAACCTGAGCCGCCAAAGGAAGCCCCGCCGCCTGCTCCGCCGCCTCCGCCGCCCGTGAAAGAGGAACCAAAAACGGAACCGGCACCCGAAGTCAAAGAGGAACCGAAAACACCATCCAAAGAGGAAGTGAAAGAGGCGGTGCCGGAAAGACCCAAAGTGCCGGCGGGTCCACCGAAGAAATGGGCGGTGATTGTGGGCATCAACCGCTATGCGTCGCCCGCGCTGCCGGAATTGCCCGGCGCGGTGAACGACAGCCGGGAAATGCGCGGCGTGCTGTTGGACGCGATGGGCTTCAAATCATCCGAAGTGACGGTCTTGACCGACGCCAAGGCGACGCGCGACGCGATACTCGGCGCGATCAGGGCCATTGCCCAAAAAGCGGGGCCGAACGATCTGGTCCTGTTTTATTTCTCCGGTCACAGCGCCATGTTTGCTGTGAGCGGCGCGCATGGCGAGGAACTCGTGCTCTGCTCGCACGATACCCGGATCGTCGAAGGTGGCGTCAGCCTGCCCTTCCGCGAGGTCATGGCGGCACTGGCCGACCTGCCGGTGAAACAGCGCGTGGCCATTCTGGAAACCTCGCGGGCCGCCGCAGGCGCGGCGGCTGTGGAACGCGCCGTCGCCCGGGGCAGGGCAAGCCTGCTCCTCGCCGCGTGCGATGCCGGGGAAAGCACCAAAGACGCGCGGCTCACTATCTCCGGCAAGGATCAACTCCAAGGCGCCTTCACCTATTTCCTCACGCAAGGGTTGCGCGGCGAAGCCGCCGCGACCAGAAGCGCTGCCCGGCGCATCCCGCTGAACGATGCCGTGGCCTACGCGGCGAAAAAACTCGACGAACTCGGCTACGGCCAGAAACCCCGTCTCATCGGCGAGCCTGCCGACCTCGTACTCAGCGCGCCACTGAGCGCGGAATAGGAGCGCGGAATGCGGAATGGGGAGTTACGAATTCCCTCGTTGCACCACAGGTTTGGTGCAACGAAGAGAAACGACATGAGGCACGCTGAAGCGTGAACAACATGCTTTTGGAGGCCTTCGGTCGGAGCGGTGGCGTGGTCTGGAGACCCGCCACAACAACAAAAACTTCCCGCATTCCGCACTCCGCATTCTCCATTCCCCATTCCGCATTCCCCATTCTATTGTATTCTTCTGGGCGCGATCAGTGGCGGCGCGTCTTCCGGGAGCATCATTTCGGGGGTGGTGTCTGATTCGATGCGAATCCAGGTCTTGTCCACGTCAAGATTGGGATTGCGCCAGAGCAGTTCCTGGGTGATTTCCTGCGCGTAGATGGGGCTGCTCATGGCGAGCACGTCAATGTCACCGAAGCCGGCGCGGGGGTTGCGGGGCGTGTCAATGACGCGCACGCGGAAGACGGCGGCGCGGGTGCTGTGGCGCAGGAACTGGACCACAACATTGTCTCTGACAATCGGAACGGTGCGGATGGGACGTCCGTCTTCCAGCACTTGGAGTTTCTTTCCTGCGGCCCGCTTCACCCCGACGATGAACTGCACATCCACATCGAGGGGGACGACGCCGCCGATGCCGACGTCGGTCTTGCCGTCGGCGAGTACGTCCGCGGCAAAATGCAGTTCGGGTCCGTTCAGATCGGCGGAGATATAGGTGCGGCCGAGGCGCAATCCTTCCAGGATGGCCGGGAGCGATTTGTCGCGGGCGAAGACATACGTGACAGGCGCGCCGAGCGGGGTTCCGGGTCCGGCGGCATTGCTGCCGCCAACGGCGCAGGCCATGAGGCCGCGACCCAGTTCCAGATCGTAGAAGTGGGCGGCCTGTGCATTCGCCGAGGTCGGGGCCAGGTCCGCCCGCGCGGCAGCGGCGGCGATGGAATAGACCAGCCGCCCGTCCTGTCGTTCCAGCAGGTCATCGTGCAATTGGTGCAGACGCAGTGGGGGCGGCGTGCGCCAGCCGTTGTGCCAGACCTGGATGGCATTGACGAAACTCAAGCCCCACAACCAGGGGGCGGAAGACAGGCACGGGTGGGCGATGGCGAAAATGCCGCCCTGGGCCTGCACACGGATGCATTCCGCCTGCGCGGCGGGGATGCCGCGCGGGGGATCGGGGAGCGTGCGCGGCCCATAGATGAGCGCATAGCCCATGGCATCGTTTCCCCATTCCATGGCGGGAATCAACACGAGTTTGTCGGAACGATAGGCAGGGTCATAAATGGCGGCCATGGTGTTGCGGTCGGTGATCGCCAGGAAGTCAAGCCCCGCGCGCTCCGCGCGCCGAACCAGTTGGGCCACGGTCTCTTCGCCGCGACCATGGCGCGAGTGCGCGTGAAGTTCGCCCCGATACCACCGCGCTTCGTTGCCCAGGACGCGGGTGTCAAAGGGGAGCGGCGCGCGCCCCGGCACTTCCGCTGCATTGTAGGGGTCCGTGCCGCTCGCCAGTTCCACCCGGTCTATGGCGAGATCGCCGTCCGCGTCAAAATCGCGCAGGCGCAACGCGCCGCTGGCCCCTTCCAGGAGACTCACCAGCAGATACGCCTCGCGGTCCCCGCGGATTTCCAGGTCGCGAATTTCCGCAAGCACCGGCACCCCCTCCTCATACACATGCACGTAAGCCCGGTATTCGCCGACCGGCAGATGCGTTTCGCTTTGACCTTCCGGCGCCTCCACCTGAATGGGGGGGCTGCCGAGAAAATCAATCAGGTCTATGCGCGCCGCGAGGTGATGGCCAAGCACGTTGGTGATATCAGTCGTCAACACCCCCTGTTCCCCGGGACGCCCCACCCCGGTGGTGAGCGCGTCTTCGCCGGCCTTCAGCGGGTCGGGACGCGGCGGCCCCTCCATCGGCGTCCCCGCGCATCCCGCCAAGACCACCAGAAACATCAAAGCCGCCACATACTTCATAGCAGTCCTTTCGTGTGGTGCGTGTTCCTCGCGCCTGCACCCGCAGGCCATGGCTACACTATAAGCAAAATGATACGTTGAGCCAAACATTTTCAGCGCCAAATAACTGTTACTTCTATGTATAATAAAAGTATTCATACTTTTGACAGACAAATGACAGACAAACGACTTGCCATGTCGAAGCGTCAGGATATATACTTTTTAACAGTAATATATGCCGGGGTGCGATGTAAGCGCATCGGTAGAAAGAAAGTGGCAGTGTAAGGGGTCGCGCGTGTTCGTGAACCCGGTGAAATGAGGGGTTTTATTCTGCCACAGTCTTCGGGGCCATGTTTCAAGCAAGACCAGTAACGTTATTTGTGAGAAGAGGGAAGGAAGGGAGCAGTTATGTTTACCGACATTGATCTCGACAGCGGCGTGCCAGTGTATGCGCAAATCGAAAACAACATCCAGTTCGCGATTGCTTCCGGGATATTGAAGCCCGGTGATCGGTTGCCGTCCGTTCGGGAACTCTCCGAGTCGATCAACGTCAATCCGAACACCGTGGCCAAGTCCTATCGTGATTTGGAAGTACGTGGATATCTTTACACGCGACGCGGCATGGGTGTTTTTGTGAACAAGGGGATCGAGGCGAAATGTCGTGAGGATTCGCGTCGGCAAATCATTGCGCGCCTGCATGAAGTGATTGGCGAAGCGAAGGCCGCGGGTTTGAGCGCCGACGAGGTCAACGAAATAGTGGCCAAGAGTCTGCGGGTCGAAGGTCCGCCTTACGGTCCCACACCGGCTGAAGTGCTTCAACTGGCCAGGCCGCGGCGGGCCGCGAAATAATTCTTCGTTCACCAAAGCGTATTAAGGCGATACAGGGGGGAGAAGACTGTTTTTTCGATGGGGATATCCGTGTGACCGGAGGGACATCCTCCCGGACCTGAAAATCCCGCTGTTAACATAGCGCCGTCAATGGATTACCCCCTTGAGGCAAGAAGATGCAGGGGATGTTTTTTGTGTGAATTTCGGTGAAAATGGGAGGATTGGGTCCGTTTTCCCTATTATTCTCGGGGTTATCGTTCGATCGCAATGAACGGAAGCGCGAAAATTTACTGGAAAACTCTTGACATTTTTACGGGAATGTTCTATACTTCGGGTGGCGCAAAAGAGATGATTTCGCGCACCGTTGGCGTAGAGCGCGAAACGAAACATGGAACAGCGGTTTTGAGTGTCGCGGGCGGTGTTGCAGGTTCTATCTATTGTGATTGGTATTATTTTCCGTCATGCGACAGCCAGACCGGGCAGGAGTCTTCAAGATGGCGCGGGAAAGAGTGGCGCGGGAAGTCATGGCGAAGATGCCGGCGAAGTCGGACGCGGATCTGGGCGAAAACCTTGGGCGGTTGAGTCACGGCGCGAAGGTGAAGCGGGGGCAACTGACCTCGGTGCAGCAGGGCCGTTATGGGACAGGTCCTGCGCCCTACGGATACCGGCGTGGTCGGGAGGGGGAAAAGCCGTTGGTGGTGGATGATCGCGAGGCGGAAGTGGTGCGCACCATTTTCCGGGAATACCTCAACACCCGGAGCACGGGCAAGGTCGTCAATTATTTGCACTCAAAAGGCATCTACACCCGCAAGGGCAACAAGTGGTCGCGGCAGGCGATCGCCATCATTCTGTCCAACCGCACATACCGGGGGCGCGTGAGTTATGGCGAAGCGGAGACGGAAGGGTTGCACGACCCGATCATCGATCCGGCCCTGTTCTACAAGGCGAACGCAGTGAAGGAACGCAAGCGCCGGGGGCGCGCGCCGCTGCCGACGAGCGTTGCCCGGAAGCACTGAGTTGTTCCACGTTATCCTGTGGTGTTTGATGTTGCCGTGGATAAAACGGGGCAGGATGCCGCGTCCACCTTTTCCGCACGGTCGGGCGACATGCTGTTTAGGGAATATGCCATATTGCGCGATGAGTTTTTCCACGCTGAATGTCAGGAAATGCTCTCCATGGATAACATCCCCCGGCGCTTCGCGCCCCCCCTTCAAAGGGGGATTCACACATACGCAGGGTGTATGCATGTTCTGTCACGATCTTTGCGCCGACCCCTTCCAAGGGGGATGCAAAAAGCGATATGGCATAACCGGACGGTTTGTGTCGTTCGGCTGAAATGTTGTTTGTTTCGATTCAAGTGAAATCTGATTGCAGGGAGACTATGCCGCATGCTGCATCGCGACCGCGCGTTGGTGCTGGTGGTGGATATTCAGGACAAGTTGATGCCGAAGTCCGCCGCGACGACGGAGGTTTTCCTGTCAAACGTGGTCAAACTGATTCAATGCGCGCGCATTATGGCCCTTCCAGTCCTGGTCACCGAGCAGAACCCGGAAAAGATTGGCCCCACCAATATGCGCGCTGCCGAGGCCTTGGGCGACGCGCCGCGTTTCGCCAAGATGGCTTTCGGCTGCTTCGCAGACCCCGCCATTGCCAGGGCGGTCGCCACTGCAGGCCGCAACCAGATTCTTGTGCTGGGCATGGAAACCCATATCTGCGTGATGCAGACCGTTCTCGGCGCCATCGAGGAAGGGTATGACGTTTTTGTGCCGCGCGACGCCACGGCGGCCATGCACGAAGCGGATCATCACGCCGGAATCGAGCGCATGGCGCGCGCAGGCGCGGAAATCGTCACCGCGCAGATGGCGATCTTTGAATTGCTCCGGGAAGCGGGCACACCCCTGTTCCGCCGGATGCTCCCGCTGCTTAAGTAGGGCATTTGCGAAATGGGCGTTCCGGACCTCAGCCCCGTCAATAATCCCGGATATTTCGCGCTCTCAGGCGCGGAAACAGCCCATTTCGCAAATGCCTGAAGTGAGGGGCGGGGTGCATTTTCCCGCTGCGCTGCGCTACGATCCGCGTCATGACGGAACTGGAACCACATTACGCGGGAATACCCGCGAGCGCCTTGCCGCCCATCGAACGGCAGCCCATTCACGTGGTGCTGGACAATCTGCGCAGCGCCTACAACGTGGGGTCCATCTTTCGCACGGCGGACGCCGCCGCCGTGGCGCATATCCATCTGTGCGGGATGTCGGCCCATCCCCCGCACCGCAAACTCGCCAAGACCGCCCTGGGCGCCTTTGACTATGTGCCGTGGACCTACTACGAGCGCAACCGGGATTGTCTGGACGCGCTGGAAGCGCAGGGCATCCCCGTGGTGGCGGTGGAAGTGGCGGAGAGCGCAGTGTCTCTCGCGGAGTTCGCGTGGCCTCAGCCGGTCGCGGTTGTTTTCGGCAATGAGGTGCATGGCGTGAACGAGCGCGTGCTGCGGCGCGCCCGCGCCGTGGTGCGCATCCCCATGCGCGGCCACAAGAACACCATCAACGTCGCCACGGCCTTTGGCATCGTGATCTACGCGATCCTCGCGCAGTGGCGCATCCTGTAATACGGAGCGCCCTCAGTCTGTCTGCGGCGGGCGGATGAAGACGGGCTTCGACAGCGATCCGATGACCCGGTGGGGGGATGATGGTGTTTGTCCACAAGCAAGACAAGATCACGCATAGATTTGCATGGGTTTGGGACAGGAAAGGCCTGTTTCGTATGTGTCGCCGAAAACTTGCCGCGATATTAAGAATGTGTTATCATTAACGAAAGGGAAACGTAAGAAGGTATCTGGGTGATGTTGTTGCATTCTCAGAATGTGCTTCTAATCGGCGGCATTCGCGTGACGGCGTGTCTGCTGGCGCTGTTCTTTATCGTGGGCGAAGCGCATGAATTCATCCCGGGACTGCATGTCAAGGATGATGCCGTCGGCCATGTATGGTGTCCGTTCTGCAAATTGATTCTCACGCCGGCGATTGTATTATCATCCCTGGTGTTGCTGCTGATCTTTGTCCGTATTTTCGATTCGGACATTTTTGAGAAGCGTGTTCCTTCGGCGGCGCTGTTTCCCCCCTGGCGCGGTCGCGCCCCGCCCCCAATCCCCGCCTGATTGCCCGGCGCCCGGCCTTTGCCTTTGGGCAAAGCGCCGACGACGCCGGCCCCCCTCTCCACAAGGGGGGATTCTCCGGACAACAGTGTGGCATTCCGCCAAACGCTGTCCCCCTCTCCCCGCGAGGAGGGATTCTCTGTCGTATTCTTGTGCGAAACGCCAGAGCGGCCGTTGCGGCTTGCTGAGGGCGTTTCATCAAATGATTTCTCTGTTGCAGCGATCGACTTATGGAGAACAAAGCATCATGAAACGGAATGGATTTACCTTGATTGAATTGCTGGTGGTGATTGCCATCATCGGAATCTTGGCGGCGATTCTGCTGCCGGCATTGTCCCGCGCGCGTGAAGCGGCGCGGCGCGCGAGTTGCCAGAACAATCTGAAACAGATGGGCTTGATGTTCAAGATGTACGCCAATGAAAGCAAGGGGCAGGCGTTTCCGGTCACCCGCACCTTGGATTGCGCCGGCAATATCCTGCCGATGGAACAGGTTTTCGACTTGGATTCCATGTACCCGGAATACCTGACCGATTTGAACGTCCTGCTGTGCCCCAGCGCGGTCGGCGGCAGCACGCCGGAAGACCGCTGGGACCGGGGCGACACGACCGCTCCCTATTGGCGTCCCTGGGCCGGGTCAAACAATGGCGTTGTCGAACCCTGCGAGGTGGGGAGTTATCCCTACACGTATCTCGGTTACGCCATTGCACACAACATGGTGGATACACCGGAAAAATGTCAGGCGTTTTGGGACAACATCTTTGACGCCGCAAATGGGTTCGCCGCCCGTGTCCTCCAGGACCCGGCGGTTGTTCACAAAGACTGGCCCGTGGTTGTGCCGGGTTCAGGCAACGCCGGCGGAAACACCATCTACCGTCTCCGGGAAGGCGTTGAGCGCTTCTTAATTACGGATATTAACAACCCGGCGGCGGGCGCAATGGGACAGTCCGCGATCGCGATCATGTGGGATGTCATCTGTGACGAACCGTCCCACTTCAACCACGTGCCGGGCGGGGCTAACATCCTGTTCATGGACGGCCATGTGGAATTCCTCCGGTGGCCGGGCGCGCGGGGTCCGCGTGGTTCCTGGAACAGTCCAGTCGGGCAAACGCTCCCCCTCGGCGGTTCCTTCCCCATGAACGCGGGCGGCCTTATCCTGCACGAAGCCACGCATTTTTACGGCACGCAACTGCCCTAATCAGGCTTGATCCTGTCCTGCGCCGCGCGGCGCGCATCCCCCGTGCCGCGCGGCGCTGGGACCACATCCCGGCCTATGGTTTGTGAAGGCGCTCCCAGCATGATTCGATCATTTTGCGGAAATGCGGCCGGGCGTCGGCCCAGTCCACAACATCTGCGCCGTGTCCTCGTTGCAGGCATGCTCCGTGATGTTGCGCAGTTCGCGATGCAGAAACCAGACCTCCGGATCGTCAATCAGGCCGCGCCGCGCTGCATTCCGCATCACATCGCGTAAGTCGTCTGGTCAACGGTATCCTGCGGTTCGTAAGCGGTCAATGCTCGACGGAGTCGGCCAAGAGGCCCAAATTCACACGCATGAAATGCGAGGTCGCACCCCTTTTTGCTCATGGTGTGTTCAAGCCCGAAGGGCGCATGGCAGACGTGCGTGGAGTTCTGGCGATTTTCGTACAATTGAGCAGGCTGTCCCCAGAACTCCTGGAATTCCATAAATCATCCTCACGCGGTGGCGCGCCCTATCATGCGGCGCGGCCTCAGTCTGTCTGTGGCGGGCGCGTGAAGACGGGCTTCGACAGCGATCCGATCACCATGGCGAGGGCCGCGCCGACGTAGGCGGCGATGCCGGAATGGTACGGGCCGATGGCGGCCGCCAGGTCCGCCGTGGCGGGCAGTTGTTCAAGCACGAGAAAGCCGACGGGCATCGTCGCGCCGATGAGGATGGCGCCCGCGGCGCCCCAGTTGTTCGCGTGTTTCCAGTAGCAGCACGCCACGAGCAGTACGGACATGCTGGACATGTAGATGGTGCCGGTCACGCCGAGATAGGTCCACAAATCGCCTTTGAGTGGATACCACAGGCCATAAAAGAGCAGAAAAACGCCGATGGCCGCCACAATGGCGCGGTTCCATCGGAGGCCGCGTTTCTCGGACCAGCGCCGCTTGTGGAATGGGGCCAGCAGGTCGTTGTAGATGACGCTGCCCCACGTCAGCATGTACGCGGAATCGGTGGACATGTCCGCCGCGAGCATCGCCGCGATGAGCAGTCCCATCAGCCCCCACGGCAGGAAGGTGCTCAGGAACATGGGCATGGCGTGCAGCGTGTTGCCGGCGACCGCGCCGGGCGCGAGCGTGGCGAGCGCCGCGATTCCCCAGATGCCTGGCAGGAGGAAACGGCATACGAAGAAGAAGGCCGTGCGCGTATAGACGCGGCGGCCGGTGCGCGCATCCTTGGCGGCGAGTACCCGCTGGATGGTCGTCTGCCAGGTCAGCACCACGGCGAATTGCAGCATCAGGTTGAACGTCACATACGACCATCCCATCTTGGGGTGGACCAGCGGGTTGAAGCCGCCCGCGCCGTGGTGCGTTTGCACCGTTTCCACGAGCGTGCTCCAGCCGATGCGGCTGAAGATCAGCACAGTCACCACGATCATGCCCGTGCTCATCACCAGGAACTGGAGGAAATCCGTCACCAGCACCGAGAGCATGCCGCCGAGGATGGTGTAGGTCGCCACCATCAGGAGCAGAACCGTCATCGTGATTTGCAGGGTGTAGGTGTTTTCGATCATCGCCGGGTCAAAGCCGCACACGACAATCAGGAACTCCCCGCCCATGCGCAGAAACACGCCCATATTCAGCAGGCCGCCCAGCACAATCACCACACCGGCCAGCCACCGGATGCGGCCTCCGTACCTGTTCTCGAACAACTCCGGGATGGTCATCACCCCCGCTTCGCGCAGCGGCTTGATGCAGAAACCCGTGATTCCCACCACCAGCATCGCCAGCGCCTGCAACAGGCCGGGCGTTGCCCCGGCGAAGCCCATTTCGTAGCCGTTCTGCGCGGTGTACATGCAGGTGACGATGCCGAATTCCGTCGCAGCCAGCGACGCCACGCCCAGGTACAGATGCATCTCGCGGCCCGCCACGAGGAAATGCTCCACCTTGCCCACATAACGCCGCACGGCTATCCCGGCCACCATGGTCCCCAGCAAATAGAGTCCGATGATGCTGCCGTCCACCCACGAAAACTGGCTCATACGCGTCCCATTTCCCTTCCGCTATAAAAAACTGGAACTGTCCCCCAGCCGCGCGTCCGCTTCCGGCGGATGCGCGGGACGGGACTGCGCTCCGTTTTTTGTACGCGCCCCAATACACACCCTTCGCTTTCCGGGGGCGTCGTCATAATAGCATGTGAAGGCTGGAATCAACACCGTCCCAGCGCAAGCCCCGCCTCATACATCGCCACAATGTTTTCCGGCGGCGTCACCGCCTGGATATTGTGGCAGGGACAGAGGATGTAGCCGCCGCCCGCTCCGAGAATGCGGATATTGTCTTCGACTTCGCGCCGCACGTCGTCCACGCTGCCGAACGGCAGCGTGCGCTGGTTATCCACGGCCCCATGAAAAATGATGCGGTCGCCGAAGTCGCGCTTGAGTCCCTCGCGTTCCATGCCGGGGCACACCCACTGGACAGGATTGAGCACTTCCATGCCGATATCAATCAGCGCGGGGATGATGTCGCGCACGGCGCCGTCGCTGTGCACGAAGACATGGGAGCCATGCTGCCGGGTCAGGTCCATCATTCGTTTCATGCCCGGCAGCAGGTATTCGTGGATTTGTTCCGGGGAATACATGAGGCCGCTCTGTCCGCCCAAGTCCTCCGCCACATATGTGATGGCGACCGCGCCGGGGATTGTTTCAAAAATCCGCAGCGTGTTTTGATAGGCCAGGTCGAAAAGTTTTCCCAGGCAATAGTGGACGATTTCCGGGTTCGTCAGCAGGTCCAGGAATGCCTGCGTTTCGCCGCGCAGTTGCTTGTAGGTGAGCATGGGTTCCGATCCGCCGCCCCGGATAATGCGGTCCTCTTTGCCCCGGATGTCTTCCGGGAGATGCGAATAGTCCCACCAGTCCGGATTGGGCCAGACATAATTCGCCGCAATTTCCGCCACAGATGAAAAGTCTGCCAACGGGTGGTTTTCCGCCTCCCAGTAAATCCCTGTTCCATAATCCACCGGGCGCGTCCGCACCCCGAAAACGTCCGTGTGTTCTGGAAGGGGTGGTCCCACATAGCGTGGACTCACCGTGAGGGGGATGTCCAAGTGCAACCGGCGCTGCGCCTCCTCGAAATCGCAGCCCAGATGCCGGCACAAGCGCTCCGTCGCTTCCGGCGTCGCCCAATAATCCATCGGAATCCTGTCCGGCGTTTGCCGCCGCAAAACAGCCAACCACCGCTCCCGACTCGTCATGTCCTCACGCACTGCAAGACCCTCCGTCATTTGGGACAACACCATACACCGAGAAATGCGTGCATGCAATTTGTGGCAGGGAAGGGCATGGACGGCGACGGACGCGCACGGAATGAATGAGAAAAGGGGGTGGGGAAGCGTACGAAGAGGGAACCGGATTGTCACAAAACAAAACAATTAGAGCAACTTGATTCAAAACAAAACAGTGTTTTCCGCAATGGTACGCCGAAGTGACCTGATTCTATTTGGTTTCCGCGGGATTTTGGAAAGTATAAAACAAGGCGAATGAATGGTTTATGATGATTCGCCGAGATTACGGGCCAATAGTGTTTTTCGGGGGGCTGCTTGGCATGCAGATTGCGTTCACACAGTTGCAAGGACAAGAAGACCGGCCAACCAAGAAACGAACGATCGTTGGCGGTAAGAAAATCAACAGGAAAGGAGGACTGGACCATGATTGGATGGACAACTTGGGATCCGTGGCGGGAATTGGAAGCGTTGCGCCGGGAGGTGGAGCGCGCATTTGAGGATTACCGCATCGGCGGGCCGCGGTTCCGTGCGGGTTTCCTTCCCGGTCTGATGGCGCGGGCGTACCCGCTGCTCAACGTGAGCGAGGACAAGGACAATGTGTATGTGGAGGCGTTGGCGCCCGGCTTGAATCCGGACACGATTGAAGTGTCGGTGCTTCATGACACGCTCCGGATTGCGGGCGAGAAAACGCCGATCACGGCGGAGATCAAGCCGGAGGCCTTCCATCGCAATGAGCGCGGCGCGGGCCGCTTTGTGCGGACGATGACGCTGCCGACGGAGGTGGACGGCGACAAGGTGAAGGCGGAATACAAGAACGGTCTGCTGTTGCTGACGCTGCCCAAGCATGAGAAGGCGAAGCCGAAGCAGATCGCGGTGCAGGTGGCGTGATCCGCGCATTGCGGGTCATCCCCTTGAACTGAAACCATCAAGACGAGGAGGTGGCAACCATGAAAGAGAGCACAGTGCCTCAAAAGGTGGAAAAGCAGGTTCCTGAAACCCGGGAAGAAACGCGGACGCGTACCCTGACGCCGCTGGTGGACATCTTCGAAACCCCCGAAGGATTGGCGGTGGTTGCGGACCTGCCCGGCGTCGAAAAGGATGATGTGTCGGTCGGCGTGGAAAACAACGTGCTGACCATCAAAGGTTCGCCGAAGAGCGCGCAGCCCGGCGATGTTCTGGCGCGGGAGTATGAACTGCATCCGTTCTTCCGCCAGTTCGAGTTGAGCGACGCGGTGGACCAGGAAAAAATCCGGGCGGAGATGAAATACGGCGTACTGACGATTCATCTGCCGAAGGTGAAGGAACAGCAGCCGAAGAAGATCGCTGTCAACGTGGCGTCCTGAGCGAGCCGTTGAAGCATGCACTGAGGAAAGCGAGGTGACGAATATGAGCGGCCTGGTGCCTGTATCATGGAAAGATTCCGCGAACACCCTTCGCGAGAACGTGCTGAGCATATTCGATCGGTGGCTGCCGGGCAGGCGTTCCGTCCGGCGCGGACGCGGTGACGACTGGGATTTCGGGTTCGGCGCCCTGACACTGACCGGCGGTCCGGCCATTGATCTTATCAACGACGATGATGAGATCATCGTTGCGGCGGAATTGCCGGGGCTTTCCGAAAAAGACTTTCAGGTTGAACTGGAAGGGCAGCGCGTCGTGATTCGCGGCGAAAAGAAGTCGGCTTGGGAAGACAAGAAGGACGGCTACTACTACAGTGAGTCCAGTTACGGTTCGTTCTATCGGGCCGTACCGCTTCCCGCCGAAGTCGATCCGGACAAAGTGGAGGCCGTCTATAAGCACGGCGTACTGCGGCTCCGGCTGCCCAAGACCGAAGCCGCCAAGGCGCGGCGGGTCAAAGTAAAGGTAAATTGAAACAGTTGTTTCCGAGGCGCGTCGTCGCCGGAGTAAACCGCCGGCGGCGACGCGCTTTTTTAATGCGGAATGCGGAGTGGTAAAGGTTTTGCGGCCATACCCGGTGCGACTTTGTCCGACCCATCCGACAAAGAATACTCGAGGCATTTGCGAAGCGGGCTTTTTCACGGAACATCAGAAAAGTTTCTGTCCGAAATAGCAAGCGTTTTCGATCGCAGGGTCGCCAAAAATGCTCATTTCGCAAATGCCTGACTCGATTCCGCCCGCTGGCAAGGACAGGCTGAAGCCTGTATTCCAGAACTTTAACAGGCTGAAGCCTGTACTCCAGAACTTTTGCTCCAGATCCTGGTGCGTGTCAGGCGTTAAGGATGGCGTAGGCCTGGACGGGGGAGCGGCATTCGATCAGTTGTTTGAAGAAGGTCTGATCTCGCAGTCTGAGCATCACTTGGGCGAGGAGTTTCAGGTATTCTTTGTCGGCGCCCTTGGGCGTGGCGAAGAGGACAAGGATGTGGACGGGTTTGTTGTCAATTGCGCCGAATTCCACGCCTTTGGGAGCGATGCCGACCCCCAGGGTGGCGGTGGTGACTTCGGGGATGCGGACGTGGGGGATGGCGATGCCGTTGCCAATGCCCGTGCTCATCACTGCTTCGCGGTCGTGCACGGCGCGGCGGAAGACCTCTTTGTCGGTAATGGCCGGGTTGCGGCACACGGCGTCAATCAGGGCGTCCAGCGCGTCATGCTTGGTCGCGCCGCCGCGAATGATGACGATCTGCGATTCCTCGATTGGAACTCCAAAGGCGCTCATATCTATTGTCCGGCGCGGGCCGGTTTCCTTTCTTGGCTATTGCGGGCTAGAACGAGAAGCAAGGGATGCGTTGGCGCATCCGTTCCAGGGCTTCGTCGAGTCGAACCTGCTCAATGGTCAGTGAAAAACGGACATAACCCTCGCCGTGCTCGCCGTAGGCGGCGCCCGGCGCGATCACGACCGCGCATTGGTCGAACATGTAGTCGCAGAATGAAGCCGAAGTGTAGCCCTTGGGGACCGGCGCCCACAAGTAAAACGTGCCGGGGGGTGGTTCATAATCCCAGCCCAGGACGCGCAGCGTGTCCATCAGTTTTGCGCGCCGCGTCCGATAGATGTCCAGCATGGACGCGATAAAGGCGTCGCAGTGGTCGAGCGCGGCGATGCCCGCATACTGGATGGCGTTGAAGACGCCGGAATCCGTGTTGGCCTTCGAGGTGGCGATGGCCTTCACGATGTCCGGGTTCCCGCACGCCATGCCGATGCGCCATCCCGTCATGTTGTAGGGTTTGGACAACGAGTTCAATTCCACGCCGACATCCGCCGCTCCGGGTGTGTTGAGGAAACTGAGTCGTTCCACACCGAACACGATCTCGCTGTAGGGGTTGTCGTAGCAGATGGCGATATCGAAACTGCGGGCGAATTCGACCAGTTCGGCCAGGAATTCCCGCGGAGCCACGGCCCCGGTCGGATTGTTGGGGTAATTCAGGAAAAAGGCGGTGGCTTTCCGGGCGATATGCGTGGGAATATCGGAAAGGCGCGGCAGGTAATGGTGCTCCGCCTTCATGGGCACGGGGTGCGGCGTGGCGCCGGCGAACCAGATGCTGGGCTTGTAGCCGGGATAGCCGGGATCGGTTACCAGCACCAGGTCGCCGGGGTTGATTACGCCCATCGCGAAATGATGACAGCCTTCTTTGGACCCGATCAGCGCGACAATGTGCTTTTTCGGGTCGAGTTCCACGTGATACCGCCGCGCGTACCACCGCGCCACCGCTTCGCGGAAAGCCAGCATTCCCCACTCTTCGTCCGTCGGGTAGCGGTGGTTGGCGGGGTCCTTGGCCGCCGCGCACAGCGCCTCCACCACCGGGTCGGGGGAGGGGTCCACCGGGTCCCCAATCGCGAGGCTGATGACGTCCACGCCCGCCGCGCGCGCCGCATTGATTTTGTTGCGCAGCGTCATGAAGAGATAGGGTGGAATCTTTTGCAGACGTTCGGCTGTGTGCATTCCCGCATCCCTGGATTTATTACGGAAAACCTTGGCATTCGTGTCGGATATGGTGGGACTGAATAGTACACTTCCGGGGGTTGCGCTTTCAAGGCGGCGATGGCAGGGCGGATGAGGCGCCGGCAAGCCCGCCGTTGCCTCAGGCATAGGCAATCTGAACGCCGATCAGGCGTGCGTCGGCATCAAAGGTATCTTGGACGTTGCTGCCGAGGCGGCGCATATAGACGGTGAGCAGGTTGCCCGAGGCGGCGCCGGTGGGGGTCATGGTGAAAGCGCAGATGTGGAGCCGGTTCACGCCGAGGAAGCCATCCACCACCCCCCCACTGCCCACATCCACGGCGAGGTTTTCGTTGTCCGCGAAGACGCCCGCGTTGATGATCCAGCGCACATCGCCCGCGCTGCCCGCCGTGGCGGCCCAGTAGAGTGTGAACTTCAAGGCGCTGCCGTCGTACTGGGCGGGAAGCGCGACCACGCAACACGCGCCTTGATCCACGTCGGGGCTGAAATCCATCACCGGCAGGTACACGCGCCCGCCGAAGAGCGTAATTGTGAGGACGCTTGCGGCAGTGATGTTGCGAATCTCCGGTGCGGACATAAAGGCATTCCAACTTTTGTTCGCCCCGGCCACGCTGAGCGCGCCGCCGACTGTCAGGTCACCGTCGAGCGCGATGTTTCCCTTTTTGTCCATGTCCACGCCGCCGTCGGGTGCGGATTGGTAACCGCCGCCGATGCGGAGTTCTTCGAGGTAGCGGGGCGAAAGGCCCATATTCGGCAGTGCCATTATTGCTTTTCCTTTCTTTTTTCGTAACGTTTTAACGGAATGGCATAGATCGCAGGGGGCGCACTATATATGGCCTTGTACACCCCCCGGCGCTCCGCGCCCCCCCCTCACCTGCGATCAAGGTTATCGGTGTCAAGCATTTCTACATCCCCCTTGGAAGGGGGTGGCGCGAAGCGCCGGGGGGTGTAGAAAGAACACAACATTCCCCGCTGCACGCCGCTCCGCTAAAATGTAACCTTTTTTCCATGAAACAGGCCGGTGAGGGCGGAGGCGGCCAAGATGGGCGCCTGGAAAAGTCCTTCCTCGCTTCTTCGGGCGTATGGTCATTGACTTTTGGTGAAAATACGCTGAAAAAAGGCAATATCCTCTCATAAGATGGGTCGCCTGTTGCAGTGTCGAGGAACTTTTTTCGCGCAGCGGGGATTTTGCGGTTGACAGGCGTTTTCAGGCCGTGCTATAGTGCGGCCTGGGGGGAACGGGAGGATATGTCCCGCTTCCTTTCCTGCGGCGGCACAACTTTGCGGAAGAGGGTATGCCGGGCAGTCAACGCAATATACTTGGGATCATTCCTTCAGCCTCATCCTGGAGCAACCCAGCATGAAGAGATGGACGGTAATGCTCATTCCCCATGATTTGGGGGAGACCCATACGTTCACGATGTCAAGTTGGTCATTCTGGGGGGTGGTGGCGGTGTTGACGGCACTGACGTTTTCGACCGCCTTTTTCTTTGAACGGCACCGCGCCGTGGCGGAGCGGGCCGCTGTATTGCACGAAATCAATCGGGCGCTGGAATTGGAGAATGCGCGCGTGCCGGAAAGGCCGGTTTCGAGCGGCATCAGCGAGGAGGAGGTGCGCGCCATTGAAGCGCGGCTGCGCGCGCAATATGACGCAAACATTGCGTCAATCACTTCAAAACTCAGTGAATTATATGAAATAGAAAGCAAAGCGCGGAGCATTACAGGGCTTTCTTCGCGTTCGGAGCGGGCGTCGGTCGCGCCACGCGCGCAGGGGGGGGGGAAGGGCGGTCCGCCGGGGACATCAGTGGCGCTGGCCTATAATCGCCTGGACGATACGACCCGCCCGCCAAACATTATTTATGGCATGGCGCGTCCGTCTGCGGATTTGATTCTCCAGGAGATCAACCTGCGCACACAGAGTTTCCGGGAACTGGTCGGGGAGATGGAGGCGGAGATTGATCGCATTGAGCGGGTGCCGTCCATCTGGCCGCTGGCGCGCCGCGCGGGGCGGATAACCTCGACCTTCGGGTATCGGCGTGACCCGTTTTCGTATCGGGTGCGGCTGCACAACGCGGTGGATATTTCCGCGCCAAGTGGCACACCGGTGCGCGCCACTGCGAAAGGGGTGGTGGCGGAGGCCTCTTATGACCCGTATTTGGGCTATTTGGTGCGGATCAGGCATGGCAACGGCTATGAAACGCTTTATGCCCATCTCTCGAAAATGCTGGTGAAGCCGGGCGATGTGGTGAACCGGGAAGATGTCGTCGGGCTGGTGGGCAGCACAGGGCGGAGTACGGGACCGCATCTGCATTATGAAGTGCATCGTAACGGCAAGCCGGTGGACCCGGAAAAGTACATGGCGAAATGACAGCCCATGCTTGACGCACGCAAGACCAAGAACCCCGTTGAGGGGAAAGTGACCAGCATCATCGGCCCCGGCACGGTGATCAAGGGCGACATCATGTCTAAAGGGGCGATTCGCATCGAGGGCGCCGTTTCCGGGCGGGTGCAATGCGAAGACGCGATCGTGGTGCAGGAATCGGGGCGCCTCCGCGCGGAACTGCTGGGCCGTCAGGTGATCATCAGCGGCGAGGTGGAGGGAAACGTTTCGGCGCATGAGCGCATCGAGATCAGCGCAGGCGGCAAGGTGGTGGGCGACATCTGCGCGCCGCGCATCAGTTTTTCCGGCGAAATCTTCGAAGGGCGCTGCACGATGAAGGCGCCTGGACAGCCCAAGGCCCCTGGCGCGAGCGCGCCGCAGCAGGCGACCGCGCCCTCTTCCCCCGCGTCCGACGCCCGCAAACCCGCCCTGCCTGAAGGCTGACGCAGAGGCCCGCATTTGCCGTTCGTTGAGATTCCAAAGGATGCGCGCGTGCTTGTCGCGATGAGCGGGGGGGTGGACAGCGCCGTCGCCGCGGCGATGCTTTCCGAAGCGGGGTATGACTGTATCGGGGTGACGTTGCGTCTGGTGCCGGACCGTCCCGGGCGGAGCCTCTTTGAGCCGTGTTGCGGGCTGGAGGCGGCGGAAGACGCGCGGCGTGTGTGTGCGCAGTTGGGCATTCCGCACGAGGTCTTGCACGCAGCGGCCCATTTCGACGAAACCATCATCGCGCCGTTCGTCAGCGAATACCGGGCGGGCCGCACACCGAATCCCTGCGTGTGGTGCAATCGGCGCATCAAGTTCGGCGCCTTATATGAACGCGCGGATGCTTTGGGGGCGGAATACGTGGCGATGGGTCATTTTGCGCGGCGGGAGTACCGCGGCGGACGATACGCGCTGCGACGCGCATGTCATCGCGACAAGGACCAGAGTTACGTGCTGGCGGCCCTGGAACAGGAACAACTGCGGCGCGCCGTGTTCCCGCTGGGAATGTGCAGCAAGGACGAAGTACGCGCTTATGCCGCACGGCGGCGGCTGGTCGTCGCCGCACGGCGGGAAAGCCAGGAAATCTGCTTCGTGCCTGACCGCAATTACGCCGGGTTCATCGAACAACGGGAAGGACCCGCCGCGCCGGGGCCGATCCTGGACCTCTCCGGCAAAATCCTCGGCGCGCATCGCGGGCTGATCCATTACACCATCGGACAACGGCGCGGTCTGGGCATCGCGGCGAAGCGGCCCTATTATGTTGTCCGCCTTGATCCCGAACAGAACGCCGTCATCGTGGGCCATGAGGAGGAATGTTTCTGCGCCTCGTTCACGGTGGGCGAGATTATCTGGGGGGCGTTGCCGCCGCAGCGCGCGCCGTTGTCGTGCCGTGTGCAGATTCGGTCGCGCCATGAGGCCGCCCCTGCGATGATCCATCCCGGAACGCCGGACAACCATGTGCGCCTGCGGACGGCGCAGCGGTCCGTCACGCCCGGTCAGTGGGCCGTGTTTTACGATGATGAGGACTACGTATTGGGGGCGGCGATGATCACCGGATTCACCCCGGAACCCATTTGCCCGAACCCCGCATAAATGTGGAACGCGGCCACCGGAAGCCTTTGCATCAACACGGCGGATAAAAAGGCATTTGCCCGAACCCCGCATAAACGTGAAACGCGGCCCATTTGGGCCGTGTCATGTGGTTCATCATTCCATTCAGGGGATTTACACGTAAACTTCCTGGGCGCCCAGCCGCTTCGTGAGTTCCTCATAGCCCATGCTGTCCGCAAGATCGAACGGCGTCAGGCCGTCCAGCGCCTCATTACGGATTTTCGGGTCGGCCCCGTGCCGCAGCAGCAGTGCCGCCATTTCGACATTGCCCGTCAGGCAGGCCCAATGCAGCGGCGTCATGCCTTCATTGCTCATGGAGTTGACATCACTGTAATCCAGCAGCAAGGCGGCAGTCTCCCGATGTCCCTGACGGATAGCCTTGTGCAACGGTGTTTCCCCCTGATAGTCCCGCGCCATCGCATCGCCGCCGTGACGCAACAGCGTGCGTACAGCCTCGGTAAGACCGAGCGAAGCGGCGCGATGCAGCGGGGTGGATCCTTTCAGGCTTTCCGAATGGTCGGCGCGTTCCTGTCGCAGCATCATTTCCGGAATGGCCATGTGGGCGCTGTCAAACGCCCGGTCCAGCGGCGTGCGTCCGTGGCCATCCATCGTATGCAACCATTCATTCATTGTCTTTATCTCCATTATCGCTGGTCATCTTGTCGAACCTGTCTGGAGGAGAGCAATTTTTATACCAAGAACATCACGTCATGTCCAATTGTTTCGAAATCGGCAAATACCTGCAAATAGACGACATACAACTGGCATGATCAAGCCGCCAGCCCGATCGGCCGGCTGCTGTTTCGGCATTTCAGAACGTTTTTGTCACATTGACGAAAATCCGACGATGCAGAGATATGGGTTTTCTCGGGTCTTCCGGTATTTTCCATGCCGACATATTACCCTGAAGTTTGTTGCAGGGGGTACTTCAGGTGATGGCGAGGCATTTGCGAAACGGCCTGTTTTGCGTTTGAGAAGACGAAATATCTGTGATTCTTGATGGAAATGATGTTTGAAACGCCCATTTCGCAAATGCCTCACAGCAGGCCAAACGAAGTCGGCGCGCAATTGTGCGGGGTGGTCGCTCCGTTGGATGCCGCACATTATTGTACAACGGTTCCTGGGGATCGCCCACAGGATCAATCTGAGCCGGGGCAGGCCACATGTCCGATCGAAGGTCTCCACCCCGACATCTGTCATGTCAGTCGTGTTTCGCGGCGGCATTCCTCTGGAATGCGCCGCCTGTTCGGCGTTCTGGCTGGGTTTTCCGAGTCAATCAGATTTATCCAGGCAAAGCGCCGAACAGACGGCGCATTCCAAATCGGCGCCAATCTTTATGGATACCATATGCAACGCAGGTGGCCAGGACGTCAGTCTTGAATCATTGGGGAGCAAGCGTTAGCATAGGATGGGTGTGAAACAGCCGTCTTCCCCTTCGCCGGAGCGGCGGGGGGAATGATCTTTGTGTGGACGGCACAGAGCGCCGAAATTCCGGGGGCGCAGACAGGACGGGGAATCGCGGGCATGCCGGTAGATGTAGAAAGGACGTCGTTGGAAGGGGTCTGGGTGATTCGCTCGGAACTGTTCCGGGACGACCGCGGTTTTTTCTGCGAGTTGTATTCGCAGCGGGCTTTCCTGGAGGTGGGGCTGAATGCGGTTTTCGTGCAGGACAACCTGAGTGAGTCGGCGCGGGGCGTGCTGCGCGGCATGCATTTTCAAGTTTTGCCCGAGGGGATGGGAAAACTGGTGCGGTGCCTGCGGGGAGCGGTGTTTGACGTGGCGGTGGATTTGCGCCGGGGTTCCCCCACGTACGGCTGCTGGGAGGGGCGTGAACTGAGCGAAGCGAACGGTTTTGCGTTGTGGATTCCGGTCGGCTTTGCCCATGGATTTCTTGCGCTGAGCGACCGTGCGCTCGTGCATTACAAGTGCACCAATTTCCATGCGCCGCATGCCGAACGGTCGCTGTCCTACCGTTGTCCCAGGGTCGGCATCGTCTGGCCGGCATCCCCGACCATTGTCTCCCCCAGAGACGCCGCTGCGCCCGGTCTCGACGACTGTGATCACAATTTCACCTACCCGATGTGAGGCCGCCGCTTGCATGATCCGATCACACGGTACCTGAATAAGCGCGCGCTGCTGGAGCGCTGGCCGCTGCGGGGGGCGGTGCCGGATGGAGTGCGTCAGGCGGTGGTCATTCCCGCGCTCGCCGAGCATCCGGGGTTATTTGACACGCTGTCGGACCTGGACGCCGGTCCGCCGGATTGGCGCGCGCGGACCCTGGTCGTCGTGGTTGTGAACAACCGCCCGCCGGCGCAGGCCGCGCCGGAGACGATAGAAAACAACCGCGTAACGCTGAATCGGCTGCGGGACACACCCGGCGTGGCGTGGATAGACGCTGCATCTCCGGGATGTGAACTGCCCCCGAAGGAAGGCGTCGGGCTGGCGCGGAAACTCGGGCTGGACGCGGCGCTGCGGGAATTGCACTTTCGGGGACGGGTGGACGCACCGCTCATCTGCCTCGACGCGGATACGCGTACGGCCCCGGATTACCTGGAAAGCATCGCTGCGTTTTTCACGGCGCGGAGGCGCTGGGCCGCCGTGGTGGATTATGCCCATCCGTTGGAAGGCGCCCCGGCGCAACGCGACGCGATCATGGCCTACGAGTGCTATCTGCGCTGTCACGAACTGGCGCTGGCGTGGGCGGGTTCGCCCTACGCCTTTTGCGCGCTGGGGTCCGCGATTGCCTGCACCGCCCGCGCCTATGCCGCCGTTTCGGGCATGAACCGGCGGCTCGCGGGGGAGGATTTCTACTTCCTGCAACAACTGGCAAAGACCGGTTCGATTGAACGCATTACGACGACCACTGTCAGGCCTGCTGCGCGCG
Organism: uncultured bacterium; assembly: GCA_937951485.1. Taxonomy (GTDB): domain Bacteria; phylum Hydrogenedentota; class Hydrogenedentia; order Hydrogenedentales; family CAILVY01; genus CALEDJ01. The sequence goes on from CALEDJ010000003.1 coordinate 33,617, forward strand.
TGTCGGCGCGGACGCCTTTCGGCACTGGACCCCGCATGGCGCAATCAGGCAATGGCGAAACAACGCAGTGCCTGGTGCATCATCCGCGCGCCTATGCCGTGCTTCGGGCGTGGTTGAGAATCGCCGCGCGGCATGTGGCCGCGTCCGCGGGAACATTGCTGGATGCGGCGTCCGAAGTGGATGCGGCGCTTGCGGCCTTTCTGGAACGGGACCGATTCGCCGCCCTCTGGGAGAAATTGCAGGTCCAGGAACGGCACGCGGCGCGCTTGTTGCCGCAGTTCCATGCATGGTTCGATGGCTTGCGCAGCATTCGCCTGCTGCATTATCTCCGGGACCACGGCTATCCCGACCAGGACCTTACCGAGGCGCTTCCTGAATACCTCACGCTACGGATGTTCCCCGCGCCGCCCCGGAAACCGGATGGCCGCCGGGAGTTGCTGCGGCATCTTCGGGAATGCTGCCGCCATCTGCCGCCCACCGGCACGCGGGGGTGAAGATATCCGAAAGGCGTGCCTACGCCTCGGTGTTGTTCTCCTCATCCGAATCATCCGCTTCGTCGTTATCGTCGTTGTCAGGTCCGCCGTTGGTGGCAGGCACAGCCCCGTTCTCGGTGACAGACGCCTCTTTTTCGTCCGCGATGGCGCGGGCGACAGCGCTGACCTTCGCGCCGGGCTGCGGCGTCATGACCTTCACGCCCTGGGTGTTGCGGCCAATCACGCGGATGTCCTTGACCGGCGTGCGAATTACGATGCCGTCGGTGGCGACGAGGACGATTTCGTCGTCGTCGTCCACGGTCAGCATGCCCACGACCCGACCGTTGCGCTCGGTGGTCTTGATGTTGATGATGCCGACGCCGCCCCGGTGTTGCAGCCGGTACTCGCCGACCTTTGTGCGCTTGCCGTACCCGTTTTCGGTGATGCTGAGCACGGTGAGGTCGTCATGCGCCAGCGAGACACCAACCACATAATCGCCCTCGTCCATGCGGATGCCGATGACGCCGCGCGCCGTACGGCCCATGGGGCGGACGTCCTTTTCCGGGAAGCGGATGGCCATGCCATTGTGCGTCGCGATGAGGATGTTGTCGTGGCCCGAAGTGATTTGCGCTTCAATCAGTTCATCGCCCTTGTCCGGGTCAATGGCGATGATGCCGGCGGTGCGGGGATTGCTGAACGCATGCAAGGCGGTTTTTTTGACGATGCCCTTTCGCGTCACCATGAACACGTATTTGCCCGGCTCGTTCAGGTCGCGCACCGGCAGAAAGGCGGTCACCCGCTCATCATTGCCGAGATTGAGCAGGTTGACGATGGCGCGCCCGCGCGCGGTGCGGCTCGCCTTGGGCAGTTCGTGGACCTTGCGCCAGTACACCCGGCCGAGATTCGTGAAAAACAGCATGTACTGGTGCGCGGACGCGATGAAGATGTCGTTCACGAAATCCTCGTCTTTGGTATCCATGCCTGTGATGCCGCGTCCGCCGCGGCGCTGCTTGCGGTAGGTGTTGACGGGCAGGCGCTTGATGTATCCCTGGCTGGAGACGGTGACCACCATGGTTTCGTCGGCGATGAGGTCCTCGACGCGGAACTCGCCGAGTTCATCGAGGATTTCCGTGCGGCGCGCGTCGCCGTATTTGTCCTTGACCGCGATGATTTCCTTGCGCACTTCCGCCAGGATGGTTTTTTCGCTCGAAAGGATGTACTTGAGCCGCTCGATTTCTTTGAGCAGGTCGGTGTATTCCTTGAGCAGTTCCTCGCGTTCGAGGCCGGTGAGGCGTCGCAGTTGCATGGACAGGATGGCGTTGGCCTGGGCTTCGCTGAATTCAAAGCGGTTCATCAGGCGCGCGCGCGCCTCCTCGGTGTCCCTGGACTGGCGGATGATGGCGATCACCTCGTCAATGTGGTCAATCGCCTTGAGCAGCCCTTCGAGGATGTGGGCGCGGGCCTCCGCCTTTTCCAGGTCGAAGCGGGTGCGCCGCTCGACGATTTCCGCGCGGTGCCGCACGTAGTAGAAGATGAGTTCGGCGAGATTGAGCACGCGCGGCGCGTTGTTGACCAGCGCGAGCATGATGATGCTGGCGGTGACCTGGAGTTGGGTGTGTTTGTAGAGTTGGTTCAACACCACCTGCGGCTCGTCGCCCTTGCGCAATTCGACGACGATGCGCATGCCGTCCTTGTCGGACTCATCGCGCAGATCGCTGATGCCCTCGATGGTCTTTTCATGCACCAGCGCGGCGATGCTCTCAATCAGGCGCGATTTGTTGACCTGGTAGGGGATTTCCTGGACGATGATGCTTTCGCGCCCCGTTTTCTCATTGGTTTCGACGGCGACCCGCGCGCGGAGGGTGATCCGCCCGCGCCCCGTGCGGTAGGCCTCGACAATGCCCTCGCGTCCGCAGATGACACCGCCGGTCGGGAAATCGGGACCCTTCACGAAGCGCATGAGGTCATCCGGGGTGGCGTCGGGATTGTCAATGAAATACGCCACGGCGTCGCACACTTCGGTGAGGTTGTGCGGCGGGCAACTGGTGGCCATGCCGACGGCGATGCCGTAGGAACCGTTGACCAGCAGGTTCGGGATGGCGGACGGCAGGACGGTCGGTTCCTGCTGCGTGCCGTCGAAGTTGTCGTGGGTGTTGACGGTGTTTTTGTCAATGTCGGCGAGCATTTCGGCGGTGATGGATTCCATGCGGGCTTCGGTGTAGCGGTAGGCCGCCGGGTTGTCGCCGTCAATGGAACCGAAGTTACCCTGCCCATCCACCAGCGGGTAGCGCATGTTCCATTCCTGGGCCATGCGCACCAGGGCGTCGTACACCGACTGGTCGCCGTGCGGGTGGTATTTTCCCAGCGCTTCACCAACGATGGCTGCGCATTTGCGGTAGCCCCGGTTGTGCTGCAGGCCGAGTTGCTGCATGACATAGAGGATGCGCCTGTGGACGGGCTTCAGGCCGTCGCGCACATCGGGCAGCGCGCGGCTGACAATCACGCTCATCGAATAATCGAGAAAGGAGTTCTTGAGTTCCTGCTCGATGGGGATGGGTCGGATACGGTCTTGCGTCGTCATGGTGTTTCCATCAGATATCGAGGTTCTGCACTTCGGGGGCGTGCTTTTCGATAAACTCCTTACGCGGCTCTACGAGGTCGCCCATCAACGTCACAAACAAGTCGTCCGCCGCAACCTCATCCTCGGCCTGCACCTGGAGCAGCGTGCGGTTGGCGGGGTCCATCGTGGTTTCGAGCAACTGTTCGGGATTCATTTCGCCCAGGCCCTTGTACCGCTGAATGCTCATGCCCTTGCGTCCGATTTCCAGCAGGAAATCGCGCAGTTTCAGCAGGTCATCGGTTTCAAAAAGCGGCTTCCCGTCGCCGCCCTTCTCGCGGGACCATACGCAATAGGGCGTTTCGGCCATACTGCCCGCCGTTTCGCCGTGGCTGAGCAACATGGAGAACTCATGGCTCCTCAGAAATGCGAGATCGATCTGGTTTTCCTTGCGGACACGGCGCGGTTTGCCGTTCCCGTTGCCATTGCCGTTGCCGTTCAGGTCCAATTCCTGCTGGACGGGGATGGTGCTGATGATGTCCGCCTCATCTCCGAAGATTTCGGCCAATTCCCGCGCGGTGATCTTGCCGGGGTCCATATATTTCTCGCGGGGCAGCGTAAGGCAGCGCCGCACCGCATCGGGGGGGACGCCATACACGCGCTGCAGGCGCTGCAGCATGCGGTGGCGATCCTGCGCGTCGGCGATGGCGCGGACCAGCGTTTTCAGTTGAATTGCGCGCCCGCCGTTTGTCGCATCGCCCGCCGTGACCTTGTGCGTGTCCATCAGGGTTTCGTAAATGAAACTCTCGAATTCGGCTTCGGTGTTGACATATCGCGATTTTTTGCCCCGCGTGATGCGATAAAGGGGCGGCTGCGCGATGAAAAGGTGGCCGCGGCGGATGAGTTCGGGCATTTGCCGGAAGAAGAACGTCAGGAGCAGCGTGCGGATGTGGGCGCCGTCCACGTCGGCGTCGGTCATGATGATGACCTTGTGATAACGCAGTTTGCTGATGTCAAAGTCGTCGTTGCCGAAACCCACGCCCAGGGCGGTGATCAGCGATCGGATTTCATTGTTGCTGAGCATCTTGTCCACGCGCGCCTTTTCAACGTTCAGCACCTTGCCGCGCAGCGGCAGCACCGCCTGGAAACGCCTGTCGCGGCCCTGTTTCGCCGAGCCGCCTGCACTGTCGCCCTCGACGATGAACAATTCGCAGGCGGCGGGGTCGCGCTCGGAGCAGTCGGCGAGTTTCGCCGCCTGCCCGATGGAATCCAGGGCGCCTTTGCGCCGCGTCAGGTCGCGCGCCTTGCGCGCGGCTTCACGCGCGCGTGCGGCCTCGATGGTTTTGTTGATGATACGGTTGGCGACCGTGGGGTTCTCTTCAAAATAGGTTTGCAGGCCCTCATAGACCAGCGAGTTGACAATGCCCTGCACCTCGCTGTTGCCGAGTTTCATCTTGGTCTGGCCTTCAAACTGCGGATCGTGCACGCGCACGGAGACAATCGCGGTCAATCCTTCGCGCGCGTCGTCGCCGCTGATGGTCATGTTCGCCTTTTTGAAAAGATTGCTTTTCTTCGCGTAATCGTTGAGGCTTCTTGTAAGCGCGGTGCGGAAGCCGGTGAGATGTGTGCCGCCTTCATGCGTGTTGATGTTGTTGGCGAAACTCGAGACCGTCTCGTTGTAGGCTGTGGTGTATTGCAGGGCCACCTCCACCTCCACCTCATCGCGTTTGGCTTCGAGATAAATCGGCTTGCGATGCAGCACCTCTTTGTTACGGTTGAGATATTGCACATATTCCGAAATCCCCCCCTTGTACTGCATGATTTCCGGGGCGGCGTCGAAGCGTTCGTCCGTGAATGTTATCTTAAGGCCGGCATTGAGGAAGGCGAGTTCGCGCAGCCGCATCAGGAGCGTCTCCGCGTTGTACACCGTGTCCTCGAAAATCTCTGCGTCTGGAAGGAACGTAACCTTGGTGCCCGTACCCTTGGTGCGCCCGCGCTTTTCCAGAGGTCCCTTGGGCGCACCGCGCTCAAACGCCATGTAATACACGAATCCGTCACGCCGCACCTCCACCTCCAGCCACTTCGACAGCGCATTGACGCAGGACACGCCCACGCCGTGCAGTCCCCCGGATACCTTGTAGGAAGTGCGATCGAATTTTCCGCCCGCATGCAGCATCGTCATCACGACTTCCAGGGCGGATTTCTCACGGTAGCGCGGGTCGCGGTGGTTGTCCACCGGGATGCCGCGACCGTTGTCTTCCACTGTCACGCTGTTGTCCACATGGACCGTGACCGCAATCTGCGTGCAGAAACCCGCGAGGGCCTCGTCCACGCTATTATCCACCACTTCATAAACCAGATGATGTAGTCCGCGTGTGCTCGTGTCGCCGATGTACATCGCGGGTCGCTTGCGCACCGCCTGCAATCCCTCCAAAACTTGGATGGACCCGGCATCGTAACTAGCAGTAGCCATTAAACTTACCTCGGTTCATACACTGTGCCCGATAACGCGCTTTTGGAAGTGGGTTTATTATAGCAAAGCGGGGGTCAAAAAACAAGAAAAAACGCAATATTTTGAGTTTTATAAAGCCTTATGCCACGCCATGTTGTGTAGGACGCCCTTTTTTCGTGGGCATTTCTTGGCGTGTTGCATCGGAAGACAGGGAAAATATTGCCCCCAAGAGCGGCATTTCGCTCCCCAGAAAATCCCTAATCCATTGCAATGGAAAAATTTAGCGCAGCCATGCCCAAAACCAGTCGGACAAATTCGCGGGCCCGTAGCGCCTGTTCACCTCTTTTGTCCGTTTCCGGTTTTATCGAACATGTCCCCGATCAGGATTCCGCCCCTGTATCGTCTTCTCCTGCGAGCATCACAAAGAGGTCGGTGATCAGTTTTTTCCGGGCCATCCGATTGATGTTGCGCACGAGGCGCGCCTTTTCATGGATGCAGTAGTTCATCCACACCGCGCTGTCGGCTTCGACGCGCAGCACGCTCTGCGAAACGCCCTTGGGGCGGGTGTGCGCGGCGAGCGGCATGCCGGCGAGTTCCGGCCAATGCTTCCAGATGCGCGCATGTTCGAGGTGCGTTCCCAATGCGGTGTGCTTGGCGAGATGCTTCAGGATCTCGCCGATATGGGTCGGGTCAGTCTTTTTCAAGGCGGCCTCGTTCAATCCGGAACAGGGCGCTACCGGCATCGCGGAAACCGTGGCGGTCTTCCAGTTCCGTGGTGGTCATCAGGCACTGCACCTGCGGATCAATCGCGTCGAGCAGGCGCCGCGCGCGCTGCGCGTCGAGTTCCGCAAGCACTTCATCCAGCATCAGGACAGGATACTCGCCCACGCGCTCGCGCGCCAGTGCGAGTTCGGCCAGTTTAATTGCAAGCGCGGCGCTTTTCTGCTGTCCCTGCGAGGCGTGGCTGCGCGCGGGGCGCGCATCCACCAGCACCGCGAAGTCATCACGGTGCGGGCCGCGCTGGGTGACGCGGCGCTTGATGTCGGAGGTGCGCGATCGCTCCAGCACGGCGGCAAGCGATTCATCCATGCGCACGTCGGGGGCATATTCGAGCGCGAGTGGTTCCGCGCCCGCGATCTGCGTATAGGCGCGCGCTGCGTGGTCGCTGAGCGCCGCGATAAAGGCGGCGCGCTGCGCCGTCATCACCGCGCCGTATTGCGCGAGTTGCGCATCCCACACGGCGATGTGGTCGTGGTCGGGCTGCGCGGCGCGGAGCAGTTCGTTGCGCTGTCGGAGCGCCTGGCGGTACATCTGCAATGCGGCGAGATAGGGGGGCTGCACCTGGGAAATCGCCATGTCGAGAAAGCGCCGCCGCTGGGCTGCACCGCCTCTCACCAGGTCCACGTCTTCGGGAGAGAAAAAGACCACGTTGACGCGCCCCAGCAAATCGCTCAGGCGCGTCTGCGGCACGCCGTTGACTTTGATCCGCTTGGTTCCCCGAAACCAGCGCGACTCGATGTCCACCGCGCCCGTGTCGCGCTGCGCCCGCAGTCGCAGTTGAAACTGATCCGCGCCGTATTGCGGGAGTTCACTTTCCACGTTGGTGCGATGGCTTTTCGAGGTGGCTGCGAAAAGCACGGCCTCGAGCAGGCTCGTTTTGCCCTGGGCGTTGCCGCCACGGATAATATTCAACGCCGGTTCCGGCTCGAAGATTACATTCTCCAAACACCGAAACAGGCGGCATTCCACACGTTGTACGTACATGCCCACTCCCTGCAATTGGAAATCAAGCACTGAATGATTCAGGCAGCATTTCAGCGGTCTGAAGTAATTACGACAGGCAACTCCGATATGGAGAGTCACCCGCGTTCATCGGCGATGATTTACGAACGAAAGTTCCTTACGTCCAGGCTGATTGATGGTGGATGTGATGATGTTTTTCAAGTTTCCCCGTTGTGATTGGTAATTTCTGATGGAACGATGTGCCTCTGCGCCGGAACACCCCGGAGGGGTGCCTGGAATTGTCGTCGAGAGCGATTGCAAATACACAGCAACGAGAATGATTTCTGAACGTCGCCTTCATTTGTCCGAAAATATTACTGCTTCAGTGAAAAGATTCACTGAATCTTTATCGGAATGGCATAGATTGTCGGGCGCATTATATGCCCTCTGCATCCCTTGGCGCTGCGCGCCATTTCACTGAAGTATCACGTGCAGCAATGTTTCGCGCTATCCGGCGGAATCGGCGTCATTCTCGAATTTCCACATGTGGTTCAAGGGGCCGTGGCCCGTTCCCAACGGAAAACTGTGGCGGATGGCCCCGCTGAGGTATTCCTTGGCATGCGCGACGGCGTCGGGCGCGGATGCGCCGCTGGCGAGATGGCAGGCGATGGCGGCGGAGAAGGTGCAGCCGGTACCGTGGGTGTTTTTCGTGGGGATGCGCGGCGCGGAGAAAGATTGCATCGCATCGCCGTCGAAGAGCCAGTCCGTCGCCTCCGGCTCTTCCAGATGCCCGCCCTTCAGCAGCACGTATCTCGGACCCAATGCCTGGATGCGCTCCGCCGCCCGGCGCATCGAGGCCGCATCGCTGATGTGCATGCCGGCCAAGACCTCCGCTTCCGGTAGATTGGGCGTGACGATGTGCGCCAGCGGGAGCAGTTCCGCGATCAGCGCGTCCCGCGCATCTTCGCGCAGGAGCGCGTCACCGCTCTTGGCCACCATCACGGGGTCCACCACGAGGCGCTCGATGGGCCGCCTGCGCAGGGCTTGAGCCACGGCGCGGATGATTGCGGTGCTGGAGAGCATGCCGGTTTTGGCCGCGTCCGCGCCGATGTCTTCCAGCACCACATCTATCTGCCGCGCCACTTCTTCCGGGGGGATGTCGTGGATGCCGAAGACCCCGCGCGTATTCTGCGCGGTGATGGCGGTGATCGCCGCCATGCCGAAGCATCCAAGGGCGGTCATGGTCTTCAGGTCCGCCTCGATGCCCGCGCCGCCGCCCGAATCGCTTCCGGCGATGGTCAGCACGCGCGGTATGCTTTTTGGATCACTCACTGATCAACACTCCCGCGACACAGGCGGTCATGAAGGCGGCCAGCGTGCCGCTGATGAACGCCTTGACGCTCAACGCCGCGACTTCGCTCCGGCGTTCCGGCGCAAGCGCGCTGATGCCGCCGATCATGATGCCGAGGCTGCCGGGATTGGCGAAGCCGCACAACGCATAGGTGGCGATGGTGATGCCGCGTCTGCTGACGGCCTGATCCGCGATGATCGGCTGCAATTCGCTGTAGGCGATGAACTCATTGAACACGGATTTCACGGCGAGCAGGCGCGCCACCTCCGGCACGTCCCGCCACGGCACGCCCATGATCCACGCGAAGGGCCGCATCATCCATCCCGCCAGGTCCGCGATGGTGCGCGAGGTCAGGGCGACCGATGCCTTATCGAACAGATATATCAGCCCGACGAACACGATCAGCATTGCGCCGACGTGTAGCGCCATGTTCAGCCCGACGCCCGCCCCCTGCGCCGCTGCATCAAAAACATTGTGGCTGTGCAGCGGTATTTCCACCCGGGCGTTCCCGGAAGTCGGCGGCGTTTCGGTCTCCGGCACCAGCACCTTCGCCACGGCAATCGCCGCCGGCGCGCTCATCAGCGAGGCCGCCAGCAGATGCCCCGGCGACGCGCCGAAGGTCGCATAGGCCACCATGACGCTCGCCGCAATCGTCGCCAGAAACGCCGTCATCAGCGTAAACAACTCGGACCGTGTCATTTCTTTGAGGTAGCCGCGCAGTGCGCTCAGGGATTCAATACCGCCGAAGACTAACAGCGCTGTCCCGAAGGTTTCCGCGCCCGACGTCTTCATCGTGCGCCGCATCAGCCAGGCCATGGCGCGCACCAGCGCCTGGATCACGCCGAGATGTTGCAGCATCGCCGCCAGCGCCGCCACGAAGATAATCACCGGCAGCACCTTGAACGCCACCACCGCGCTCACCACAAACGGCGCTTCGGGGACCATCGCGCCGTCCGCGCCCGGCGTCAGCGCCTGCTCCAGTATGAAAACCCGCGACAGGTTGCCGAACACGAACTCCGCCCCCCGCCCGCTGGATTCGGTCAACAGGTCAAAGGCCGCCTTCACCCACTCGAAAAAGACCCGGCCGGCGTGCGTGCGCAGCACAAGCAGGCCCAATGCGAATTGCAACCCCACGCCCCACGCCACCAGCGGCCAGCGCACGCACCGCCGATTTTCCGACAGCGCCCACGCCAGCCCGATCATCAGACAAAGCCCCATCGCGCTCATGCCACGCAGCGCCAGTGAATGTTCCATCGTTTCACGACCCTCCCCCGCAACAATATACCCGGCCAGTCCGACGGCCATGCCGACCATGGACCCTGCATGCCCTGTAGCATAGCGATGCGCGCCATGCCGCGCAATATCCCTGATGCATTGTGCCTGGTCTGAACGGGCTGCAACCACGGCGCAGATAAAGACCATCCGGGGTCCGGGTCACACTGCCGGCATTGCGCCGCGCCCATTCCGCCGACCCCCGCCGTCTTGATGAAATCCCGCCGTGAAAACATAATCACCCCTTTCCAATGCGATGAGTGCGATTCGCGAATCGTCTGTGCGGTCGCCTCTCACCAGGGCATCATACGGCAGGCGCACGTCCATCTCCATGGTATTGCAAACGGAAGCCGTGGCCATCCCAGACGATGCAGGAACGGGTGGCGCGCCAGTCGCCGGGGTTGAGGTAGATGCCCGCGCCGGAGGGAGCGGGGTGTTCTTCCAGGGCGGGGGCGTGGGCGTGGCCGCAGCCCACGATGTCGGCCTCTCCGCGCGCGATGAGGGCTTTGGCGTAGGCGCGGATGGCGGCCGCTTCGGGGCCGTGGGCGGTGTCTTCCACGCGGGTGAGGGTGCGGCTGCCGTGGCTCACGCCCTGCGCGATGGCCATGGCCCAGTCCGGGTGAATCAGCCGGAACAGGCGCACCACGATTGGATTGCGCGCGAAGCGCTTGTAGATGCGGTAGCCCCAGTCCCGGGGATTGACCCCGTCGCCATGGACGAACAGGGCGCTCTTGTCGCCGAAGGGCAGCCGCGCAGGCCCCTGGTGGATGTGAAAACCGAGTTCATCGCGAAGAAAGCGCCCTGCCCAGAAATCGTGGTTGCCGCAGACCAGGTGCAGTTCCACCCCGGCGTCGCGCAGGTCGGCGAAGGCGCGCAGCGCCTCGAAGCAGCCGGAGAAGATGACATGGCGATATTCAAACCAGAAATCGAAGAGGTCGCCCAGGCAGATGAAGCGGTCGTATTCTTCGGGGGGGAATGCGCGAAGAAAGGACACAAAGGCGTCGCGGTCGGGGCGGTGGGCCTCGCCGGTTTTGAGATGCACATCGGAAAAAATGAGGGTTTTTTTCACACCGGGCCAAACTTGCTGAGCGGCCAGAATCGGAACACCGCTTTCCCCACGATTTGGTCGTTGGTGATTGCGCGAAAACTTCGGCTGTCTTTGCTGACGCTCCGGTGGTCGCCCATGACGTAGTATTCGCCCGGCCGCAGGTCTATTTCGTCCACATCGGGCGAACGGGTTTCGGCGGGGCTGAGATACTTTTCCTCCACCTTGCGGTTGTTGACATAGACCGTTCCCCGGTCATACTTGACATGGACGGGCGGCGTAAGATCGCGGCCTTCTTCCTTGGCCTGCGCGCTCGCAGTGTTCCTGATGCGCCCAGGGGCGCCTTTGGCGATGACCCGCTTCACGTAGCGTTTATTGGCTTCCACATTGCTTTCAAAAACCACGATATCGCCGGGCTTGATTGTTTCCCATCCGCGCAGAAAAGGCAGTTTGCTCAATTCATGCGGCAACTTGAAAACCAGAATCCGTTCCCGGTCTTCCAATGTGGGGAGCATTGAGGGTCCCTGAACTTGATAACCTTCGACTACGAAAGTCTTCAGCGTCCAGAAAAGGATGAGGAACAGAACGACCATCTTGACGAGTTCAATGACTTCGCGCCGGATATCCTGTTTTGGGCTGGTCTGTTCCGGTTCCTGGGGATATTTCTCCTGCACGTCCACGGCCCTGTTTATCCTCTGCATGGCGCTTCGGCAATGCGGAAACGCGCCTTTCTTAGATGCTCCTTCAAGTCTGCCACAGATTGGATGCCGTCGTCAAATTCAAGGGCATACGCCCCAACATCTTCCAAACGGTGGGCATCACTTGCGGCGACTGCCGGGATGCCGGTTTTGCGGGCAAGCAACCGCGCCTGGCGTTGTTCCTCCGGTTGAAGGTTTACGCTTTGCACTTCCAGGGCGTGAAAGGGCATGCGCATGATACGCTCATCAAAGCCGATGCCGGCCCGGGTGGGGTGCGCGGCGATGCAGGCGGCGCCCATTTCAAGGGCTTTATGCAGTATCTGTTCCGGGTCCTGATTGGGTTCAAAGGACTTAACTGCTGCTGCGTCAAGACCATAGATAAGAATATCCCCTTTTGAAGAGGAGTATTCGAAGCCCGAAAAGAGCAGAAATCCCGGCGCATCGGCCGCCTCGACAAGTGTGGCCAGTTCTTCCGCCTGCCATTGATGGTGGTGGTCGGTAATCACAAGGCCGTCCAGTCCGGCCTCCACCGCCCGTCGGACCAGTTCCTGTTCGTCTATCCGACTGCAGGGTGAATAGCGTCTGGTATGTGTATGGATGTCGAAAAGAACTCCCATGGGTTCCCATTCTCTGTTGGTTGCGACCAGTGCTTATGGCGTGGGGGACCGCTGTGTTCGCCGGCGGACGCACTTCATGCGGGGGTCAGTCCCAGCCGTGGTGGGAGGGGCGAATCCTTTCGCAGTCGTGGAACAATAATTTCGAGGTCCGTATTCACCGCCTGGCGGGCCACAAACAGGGCCGCCGCCGGGTGCAGATAGGCCAGTTCTTTCAGATACTGCCACCATTCGCCGGATTCAATGACGCGCCCGAGCAGGGTTTGCGGAATCCGCACGGCATCCGCCACGGCTTCGTCGGAGGCCATTTCGTCGGTCAGCCGCGCGGCGGCCATATCCGCTTGCTCTTTCCGACGTCGCTCCAGTGTTTCCTGGAGCGCCTGGGCGATGAGGCACGCCTCGCGGTAGTTTTCGGCGAACTCGTCCCACGCGGGGTCCTGCGCCCGAATCAGCGCAATAACCACCTCGACCTGCATCTCCAGAGGCCGATCACAAATCCGGGCTGCCGCGGCGTCATCCGACAACAGATATGCGAGTGCGGTGCGTACATGCGATTCCACGGGCTGCACGGGCAGGCTGTCTTCCGGGCGTTCGGGATAGTCCGCATGCAGGATCAGCGCCCGCTGCTGGTGGTTGGGCACGGCCGGCAAGGGCTCCGGGAACGCCGCATAATCGTAGTTCAGGCCCGTGGCGACCCGGTAAGCGTGCACGGCCTGCGGGATGTCCCCGCGGTCCAGTGCGGCGTCCGCCGCCTCGAAGAAGGCCGCCTGCATTCTCGCCCGGATGCGCAGCAGTTCATAGGCCTGGGCGGCGGCGGTGTACTTGCCCAGCCGCACCGCATTGTCCGCCAGGGCCAGCACCAGTTCCGACGGCAACTGCGGCGGCCCGTCTTTCTGGAGTTGCAGGCGCACATGCGTGCGCGTCTCGACCCGTTTCACCAGTTCCAGTGCTTCGCGGAAGCGTTTTTCATCTTCATCTTCGGGGAGCAGGTACGAATACTTTGCGCTATGGATGTTTTCCGTGGAGGTGTCGCGCAGAGGCGAATACGGGAGGAACATGAAACGGAAATTGACGATATCCCCCTCCGCCACGGCATAGGCAAGGCACCTGTCAATGGTGTCCGGGTCCACCGGGGGTTTCTGTTCGGCAGTGCGTCTGAACAGACTCATTTGACGCCCTCCGCGATGATCGCCGCAGCGGTCCGGTGTCGTTCCTCCCAATCCAGGCGCGGCGGGGTGACATCGTAGTACGGGAGGCGCTCGTGGATTTCCTGGTAGAGCCGTTGCCGGTAGTGGCGCAACACGCGGCTTGCGTGGCGCTCGTGGTAAGGGTCCCAGCCGCTCGCCTCAACGCATTCGGGGTCGCGGCCCGCCTCCAGCATCAACTCCTCCATATAAGTGGACAGGAAATGCCGGAGTGCGTTGTCGAAGGCGCGCCGCAGCGATTCGGTCTTCGCGGGGTCCGCCGCGCCGTCCGCCGCATGGCGCCATTCTTCTTCCAGCGCAATGACCCGCTTCCGGTCTTCGATATATCGCTGCCGCCGATCATTGTCGCGCAGGATATAAAAGGCCGCATTCATCTGCGCCATTTTCAGCAGGTAGGCGTCGCGGCGGTCGCCGCTGAGTTCGGTCTGGTGGATTTCCACCACCAGGTCCCGCATCATCTTTTTGTAATTCTTCCGCACCTCGCCCGGCTTACAGTCCTCCGTCAGGCCGAGCGTGGCGAAATAATCCACGTAACTCTTGTCCGCCTCATGGTTCGTCATCGCAGAAACACTCCCTGGAAAATGTGATTGTACCCATCGTCTGCCACCCTGCTCAACATCGGACGGGTCGGACGGGTCGGACCTGCGCAAAGTTCTGGAATACGGGCTTCAGCCTGTCACTGCGGGCGGGATGCCCGCGTTCCCGGTTCTGGAGTACAGGGTTCAGCCTGCCAAATGCTGATGGGAGACCCACACAAAGTTCTGGAGTAGGGGCTTCAGCCTGCTGAAAAGGAAAACCCAGCCGGCATTCCGCATTCCGCACTCCTGTCTTACGCAAGTTTCCATGGGGCGCGCATGGGGCGCGACAAGCGCTGGTTGGCGGCGGCGTCATCCGGGAAGACTTCGCGCCGCGGATCAAAACGCAGCGGCCGCGCGGCGCGGATGGCGATATCGCAGGCGTGGCAGAAGAGGTCCCCGGCAACGGACTCGTCGATCGGGGACACGGTGTCGCGTTTCTCGCGCACGCATTCCACGAAATTGCGCACATGGTGGCGGCTTTCGTAGAGGCGCTGCGCGGAGTCCGGCAACGTCATGGCAGCCAGCGATTCCGGTTCGGAGGTGATTTCGCGGCGGTTGACGCATACCCAGCCTTCATCGCCCACAAAGGCGGTGCCATGGCCGGCATCGGCCCGGAAGCGGCGCTGCCAGTCTACAGGCGCCGGTTCTGCGCGGTATTCCACGGTGACGCCGCTGTCGTAGGCGCAGGTGATTTTCCAGTCCGTAGCGCAGTTGCACACGCCTTCCGTGGGGAAGCGGCCCACGCCGTCAATCCAGCATGGCGCGCTCAGCAGTTCACCCGCGCCCCAGAACGCGATGTCCACCGGATGAATGCCCCATCCCGCGATGAAACCCACCGCATAATCGGAAATATGCCACCACCACTTGTTGGATTCGCGTTCCAGCGTGTAGGGGGTGAACGGCGCGGGGCCGAGCCAGCGGTCATAATCCAGCGTTTCGGGGACGGGGGCCTGTTCCGTCGGGCCGCCGGCGACGCTCGGCGGCGCCCAGACATAGATGGTGTGCAATTTGCCGATGTAGCCGTTGCGCACCAGTTCGCAGGCCTGCCGGAATTTTTTGTCCGAGCGCTGCTGCGTGCCGAACTGAAACACGGCGTTGTGCTTGTGCACCGCCTCGCGCAGCGCCTGGTCTTCCTGGACCGTGACGCCCATGGGCTTTTCAAGATAGACGCCTTTCCCGGTGCGCACCGCCGCCAGCGCGTGCAGCACGTGCCAGTGGTCGCACGAGGCCACGATCACCGCGTCAATGTCCCCGCGCGCCGTCAGCAATTCGTGATCGTTGTACGCGGCGCAGCCCTGATTTTCGTAGTGTCGGTTCACGGTCTGTGCGGCTGTCTCCAAACGGTCGCGTTTCACGTCGCACACCGCGACCACCTGCGCGCCGGGACTTTGCAGCGTCTCGCCCAGCAGGTGCGCGCCGCGATCCCCCACGCCAATCGCGCCGATCACCACCCGCTCGCTCGGCGCGGCGCGGTTATTCATCCCCAGCGCGGTCGCAGGGATGATTGCGGGAAACGCGGCCGCGCCGGTCGCGGCAAGACTGGTCCCCAGGAAACGGCGGCGTGAGATGCGTCTTTGGCGTGTCATCATTGTTCCTCCCCGGACGATCACAGGACACAGGCAGAGGCATTTTCTCAACGTCGCGGGTCCCGTGAGCGCAGTTGTGATCCGTCAATACTATACACCCGTCCAAGGAAAAAACACCCCCCGACGGCGCGACGGCCTTGCAGTGTCAGAGCCGAATCTCCTCATGACCGCTATCCCGCGAAAAGGTATTGCGGGAAAAGGACGCGCAGTTCAAAGAGCAGATCGAAGCGCGATTGGATTTTGTCCGGCGTCAGCAGGCTGTTGTGTTCGAGCGCAAGGCTGTCCTGTTCTATTTCCAGGCACAAGTCCCGGTGATTGAGCAAATATTCCATCATGCGGGGGTGGCAGATGTCATAGGCGAATTTTCGATCTTTCGAGCGCACCACAAAGGCCTTGGAAAATTCGACCGATTCAAAGGCTATGTCTTTGAAACCAATCATTTGCCCGAGGCGGGACCAGAAGGTTTCGGGATAGATGCGCAATTCCGGGAAGGACCGTTCCAGGTGCAGCAGCGCAATGCTGCAATAGTGGTGGTGTGTTTGCCGGCGTCCCTTCGAGTCCGTTGACCTGGTGGCGTAGTGAAAGTCAAAATATCTTACCCGTCGGTTGCGATATTCCCCTTCGATGAGGTTATAGGCATACCTGTTGCTCCCTTTGCGGAGCGCATCGAGAAAGGCGTACTGCTTTGCGATATCCGGCCGTTTCGCGGCGGAAAAGGTCATCCCCAGGCGTTTTGCAAGCGCTTGGAGCGCGTCGCGCCGTCGTTTCGCCTGGAGATGGCTCCCAATCGCAATCGCCACCACAATCACCACGAAAAGAGCGATAAACAGCGGCATCAAGGATTCGTCCATCGTCCCTCCGGTATTGCGAAATCATTTCCCAACAGTCGGCGCTTGGGAATAATGGGGGAGCATAGCCGGTAAGGCGTGCGCGACACAAACCCCGGCGGGTGCTGCGAAATCAAATGAGAGCGATTGGCGCTGACTGTGGGGTCATAGAAGACGCACGGACAAAGACGGACAAGGGTGAAACGCAAGATGGGGGCCGGCATTGCGCGGCAATATATGACTGCGCCCCCGGAGGCGACCGGGGGCGCAGTTGATTCGCGTTTTGGTGAATAAAGGTCAGAACTTGATGCGGGTGCCGGCGTAGATGTAATCGCCGCCGTCCTTGCCGGTGCCGCCGTTATAGGCCAATCCGTTCCAGCGGCTGAAGGTGCCGTATTCCTGGCCCGGCCCGACAAAGTGATGGGTATAGCCCAACTCGAAGATCAGGTCCTCGCTGTAGTGATACTCCGTAAACAGCCCGATGTCGTAACCCAAGTCACGCGGATTCTCTTTGGTTATCCAACTTGCGCCGGGCAGGAGCGGCACGCGGTTGCCCCAGAGTTTCGCGCTGAGCGGACGCCGGAACGGCTCGACCGCCTCATAGTGCGACGCAAAGAAAATGATCAGGAACTTATCATAGAGGAAAGTGTTGAAGCCGGCCCGCACCCACCACATGTTCGACGCGTCATTGTTGAGGTCCATAAATCCGCTGGCGATGTCATTGGAGAAGAGCCGGTTGAAACTTATGCTGGCCCTGGGCCGGTGGAAAGGGTTGAGCCAGTCCCAGAAACTGATGTCGCGGCGGTCTTCGCCGCCATAATAGCGGAATCCGGCAAAGAGGCGCGGCCTGCATTTGTAGTCGAAAGAGTAGCCGACATCGAGTTTCGCGCCCCAGTTGTCGAAATGGGCGCGGGAATCGCCCGCCAGCAGGGTGGTGAACGTGGCCCCGATGGCGTCCGCGCTGCCGAACTGATAGGCGACCTCGGCGTCCACATCGAAATTCCACTTGTTCATCGCACCGCGCAAGCCGACCGTAAAAAGGTTGGTGTCGCTGTACCCGGCCAGCCCGAAGGGGGCGTTGGGGATGGGGATATCATCGCGCAGGTAGAGCAGATAGGCGTCGAAGGTGAATCCTTCGAGGGCGATGTAAGACCCGTAGACGCCGTAGAAATCAACATCGTTCTCAAACATGTCGGCGAAATTCTCGGCGAGTTTGCCGGCCCAGGCGTCAATGGTGAACTGGTCGTGCGAATAGGTCAGGCGCAGCGCGTCGAAGGAGGCGCCGGTATAGAAAAAGGCGAAATCGCGCGGGCCGACCAGCCATTGGCTGCCGAAGGCGAGTTCCTGGCGGCCGATACGCAGGCGCAGGGGCACGCCGTAAATCTGGTCCGCTTCGATATAGGCCTGGAAAAACTCCACATCGTCCACGCTGCGGGCGCGCGCGTCCGAGCCGGTCACATAGTCGGATCGAAAATCCTCGCCCCACACGTCATAGGAATCCAGTTCGATGAAAGCGGAGACGTCCTGGGTGAAATCGGCGCGGACATGCAGCCGCGTGCGCTGCTCCACAAACGCCACGTCATCTCCCCGGTCATCCCAGTCATAAATGCTCATCACATTGTTCACGGGGGAGAAGAAGCCGCGCCCGCCGATGGGACGCTTCCACACGCTGGCCGGCGACCAACGCTGCTCCGGCATGGGCATGCCGCCCTGAAAGGTTGTGAATGTGTTTCGAATGTAGTTGCCGCGTATCCGCACCGATCCGCCCACCGTGACATTCTGCAACTCGGCCCACGCCGATATGCTCACCGCCACGAGAAGAAACAACACGACGCACGTGCTTATGTTACGCATAGTCCCACACGCTCCTTCCTCTTGCCTGGACGCCATTGCGCATCCAGAGGCTGCTCCTGTGCCATAAAACCCCACCCCCGCTCACTCCGCCGCAGGTGTGCACACGCAACGCGGCATTGAGCGGCAATTCCCTTCCGCACAACACGCTAGCACACCGCATTCCGCTTGTCAACCTTTCACACTATCCACAGACGGACGCCCCAACTATCGCATCCGGCATCGGGGAAAGGACGCGGTTCCTGGACGAAGGGGACAGGCTGGACAGGAATTGCAGTCCCCGCCCCTCAGCGCAGCGCGCCGGCCACTTTCCGAATCCCCTGAATGATCCACTCGGCGTGTTGGTCTTCAAAGGTCTGCGCGAGGGAGATGATGATGGTGCGCCCGAGGATGTCCAGGGTTCTTGGGCACATGTCCGGATGGTATTGGCGCGAAGGGTCATGCAGCGGGGAGGTCCAGGGGCGGCCGTGCGCGTCCCACGAACGTTTTTCCATGACATATTCCCAGTAGCAATAGATGTGTCGGTCGGGAATCCCGCGATCGTAAATGCTCGCGGCGGGAATGCCCTCGGCGTTCAGGGCCAGCGCAAAACGTTTTGCGCGTTCACCGGATTCGAGCAGGATTGCCACGCTGATCCCGCAGTCTCCGTCGGGGTCCGGGGATCGGTGCGGCTGGATGCCGGGAGAATCCGCGATGCCCTCGTGGATGCGGCGGCGCAGTGCGCGGGTGCGCGCGAGAATGCTTTCCATCCGCCCGAATTGCACACAGCCGAGGGCGCCTTCCATCTCGTTCATGCGGCAGTTCTCGCCGGGGAAGGGGGCGACGGTCGTGTCAGCGGGGTTCCAGAAACACATGGCGGAGTCATGGCGGATTGCGGCGCGCTCGAAAACCTCGCGGTTCCGGGTCACAACCATGCCGCCTTCGCCCGCCGTGATGATCTTGTATTGTTGCAGGCTGAAACAGCCGACATCGCCCAGCGAACCCAGCGCCCGGCCCTTGTAGCGTCCGCCGCATGCCTGCGCGCAATCTTCGATCACCAGCAGATTGCGGCGACGCGCGACATCGAGGATGCGATCCATGTCGCAGGGGATGCCGCGCATGTGGACGGGCATGACGGCCTTGGTGCGCGGCGTGATTTTCTTCTCGATGTCTTCGGGGTCTATGGTGAAAGACTCGTCTATCTCCGCGATGACCGGCACCGCACCGCAAATCAACACTGCCGACGCGGAGGCGATGTAGGTGAAACCCGGCACGATCACCTCATCACCGTCTCCGACGCCAATCCCCACCAGTCCGCAAATCAGCGCGGCGGTACCGCCGCCGACGGCCAGCGCATAGTCGCAGCCGGTCATCTCCTTGAAGAGGTTCTCCAATTGTGTACAGTTGGAGTTTGCGTGGTCCAGGAAACGAAACAGGCATTGACTGCGCACCACGGCGGCCACCGCCTCCGCCTCCTCCTCGCCCATCGCCGCCGGTCCCAGCCAAGGGGATGGAAAAGGCCCCGTCGCCACCGGTTTCCCGCCATCAATCGCCAGTCTCTCGTCGTGCATATTGCGCTCCTTGTATATCATCCGCAGATGACGCAGATGTTCGCAGATTGTTTTTGCATTTTTTGTTACATTTCAGCGGAGTGGCGTGCAGCGGGGGATGTTGAAAGCCGTGTAGTGCTTTCCGACAATAAATGCGATTCCGCTGAAATGTTACCAATTTTGTTGTGTTGAATCTGCGGTTTTCTGCGCAATCTGCGGATCAGTCATTTCCGCGCTTTTCTTTTTCCTTGATTCGTTGCCAGGAATTCATGGCATCCTCGGGGGTGCGGGCTTTGTCTTCGCCGAAGACGTGGTCATGCCGACGGATCATCTTCTCGTGGGCGCGTTTCAGGGCTGCTTCCAGGGAAAAGCGCCCTTCCGCTTCCGCGGCGACGGCGCTGGCCAGCAGCGTGAACAGGGTGTCGCCGAATTCCTCTTCCGCGTGGTGCCCGTCTGCTTTCTCGAGGGCCTCGATGTATTCGTCCAACTCCCCGCGCGAAAAGGCGGCGAAACTGTGCGAGGTCTGCTGCCGGTCCCAGGGGCACCCCTCGGGCGAACGCAAGTATCTGGTCAATGCGACCAGGATTTCAAACCATTCTGCTTCGGTTTTCGGGGGATGCTTAATGTGTGGCAGGGATTTCATCCATTTCACTCCATTTCAGGCATAACCGGGAGAAACAGGCGGACCGCTCAACTTTTTTTCGCATTTGCCGATAATACTCTACGATGGAGTATTTGGACAAGGAGGTCCGGCCATGACGGTTCAATGTTGCGTATGCCATCGGGTCAAGGTCGAGGATACATGGAAGTATCGGGCTGTTGAAGACCCGCACGAAGTCAGTCACGCCTATTGTCCGACGTGTCTTGAGGCGTCTAAGAAGGCCATGTGGGAGGAGATTTCCCGGCGTCGGACGGTGATGTCGTCCGCCACATAAACCCGGCTCAACACGCGCACCTGTGCGTGTTCGTTCATACACCCTGTGAAGAGCGCCCGCCACAGACGGGGGGCGCTTTTCCTTTTTGGGGGGAGAGGGACAGAAGGGGAAGGAACGGAAGAGACGGAAGGGACAGGAGAGATGGAAGAGATGCAGGTGACAGCAGGGACAGGAGGGGAAGAGGAGCGGAAATGACAAATTGGGCGAAGTGGACAGGGAATGTGTCTTTGGTTCTATTTCGTGTGCGCTTCGTCCACTTTGTCCATGAAGTCCTTGAATTCCGATAATGCCGCCCGTTTCCGTGCGTTTTGGTTGCGCCGCTGCAGCCCGGTCTTTACACTATCCACTGCAGAACGGGGAGAAGAATCCATGCACATGATCTTGCTTGCTTCAACATTGCTGTTGGGTGCGGAGGGCGGCCCAGGCCCGCACGTACTGGTCTATTTCGACATGCAGGCGTGCCTCGCCGATCTGCCGAGAGACACGGTGCTGCATTACGATGTGGTGAAATTCGTCGCTTCTTTGCAGGGAGTGGTGAACCGGGAACGACCCCGCCTGATCATGCGCTTTCTGGAAGGCGGTGGCCAGGATGGCCCGATCAACCTGGATGACTATTGGTTGGACCTGTTGCGGCGCGGCTGGCTGAAGGACTGTTCCATCCAGCGGGAATCGTCGCTGGCCCGTCTCTTTGAACTGTTTCCGGAGGCGATGACGGGGGCGGTGGTGTGGGACCCGGCGGTGCCGGCAACGGCGAACGTGGCGGCCACGGTGTGCGGGGTGGAAGGCTGGCTGCCGGTGCGGGCGGGGAGCGCCCTGTATGACCGTGTGGTGGCGGGCGGCCCGAAACTTCCGGTGAAACTCGACCTTGTCGGCAGGTTCAAAGGGCTTGAGACGGGCAGCGCCAAGTGCGATGCGTATCTCTGGGCGATGCGGGAGTATCTGGACAAGGGCAAGTGTCACCCCGCGCTGATGGCCTATTACATTGACGCCTGCACGCAGGAGCCGGGCAAGCCGGGCTTCCGTTACAACGACCTTCACAACGCGACGCTCGCGAATCACGACTATTACATCGCGAACCGGGCGTTTTTTTTCGATCTGGGCGTCTGGCCGGACGAAGCGCCGGTGGATGACCCCGACCAGGTGCCGGGCACGGACCGCAACACGCTCATCGCCCTGCTGCGCGCGCAACACCGGCAAAGCGAAGGCAAGCGGATGATCACAGTGGGCGGCTTTGTGCCGTGGAACCTGAAATACACCAACCATGGCCCGGCGGGCGGCAAGCATGAACCCGTGCCCACGGAGTGGGAATATGCCGCGCTGCTCTCGGCGCACAATGCCCTCATGGACGCCGATGCGCTGGGGCTGGCGTGTCTGACCAACGCCTCGGCCTACCAACATCATCCGCTGCGCCGGGAATATCGCCAGAACCGGCGGCCCGCAAAGCAACCGCTGGAACGCAAAACCTATGTGCTCATCTACATGGGCGACTATGACTCGGCGGCGTGGCTGTCGCGGATGATCCCGCAGGCGTGGGACGACCCGGTGCGGGGTGAACTGCCGGTGGCGTGGGCGTTCAATCCCAACCTCTCCGACCGTGTCCCCTATGTCTTCGACCATATCTACAACACAAAGACGCCCAACGACTGGTTTATCGCGGGAGATTCCGGCGCGGGTTACCTGAATCCCAATCTCCTGACCGGAACCCGTCTGGAGAGCGGGATTCCCGACGCGCTGGAACTCTGGGTTTCTCACAACATGGCCTATTACCGCCGCTTTGACTATGCCATCACCGGCTTCGTGATCAATGGATTTCACGGCGACATGCCGCTGGCAATACAGGAGGCCTATGCCCGGTTCTCCCCCGCGGGCGTGGGCATGCAGTTGGATTTCGAGCAGCCCATCGTGCGCCAGACGCCGTTCCTGCGTCATGCGAGCGACATCTACCCCAATCTCGACAACCTGAAGGAAACCGCCGCGCAGATGGCGCGCTTTGCCAGGCCGGAAAAGCCCCAGTTCCTCATTTTCCGGTGGATTCTGCAGAAACCTTCCACTATCAAGGCCGTGCGTGATCTGCTTGCCCGGGAATATCCCGGCGAAGATTGGGAATTCTGCGATCCCTATACCTTTTTTGATCTCTACAAGCGGTCGTTTCCGTCCGGGGGATGACCGCACGTTCAAAATAGCGTCAGGTTCTGGGGCGGTTCAGGGGGATTGAACGCGCGGTATAATGCCATGAGCACTTCCGCATCCACAGCGGCATAGGCGATTTGTTCCGGACTGAGCGGGCGGCGGGTCCAGTCGGAAACCTGGAGTGACTTGTCGAGGTAAATGCCCAATTCCCGCTCACAGACATCGCCGAGTTTGTGGCCGGCGTCGGACTGCTTCCTGTGTTTCTTGCGCGACACGGGCAATGTGTCATAGACGTTGATGATCCGGATGCCGTATTTGGAAAAGACCTGCTCCTCGAAGAGGGCGTTGTGGATGACCTTCATCGCGGCGGGGTTTTCCAGCAACGCCTTGACGGGCGCGAGGTCTTTCACCGCCAATGCGTCAATGATCCAGTTGTGGTCCGCCGTGCTGAATTGAATCGTGCACAAGATGCGCGGCTCATCCAGCGTGGTTTCCACATCCAAGGCGATGTGCGGTTCCCGGGCCAGTCGCGCGCACAGCGCCGCCGCCGCGTCCTGATCATCCACCCATGTCACCGGATTCCGGGGCTGATATGCCCCGGACATGCGTGAGATGACGACAATCGCGTTGTCGTCCGTCTCGTAGTTCAGCACTTCCGGCGCGTCCAGTCCCGCGCCTTCAAGCATGGCTTGGAATTGCGTAGCGGGTTCGGGCTGCCGCGCCCACCAGCGGGAGATGATCGCGAGCCGTCCGCCCGGCCGTACAAATCCCGCCGCAGTGCGCAGGGTTTCCCGGCGCTTTTGATCGGATTTAAGCCGCGTCATCAGATACACCAGAAAAACCCAGTCATATTTTCCCGTGGGCGGGTCCGTATAGCCGAAGGGCGGATAGGGGTCATAGCCGTGGACGCGAAAGCGGCGAGACTTCAGCCAGGCCACATCCGCGCCGTTGCCGCAGCCATAGCAGAGCACCCGCTGGCCCTTTTCCAGGAGCCGGTCCTGCGCCATGCGCGGAATGGCGGGCGCGACCTCCGCGCGCGGACGCGCCCGTTTTGACACTTCTTCCGAGGAAAAAATTCTATCGTTCAGCATGAAGTTCTCATGGTTGCAGCCTGTCATCACCGCAGGCAAGACTGCTCTTCTACACATTATCCACGGCCCAATGCAAGCCCCTGCCGATAGATTCTGGTTTGCCCCCGATTTGTCTTGGCGCCCTTGGGATCTTTTGGCAGCCCTTGGAGTTCCTTGGTGCCCCTTGGGTTTCTTGGTGCCCCTTGTCGTCCTTGCTGTTTTTGCTGTCATTTTTCCGGCGGGCCTCCTATGCGCCCGTTCCGGAGTACAGGCTTCAGTTCTGGAGTACAGGCTTCAGCCTGTGGGACATGCAAGCGCGCGGACTGCCCTATGGATTTTCGAGATGGAATCGTCCGCCGCGCAGGTATCTGGCGATAAGCCGGGGCGTCAGGGTGCGGATGACCTGGCGCGCGCGCCGCACGCCGAGGCGCGCCGGGGCTTCCCCGGCGGCCTGCTGTACCAGTTCCAGCAGGTGATAACGCGGTTTCTTGTAGCGGGACAGGTAAATCACGTTGACGACGTTGAAGAGCCAGTCGCAGCCGCCGCAATAGTTCACGATAACGTCGGCGGGCGTCTGCTCCAATTCGCGCAGGCGCTCGCCGGCGGTGCGGACGATGTCGCGCAGTTGGAGGCGGGCAGCCCCGGCGCACATGCCGCAACACAGGGCGCGCTCGCGGGTGTTTGGCGGTTCGACGACGCTTACGCCGATGGCGTCGAGCAGGGCGCGCACTTTGTCGAAAAGAAGATCGCCGGAGGCCTTCGGCCAGCAGTTGTCGTGGATCACTGCGCGCATGTGCAGCGGCGCGAGCGCAATCTCGCCGCGGGCGATCCGGTCGTGGAGCCAGTCTTCGATGCTGATCACCTCGACGTCCAGCGGGGTGTCGAACACGGCGGGATAGACATGCTTGAAGAGATGGTATCCGGCGAGACAGGGCATGATCACCCGTTTGAGGTTCATGCGCCGGAATTCCTGCTGCACATGGGCGGCGGCGGCCTTGGCCTCGTCCCAGCAGCCCATGCGGTAGAACGGCTCGCCACAGCATAGATGGAGTGCGCCGAAGATGGGGATGTCGCGGAAGATCGCCGAGTTCATCACGAAGGGTTGCAGGATCATGTTGCATCCCGCGTAGATCATCGTGTCGGCGGGCGGCGGGTCGTTCAGGTTCCGTTCCCATTCCCGCACCAGCGCCTGTTCCTGCGGCGACAACGAACGCATGGCCAGCGTGTAGAGGTTGGGCTTCCGGTGCGGCAGCACCAGCCCCGCCGGATAGGGCAACCCCTCCCGCTTGTTGCGTTCACTCCAGCGCGAAACGATGAGCGTGTGCGGATCGGCGTCCCGCGGACAGATGCTGTTGCAGGCCATGCAGCCCGTGCAGCGGTCGAGCGCCTCCGACGGCGCGCCGTCCACCAGTGCGTGCATTTCCGCCACCGCTTTGTCCGGCGGAAAGCGCAGCACCGGACACTCCGCGAGGCACCGCCCGCAGTAATCGCACCGATCCGCGATGAATTCTTTTGTGAACTTGAATTTTTTCAGGGACACCTTTTTCCCTTTCGCAATCTCATGAATAATCCAAAAGACAACATCCCCCGACCGGCTTCCGCCGGTTACCCCCTTCAAAGGGGGACTTATGTCGCATGATCCAGGGCGGCACGCTGACATTTGGTGAATGACCGTTTTCGGCGTATTGTTCGGTGCCCCGCACCGGCACTTGATCATTCCCCCTTTGAAGGGGGTGGCGCGCAGCGCCGGGGGATGTTGATAATGACATAAGAATCAAAAAAACAGCCTTTCAACGGTGTTGCATGAGGCATTTGCGAAACAGGTTTTTTCACGGAACATCAGAAAATTTTTTGTCGGAAATACAGGAGTTATCGGTCGCAGGGTCGCCCAAAAACGCTTATTTCGCAAATGGCTTTACATGTTGTTACTATGTCATCGTAACCCTTACTCCACGGGGGGCGGCGTGAAACGCCGTTTGCCGCCGCGCTGATTACGTAATGTGCCGATGAGGAAGTTGAATGCGACCTGCCGATGGCGGCGCGGCGGAGATTCGCCGATAGCCTCCTGGACCAGTTCCAGGATGTGATACACCGGGCTGCCCAGCCGCGCGACGTAGCGCGACACCGACATCATCTCCAGGCACCCGCTGCAATAGACCGCCACGACGTCGGGACGAGCCGCGCGCAGATTGCGGACGCAGGCGCGCTGTCCGGCGATCAGGTCGAGTTGGTGATAGCCCGATTCGTGCGAGAACCCGGAGGCGATGCCGCAGCACAGCGCCAAAGCGCCGTGGCACGGCGCTTCGACCACCCGGAATCCCAGCATCGCGAGCACTTTCCGCGGCCACTCGTGGAAGTCCGGCTCGTAGATGCGGGCATGGCAGGAATCCTGGACCGCCACCGTTTTCCCGTCGAAGCGCTTCACGATGGGCCACGTGCCGGAAGCCAGTTTTTCGTGCAGATATTTCATGAAGGCAAGAAACTGTATCCCGCTGAAATCTCCGCCGAACTGCGGGAGGATGTTGGTGAACATATTGAGGCCGGCGGTGCATTGCAGGTAAACGGTCTTCGCTTGCAGGCGTTTGAAGTATTCCGTGCATTTGCGCGCGGTCTGCTCCACGAGGTCATAAGCGCCCATCCGGAAATACATCTCGCCGCAGCAGTAGTCAAGCCCGCCGCGAATCGGCAGCCCGTCGAAGATATGTGAAAAGGTGAGATACGGCGTGGTGACGAGGTTGCAGCCGGGATAGAAGATCGTCTCCGCCGGTTCCAGCGACGCCCACGCCCTGACCGCATCCTGATCATCCGGGGGCAGGCGGTCCAGCACATAGGTGCGGAAATTCGGGCGGCTGTGCGGCAGAAACCACCGCGCCCGCTCGGGCATGCCCTGCTTTTGATAAGCGCGGTGCCAGAGGTCGAGAAACAAATTCGCGGGACGGCAATCCTCCGGGCAGATCAGGTTGCATGCGAAGCAACTGGTGCAGGCGCGCAAGACCTCCCGCGTGGACGCCGATGCGCCATCCGGGTCTTCCAGACAGCGAATGAGGGATTCAATTTCTTTTTTGGCGCGCGCTTCCGGCAGGCGCATCACCGGGCACTGGGAAAGGCACACGCCGCAGCGTGTGCAATGGTCGGGATCGAAGGGGGTGCGCTGGTATTTTCGGAAAACGCGGTCCATGATCATGCGCCGCCGATCAGTCCGAACGAGACGGTGTGCAGGATCCAGTCCACGGTGTTGCCCGTCAGGTTGTTCAGGCGCATCATGCGCAGCGTGGCGTTGATGCGCGCCGCGGTCTCTTCGCCGTATGCGGCGCGCAGTCGTTCCGCCATGTCCGCGTCCGGGATGCCGTCTTTTTCGGCCCAGTGCTGGGCGTAGAGGATGGCCGTGCGCTCCGCTTGCGGGGCTTCCTCCAGACGCCCCTGGAAGAATTCGTCAATCTCCTCGCGGCGGAGTCCTTCGCGCAAGGCGACGCGTGTGTGCACAAAGGAGCAGTATCGGCATTGATTGACGGCGGTGATTGCCAGCATGATGCGCTCGCGGAATTTCGGGTCCAGGGAGCGCCCCTTCAGAATGCCCGGCAGTTCCCGGCGATCGCGCCACACCGCGCGCAAATCGCGCCAGAATTGCCCGAACCCATGATACCGTCGTTTCGTAAATGCCTTCATCGTTGCGGCTCCCGTGTTTGCACGGCATTATATCGCGGCGATGCAACAGAACGTCAATGGATGTCGGTTGTCCCCAATCGCCGGAGAAGAAGCGAATTTTTTGATGTGGCCCGGGCGTCGCGCCGGTCAAAACTCC
Source organism: uncultured bacterium (assembly GCA_937951485.1). Classification (GTDB taxonomy): domain Bacteria; phylum Hydrogenedentota; class Hydrogenedentia; order Hydrogenedentales; family CAILVY01; genus CALEDJ01. The sequence continues at coordinate 61,314 of CALEDJ010000003.1, forward strand.
GCTGCTTTGGAGTGTGCAAGCCGCGCTTGCGCTTTCTCTTTCGCAGCACCGCAACCTTCAGGTCGGCAGACAGCATTCGGGGCTTGTGTAAACAAGAAAGTGAAAGCGAAAGCATGGCTTCCGCACGCCAAAACATAATGGGTTGCCGCGCAGCAGCCCCCGCTTTGCCGGACCCAAAATCCATCGGCCCACCAAATCCTGCAAGTGGTCCTGCGACCAGGGGTTTGCGGAATGGCCGTCGTTGTGTTTTGTCTTCATGTGCGGCTTGGGGTAACATATGTGGGCACTCCGGATGAAGGCTGCCCATTACGAAGCACATGTTCTTGTGCAGCGATTCAGGGAAGAAAGCGGAAATCTGTTGGTGTTCTTTGGCGGAACGACGCAGGCTTGGGGACCGTTTCAGGAGGAATATCGGGCATGCTGAGAACGCGTATTACGGAAATGCTGGGCATCGAGTATCCCGTGCTGCAAGGGGGGATGCAATGGCTGGCCCGGGCGGAACTGGTCGCCGCGGTATCCAATGCGGGCGGGTTGGGTTTCATCACGGCGGTGTCGTTCGCGCACCCGGAGGAGTTGCGCGCGGAAATCCGCCGTGCGCGCGACCTCACGGACAAGCCTTTCGGCGTCAATGTCAGCATGCTTCCGGTAATGATGCCCGGCGACGTGACCGAAGCCTATATTGACGTGGTCTGCGAAGAAGGCATTCCCGTCATCGAAACGGCCGGCCGCAATCCGGAGCAGTACGTACCGAAGTTGAAGGCGTCGGGGGTGAAACTGTTCCACAAGGTGCCCGCCGTCCGCTTTGCCAAAAAGGCCGAGGCCATCGGCGCGGATGCCGTCATCATCGTCGGGTTTGAATGCGGGGGGCACCCCGGCATGGACGATGTGCCGAGTTTGATCCTCGTACCCAAAGCCGCGGATGAATTGAATATTCCCGTCATTGCGGCGGGCGGTTTTTGCGATGGGCGCGGGCTGGTGGCCGCGCTGGCGCTGGGCGCGGAAGCGGTGCTGATGGGAACGCGCTTCATGGCGTGCAAGGAGTGTCCCATGCACGAGAACTTCAAACAGTGGATGATCGCCGCGCAGGAAACCGACACGATGGTCATCGAGCGGTCCATCCGCAATGCGGCCCGCGTGATCCGCAACGAAGCCGCGATGACGGTGGCCCGGATGGAGGCGGAGGGGGCGACGCTGGAGGATTTGCTGCCGGTCATCAGCGGCAAGGTGGGGCTTGACGCCTACCTCAGCGGCGACGTGCAGCGCGGCACCATCGCGTGCGGCCAGGTGGTGGGCCGCGTCCGCGAAATCAAATCCGCCGCCGACATTATGGCCGACATCGTGGCGGAAGCGCGGGCAACGATTGCCCGTCTCCAGGCGCTTTCCATCTGATAGGCGCCGCATGCGGGGCGCAACGGAGGGACTCATGCAGTACGAAGGCATCCTGATTGGATTCCTGGCTTTTGTCATTATCGGCGTCTTCCACCCGGTTGTCATCAAAGCGGAATATCACTTCGGCACCCGCATATGGCCCGTGTTTCTGCTCGCCGGGCTTGTGTTCCTGGGCATTTCCCTGTTCATGCGCTCCGTGCTGCTGTCCGCCGTGTTCGGGGTGCTTGGGTTCACCTGCCTCTGGAGCATCCACGAAATCATCGAACAGGCCGAACGTGTCAAAAAGGGCTGGTTTCCAAGAAACCCAAAACGTTCGGAATGACCGCATCCTTCCGTGTTGTACAATAGTTGCAGCGACGGGCGCGGCCGCATGCGGCGACCGTCGCGAAGACAAGGTGCTCCGACGATGAAAGTGGTCTTTGTGCTGCCGCCGTATGATTACTCGCGGTCGGTGGGCAATACACGCAGGAAGGCGCAGATTGGGCTGTTGCCGCCGTTGGGTGTCGGCTATCTCGCGGCGTATCTTGAAAGTCGTGGGCACAGCGCTGCGCTGGTGGATGCCGTGGCCGAACAACTGGATGTGACCGCCGCGGCGGCGGCGGTCGCGGCGGCGCGGCCGGACCTGGTGGGTATTTCCTCGTTCACGACGCTTACACCGAACGACGCATATGCCCTGGCGCGGGAATTGCGCCGAAGGCTTCCGGAAACGCCGCTGGTCATGGGCGGGCCGCATGTCACGTCGTTTGCCCGCCGGATTCTCCAGGAGTGTCCGGAGGTGGACGTGCTGATTCCCGGTGACGGTGAAATCCCGCTGGGCGACCTTGCGGACCGGATCGAAGCAGGCAAATCCTATGTGGATGTGCCCGGCGTGTTGTATCGCGATGCGTCGGGCGCGGCGGTCTCCGGCCCACCGGCCCCGGTCGTGAAGGACATTGACGTGTTTCCCCATCCGGCGCGGCACATTTACAAGCATCACCTGTATCTTCCCCTGCCGAGCCTGAGTGCGCGGCGCCCCGTCACCTCAGCCATCACGGCGCGGGGTTGTCCCTGGGGTCGGTGTCGCTTCTGCTACCAGGGCGGGGAATTCGCCTCGCCCTACCGCCGTCGTTCGCCGGAAAATGTGGTGGATGAACTCAGCCGCCTTGCGAAGGACTGGGGCATTCGCAATGTTGTCTTCTGGGACGATAATTTCTGTTTCATGCCGAAATGGATAGAAACATTCTGCGATGCGTTGGACCGGGAGCGGCTGGGCCTGATTTGGTCGGTGCTTTCCCGCGTGAACACCGTGACGCCGGAGATGCTGCGCCGCATGGCGGCGTCCGGCTGCTACAGCATCCAGTACGGCATCGAGTCGGGCCATCAGGGCATGCTTGACCTTGTGAACAAGGGGCACACACTGGAGCAATGCCGCAAGGCGGTGCGGTGGGCCAAGCGTGCGGGCTTGGACACGCGGGCGTTTTTCGTCATCGGCTTTCCCACGGAAACGCCGGAAATGTCGGAAGAAACCATCCGTTTCGCCTGCGAACTGAACGTGGATTATGCGGTGTTCTTCTCCTACCATGTGCAGCCGGGCACCTCGCTGGCGGACTTGGCGCTGTGCGAAGGGCGCTGCGGCGACTACGAGGCCCAACAACGCCCGTCCTATGTGCCCAACACGTATCCGGGCATGGACGCGCTGGACCGCATGGTGAAAGCGGCCTATCGCCGCTATTATTTCCGGCCCGCTTATATGGGCCGTGCGCTATGGCGGCTTGCAAAACGCCCGTCGCTTATCAGGAACCATCTGATGGGTCTGTATTACTGGGTGGGTCTGATGGCGGCGCGGTAAAGTCGCCGGCCGGCCAGGGACTATCCACGAGGTCCAGCAGGTCCGGTATGACAAAGACCCCTTCCTTGCGCAGCGCCAGGGCGGCGGCGCGCGCCGCCGCCGGGTCTTGTTGCACGAACAAGGCCTCGATCAGCGGTTTCCAGCGCCCGATGATTTCCGGGTCGGCCTGGTAAGCCTGCTGCATGGCGTCGAGAAAAGCCGTTTGGTCGCCTTCGGACAGATGCAGCAAACCCAGAAGGCAATGTGCGGTGCCGAAGCCGGGGTCCGCCGCAATGGCTTTGTGAAACAGCGCTTGCGCGTCTTCGACACGGCCCATATCCTGCGCATGAATGCCGTCCAGCACCGCCTCCAGTGATGCCAGGGATTTGCCCGCGTCTTCGCCGCGCGAAATCACGGCCATCAAGCGGCCGAACAGCATGACCGTCGAGGGGTCCAACTGGGTCAGCATCTGCATGCCGGGCAGAGCCGAATCATACTCTCCCGCTTCGATGCACGCGGTAACCAATGCATGCCAGGCATCCTTCCAGAGCGGGTCATGCACCACCGCCCGTTGAAACGTTTCGATGGCCTGATCGTAGCGGCGGTTCTGAAGCAGTCCGTACCCTTTCCACAAAGTGCGCACCGCCGCCGCCGCCGCGGGGACGTTTTCGCCGCGCTCCAAGGCGGCAATGAAATTAAAGTAAGACCGGCTCCACGACGGGTCCATCCGGGCAATGTAGTCTGTGACGTGAAGCGCGCATGCATGGTTGCCGGATTCGCCCAGCGCCAGGGCCAGATCCCCGAAATCCTGGGCGACAGCGTATTTCATGGACGAGGTGGACGGGGATGCGGCGGGAGAAAAGCCTGGTTCCTGCCTGCCAGGACTGGGCCGGGTGATACGATAGGTCAACACGTGTTCCATTCCGCCAAACTCGTGCATGCTGAAAGCGAGGCCGTGCGCGGCCAGTTGCAGTTCAAAATCGCGGTCCGGCCCGGAATCGAAATACGGCGTGGCGAGCACCGCCCACACCGGATGACTTTCCGATGATTCCCCGGTTGTTCCTTCCTCCCGGCATAATTGCAGAAACAACGCGGCCTGATCAGCCAGGGCCTCCGCAGTTTCCGCGGAAGCCATTGGGTTGGGCATCGGACCTGAAACATACGCAAAAACCTCGCGCCAACTGGAGCCGCGCACCAGAATGAGATCATCCGGAGCGGCCTGCTCGCGCACATGCGCCGCCGCGCTGCGCCAATCCGTGCGCTGCGGTCCGGGAATCGTGAGCGCCAACTGGGTCGCGTACAAGACCGCGACCGCGACAATTCCCGGAATGCGGACGGCCCTTCCGGACATGGCCGCTGCGCCGCCAACCATCAGGTACAGGGCCAGGGAACTGTGCGCGGTGTAACGGGGGAAAATGCACGGGCGCCAGAGCAGAGACGCCGCGTAGAGCGCCATGGCCGGCAGCAACAGCCATGTGAGCAGAAAGACAAGCCGTTCGCGGGTGATCCGCGATTCCAAGGGTTTCAAATGGCGCGCGCGCCAGGCGATCCCCACCGCGCCCATGAACGGCAACAGGATCAACGCGGCAACAAAGAGTGGCTGGCGGGATACCAGCCATTCGGGCGCGCGATCGGAAATGCGCAACTGATAGGTAAGCCCGATCGCGTCATCGGCAAGCAAATCCCCCAGGAACTCGCCGACCGACGGCAGTTTCATCCAGTCAGCGGTCTGTTCCGTGGGCCAGAAGCGCGCTTCGCTGAGATACATGGCCGGTGGCAGCAGGAGTCCCGCCTGTAATACTCCCCATGCGCCGACCGTATCCCATTGGCGACGCCGGAAAAGGAGCAGAAAAATCCCCTGTGCGGCGGGCAGCAGAAACGCGAAGGGATGGGTCCAGAACAACAATGCATTCGCCGCGCCGTGCGCGACCCACCATCTCAGGCGTCCGTCTTCCACCAGGCCGGCGAAGGTGCAGGCGGATGCAATCGCCAGCGTGACCAACAGCACATACATGCGGATGCCCTGGGCGTGAAATACATGAATTGGCGAAAGCGCGTAGAGCAGGGCCGCCACCGCGCCGCCACTCGGCCCGAAAAGTCGTCGTCCCAATCCGTACAACAAGGGCAGCGCCGCTAGTCCGATGAGCACGGAAAGCCACCGCAGCCCTGTGACCGTGCCGCTCACATAGTGCCACCACAGGTACTCGAGCGAGTAATAGAGCGGCATGGTTGCCGGGTCCAGCGTACGGTTCAGATTGAGAAAACGCCATATCGAATCCGCATCGAGATGCACAAGGCTGGTGTATTCATCCCACCAGACGGATTCTTCGCCAATGCGATAGGCCCGCAGTCCAACCGCCAGCGCCAGGATCGCCAGCATGATTGCGGCCTCCCGCCACGTTTTCCAGGCGTGACGTCTTCCGGCAAACGATGTCTGGGGGGTATCGTTCATAGCAGGTGCATCCCGACGCCATACTACCATAATCGGCGAGGCGCGGCGTGCGAGGGCAGACCCAATGTCAAAAGGGAAGAGCAGATTATGTGAACGGCACGGACAGGGTGGACAAGGGGATAAGAAAAGCCGGACGCAAAGAGCGTGGATTGCGCCGTCCGCGCCGGGAATGGCATGATTCTTTTTATGGAACGGAAGATGGCGGATCTTGCAAAACCTCCCGTGAAATGGGCGTCCCGCCCATGAAACACGGGCAGGATGCCCGCGCCACATGGGATAACAGCAGGTTTTGCAAGAGGCTCCGACGTTGGCAGATTTTTCAGTGAAAGGTATTGGCGTGAAAAATCGGGATGCTCTACACCGAGAAACAAAGGGAGAAACATCATGAAATCCTCGCCTTGGATTGTCGTATTGCTGTGCGTCGTGTTGCTGGGATACGCCTGTGCGCCGAAGGCGCAGGACGCGCCGCCGCCGGAACCCATCCCGCCCGCACCGCAATTGCTGGCGGCCGCCAAGGACGCTGAAGACTTTGTCCCCCTGTTCAAGGAAGACCTGTCCAACGCGATCATGGAGGAAGGCGGCTGGACCTTCGTGGATGGCGTGCTGGAATCCCAGGGCAAAGGCGATATCTGGACCCGCGAACGCTATGGAGACTTCATTCTCGACCTCGAATTCAAGTGCGCGGAAGACACCAACAGCGGTGTGTTCATCCGTTGCGCCGACCTGGACCAGTGGCTGCACACCGCCATCGAGGTGCAGGTGCTCCAACCCAATGACAAGTATCCGAACAACAAGTGGCATTGCGGGGCCATCTTCGACGTGCTCGCGCCATACAAGCAAATGGTCAGACAGCCCGGCGAATGGAACCATTACACCATCATCGCCAAGGACAATATGATTTACGTCATGCTCAATGGCGAGCAGGTCATCGGGATGGATTTGGACCAGTGGACCGAACCGCACAAGAACCCCGACGGCACGAAGAACAAGTTCAAGTACGCCTACAAGGACCTGGTCCGCGAAGGGCACGTCGGTCTGCAATACCACGGCCAGCCCATCGCCTTCCGTAACCTGCGGATTAAGCAACTATAGACTTTTCAGCCCTCGTTATACCGCGTGCGCGGTGTAACGAGGGCCTTGCCTTGCGCCGCTCCTGCGGTGTAACGAGAACACAGAGGGTGAAAACCGGGAGAGAAGTCATGAGCGATGCGATGGAACAGCAATATACGGAGCGGCTGAACCGCTATGTGACGGCGATGCGGAATGGACGCCCGGACCGCGTGCCCCTCCGGCCTTTTGTGGCGGAATTCACGGCAAAATACGCGGGATTCACCTGCCAGGAGGTCGCCCATGATTACGAGAAGGCGTTCATCGCGGCGCGGCGCTGCGCCGCGGATTTCGACTGGGACGCCGTGGTCGCAAACATGGTCTATGTGTGGACCGGACTGACGCAGGCCATCGGCCTGAAATACTATGCCGTGCCCGGAATTGACATCCCGGCGGACACCGGCTTCCAGTACCGGGAGCCGCCGGAAACCGAGGCGTTCATGCGCCCGGACGAATACGACCAACTCATTGACGACCCCACGGCGTTCCTGTTGAACGTGTGGCTGCCGCGCGTCGCGGCGGATGTCGTCGCGCCCGGCGTGCCGAACACCACCCGAAACAACCTGTCGTTTCTAAAGGGCGGCATGGCGATGCTCCAGTATTTCACGGCCTTCGGGCCGCAGATAGAGGCGTTGCGCCGCGAAAGCGGCACGGTCTCCGCCATTGCCGGCATCTTCAAGGCGCCGCTCGACATCATCGCCGACAAACTGCGCGGCTATCTGGGGCTGACCATGGACCTGATAGAGCGCCCCAAGAAAGTGTTGCAGGCATGCGAAGCGCTGATGCCGCACCTGTTCCACGTCGCCCTGGGCGGCGCGGACCCCGACCGGAATGTGCCCATCGGTTTCTGGATGCATCGGGGCTGCGTGCCGTTCATCTCGTTTGAACAGTTCGATCAGTTCTACTGGCCGACGCTGAAACCCATCATCGAAACCCTGTGGGCGAACGGCTGTCAGACGCTGTTCTACGCGGAGGGCAACTGGAACGCACACCTTGACCGGTTCGCCGAACTGCCCGACCAGAGCATCGTCTATCACATAGACCAGTCCGACCCGTTCCTCGCGCACAAAAAACTCGGGCACAAGTTCTGCCTGAGCGGCGGCGTGCCCAACGCCCTGCTCGCCTACGGCACGCCTGACGAGGTGCGTGCCTGCTGCAAGAAACTGATTGACGGCGTCGCCGCCGACGGCGGGTATATCATGGATGCGAGCGCCATTGTCCAGAATGACGCGACCGTCGAGAACATCCGCGTCATGACGGAGTTCACCCGGGAATACGGCGTGTACAGCCAGGCTGCCGACGCGCCGCCGGTCCCCGTGCGTCAAATCCCGTTTCCACCCGACGATCTGCCCGTCATTCCCGCCGGGCGCGTCGCCCCCGGCGTCTGCATCCCCTGGGAGGAGAAACGTGCCGAATTGCCCCCCATCACCGGCGACGAGGAACTTGTCCGCCGTGTCTGGGAGGCCAACGACGCCTTGGCGTACACGTATATCTGGCAGTGCCTGTTGTCGTTCTAGACAGATGCCTCGGTATGTCGCGGGAGCGATGTATCGAGGGCGCCTAAGGAGGCGCCTTGATGAGGGTCCGATGATGAGAGACATTGAGGAACGGTATCAGCGTGTTGGCGAAGATGATCATTCATTTGACATTCAATTCTGGCAATCCCAGGGCGATCGCGCCATTTTCGAAGCAGTGACGGAAATGATACGCGATTATTATCTGATTCGAGGAATTCATGCTGACGAATTCAGACTTCAGAGAACTATTGAGTCTTTTCGCAAGGCATAGGGTTCGCTATCTCGTCGTTGGCGGCTATGCTGTGATGAAATACACCGAGCCGCGCTTCACCAAAGATTTGGATCTTTGGATAGCCACCGATGCGGAGAATGCCAACGCGGTATTTGCCGCATTGAAAGCGTTCGGGGCCCCTTTGCGGAATCTTACGCCAAACGACTTCACCCAGCAGGAATACTACTACCAGATGGGACGTCCGCCATTACGCGTGGATATCATGATGGCAATACCAGGCGTAGAATTCGACTCCGCATGGGAAAACCGAGTGTGTGTGGACCTGGACGACATCACAATCCCGTTTATCTCCAGGGCGGATTTAATGAAAGCCAAGAAGGCAAGTGGACGAACCCAGGATATTCTTGACTGGGAGCATTTGAGGGAATCCGAAAATAGCCATTGACTGCGAACAACAGCGTTGCCCGTGTCCGCCTGCTTGTGCAGCAGGATCGGCGCAACGGAATTCAAGAAGATTTGAGGAGTACAAGTGCATGAGCGTTTATGATGACCGAAGTCCCCAGGGGGAGAACATGTTGCGGACGATATATTTTGATCATCCGCAATGGACGCCGGCGACGGTGGGCTTCCTGCCCGCGTGCATGGCGAAGTACGGCGAGGCGCTGGACGATGTGCGGCGGGCGCATCCGCGCCTTTTTCCCCGTTTCACACCGGGGACGGCCAATGAACAGGTCGTGTATCAGGATTTTTATGTCGAGGGGCGGCAGACGGATTGCTGGGGCTGTGTTTGGGACAATATTCAAGGGGGGCTGGTGGGGCAGGTGGTGGAGCATCCCCTGGCCGACTGGGACGCCTTTGAGACGTGGAGACGCCCCGACCCGATGACGGAGAACCTGCTTCATCCGCGCGATTGGGACGCGCTGGCGCGACAAATCGCGGAGAAAAAGCGCCTGGGCCATTTCTCGCCGGACCATGCGCTCGCCCACGGTTTTCACTACATGCTGCTCTGTGACCTGCGGGGTTTTGAAAACCTGATGCTGGACATGGCGACGGACGACCCCCGGCTGCACCGATTGCTGGAAGTAATCATGAACTACAATGCCGCCGTGGTGCGTCGCACCATTGAATGCGGCACGGAATTCCTGGGGTTGGCGGAGGACCTGGGCATGCAACACAGCCTGCCCGTCAGCCCCGAACAGTGGCGGCGCTATGTGAAGCCGGGTTACGAAGTCACGGCGGGGCAGGCGCGCGACCGCAACATCCCTGTTTTCCTTCACAGTGACGGACACATCCTGCCCATCATCGGCGATCTGATCGAAACCGGCATCCGCATGATCAACCCGCAAATCCGCGCAAACGGCCTGCAGGGATTACGAGATGTCGCAAAGGGGAAAGTCGCCATCTGCCTCGATCTGGACCGGCAGTTGTTCCCCTTCGCCACGCCTGACCAACTGCGCGATCATGTGCGCGAGGCGCATGACGCGCTGGGCATGCCGGAGGGGGGGCTCATGATCAGCGTGGAGATCGGTCCGGATGTGCCGCTGGAAAACATGGATGCGCTTTTCAGCGCGGTGGAGGATGTCTGCCGTCTGCCGGACCCGGAAAAAACCGACCACGCATCGGTGGGGTTCTAGCAATCACTCGTCATCAGCCGTTCTCCGGGAAGGGGAGCGTCCGATGCCTTGAACAGCGACAGGACGGCCATCCTGATAAACCAGGCGCGTGCTTACTTCCAGGGGAACGAGACGGCCATCCTTCGTGACAACAACCACTTCATACTGGGTCGCTTTTCCTTCGGTCAGTTTGTACTGCATCATCATTCTGATTCTGTCCCGGGATTCCGGTGTGACGATATCAAAGATGCTTCGCCGCAGTGCTTCTTCCCGGGTATAACCGCCCAGCCGCTCCCCGGCCTTGTTGAGCGATAGAAATTTCCCGTCCAAGTCGGTGGTGAACACCACGTCATTGGCGTTTTCGAACAATTCGCGATAGCGCGCTTCCGCTTCCTGCAATGCCTGTTCCGCCTTTTTGCGTTCGGTCACATCCCGCGCCATTCCTCGGAATCCCGTTGGCTTCCCTTCGCTATCGAGGATGGGTGATATTGATACCTCCAGCGTCGCGAGCGAAGCATCCTTTCGCACGATCACCCAGTCAACGAATTCCTTGTCCTGGCCGGTAGTGAACACTTCATTGTAAATGGCTTTGACACGCGCCCTGCTCTCATCGTCGGGGTAATACCTCCGATAATTCATTCCCCGCAATTCTTCGGCGGTGTATCCGAAAATGCGGCAAAGCGCCTTGTTGAAAAATGTGAAGTTGCCTTTCAGATCGACCTCGTAATAGCCTTCCCGGATGTTATGCAGGATATCCCGATAGCGCTCTTCGCTTTCCCGGATCGCCTGCAGAGCGCGCTTGCGTTCCGTGATGTCGCTTACTATCACCTGCTGCGCCGGACGCCCGCCGAAAGCAATCATTGTCACGTGGACTTCCGCTGGAAACTCCTCGCCGTCGGCGCGCCTGAGCACGGTTTCGTAGCGGCGCGGAGATTTGGAGGGAACGGTGTAACGGGACTGCGCATACGCGCGGAGCCGTTCCTTTTCGCGGTCCGCCACCACCGCCATGATGTCCTGCCCCAAAATGGATTCGACATTCGGGTAACGGAACATTTCCACTGTTGCCCGGTTGGCGAAGGCAACGCGCCCGTCCTGAAAAATGCACAGAGAGTGGGGAAACATTTCAACGAGTGTGCGGTATTTTTCCTCGCTTTCGCGCAGGGCAATCTCTGATTTCCTGCTCTCAGTGACGTCACGTATCACCGTCAGTATACGGGTGGTGATTCCATTTTCGAGCAGGGGTATCTTCCTGGTTTCGGTGTACACAACGCGGTCCCCGAGGCGGTTTATCTCTTCGGAGAGGAGCACTGAGCCGGTCTTGAAGACCTGTTCATATTCATCTCGGACCTTCAGGGTCAGAAACGGGTATACGTCAAAAACGTTTTTCCCTTCCACCTCCGCATCGAGTTGCAGGGCTTTGTTCCACTCCAGAAGCGTCCGGTTGCAGAGCAGGATGCGATAGTCCCTGTCAATAAGGTGTACCGCTTCCACCATGTTATCCAGGGTGACGCGGGAGCGCGCCTCGCTTTCCCGCAGCGCCTTTTCCACGCGCAGTCGTTTCAACACTGCGGCGGCTTCATGCGCCATGATGTTGAGCGCCTCGAGGTTGAAATCGTCAAGTCCTCCGTTGGCGGCGGAGGCCACAGCCAGAACCCCGAATATTTCACCTCCTGAACGCAGGGCGGCGGCATAGACCCGCCCAAATCCATATTGCCGGAACAACGTTCTCTGGTCTGTCTCAACGGCTGCCATATCCACCGCGCCTTCGGAGGAAAAGACGGCACGCAGTGCATCTGCGGAAAGCGGTATTCGTGCCGCCTTTTGCGTAAACACATCGGGCGCGCCCCTGCTTTTAAGAAGGAGGGCTTCTTGTTTCTGCACCAGATAAACGAAGCCCGCATCCATGCCGTATATGCTCGTCACCCCGTCAACAAGAAGTGTCAGCATTTCCTTCTCAGTGTGGCATTTGTTGAGTGAAAACAGCAGGCTGCGCATCTGTTCGGCTGTTCGCGCCAGCGCGATGATGATTTTTTCATTGTTGCGTTGTTCGGTCATGTCCTGGCCGATACTGGTCATCCCGATGATGTTCTGTTCCTCATCTCTGAGCAACGTATTGCTCCAGGCAATAATGCGCTGTTTGCCGTCGCGCACGAGCAGGGGCGTTTCGCAGTGACGGGCCGGCGCGCCTTTCAGCATGGCCTCGCTCAGGAAACCGCGGCGCAGGTCTTCGCGCATGTCGGCGGGGATACACACCTCGAACCAGTCGCGCCCGATGAGTTCTTCACGATGCCGGCGAGTAATTCCAAGGAAGCACTCATTGCAGAAAGTAATCCGTCCATTGCAGTCCAATTGGACAACCGGCAGATGCACCGTTTCCAATGTCTCGCGGAAACGTTGCTCGATAGTTTTGATCGTTTCCTGGGTGCGGTGCTGTTCCGTGATGTCCTGGAAGATTACTTGAATCACCTCTCCGCCGCTTTTTTCGTCCCACAGCAGGTAACAATCTACAAGCAACCAGCGATCATTGCCTTTCAGTGTCTTGAAATGCCACCGGCGCTTGTGCAGAAATCCCTTTTCTCGGATGGCCTTGCTCAGGGCACCCTCGGGGTCGACATAGGTGATCAGGTCGCCGATTTTCTTGCCCGCGACGGCCTCCGGTTCCGGAAACATATCCTCCAATTCAAATACGCGCAAAGTCGCACGGTCCATGAACAATACTGTTCCATCGAAGGCAAAACGGTATATGCCGATATCCGCGAACTCCATGGCTTCCTGGCGAATATGCTCGAAGGATTCACGCCGCGGAATTAATCTTTCCCCGTGGTTCATGTCATCTCCCCTGTTCATTGCGCCGCACCCCGTCATGAGAGCATGGTTGCCTTCATCAATATATATTATAATACATTTCCATCTGTTTGACAAAGGGTTTTTCCACGGAATCATCTGCCTTGCAAACGCCATCCGCGCCGTGCTAGTGCTATCGGAGGATGGGCGCGGCACAGGCAGGGCGCCGTGCCGGCGGTGACAGCGGCCTGTCCGTTGTGAGAAGAATCGTGCTGTGGGGCAGGGAGTTAAGCCTATGACTCACGTGTGTTGCTGTTTATTGTTTGCCGCCGGTCTCGGGGCGGTGCAAGGCGATCGGATGGTTGACATCGCTGCGGCGTTCCGGGAAGCGCCGCGCAACTACTCGCCGGTTCCCATCTGGTGGTGGAGTGGCGACCGCGTGGAGAAGGACCGGATACGCCGGCAATTGGAACGCATGGCCGAAGGCGGGATATACAACGTAATTGTCCTGAATCTCGCGCCGTCCGGGCCGCTCTACGGCAGCGCCGCCGACGATCCGCCCTTTCTTACGGAGCAATGGTGGGAACTTTTCGGGTATGCGCTGGCCGAAGCGAAGCGGCTGGGCATGCGGATGTGGTTTTACGACCAATTGGGCTTTTCCGGCGCGGGCCTGCAGGCGCGGATTGTGCGGGACCATCCGGAATTCCGCGGAATCGCGCTTCATCGCCTGTACAAGGATGTGGAAGGCCCGACGGAGGTCGTGCTTGAAACGCCGCCGGGCGGGGAAGCGCTGGCCGCATTTACCGCGTTGCGCGATACCACGAGGGAAACGCAGGCCGAACGCGCCACCTGGATATGGGACAGGGCGGCCCCCGACGGTGTCCTCAAGCGGTATTTCAGGCGGAGTTTCGACTTGGATGCGGTACCGGACAAGGCCCGCATCCACATCACGTGTGACAATGGCTACGCCCTTTTTGTCAATGGCGAGAAGGTTGGAGAGGAAAGCGTTTACGACGAAAGCGGCTGGCGACATGCCGAGAACTACGATGTGACGGCGCATGTGCGAGCCGGCAGGAACGTCGTTGCGGTGATTGCCGAGAACCTTGGCGGCGCGGGCGGACTGCTTGTGGAGGTGCTTCTGGGCGAAGGCGACGGGCAGCAACGCCTCCTGAGCGACGCGGCCTACCGCGTCAGTGACGCCGAAGCGCCGGGGTGGACATTGCCGGATTTTGACGACAGCGCTTGGCAAAGCGCGCATGTTGTCGGCGCGCCGCCGTGTGCGCCGTGGGGCGCGGTTCACGGTCTGGCGATCGGTGCGGCGCCGTCATTGGGCACGCCGATTCGGCGGGTGCGCAATGTGTCGGACGCGATCGAGAACGGCGTGCTCCGCGTGGAAGCGCCGCCGGGCAAGGTGCGCGTCCAGTTGTTTTACACCCTGCCCGGCGGCTTTGATTACCAGAACCCGGAAGCCGGGGCGGCGTTGCTGGACATCGTGCACGGGGAGATGGAGCGCCGCTTCGGCGAGGAACTGGGCAAGGGCATTGCCGGGTCCTTTCAGGATGAATTCCCCGCCTTGCCGCGTTTTTCGCGCCGCATGCTGGGATATGATTTTGTTCAGCGGGCCGGATACGCTCTCAAGGAGTACTTGCCGGCGCTGTATGACGACGTGACGGACCATTTCGGCGACCCGCAGGGGCTGACAACCATCCAGGTACGTTGCGACGCCGCGGAAATCGCCGCCGCCTTCTGCGAGGAGGCATTTTTCATTCCGTTGTTCGCGTGGCATGAACGCCACAACATGATCTGCGGTTATGACCAGACCGTGCGTGACGCGGACCCCGTCCGGGGCGAGCGGTATTACCTCAAGTACTTCAAAACGATGCGTCATTTCGGCGCGCCCGGCAACGATATGGACGGCGACATCAAGCCGCACCAGTCCATCGCGGATTTGTACGGGCGGCCGCGGGTGTGGATGGAGGCATTCCACTCCAGTGGGTGGGGGCAGACCATCGAGGAAACCGCCGTTTTGCTGCACCCGTGGGTGCTGTTCGGGGCGACGCTTTTCAATCCCCACGCCATCTACTATTCCATCCACGGTTCCTACTGGGAATGGGCGCCGCCCGATACCGGCTGGAGGCAACCCTATTTCGCGCATTACAAGGGCTTCGCCGATTACGTCTCACGGATCTGCTTTGCGCTTTCCCAAGGCGAACATGTGGTCGAAATCGCCGTGTTGCATCCCTCCACGACGGTCCACGCCTTCATGGGCTTCGACGAACCCGACCCCGGCGCCACGGGAGCGGCCGACGCCTATTGGGAAATTCAGCGGTCTCTTCGTGAAAACCGGCTGGATTACATTATCCTGGACGAAGACAGCCTGCTGCAGGCCCGGGTCCGGCAGGGGATATTGGAAGCCGGGTCCGTGCGGATTCGGGTGCTGTTTCTGCCGGCGGCGCGGGTGTTGACCGGGAAGGCGCTGGAGAAAATCCTGGCGTTTCAGACCTCCGGCGGCTATGTGGTGATTGCGGGACCTGCGCCCGAAGCGCCCGGCGACCGCTATCTTGCCCTGCCGGAATTCCGGGAAATGTCGCGGGTGTTGCAGGAATCGGCGAGAAGCGTGACCGACCCCTCGGCGGCCGCCGAAATCCTGGCGGATATCATCCCGTTTCACAGATTCAAGGACGTCCCGCGCCTGCAACGCCGCATCGGCGACCGCGATCTCTATTTCCTGATCTCCGACGATGAGACCCCCGCCGCCAGCCAGGCGCGCTTTACAATCAACCAGCGGAGACTTTACGAAACCGATGCGGCGCGCGGCGCGCGCCTTGAAGTGTTTTTTGGGGGCGACAGCGTTCCGGAACTCTGGAACGCAGTGACCGGGGAAATCGTCCCGATTCTGAATTATCAGCGGAACGCCCCGCTTCCGGTCGAAGAAACGCCGGAACCGGCTGAAGACGAGGAAATCGAAACGGGTGTGCGCGTTTTTGTGGAACTGGACGCTACGCCGGCCCCGCTGGTGGCGTTGCGGCCCGCCACGCCGGAAGACCCCATCGCCCTTGAATCGGATTTGGAGATCACCTCGTGGGAACGCAGGGGCGATGCGGTGGTGCTGCGCGGCCGGCCGCGCGTGGACGCCACGGTGGAAACACCCCCTGAGCATTATGCGCGGGTGGAATTGGCGGATGCGGTGTTTGAAGGGAAAGCGACCGCTTCGTCCCCGCTGCGCATGGAACTGCAAGGCCCGTTTGCGTGCCGCCTGGAACCGACCTGCGACAACCACGACGGGTGTTTTGCGTGGCCGCCGTCCGAAGGCCCCATCCCCGTGGAGACCCGCGCGTTCCGTTACCATGCGGCAAACGACGGTGACGATAGTACCGCGTGGACGCGGCCGGATTTTGACGACGGCGACTGGGCGACGGCAATCGCGTCGTTTGGGCCGCGCGCGCAATGGACTGGTCCGGTGACGCCGCCCGAAGGGACAGATTTCAACACGATGCCGCTGCCGGCACCGGATGAGAACGCCGTCTGGCAGGACGCGGTCTATTCACTGCGGCTGGGCATCAACGAGGACCCTCTGTTTTCCAGCGCCTTGGGGGGTAAGGGCCGCATCCCGGATGAGTTTATTGACCTCGGCCACGTTCCCGGCGGGGCGGTCTATCGCGTGCGCGCCACCGTCATCCTGCCGCCGGAAACGCCCGGCGCGGAGAACGGACTGGAAGCCGTGTTGCGGGTGGGCAGCGCCGCGCGCAAGCGCGTGTTCCTGAACGGCCTGGAAGTGGCGCTGGCGGGGGGCGCGGCGAATATCCAGCGGGCGGCGGTGCGTCTGCTCCCCGGTGCGAACACGGTCGAGGCGCTGCTGTCGCGCGCAGAGCATGGGCGCCTGCGCTTCTTTTATCATTTTCTGCCGTCCGGCGCGGCGCCGCAAGACCCCGACTGGATTTGGAGTGTCGCGCCGCATCCGGGGGGGAAAACCCGCTTTGTCAAGCACTTTGACGTTCCGGGGGTGGTCCGGTCGGGGGCGATGGTCGTGGCGCTGGGCGATCTCCACCGGATTCGCCTCAACGGGCGCCTGGTGGCGGACCAGGGCCATTTTGACCCCTATTTCACCAGCCGCGCCGAACGCTACGACATCACCGACTATTGCGTTCAGGGTGAAAATGTCCTGGAAATCGAGGCGCGCGACAACGGCCATCCCGTCGGCCTGCTGGTGGATGGCCTGGTGCACCTGGAAGACGGCGGCGAAGTGGTTTTCGTGTCGGACGAGTCATTCCTGACCACGGCGCCGGGCGGCGCGATGGACGACGGCGCGCCCGCGCGCATCCTTGCCGGTCCGGCCATGGGCTATATGGGCGACCCTGCGAACCTGCTGCTGCGGCCCCGGCCGCACCCGTTGCCGGAAGGCGGATGGCTTCTGGACCAGCCGTCGCCCGCGCCGCCGTTTGATGCGCTGGTCTACGCGGCGGACCCCACGCCGCCGGCGCCGGGCTGGTTCCGGTTCCTGCTGCCGCCAGGTGCCGTGGCGATGCATCTCCGCGCTGTGGGTGCGGCCATGCTGTTTGTGGATGGCGAGGCGGTGGCGCTGGAGGAGTCGGACGGGTCGGAGGAGTCGGACGGGTCGGATGGCGGGGATGTGGCGCGCAAGTTGCCTCCTGCGTTGAGGGCGGTGCTGCCGAATCCGGACCGTCCGCGGCGGGTGGCGGCGCTGCGTGTCGAGGGCGCGCCCGGGTTTGCTGCCGGCGCGGCCATTCAGGCCCCCATCACCTTTGAGATGGGGGAAGGCCGGATACCCTTGGGTTCGTGGGATGAACTCGGGTTGCCGCACTATTGCGGCGGGGTGGTGTATATCTGCGAGGTAACGCTGGACGCCGTGCCCAAAGGCCGCGCTTTGCTCGATTTGGGCCGGGTGCGCGGCAGCGCCGATGTGCAAGTCAATGGCGAGGCATGCGGCGAGCGCGCCTGGCACCCCTACCGCTTCGATTTGACACGGGCGCTCCGCGCCGGTGTGAACCGGGTTGAAATCCATGTCTTCAACACCCTGGGACCGCATTTTGATGTGGGGCATCCCAGCGCCCATGTTTTCGAGGGACATACAAAATCCGGGATATACGGGCCGGTGGTGCTGCACGTGAGGGATGCTGTGGAGATGACACTGGAAAAGAAAAAGGAATAGCCCGGACGGAAAAACGCAACGCAGGCGTCTCGCCTGAATAGAAACGAGATGATTGTCTATCATGGCCAAAATCGCATTGTATGTGGCCAATTTGCCGAACCGCATGACGCTGAAGGCGATGCTGGAGGCGGAAGGGCATCAGATTACGGATGTTGATCCCGATTGTGTGATCGCGGACACGCCCGCGCGCGCTCTGGAACACGCGCGCCGCGTCCCGACGCTGGTGCTCGCCGCTGCTTCGGGCATCGCCGACGCGGTGCAGGCGATGCGGCAGGGCGTTTACGGTTATGTCTTCGTGCCGCTGCAGCCGGGCGAAGCCCCGCTGATGGTGCGCCGCGCCCTGCAGGACCGCGCCATGGCGGCCATGCGCCCGGCGGAAGCGCAGCAGGAAAACCTGACGCTGGCGGAAGCGGAGCGACGCTTTATTCTGGAAACGCTGCGCCGATGCAAGTACAACCAGGCGCGCGCCGCGCGCATGCTCGGCATCGGCCGCAATACGTTGTGGCGTAAACTCAAGCAAATGCGCCTGGGGCAGATGGAAGATGGGGACGCGGCCCCGGAAGACGGAGCGACCTGATGGAGCGATTGGGTTGGCACAGTCTCGGCGCTTGCTTCGATTGCGCGTGCGGTGTGCGTCATGAACTGCCGGTGCGGGCGTGCCATATTGGTCCCGGGGCCGCGGAGCGGCTCGCGGCGTTTGCGCGTGACCAGTGCGGGCGCACGGCGCTGCTGGTTGCCGATGAAAACACGCGCAACGCCGCGGGGGACCGGGTGCAACGCGCGCTGGCAGGGGCGGGGAAGCGGATTCTGGAGAAGACCTATCCGGCCGCGCCGTTCGAGGCGACCCTGGAGCGCGCGCAGGAAGTGGCGGCGGCGGGCCGGATTGCGGATTTTTATGTGGCGGTAGGGGCGGGCACGATCACGGACCTCGCCAAGTACGCCGGGACCGAGCAGAAGAAACCGGTGTTGTCGTATCCGACGGCGGCGTCCATGAACGGCTACACGTCGGGCATCGTCGCGCTGAAAATACGCGGCCTCAAGCGGACCCAGCCCTGCCGTCCGGTTACGGGTGTCTTCGCGGACCCCGCCGTCGCCGCCACGGCGCCACCGCGCATGGTCGCGGCGGGCGTGGCGGATTTCCTGTCGAAATGTTCCTCCGCCGCCGACTGGCGGGCGGCGCATCTGCTGCGCGGCGATTACTACTGCCGGCGGCCGCGAGAGTTCAATGAGGGCATCCAGGAGCAAATCTTCGCGTCCGCCGCCGCCATCGGACGGGGCGAACCGGATGCCGTGAAATTGGTGCTGGAGGCGCTGACCCTTTCTGGTTTCGGCATGGTCATCGCCGGGTCGTCCGCGCCCGCCTCCGGCGGCGAACATCTTATTTCGCATTATCTCGACATGAAGCACGCGCTTTACGGAACGAAGAATGACCTGCATGGGGTTCAGGTGGGCGTCGGCACGGTGTATTGCCTTGGCCTGTGGGAAAAGGCGCTGGCGCTGGACCCCGCCGCCATTGACGCGGACGCCTGCATCGCCGCCCAGCCCGCGCCGCAAGCCGTGCGCGCGGCCGTCATGGCGGACTGGGGTCCGGAGGTCGGCGCGGAAGTCTGGGAACAATGGATGCAGAAGGCGCTGGATGCGGAGGGACTGCGGCGGGAAATCGAGCGTTTCCGCGCCATGCTTCCGGAACTGCGGACCCTGCTGGCCGAGGATTTACAGCCCGCGGCGACGGTCGCACGGTGCATCGCAACGGCGGGCGGGCCGACCCGCCCGGAAGACATGCAGGCGTCGGTTGACGAGTATTACAATGCGCTGCGGGGCGCGCGTTATCTGCGCAACCGGTTTACTGTGCTCGACCTCGCGGCGGAACTGATGCTGCCGCCATGACGACGATGATCATAGTGCTTTGCAGTGTTGCGGTGGAGCCGCCGGGACAGTCCCCCGGCGCATGGCCCGCCGTGGTGCGCGTGCTGGAGAACGACGAAGCGCTGCTCGGGCACCATCGCGGCTATCTCGCATACCTGGCGAAGCATCCCGGCCTGGAACGCGCGGAGGGGGCGTTCAATGAACTCATGCTGGCGACCCGCTTCCGGCGGCTGGTGACCGCCTTTGATGAAGCACTGCTGCGCGACGCCGCCGCGCAGGCGGCGTTTGACCGGCACTACGACGCTTTCGCAAAAGACGATGCGCCGTCGGATGCGCCGGACGCCCTTGCGTTCGGCGACACCGCGGCGGGCGCGGCCTGGCGCGCGCTGGAGGAACACTTCCGCGCCTATCCGCACCGGCTCGCGATTTGGCGCGACCGGCATAAGGCGCTTGCCGCCGATGCGCAGGCGCGCACATGGATTCGCTGGTGGCACTGCCGCATCCGGCGCACGCCGGAACTGGGCGTCGCCTATCTCGCCTATCTCCAGCGCGTGCGCCGGCAGCCCGAAGAGGCCCATGCAACGGAACGCCGCTGGGCCGCGCAGTTCGGTCCCGCACCGGAATGGCCGCCGAAGGCGGCCCCGCCGGCATTGTCGCCTGTGAGCCAGGACGAAACGTTTCCCCCGGACCGCGATCGCCTCATGCCGGAGCGGCCCCGCGTGGATCGCCCCGCCAGGCCCGCCATGCCGCGTATGCCCGACAAACCCGAGCGCCCCACCCTGAGAACGCCATAGGGTTGGAGTGGGATGCCCGGGAACAGATGCGAGGCGGGGGAAAGGCGAAAAAGGACCGAAAAGACATAGAAGACCAAAAGGACCCGCAGCAATTATTCCGGCGTTTCTCCTGAAAGACGGTTTGTGCGGGAATGTTTGATGTCGTATGGGTCCTATTTTGGTCTTATTGCCTGACGCGCCTTCGCCGCGCCCCCTACATCGCGATAAAGCCGCCGTCCACGATCATCTCCGCGCCGGTCATCCAGGAGGATTCATCGGACGCGAGGAAGAGGGCGGCATAGGCGATGTCGCGGGCGACGCCGAGGCGGCGCAGGGGGAGTTCGGCGGCGATGGCCTTCTTTTTCTCCTCGGTGAGGTAGGGCGCCTGGAGGGGCGTGTCAATCATGCCGGGGTGGATGACATTGCACCGGATGTTGTCCGGGCCGAACTGCACTGCGAGCGATTTGGCCAGGGAAATCAGCGCGCCTTTGGCGCAGGTGTAGGAATCCTGGGCGAGCGTGAAGCCCGCGAGCGCGGAAATGGACCCCACAAGGATGATCGATCCGCCGCCCGCCTCACGCAGGCGCGGGATGCCGTGCTTGGTCAGGAAAAACGCGCCCTTGAGGTTGATGGCCTGCACGATGTCCCAGTTCTCTTCCGTGGTCTCGATGACTGACTTGTCGCGGTCTTTCCACAGCACGCCCGCGTTCGCATAGAGGATGTCAAGTTTGCCGAAACGGGCGACGGCCTCGTCCACGCCGCGCTTCACATCCGCCTCCTTGCTTACGTCGCCGATCACGGCGGCCGCTTCGCCGCCAGCGGCGCGCGCCGCCGCGACGGTCTCCTCCGCCGCCTGACGGTTGATGTCGAAAACAAGCACTTTTGCGCCTTCCTGCGCGAACAGCACGGATGCCTCGCGTCCCATGCCCATGCCCGCGCCGGTGATAACCGCCACCTTGTCCTTCAACCGCATGACTTTCATCCTCCCGCCATGATGTGCGTTGTGTGTAATTTTCTGGTTTCCGCCCGCAGCAACAAGCCCGCTGCCGGGGCGCATATTAAACCGCTTTCACCTTGGCGAAATCCAATGCGACGGGAACGATTTTATTCCCTCACCCCGCCCCGCTCCCGAAAAGAGAGGGCGATTCCGGCGAGAGAATCGAAGGAAGGGTGCCACTCCCTCTCCCTCCGGGAGAGGGCCGGGGTGAGGGCGAGCATCGAGACAACTTATTGCATTTGGGAACGAGGAGGAATCGAGCGATCCCCCGGATCGCCGGATGACTTTCAGTATTTGAGAGGCTGATGAATTTCGGAGTGCGCAAGCCATGCTTGCGCTTTTTCTTTCGTAACAACGCAACCTTCAGGTTTACAGACAACATTCAGGGGCGAATGTGAGCAAGAAAGCAAAGGCGGAAGCATGGCTTGCGCAGCCCAAAGGGAAGGAGTTTTGAGCGACAAGAAAAAGAAAGCGCAAGCGTGGCTTGCGCACTCCGAAAGGGGACGTTGTGTCAAATGGCTTACAATATTCGTCATGATGAGCGTTGCTTGGTTCCCCGACCGCCGGGTAAGCGCCTGCGGCAGCGTCCTGAATCCCGTTGTTGCAAGGCAAGGAGCAGACCCGCGCGTCACGTCAAAGATCCGCATCTTATCCAGCGATTGGGGGGTATTGGGGAATTGCCCCGGGAGAGGGTATAATGCGCCGCCTGTGACAGCGGGCAATCCCATTGCATTAAGAAAGGCGGATGTCCATGCCGTATTTTGAAATTGAACGCAAGACGGAACTGCGTCAACTCCGCAACCGGATCGGCGAGATTGAAAGCGCGGTTTTTTCGCCGTGTCATCCTGTTGCAAGCATCGAGGTGTGCGTGACGGGGCCGAAAAAAGGCCCCGAAAGCCCGCCGCAGTCCGGGTGGAAGCCGTTTAAAATCATGGACCGGTGGGGCGGCTATGACCAGAGCACCTGGTTCCGTCTGCGGGCGACAGTGCCGGCGTCTTTCCGGGGCGAGCGGGTGGTTGCGGTGGTCCGCCTTGCGGAACACTCCCATTGGGCGGGGGTGGGGCCGCGGCAGGAGTCGGGCGAGGCGCTTGCCTACGTCAACGGCAAGCCGTTTCAGGGGGTGGACCGCAAC
Organism: uncultured bacterium; assembly: GCA_937951485.1. Taxonomy (GTDB): domain Bacteria; phylum Hydrogenedentota; class Hydrogenedentia; order Hydrogenedentales; family CAILVY01; genus CALEDJ01. Next base: position 84,153 of record CALEDJ010000003.1, read on the forward strand.
CATGATTTCATCGTGTTGACGGAAAAGGCGCGCGGTGGGGAGTCCTTTGAAGTTCTTCTGGAAGCATGCCCCAGCGCCTGGCTGGACATGACCCACGTTTTCTCCCGTGCGGCACTGGCGGTGATGAATATGCCGGTCTGGGATTTTTACTGGGACGGCACGGTGTATTTGGACGTGGTGGAGGTGTTGGACCCCGACAGCGAGGCGCGGCGTCGCTTACAGGCGCTGGTGGATGCGGCCATTCGGGCGGTGGATTTGCAGCCCCGGGACAGCCCGGCGTTTTTGGAATCGATCCGCCGCGCGCGGCGCCTGCTGCACGACGGGCTGAAGGATTTTGAAACGAGCGAACATCTGGGCAAACTCACCCTGATCGGCCATTCGCACATTGACACGGCGTGGTTGTGGCCGCTGCGGGAGACCCGGCGCAAGGTCGGGCGCACGTGGGCCACGATGCTGCGGCTGATGGAGCAGTATCCGGAGTTCGTCTTTGCGGCGAGCCAGCCGGAACTCTACATGTTCGCGAAGGATCACTACCCGGAACTATGGCGGCAGATCAAACGCCGGGTGAAGGAGGGGCGCTGGGAGCCGTGCGGCGCGTCGTGGGTCGAGCAGGACAACAACATGCCTTCCGGCGAGGCGCTGGTGCGCCAGTTTCTGTACGGCAACCGTTTCTATGAGCGGGAACTCGGCGTGCGGTCGCGCACCGCCTGGCTGCCGGACGCGTTCGGCTATCCGTGGACCCTGCCGCAAATTCTGAAGAAGTGCGGGATGGACACCTTCTGCACCATCAAGATCAGTTGGAGCCAGTACACGCGCTTCCCCTACGGCTATTTCCACTGGCAGGGCCTCGACGGCACGCGCATCCCCGCCGTCATGATGCCGCTCAACTACAACGGCGATCCCACGCCGAGGGACTGCATCCGGCAGCGGGCGGAGTTCCAGCAGAAGGAACTGCTGGAAGAAGGACCGCTGACCTTCGGCTGGGGCGACGGCGGCGGCGGGCCGACCCCGAAGATGATCGAGTATGGCCGGCGCCTCAAGAACATCGTGGGCGTGCCGCGTTGTTCGTTCGGGCGCACGGAAGACTGTCTCGACCGCATGCATGCGGAGGCCGCCGGCAAGGAGGTTCCGGTGTACAACGGCGAGTTGTATCTGGAACTGCACCGCGGCTGTCAGACCACCCAGGCGCGCACCAAGCGCAACAACCGCAAATGCGAGTTTCTGCTGCAAAACGCGGAGTGGCTTTCGACGCTTGCGATGCTGCACGGCGGGCGTTATGACCGGAAGACGCTGCACCAGGCGTGGCGCATTCTGCTGACGCACCAGTTCCACGATATCCTGCCGGGGTCGTCCATCACAGAGGTGTATGAAGACGCCGACAAGAACTACGCAACCGTGCGCAGTCTGGGCCAGCGGGTGCTCGAACAGGCGGCGGCGCATCTATGCGCCCGTATGGACACACAAGGGTCGGGAATCCCGGTGGCGGTCTTCAATCCGCTGTCGTGGCTGCGCACGGATGTCGCCACGGTAAAAACCAGACTGCCCCGGGGCGCGTTTCATATTGTCGCGCCGGACGGGACCGTGATGCCGAGTCAGCGGGTCAGCGCGGACGAGGCGATATTTGAGACGCAATCCGTGCCGCCGCTCGGCTATGCGGTCTATCGTCTGGTTTCCGGCGCGAAGCAACCGCCGCGCCCGGCGGGCATGCTCAAGGCGACAACGAAGTCGCTGGAAAATGATTTTCTGCGCATCCGACTCGACGCCTTCGGGCGTTTCACCAGCGTGTATGACAGGGTGGAGGGCCGCGAAGTGATCGCGCCGGGACAACGCGGCAACGCGCTCCAACTTTTCGACGACCGCCCCGCGAGCAACGACGCCTGGGACGTGGACCACAATTTCGACACGCGGATGTGGGAACCGGGCAGGGCGTCCATCGAAGTGCTCGAAACCGGGCCGGTGCGCGCCGTTGTGCGGGTGACGCGCAGAACGGAACGCAGCACCTTCGTGCAGGACATCACGCTGTATGCACTGCTCCCGCGCGTGGACATCGTGAACCGGGTGGATTGGCATGAGAAGCGGACCCTGCTCAAGGTCGCCTTCCCGGTGGACATACTCAGCCACCGCGCCACGTATCACATCCAATTCGGAACGGTCGAGCGCGCCACGCACCAGAACACCGATTTCGACCGCGCGCGCTTTGAAGTCGCGGGGCATCACTGGGCCGACCTTTCGGAGGGCGACTACGGCGTAAGCCTGTTGAACGACTGCAAATACGGCTACGACGTGGTCGGCAATACGTTGCGGCTTTCACTTTTGCGCGCGCCTGTGGAACCGGACCCCTGCGCCGACCAGGGCGCTCACGAATTCGTCTATTCGCTCTATCCCCACATCGGCGACTGGCGCTGCGGCACGGTGCAGCAGGGCTATGAACTGAATCAGCCGTTGTTGGTGGCGGCCGTGTCACCGGGCAACGGCGCGCTTCTGCCGGTCGCCGCGTTTGCCGCGGTGGATGTGGACAACGTAATCATCAGCGCGGTGAAAAAGGCGGAGGACTCCGACGCCGTCATCGTGCGGCTCTACGAAACCTGCGGCCGGCGCGGCGATGTCGTCGTCACTTTCGGCGAAACTCCCGCCGCCGTCACGGAATGCGATATGATGGAGGAAAACGACGCGCCCGTCCGAGTGCGCGGCAATCAGGCGATGTTCTACATCAAGCCCTACGAAATAAAGACCTTCAAGATTCGGTTTTCGCGGAAATCGCAACGTCGGACACAGCGCGGATGAGATGCGCCCGCGCCGGGGAGAAGCGGCATGAGCGACGCGATGAGAGGACAACGGGGGGGCATGGTGCGCGCGCGCATCGCGGGCTGGGCGCTGGCGATCGCGCTGTGGGGCTTCTCCATCGGCTGGTTTCTCGCGCCGCCCACGGGGGAATTTGTGGACCGCTTCTACAGTCGCGGGCTGTACAGGTGGGTGACGGCGGTCATCGTGCCGATGACCTCGCGGGCGCCGTTTTCCCTGGCATTGGCGCTGGTCGTCGGCGGGGTGTCGCTTTTTGTGCTGCTGTGGCTTGTGAATTGGGCGGTGCGGCGCGGCATCTGGGGCATGTCCCACTGGCGCGGACTGATCTGGGGTCCGAAGTGGGCCTTTCTGATAGCGCCCTTTCTATTGACCTGGTTCATTGTGTTCTGGGGCGCGGGCTATCAACGGCTGACGCCGGAACAGCGCCTCAACCTTGACACGACCGCCATCACGCCCGAAGAATCCGAACAACTTCGCGGCATGCTGCTGGAAGTCATCGAGCACAGCCTGCCCGCCGATGAAAGCGCCCGCGACACCGACCGCGCCATCGCGGCGGTCGCCGCCGCCATGCGTGATATCTTCAGGGAATGGGACGGCAAATCGCCCGTGATTCCGCCGCGCGTCAAAGCGACGCCGAAGGGCATGCTCCTGTTCAACGGCACGTCGGGCGTCTGCACGCCCTTCACGCTGGAGCCGCATGTGGACGGCGCGCTCCCCGACACATGGTTCGTCGCTACCGGCGCGCATGAACTTGCACACATCGCCGGCATGTGTCGCGAGGAGGAGGCCGAATTCATCGGTTACGCCGCCGGGCTGCGCGCCGACGACGCCTTCGCCCGTTACGCCGCCGCGCTGAACCTCTACCTCGATCTCGCGCGGCAACTTCCCGGCCAGCAACATCGCGAGGCCGTGGAGCGCCTTCCCGAAACGGCCCGCGAAGACATCACGCGCCTCCGCGAAACCACCCGGCGCTACCGTGTGGACTGGTTCTCCAAGGTGAGTTGGCGCGTGTACGACTCCTACCTCAAATCCCAGGGCATCGCCGAAGGCGTCAAGAACTACCAGCGCGGCGTCGCCCTGTTCGTCTATGCGTGGCGCCAGGGTCTCGTCTCCGTCCCGGCCATGTCCCTTTCGGATGCCGCCGCCACAGGTCTGGCAACGTAATTAAACACCGTCGCGAGACTGAAAAGCCGCAGCGCCCGTATCGGTCGCGCAAGCCGATACGGGCGCTGTCGTCTGATGCGACATACTGACATTATTCAGGGGCGGGGCCGGGCATGAAGCCGTCCTCGCCATCAAGGCTCGGATGATAGCCGCCCGAATTGTAGAACTGGATCGCGCGGAGTAGTTCACTCAGGCTGATTTTCCAGTCCTGCGGATTATAGTCCGAGGAATGCGGGGAGCAATCCGTGTTGCCCGGCCCCGGCCCGTAACCGTCCTCTGACTCCGATGCGCAGTGTAACCCGAACGTATTGAAAAATTGGATTATTCGGAGTAATTCGGTGATTTCTATCTTCCAATTCGCCGGGTTGTAGTCGGCAGCATGGAAGCCTGGGGCTGGTGTGCCCTCGCCTTCGCCTTCGCCTTCGCCTTCGCCCTCACCCTCACCCTCGCCCTCGCCCCCTTCACCCTCGCCTTCCGGTTCTACGGGAAGAGCATTTGCCATGATAATGTGGACCGGATTCTCTCCGCCGGTAAACATGATGGGCTGCACGAAGAATCCCGGAACTATGGCGCAGAACCGGATCACCACTTCGTGGCGTGCGCCGGGAGGAATGTTGTAGAGGAATCCTGTCGTGATAATGAATGGCGCCTCAGTGCTGGCCGCGCCGATGATCGTCTCCTCGGTGTTGTTGATCAGGGTGAATATGCCGGTGACGCAGTCGCCGACAAAAACCGCGCCGAGGTCCAAAATGGGGGGCACTACCTGGAGATCGGGAATTATCTCCCCTTCGCCCTCGCCTTCGCCTTCACCTTCACCGATGTCCTCATAGCAGGGCGGATAGCAGCCGCCGCCGTTGTACGCCACGCTGGTGTCAATGGCCGCCAGCACGAAGTTCAACAGATCGCCGGGACCGCTCACGAAGGCGCGGTATTCGGCGAGGTTGCACACGCCGTCGAGGTCCGCATCGCCATAACTGGCCAGATATAGTTCGGCGGACCGGTCATAGTCGCTGAGGTCCATCTCGGCGCCAAGCCCGGTAAGAACCATGGAAAGCGTGTTCAAAACCCCGGCCTCGCCGATGGTCAGCGAACCCGCGATGAAGGTCCGGAGCACATTTCTCGGCATGATGGTGAAGACGATGGGGTTCACCGTGTTCAGCCGTTGGTTCGCCAGCGCGTCATTGGCTGCCCAGGCGGCGCGCACACAACAGTGCGTGGGCGCAATGGGCATTGAGAGCACCATGTCCAGCAGTTGCGCCTGGGCGGCGTCCACCATGCTGTTGCCGGTCAAATCAGCGGTGAAGGGGTCCGCGCCCCGATGATCGTAAATCACGATCGTGGCGTTCAGCATGCCTGCGCTGATGCCCGGTCCTTCACAGACAATATCGCACGGTTGCGGGCATACCGGCGGCGGTTCGCCTTCCCCTTCGCCTTCGCCCTCGCCTTCCCCTTCGCCTTCGCCGCCCAGACACGGCGCGTACGCGCTCAGGTTGCTTGCCCTGAAGCCCTCCGGCACACCGCCTCCCCAGGACAGCCCCGCCAATCCATCGAACATCTGGAGATTGAGCCAGGTGATGACAATCCGTCCGTCCCAGAACATTTCTATCTGGAAACTGGCGGTGTCCCCGGTGAAGTTCATGTCCACCCGCACCTGGTTCCAGGTCACCACCACGCGGTCCGGCAATTGCGCCCAGGAAATCGTACCGCCATCCTGCGGTTTCAGGTCGTCGAACATGCCGGAGATGCGCGGCAGCCGGAAATGGTTGTCATAGGTTTCCGACTTCGCAGTGTCGCCTTCGGTGAAGGTGATGTAGCCGTTGCTGCCGACATAGAATGTGTCATATGCCACGCCATAGAGCCAGACGGTCTTGCCGCCGCTCAGCGTGATTTCCACAAAGGCGTCATCCCCCAGCGGCAACGGCGTATGTCCCGCCGGGTCCGTGCCATATGCCGTGGCCGGGTCTATACACGCGGTATAGCGATTGCTGATTATGCTTGGAACAAACTGAATCCGCTTGTAACTCAGGTCGTTGTTGACAATGAAACGCTCGGTGAACCAGTCCGTCACGTCGCCTTGGCTGGGCGTGCCGGAGAAGTTCAATTCGGCGTCATTGAACGGCAGGTCCAGGGGCCCTTCATAAGGCGTCCAGGGAATGGTGAAGAGCGGCAGGTCAAAGCGCATGCTGAACACCTTGAGATAAAGTGACGGGAAGAAGTCCAGCGTAATCGCCAATTCAGCGTTTTCGTCGTAAGTGGCCAGTTCCTGGTAACCTTCTTCGGGCACGATCACATCAATTTCCTGGCCCTCTTCGGTGAAGATGCTGCCGTCGCTGACGCGAATGGCGTCGCATGTCATCGCACCGTCCGCCGCGATGGAAACGTCCACCGCCGCCCCGCCGCTCAGCGGAATCCAACTCAGCCAATCCGGGATGTCCACCTGCCCGAGGATCAGGGCGACAATATCCACGGAAAAGAGGTTTCGCCGGGGGGTTGCATCGTGCAGGGTGGACACCGAATCCAGCAGATAGGTGTCGAAGGTGTCATGGGCGGTGGTGCGCAGGTCGAAGTTGGGAATATAGGGGATGTCGAACTGAATCGGGTTGATGCCGATAAATCCGAGATCAATCGCGGCCTTGGTGAACAATTCCGCGCCGAAATCATAACCCCAACTGCCCGCCGCCGTGCCGGGCTTGAGAATCTCGTTGACCAGCCAGAAATAGCCCTGCACGTTGCCCATGTAGGTGTAAGCGGCCACGGCCCGCAGCCGCACCTGCAACACGAAACCGCCCGGTTCTTCCGTGCCGCCGCCCGGCCACCACCCGGAATCCATGCCCACATTGAATCCCTGCGCCGGGGCGGTGAACTGCACCAGTTGGTTCTGCGCCGCCTTCGCGGGATCGCCCCACGCGCTGACCGCCGCCGGTTCCACCGTGGTTTCCGGCGCGGGTCCCATGGGCATATCGTCGGCGTTCGCCATGGCCGCCGCGCCGCGATCAAAAACCTGGAGAAGGCTGCTGCCCGTGGCGAAGTCAATCCGAATCATGGTGGGCTGCACGCCCGAAGCGGTCTTTTCTTCCAGCCGCCGTTCCACATAAAGTTCCTCGCCCTTCAGAAACACCACCGTTTCAAAAGGCGACGCGCCCACTGACCGTGGCGCCCGCCACACGGTTTTTACGGCACCCTCTTCCAATACCGCTTCTTTGGCACCGTCGGCCTGCTGGACAGTTTTGGCCGCCCCCTGCTTCATCTCGTAATCCACCCGACTCATCGAGGTGAAACCGGGACATCCCACGCCGGGGGCGCCCAGCCGCAGAATCCGGCGTTCCAGCGCACCGTCGGCCCGGAAATGCAGCGATTCCGCCGCACCCATTTCCTGCGCGATTGCAATCAGCGCCTCATCCGACAAGGCCGTTCCCCCCTCCACCAACGCCGTATAAACCATCGTATCCGCCGCCCATCCGGGAATCCCCGCCAGCGTCAGCAGCACCACCAACCCCAGCGCCTGCGCCCTGCCACGCCCTGTTACACCGGAAAAACACATAACGATACCTCCTCAAGCATTATTTTACACCAACCTGTTTTGGCATAATTTCACCCCGCCTTTAACTCGCCCCCTCGCGCTTCACATTGAGCCTCTGGTTTGTTCCCGGATCATGCCCGCGCCTTCATCAAAAAGCGTAACAGAAAATCCCGCTTTTGTCAATGAAATTACTTTTAAGGCTTTTGCGAAAAGGGCGATCCGGGCCTCAGCCCCATCCGGATATTTCGCGCTCTCAAGCAAGAAAACAGTCCATTTCGCAAATGCCGGATACCCATAAATTCTTTGAAAAAGCCGCAGAAACCTGCTAATGTATGTGTCTTCGGGTCCCTTCCAACGGACTGCCGATCCATTCCGTTTTTTCACAGGATGTGGTCTTGAGTTGTTTTTTCGGATGATAAGGAGAATCACCGTGCCGACATATACATACACCTGCCGCAAATGCGGCCATCAATTTGATCTTTTCCATTCGATTTCGGCGACGATCCGCGTGAAATGCGAACGGTGCAAAGGGCCGTGCGACCGGCTGTTGGGTATCGGTGCGGGCATCATATTCAAGGGCAGCGGTTTCTACGAGACGGATTACAAAAACAAAAAGGGGGCGCCGCCGGAGAAGGGGGCGGAATCGAAAGTTGCGGCAAAATCCGAGGGCGCTTCGGAAGTGAAGCCTGCACCGAAATCAGAAAGCAGACCGGCGAAAGCGGCGGCCAACGATTGAGTCGCGGCAAGTCGCACTGCGCATAAACGCGGGGATGATTATTCGTTACGTTTTGGCCGACTGGCGTAATCTTTGGAATCAACACACATAACGAGGCATTTGCGAAGTGGACTGTTTCCGGGCATGAGAACACGAAATACCGCGGTTTTTAGCCGGGACTCAGGTCCCTGACAACTATTGAATTTGCAAATGCCTCATAACACTTTCTTTTCGTCATTGCGATCGGTGCGGCGCACAGCGCCGCTGAGCGAAGGTAATCTGAGGCGCACGGTATATCCAGATTGCCGCGCTGCGCCGCGCTGCGCCCGCAATGAGGGAGTTATGCGCAGCGATTCAGTCGGCTGAAATGTCACGATTGTTCCAGACCGGAAAGTGGAGGAAGTATTGAGGATGAACACCGCCGAAATTCAAGCGCTGAATGACGCCTGTATCATCAACACCTATGGCGCAAGGAAACTGGCGATTGCTCGAGGCGAGGGCGCAACGCTCTGGGACGCGGACGGCAGGGAATACCTGGATTGTTTCGCGGGGATAGCCGTGTGCAATCTGGGGCATTGTCACCCCGCTGTGACGGAAGCCATCCGCGATCAGGCGGGCAAACTGTTGCATGTGTCCAACCTCTACTACATCGAGCAGCAGGCGCGTCTGGCGCAGTTGTTGTCGCAGCACTGCTTCGCACAGAAATGGTTTTTCTGCAACGGCGGAGCGGAGGCGAATGAGGCGGCCATCAAGATCACACGGCGCTATTGGGCGCAAAAGGGCACGCCGAAACCGCATATTGTCACGGCGGACCAGTCGTTTCACGGCCGGACCATGGCCACCATCACGGCCACGGGCCAGCCGAAATACCATCAAGGCTTCGAACCGATGGTGCCGGGTTTCCGTTATGTGCCGTTCAATGACCTCGCGGCTTTGGAAGCGGCCATCACGCCGGAAGTGGGTGCGGTGATGCTGGAGCCGATCCAGGGCGAGGGTGGCGTGCGCATGCCCGCGGACGGCTATCTCCGCGCGGTGCGCGAGTTGTGCGATGCGCGCGGGATTCTCCTGATTTTCGATGAAGTGCAGACCGGCCTCGGTCGGACCGGCCCGCTTTTCGCGCACCAGGATTTCGGCATTCAGCCTGACATCATGACGCTGGCGAAGGGGCTGGCGAACGGCGTGCCCATCGGCGCGATGGGCTGCACCGACGAAGTGGCGCAGGGCTTCAGCCCCGGCGCGCACGCCTGCACCTTTGGTGGGAACCCGCTGAGTTGCGCGGCGGCCCTCGCCACACTGGAAACGCTCACCGGCCCCGGCTTTCTGGATCGCGCCAAGGCGGTAGGCAATTCATTCATGGACCAATTGAAGGCGCTTGCCGCCGAACATCCGCAGATTGTCGAGGTTCGCGGCAAAGGGCTGATGATTGGCGTCGAGTTCAAGGAGCCCGTGGCGCCGCTGATCACGCGGATGATCGAATCGGGCATCATCTGCGGACCGGCGGGACCGAACGTGCTGCGTTTCCTGCCGCCGCTCATTGTCACGGAAGAACAGATGGCTCGGGTGGTATCCGTGCTGGCGGCATGTCTGGGAGAACTGGGATGGTAAAGGATTTTATCTGCCTCCTGGATTACTCGTCCGAGGAGATTCTTGGCTTTCTCGACTTTGCGGACGAACTGAAGCGGGAACACAAGGAGGGAACGGCGCGGCCGCTGCTGGCGGGCAAGGTGCTGGCCATGATCTTTGAAAAACCCAGCCTGCGCACCCGCCTGACGTTCCAGATCGGCATGTTTCAACTCGGCGGCTTCGGCGTGCTCATTGACACCCGGCTCGGCGAGCGCGAATCCGTCCCGGATGTGGCCCGCAACCTCGAGCGCTGGGCCGACGGGATCATGGCGCGCACCTACCGGCACAGCGATCTGCTGACCCTGGCCGAGCACGCCGTCGTGCCGGTCATCAACGCGCTGACGGACAAACTGCACCCCTGTCAGATTCTGGCCGACAGCCAGACGCTGCGCGAGCATCTCGGCCCCGATTTCGGCAGCATGAAACTCGCTTTTGTGGGCGACGGCAACAATGTCTTCAATTCCTGGCTGAGTTTTGCGGCGCGATTGCCGCTGAATGTGACGCTCGTCTGCCCCCCCGGATATGAGTGCGACCCGGAAATCCTGGCACGGGCGCGCGAAACGGCCAAAGGATGCATCGAAATCACGCACGACCTGGAAGCGGGGTTGAAGGATGCCGACGCGGTCTATACCGACGTGTGGGCGAGCATGGGGCAGGAGGATGAAGCCGCGGAACGCGAACGCGCCTTTGCGCCCTACCAGGTGAATGCGCGCGTCATGGCGATGGCACGGCCCGGCGCGCTGTTCATGCACTGCCTGCCCGCGCACCGCGGCAGCGAAGTCACCGATGATGTCATTGATGCGCCGACCTCCGTCGTCTTCGACCAGGCCGAAAACCGGCTTCACGCGCAGAAGGCGGTGCTGGCAACCCTTATGCGCTGAAGGATGCCCGGCGGCAATCGCATGCTGACGCATGAACAACATACATTGGCAGCGCCGCGCGGCGGCAATGGCATGCTGACGCATGAACAAAATAGAATATACATTGGCTGAGCGCCCCCAAAGCATAGACGGAAACACGACACGCCTCCGGGCGTCAGGATAAGGATACACATCATCATGGCAGAGAACATCAAAAGAATCGTCTTGGCCTATTCCGGCGGACTTGACACATCCATTATTCTGAAATGGCTCCAGGAAACGTACAAGGCCGAGGTCATCGCCTTCATCGCGGACATCGGCCAGGGGGAGGAAACCGAACCCGCCCGGGAAAAAGCGCTGGCCACCGGCGCATCGCAGGCGATCGTCAAGGACCTCAAGCGCGAATTCGTGCGGGATTTCGTCTTTCCCGCCATGCGCGCCAACGCCATCTATGAGGGTGGTTACCTGCTGGGCACCAGCGTGGCGCGCCCGCTCATCGCCAAGGCGCAGATGGAAGTCTATCGCGACACCGCCGCCGACGCCGTATCGCACGGCGCGACCGGCAAGGGAAATGACCAGGTGCGCTTCGAACTCACCTGCATGGCCATTGACCCCAATGTCCGCATCATTGCGCCGTGGCGCGATGCGAAGTGGACGCTCAACAGTCGCGAGAAGATGATCGCTTACGCGCAGAAGCACGCCATACCCGTGCCGGTGAGCAAGGCCAGGCCGTATTCGTCCGATCGCAATCTGCTGCACATCTCCTTCGAGGGCGGCATTCTCGAAGACCCCTGGGCCGAAGCGCCGGAGGACATGTTTGTGCTGTCGGTGGACCCGCGCGAAGCGCCCGACAAGCCCACCCATGTCGAGGTCGCATTCGAGGAAGGCTGGCCCGTCGCCGTGGATGGTGACCGCCTGCCGCCCGAAGCGCTGCTCGCGCGGCTCAACGAACTCGGCGGCGCGAATGGGGTCGGCCGCGTGGACATCGTCGAGAACCGTTTCGTCGGGATGAAATCGCGCGGGGTCTATGAGACCCCCGGCGGCACGATCCTCTACGCCGCGCACCGCGCCGTGGAATCCATCACCATGGACCGGGAGGTCATGCTCCAGCGCGACCAGTTGTCGCCGAAAATCGCGCAACTCATCTACAACGGCTTCTGGTATTCCCCGGAAATGGAGGCGATCATGGCCTTCGTGGACAAAAGCCAGGAAAACGTCACCGGCACGGCGCGCCTGCGCCTCTACAAAGGCCATTGCATGGTGGTTGGACGCCGCGCCGAGAAGTCCCTCTTCGACCCGCGCATCTGCACCTTTGAGGAAGACGAAGGCGCCTATGATCAGGCCGATGCCACCGGCTTCATCCGGCTCAACGCCCTGCGCCTCCGCGTCCGCAACAACGCCGGATTCTTCAAGGGCGCGTAGACACTGGGTCCCGGTGTTCCGAAAAAGTGCGCATAGGCGCGTGGAAAGGTGCAGGGGGATTTGCATTATTTCGGGATGTTGTGGTAAATATTGACAAAAAGAACCTGATTTCAGGCGGAAAGAACCCATGCAGGCGATACGAATGACAAAGCGCGGAACGATATGGCGCACCGCAGGCGCGATGTTTACGGTGAATCATCGAATTCCATCGCGGGTTCTTCCCCTGGGGCGAGAAACAATGAGGTAACGTAAGCCCAAATATACGGCAAACTCACCGCCGCAGGCAGAACCCAAGAGCCTGCGGCGGTTTTCGTTCGGATGTGCGCCCGGCGGCGCGCCTGAGGCAAGGAAATGCAGCAAAGAAAAGGAACAACGACCGTGATGAAGAAGCACATGACCACGCGAATTACGTGCGGTGCGGTGTTTCGACACGCACGCGCCTGGGCGGCGGATGACATTTCGGCGATGGGTTTGAGGCAGCGACTATCAGGAGTTTACGACGATGGCACAGTTCAATCCGGTATTCTGGGAAATCCCGACCGATGTTGCCGCGCTTGACCGGGTTCCGGCGAGCGCGGGGTTGTGGTACGAGACGGACGTGGATCGGCAGCGGCGCGGCGCTTTTCAGGACTTCTGTCGCGCGGTAAGCCCGGCGGTGCATTCGTTGATTGACGCGAAACTCACCGGACGCCAGCAGGAAGTTTTGAAACTGTACTATTACTATGGAAAAACCCAGGAAGACATCGCAGCCATCCTCAACCTGACGCAGTCCACCGTGAGCCGGCACTTGTTCGGCACGGCGCGCGGCGGGAAGAAAGTCGGCGGCGCGATTCCCAAGTTGCGCAAGGCGATTGATTCCGCGAAAATCCCTGAAATCAATGCCGCTCTGGACACGCTTCAGGAGGCCTTGGCGCAAGCCGTATAGGTCCGCGGAAATTTGTGGCGTTTGACAGGCGTTTATGCAGAAGATGAAACTGTGGCTTCGGATAGGTTATACTAGTGCTGGATGGGGATGCCTTCGAGGTCACGCACGAAGCCGTCCGAACATCCAAATTCGCCGAAGATTTGAAAATTGCTTGACAATCTTCGCGAATTGTGGTTAAATGTCCGTCATAGGAATTGGAAACGGACCCGAGGGATATGGTTGTTGCTTTTTGGGTGTGCGTGCAGCAAGAAGGAGAAGCGATGATGAAGAAAATGCTTATGCTGGTGATGGTGGCCGTGCTGGCAGGCGCTGGGGCGCCTGCAACAGCCGCAATAGACTGGGAGGACATGTCGTGGTGGGGCAACACGGGCGCCACGCCGGACCCCGTTCCGGATGATCTCGGACGCTCCGGATCGTGGTGGTTCCCGACGACGCCCGCCTCCAACGTGGATGATCAGGAACTTTGGGGCAATCGTGGCGTAGTGTATTTCATCAAGGCGGAAGCGCCTGAACCGCCTGCGCAGCCATCTCCTCCTCCTCCGCCACCGCCACCGCCTCCCGCGCCGCCGAAGGTGCAGCGCACAGCGATCATTTTGAACAACGTCCTGTTCGGCTTTGACCAGTCCGTGTTAACGGCGCAGGGCAAGGCGGAAATTGACAAGTTGATCGCCGAGATGAAGAAGTATCCGAAGGATACGGTGATCATCGAAGGGCATACGTGCAGCATCGGCACGGCGGAATACAACATGGGCCTTGGTCAGCGTCGTGCGAACGCCGTCAAGGCGTACATGGTGCAGAACGGGATTGACGAAAGCCGCATCCAGACGGTGAGTTACGGCTTGACGCGGCCGGCAGTGCCCAATGACACGCCCGCCAACCGCGCCCTGAACCGTCGCGCCGAATTCAAGATCACGATAGTGGACTGAGGCTGAAACGGCCCACTTGATGGCAGTGATTGGGGAATGTATTGTGCGGCCCCGGTGTCGTGACGCTGGGGCCGCATTTTTCATTCCCCGGGAATCACGGGATGGTTGAGAGCGATAACACCCACAAAGCATCTCAATCAGGGGACGGCGCCTCGCTGTCCGCATTGCTCGACAATTTTCTCGAAACCGCCGTTTTCGAAGCGGGCCTCGCCGACCGAACGGTCGCCGCGTATGCGGGGGACTTGCGGTGTTATCTGGATTTCCTGGAAGAAAACGGCGTCGGGGCCGCCGGCGACATTGTCCGGGAGGATATCCTTGACCATGTGGGCTTTCTCGTGGCGCAAGGGTTGACGGTGCGTTCCATCACGCGCAAGATCAGCGCCATCCGTCGTTTCCACCGCTTCCTGCACGATGAGGGGCTTGCTCCTGCAAACCCCGCCGCCGATTTCGACTCCCCCCGACTGATGAAACGTCTCCCGCGCGCGCTCACCGGCGAGGAAGTCGAACGTCTGATCGCCGCGCCCGAAAATGATCCGGAAGACGGCGTGCGGGATGCGGCCATCCTCGAACTGTTTTATTCCTGCGGGCTGCGCATCTCCGAACTGGCCGCGCTCGCCGTGCGCGACGTGGCGTTGGAGGAAAGCGCCGTGCGTGTGCGCGGCAAGGGCGGCAGGGTGCGCCTCGCGCCCATGGGCGAGCGCGCCATCCACAAGACCGCCGCGTGGCTGCGCCGCCGCGCCGAACTCAAGCCCCGCGACGACGCGCTGTTCCTGTCGCGGCGGGGCCGCCGCATGGGCCGCACGTCAGTGTGGACGGTGGTGAAGCGCCATGCGCGCGCCGCCAACATCCGGCAGAACGTCACGCCGCACATGCTGCGTCATTCGTTCGCCACGCATCTGCTCGACAACGGCGCCGATCTGCGCGCCGTGCAGGAAATGCTCGGCCACGCCGACATCAGCACGACACAGATTTACACCCACGTGAGCGTGGAACGCCTCAGCCGCGCCCACAAGCAATTCCACCCCCGCGCCTGAAATCCAGGTGGGCGCTTGGCCTGAAAAAAAATACGGCAAGGACAGATGGGACGACAGAGGCGACAGAGACAGCAAAGATGCCAGGGACACAAAAGCACCAGGGATGGCAAGCAGCGAATGGTTGTCCTTGCCGTCCTTTGCCCTGAATGCCGTCGCATTGTTATCCTCGATTGCGAAAAACCTTGAGGAAATCGCGATGAACGAGAACGTCAAGCGGGCTGCCGTGCGGTTTGTATTGTTCGCCCTGCTGGGGCTGCTGCTGGAAGTGTTCTTCACCGCATCGGGGTCGCTGTTGCGCGGCAACTGGAACATGCGCGGCAACACGTCGCCGTGGATGATGCTGGATTATGGACTGCTCGGCGTGCTGGTGCTGCCTGTTTCAGGACGGCTGAAAGCGTGGCATTGGCCGCTGGTCGCCCGCGCCGCCGTGTATATGCTTTTGATCTTTCTCGTGGAGTACGTTTCCGGGATGATCTTCACCCGTCTCCTCGGCTTGCGCATCTGGGATTACAGCCACATGCGCTACAACCTCCACGGGCAGATTGTGCTGTCTTACGCGCCGTTCTGGTTCGCTTTGGGACTGGTCGTGGAGTACCTGCACCGCAAGATCGACGCTTTCGCCGTTGTGCTGTTGCGCGGTATTACGGCCGAGGATTTGGAGCGGCTTCGGTAGCGGAACGGTCGGACGAGTCGGACAGGGTGCTGGCGGGATGCGGGAAAGGAACGCAGGCAGCGGAACTCCGGAGATGGGTGTGTGCGCTACCTGCTCCTGACTCTCAGAGTACCAGAACGCCGCGCGGGCGGGCGCGGGAGTTCCGGGTTGTGGCGCGTCTGGTAGTCTTCCATGTCCGCGACGAAATCATTGGACGACACAAAGGCGATGTCTTCCGGGGGACGGACGGGCAGGTTTTTTTCCGCGAAACGCTTCCAGGTGTAGAACTCCACGGAACCATCCATGAAAAGCACGTTGCTCCCGCCGGGGATGTGATTGAACGCGGCGATGTCTTCGCCGAGGGCGAGGTCCCACATCAGCGGGATGCGCGGCGGCATGCGCGTGGGATGCGGCGCGGGGATCGGCGCCACGGTGTATGCGCCGAGATAATCGTAACTCATGCGCAGGCTCGCTGCGTAGTCCACTTTGGTGTTCAGCGGCCGCCGCTCGCCGGTTTTTTCATAAAAAAAAGAGCCCCGGCCACCCTGCGTATCCGACGGACAGGCAAAAACAGTGAGTTCAACGACATAGTCCCGCCGGAAGGGGATCAGACAATCCGCGTTGTCGTTGCCGCCGCTCCAAGGGAACATGCGGTCGTGCTCGGCGGCGTACATCTGCATGGCCATGCCCAGTTGCATCAGGTTGTTCGCGCAGGACCCGCGCCGCGCGGCTTCGCGCGCGCGCGCCAAGGCCGGCAGCAATATCGCCGCGAGCATGCCGATAATGGCCACAACACTGGTCAATTCAATCAGGGTGAAGCCGGTGCGATGTCGCCGCGCCTGCCGGTATCGCTCAGTCGTGTTCATGCTTCCTCTCCACCGCTGCGGTCTGCATCGCTGCGTCCATGCCCGTCCATGCCCGTCCGTGTTCCTGCTTTTTTTCCACGCGCCACGGGCCTGTGCGCAGCCCGCCGCCGGGTTGAATCTCCACCTCGGCCACAATGACCTGCTTTTGCCCCGGGCCGACGCCGTCCGCCACAATCCCTTCGGAGCGAACGGCATAGACGCCGGCGCGCGGCCCGCGCGTCACCGCGACGGAGAAGCGCCCGTCGCCGAGCGGTGTGTCGGATTCGCCCTTGTAGGTGTCCGGATGCGCCCGGAGCATGGCGAACGCCTTCTCAAGCCCCGCTTCGGCCAGCGCCAGCGCCGTCTCGACGTTCTCCTGACGCTTGATCTCCGCCATGGTCATGTGCAGATGCCGCAGCGCGGCGGTCGTGCCGATGCTCAGTATGGCGACAAAAACGATGGCGACTATCAGGACCGACCCCGCAGCGCGGGGGCGATGGGCGCAGTGCGGCGTCATTGGTCCGCCCTCCCTGTATCGGCGCCGCGGGGCGACGCGATACAATGATGCTTCATCGGGCGCGGCATGCGCTCGCCGTCGTCCGGGCGCAATTGAAACTCCAGCGAAATGCGCACCGCGCCGCCGCGTTGCGGGGGGGCCACGGTGAAGACAGGTTCCGCCACGCGCAGTGCGTATGTTTGCAAGCGTTCTATCTGGAACGTACCGCCGTCGTCCACAAGGTCCATCCGGCTCAGGCGGTTGTCCCCTCGTATGGCCCCAAAGACCGCGTAGCGCGCGGGGCCGTCCGCAGACGGCATGCGCAGTACAATGCGGTCCTGTCCGGTTTCGTGATTGCCGACGCGCGGCGCGACGCCGTGCGACGCGCGCACCAGCGCGGTGAATTCACGCCGGACCTCCGACGCCGCCAGCACCCGATCCAGCGACAGCGCATTCAACGCCGACAACTGCACGCTGCTGACGAAAACCTTGCCGAACGTCGTCAGGATCATCGTGATGATCATGACGCTCATCAGCACTTCGACAAGGGAGAGGCCGGCCCGCCGATCGCGGCGCGCGGCTGCCGGGACCGCAGGCGTCCCGCCTGCAGGCTGCATGGTGGGTTTCGTGGCGCGTTGCGCCACTTCACCCACCCTGCATGGTCTTGCGGTTCGCATAATCAGGAACCCTTCTCCGCGATCAGCGTGACGATGCGCTTCTCGATCAGGCGTCCATGTTCGCCGCGCCACCTGATGCCGACGTCCAACTCCTTCAATGCGACGCCCTGTTCGCCGCGATTGGTGACGCGGACCCGGCACACGGCATCCTTGAGGCGTTCCACTTCCGGCGTATCGCTCTGGAATACATGATCGCCGGCGACAATGTCCTTAAAAGGCAATGCGCGCAGCGTCTCGGTTTCGTTGAGGAGCGCCTGCACGGCGATGGCGGCCTCCTGCACGGCGCGCGTCTTGTCCATCGCGATCATGTACATCTGCATCGAACCCATGATCCCCGCCGTAATGACGAAGAGCGCGCACATCAACTCCACCAGACTGACGCCGGCGCGATGATTGCGGCGCATGCCGCGTTTTCTCATCCCAATTCTCATGGCCTATATGCTTCCCAACATGGCTTCATAAATGCCGATCATCATCGTGAAGAAGTCCAGTTGCACCGCCAGAGTGAACGCGCCCAGGCACAGCACGCACAGCGGCGTAATCATTTCGTTCAGGATGCGCATGCGCTTGTCGGCGATGGCCTGGTGCCACTGGGCGAGGCGCGCGCAGGCGTCGGGCAGCATGCCCGAATGCCCGCCCAGTTCCATGAACGCGAGGAACGACGGCGGCAGCGGCGCTTGCCGCGCGGCGCGCCGCCACGCCTCGGCGAGGTCGTCCCCCTCGCGCACGCGGTCGCGGGCCTGTCGCACGGCGCGCGCGAAGACCGGATGAATCTCCGTCTCGGTGATGTTGTTCAGGGCGGCGTCCAGCGGCACGCCCGCGCGCAGGAGTTTTTCGAGGAACATGGCGATGTTGGCTGTGTTCTGGTGGATCAGGAGGCCGCGCATGCCGGGAATCATCAGCATACCCGCCGCCACACCCCGCGTGGTGAACGAGCGCCGCCGCCACAGCCTCGCCGCGAAAAACGCACCGATGAGCACCAGGATGACCGCCGCCGCAGGCGCGGCATAACGCGGGTTTGGCGTCGTCGCAAAGCCCCGAATGGAGGAATAGTACCCCGTCAATGACGAAAGGCCCTGCGATATGACTTCCAACATGCCGATGTGCAGGGGAGCGCCAACCTCCCTGCATATATCTGCCATCACAGGATATAAGCGCACGGTGATGAACAGCGCCAACACGAACTGAACCAGCAGCACCAGGCCGAGATAGGTCATGTTCGGCGCGATCATGCCGCGCAGATGATACGCGCGCAGTGCGTCTTCGCCTGATTGTTCAAGGCATTCCGCCAGTTTCCCCGAATCCTCGCCCGCCTTTGCCATGTCCGCGTGGAATCGTGGAAAGAACGCGGGCAGCCGCCGCATCGCTTCAGAGAGCGGCCGGCCTGCCAGCAACTCATCCCGCAGCCGCAGCAGGACCGCCTCGACCCGCCCGGCGCGGTACAGCAGTATCCCTGCTGGAATCAGAGACAGGCACCCCATGCCGATGAAATAGACATAAGTATAGAGGTCTGGACGATCGAGCAGGGGCGCGCCGAAGATGAAGGCGGGAACCAGGACGATGGCGACTGCTGCCAGCGCTTGGAGCATTGAGAAAACTTTCCCCGCGTGCCATTGCGTTCGGAGGCGGCGCTGCTCGCGCGCGCACGCCTCCAGCCCCTTTGCCAGGGAGCCGTTGGTCTTGGCGATGGAGGCGAGTTGATTCACGACGTGCAGTAGATCGCGCCGCCATCGGCTTGTCCGGAAATAGAGTGGTCCCCGCCACTTCTTTTTCCGCTGCCGCCGCTGGTAGTAGGGACCGGGCTTGCAGGACGGGTCTGCGTAATGCGTCGTTGCTGCGGGCGTACGCCCCGGCAGCCTGCGGCACAGCCGCACAAACCACAGGCGATCCCACGAAGAAGCCACTTCCGACGCTTCCGGTCGTTTTCTGAAGACCGAGTCAAGTTCAAAAAACAGTATTTTCTTCCAGTTCACCTCAGAACATCCCTACCATGGAAAATCCCTGGAAAAGCGGCCAGTACATGGCCACCACAATGCTGCCAATCAGCACACCCAGCACAACGATCAGGACCGGCGTCATCAACGCGCCCAGCAGCCTGTCGTGCATCATGGCCTCGCGGTCCAGGCCGTCGGCAATGCTTTCCAGGGCCGTGTCGGCCTCGCCGCGTTCCTCGCCCGTGGACAAGAGCCAACAGTATTGGTGACTGAAGAAACCCGTGTGCGAGAGCGCATCCGCGATACGCTCTCCCCCTGCCACCTCGATCACCGCCTCATCCACCGCCCGCTGCAACTGGGGACTGCCCGACACCGCCGCCGCCAACTCAAGGCTATCCAGCACGGGCACGCGCGCCTGCAACAGCAGGCCCAGCGACCGCGCGAAGCGCGCCACGGCCATCGTGTATCGCAGGCGGCCGATGACCGGCAGGTGCAGCGTGGCCCAGTCCAGCCAGGCGCGCCCCGATTCGTGGCGTTGCAAAGACCACACGACGATGCGCAGGAAGATCACCGCAAGGGCGATGGCAATCATCACATCCACCCAATGGATCACCAGAAAATCGCTTATGCGAATGCAGCGTTGCGTGAACCAGGGAAGAGACCCGCCGAATTCCGTAAGAATTTCTCCAAAAACCGGCACCACTTTTAACAACAGGAAAGATGTCAGCGCCGCCGCCACCGCAAGGACCATCACGGGATATGCCATGCTCATTTGGATGGTGTTTTTCATGTTCACCATGCGGCCGGTGTAGGCGCAGAGCAGTTGGAGCACGCCGGCGAGGTTGCCTGTGCGTTCGCCCGCAAGCATGACGGCGGCGAATACCCGGGGAAACAGTTCGTGCTGGTTGTTGATCGCCTCATCCAGCGAAAGCCCCCGGTTCAGATCGTGGTGCAGGCGGTCCAGCACCGCCTTCAGACGCGGCGACCGCAGGTCTTTGGCGAGTGCCTTGAGGGCGGGCGTCAGCGGCAGCCCGCTGCGCGCCACCGAGGCCAGTTGCAGTGTAAACAGGTGCAACTCATCCCACGTCAATTGCCTGGACGCGCGCAGCAGCCCGCGCTCCCGGTGCATCTCCTCCACCGAGGTCACGGTCAACCCGCGCTCCTGCAAGCGCCGCGTGACCCGGTGCGCCGACTGCTCCTCCATGGTCCCCGTGACCGCGTTCCCTGCGTCATCCACCGCCCGATATCTGTATGTCGTCATGCCGGCATCCTCGCATCGCGTCGTGCCTTTTCCAGTATGGATATGACCGCCGTCGCGAAAAACGATCACAAAGTTCTGGAGTCCAGGCTTCAGCCTGTCAGCGTTCTGGAATCCAGGCTTCAGTCTGTGGGGTGCAGGCGTCTCGCCGGGATAGCGCCTGCTGAGACCTTCGGTCGGCTTTTGTGGCGCGGTTGTGAGACCGGCCGCAACGGAAAAATACTGGAGATCAAGTAATCACGTTTCCCGCAAGGACATGTTTGCTCCAATCGTTGCAGGTTGGAGCGGAATGTATCCCGCTGAACGTCTTGCCGGTTCAGGCCATCAAATCCTTGGCGTTCGCGTGAATCCGTTCGATGGCATCCGCGATGCTTTCCATGTCGCTTCGGGGTCCGAGAAGCATGTTCTGGGTGAACCACACGGCCTCGGTGCATAAGCGGTCGTTCTCCGGGCAGTCGATCCGATCGAAATATTCGTCAATGGTGTCTTTGCCATACACATTCAGATAACCGCGTGAGTACAGGGTTTCTTTCAGGAACGGCATTTTGTTCAAAGGGGTGTAGCCGGGCGAATTGGGAATGCCTTCTGCGCTCAGGGCCTGCCGGAAGCGCTCTCGGGGAAGGCCGCCGAAGGCTTCGGCGTCATAACGGAACATATAGAGGTGATAGGCGTTCCGGGTCGTGCCTTCATACGGCCTGGCGGGATGAATTCCGGGGATGGCTTCGAGTCGCCTGGTCAGATACTCTGCGTTCTGTTCGCGGATCTGGCTTTCGGCTTCGACCCGGGTCAGTTGTTCGAGCAGCAGCGCGCCCTGAAATTCAGTCATCCTCAGGTTGGCGCCGTTCTGCACGTATGAAAAGCCGCTGGTGAGATGCCAGGGCCGGCCGTTGGTGTGGAACACAAAAGCGCGCTCCATGAGGTCTTCCCGGTTTGTCAGCATCGCGCCGCCTTCCCCGCCGCTGATATTCTTGGTCACCTGGAAACTGAAGCAGCCCGTTTCCCCGAGACTTCCCACGCGCTTCCCGCGCCACTCCGCAAAGTGCGCCTGACAGGCGTCTTCGATGACGGGAACCTCCCGCCTTTTGGAGATGTCGAGGATTGTGTCCATGTCGGCGACATAACCGCCGATGTGGACGGGGATTATCGCCCGGGTACGATCGGTCATCGCCGCCTCGATTTTGGCGGCATCAATCTGGAAGGTGTTCGTGTCGGTGTCCACGAAGACGGGCAAGGCGTATTGCAGCAAGACGACGTTGATGGTGGCGACAAAGGTGTAGGGGGGAACGATGACCTCGTCGCCGGGGCCGACACCGAGCGCATTGAGCGAGGCATACAAGGCGCTCGTGCCATTCGCCACGGCAAGACAATGCCTGCTTCCCATTGTTCTGGCATACTCGTCCTCGAAACGCTTGACATAGTCGCCGTTCAGACGGCACCAGCCATGCGCCCGCAGGACTTCCAGCCATACTTGTTCATGTCGCGCATCCGTCCGGGGCCAACCGGGAAACGTTCCCTTGAATATCTTTTCCCCACCGAGCAGCGCCGGCTTTGATGGGCTTGCCGAATATGCCCGTTTTGGGCCTGTCTGAAGCATCGCCAGGGCAGCCGCGCCACCCACCCCGGCCCGGATAAAAGCGCGCCGCCCCATTCTTTTCGTCTTCATTTTCAGTCCCTCCTGTCAAAGTAGGTAAACAATCCATTCTGGACGGCTTGCATTATACATAAAATGGAAAGGCCTTATTGACTTGCTGTTCGGCCCACGCTGCAGTCGGATTGCTTGCTTTTCTACCCAGTGACCCGGCGCATAAGGGCTTCGAGTGGTCCCAGTGTGTACCGTCTCGAGTAGAGCACCGAGAATGTGACCGCGGCGGCAAAGAAGCCACAGGATATGAGGAACGAGGTCATACGGTCTTGTTGCAGTATGTCCAATATAAGCATAGGCCCCAAGACCAGCGTCGTGTGCGCGAGGTAGTGGGTGAGGGACATACGGCCGGTGGTGGCCAGCGCATTGATGATGCGGGATGTCCGAAACCGGTCCGCCAATTCGAGGCATACGAGAATCGCGGAAATGGCCACCAACTGGCGCGCCGACATGACAATTAAATCGGGTTCCACTGTCAGGAATCGCAACATACCGTCTGCGAAAGCCACGCCCATGTCGGGATGGCGGAAGAAGCGCAGGAAGCCGGGGAAGGTCATCGCAAATTCGAAGAGCAGCGTGATGGGAATGAAGATGAGGAGGCAGCGTCGCCGTCCTTCTTTTTCGAATACGGGCTGCCGGGCGAGCCACATGCCGACCAGGGCGTAGGCGGTCCAGGGGAAGACCGGATGGTAGCCGTTCAGAAAGGTGTTTCGGACAAAGCCGCCGGGCGTCAGGTACCCGTTGTACCATATGTGTCCGTTTTCCCATCCAATCTTGTTGTCAAAAATCCGGTTGATAAAGCAGGCTACGATCATCACCAATGCGGCGGCGGCCAGAGATGTCCACGAGGGTCTGAAGAGGAACAGGGCGCAAAGGACCATGTAGAAGCCATAGAAATGAAGAATGTCCCCCGGCCAGACCTGGTAGTTAAAAATACCCAACACGACGAGAAACACGCCTCTCTTGATTATGCGCAACGTGCTGTCCCGCCGAAGCGCCGAATCGCCCGATTCCAGGGCCTTATGCGCGAGGAGCGCGAGACCCGCGCCCATGATCGTTACAAAAGCGGGCGCCGCCCGGCCTTCGATATGCGAGAAGAACCAGACCAGCCAGCCGGGTCCTTTCCCGTCGGCCTCCATGGCGTTCTTGTAGTTTTCGATCACCATGAAGAAGAT
This sequence comes from uncultured bacterium, assembly GCA_937951485.1. Lineage (GTDB taxonomy): Bacteria > Hydrogenedentota > Hydrogenedentia > Hydrogenedentales > CAILVY01 > CALEDJ01. The sequence continues at coordinate 107,823 of CALEDJ010000003.1, forward strand.
GGCGAGGGATCGAGCCATGTCGATGCCGAGAATGCGATGGCCTTTTCTGGGAGCATCATCGAGACCGGAATGCGTCACCTGGTCTTTGAAGTCCGACATAAATCCGAATTATTCAGTCAGTGTTGTCCAAAACAGATTGTCAAGGGAATGAAGGGCTATGCCCGGAAGCCCTTGAGAATCCTGTGGAATCAAGATGATGTGGCGGGCTTATCCTATGCGTAAACCGCTCCGTGGGTATTCCTGAGATATCATTGACCCCATTACCAAGGTGTCCCGTGTTATCCCCCCTCACCCCATCCCTCTCCCGGAGGGAGAGGGAGCACAAACATGCCTCAGGTTTCGCCATATACCCCCTCTCCCACTGGGAGAGGGGTGGGGTGAGGGGAAAGGTTACCATACTAGAAGGCTTTTCCCGGCAATCAGAATATTTTGGACAGTAATGTTATTCAGTGAACAGCGGCTCAATCATCCCGAGGGAATTGGCCACCCATCTGTTGGGCAATTCGTTGCCGAATTCCTGATATTTCTGAAAAGTCACGTGCCCATCCATGAATAGGACATTCGAGCCGCCGGGAACATGATTAAATGACCGGGTGACGGCCGCTATGTGGTCGAACATGACAGGCAACGTGCTTTGCGCCTTTGCGCTCGCGGCGGGATTGTTAATATCCGTGATCAGAAACCGCTCGATGCCTTCCCGCAACCGGTAGATGGTGCTGCCGCCGCCATTGCCCAAGCCCTCGGCCACATTGATGTCCCGATCAAAAACGTTTGCGACGGCGGCTGCTTGTGCCGGGCTGAGAGAATTGGCGCCCGCCAAAAATGCGGTGATGACTACCGGGTCGAAGAGGCTTTCAATGGCCGCCACGAGTTGCGCCGGACCCGTCTCAGTGGCCGGGACAGGCGGGGGTCCTGACATGAGTGAGATTATCGAAGAGAGCGTACTGAAACTGGTCTCTCCGCAGCGGTTATCATAACAATCCAAGGTCCAGCCGACGTACCCGTAACTAATATCCGTCGCGCTGGCGCACCGCTGCCGGCCTTCCGTCGGACCGGTTGCGGGATAGGTGTAACTGCCGACACACAGTTCGTCCGTGCCGGGACGCGAGAACAGTTCCTTCGCGTCGCCCGCTTCCGGGTCCGAAGGGCAAACCAGCACATAGGGGTCCGTCAAATACTCGGGATAGATGGCAAAGATATTTGGCGCCAGGTCCAAGGTCATGCAACGCCCGGTCAGGCTGCGCCAGGGCAGGTAACCGGCCTGCAGCGTGGGAAAGCGTTCACCTTTCGCTTCGTTTGCATACATCTTGAACACAATGCCCATCTGCTTGAGATTGTTCTGACACGACGAGCGCCGGGCAGACTCACGCGCTCGCGCCAAGGCGGGCAATAGAATCGCGGCCAGGATGCCTATGATGGCAATGACGACCAGCAACTCGATAAGGGTAAAACCATTTTTTCGCACAACTCCCCTCCTTCCAAGTTGGTTTAAGAAACCCCATCTTGTCCCTTCTGTCCTCCGGGAGGACGGATACACACTCTCTACTTTAGCACAAGAACCATTCCCCGGCAAGAAAAAACATTTCCAAAGCGATCCGTCCCCGACTGGACAATTCAGGCGGAGCGGAATCATTCCCGCTCTGCCCTTCCATCGTGCGAGGTTTGGCGTTGGCTTCGGGTTTCCACGGATTCAGGACGAATTCAAGCACACGATATTGATACTGCTTCCCCCAGTGAAAAGCGTATGAACCCGGCCCAATGGAACCGGGTCAATCGGATGACGCACGGTTCGCCGACGCTTGACAGGTTCCCTTTATGTCGCCGTTTCCGGCAACGTTCGAATAGTTTCACCCTGGCCGACAAGAACGTGTTTTCGGAAGAAACAGGCGCGCGATGCTCTCAGATGCGCCAGGGGGCGCGCCTGGCGCGGCGCAGCAGCCGGTTCGCCTGTTCATCTTCAAGAAACACCTCGCGTGCGGGGTCCCACTTCAGGGAACGCCCCAGTTTGTATGCAATCATCGTCAGATGCCCGAGGGAGGCGGCGCGATGTCCGATTTCTTCATGGGAATGGGGCTTTCCGCGCGTCTTGATGCACTCGATCCAATTGGCGTGGTGATCCCTCCCGCCGAGATCAACATCGTGCGCCGGGGAATTGTACTCCGCCATGAGTTCATCGGGGCCGCCCGTGATTCCGGCATTGTCGGACATGGTGGTGATCCAGCCCCGCTCCCCCACGACCACCCCGCCGAAATTCCCATCCAGGCGGGCGTCTTCGGGGACAGCGCCGTAGACCTGCTTTACCTGTGCCCAGCCCTCAACCAGGTGCAGCAACACGCCGTTGGCGTACCTGTAGGTGAGAGTTGGAAACTCATTGCTGCCGGGGTGGATGATTTCGACGGGACCGCTCTCTTCATATCCGAGGGCGTACTGAAGCACTTCCACGGAGTGGGAGTGGTACCACGTGGACGGCCCCACGCCAAAGTCCTCACAAAATGACCACGGCACCACGACCCGCGAGGGGTTAACATGATAGAGGGGGTTGTACGGACGACTGAGCGCGGGTCCGACCCAAAGGTCCCAATCCAGCCCTTCCGGCACCGGCTCGCCCGGCAATGCGAAATCAAGCGTTGTATAAGAACGCCCGGTCACAGCGGCGTTTATTGATGCGGCATACGGCTGGAAGCGTTCCGCGCCTATCATTCCCCCGAGGGAACCCCAAAGGGTAAACGCGGACTTGATCTTACCCAGTCCGCCTTTGCGGATGAAGTCGCAGGCCCGGCGGATGGTCGGGTTGGTTCGGTATTGGCTCCCGTTCTGGAAAACCCGGTTGTTGCGCCGCACCGCGGCAACGAGTTGACGACCTTCGTCCACGGTGATGGAAATCGGTTTCTCGCAGTACACGTCTTTACCGGATTCCGCGGCATGGATGGACTGGGGCGTGTGCCAGTGGTCAGGAGTGACAATCATTACCGCGTCAATGTCTTCGCGGGCCAGCAATTCACGGTAGTCGTTGTAAATTTCACAGCCACGATACGTCCCGCTTGTAGTCCTTTTTTCGTAGAGTCCCTCCAATTCCCTCCTGCCGTCTTCGAGTCGCGTACGGTCCACCTCGCAGAGCGCGAGGACCTCGACCGCCGCGTTATGTGCGAGGTGGCGAAGGTGTCCCACCCCCATTCTTCCCAGGCCAATCTGCCCCACCGTGATCCGGTTGCTCGGGGCGATATGCCCGCCCGCCCCAAGCGCGGATGCGGGGATGATCACCGGCGCGGACATGGCGCCCGCCACAGCGGCCGCTCTACCAATGAAACTGCGCCGGCTGATGACTTCGCCGGAAGCCTTGCTCTTGCCGGATTTTGTTGCCGTCATCGCACTTCCTCGCCATGACCGGCGGGGCCATGCGCCGTGCGCGCCGCTATCTTTCGCAGCGAGGTCTCAACCGCTGCCGCCAATGTCTTGTCCGGGCTGTTCCGCATCTTCGATAATACGGGGACGGCCTTCCGGTCGCAGCGCTCGCCCAATGTGTTCACGATTCCCACGCGCCGATTGCCGTCAATTTTATCCAGTGCCGCGCGCAAGGCCCTGTCCACGGAAGAATCGGGTATCCCCTCGAGCGCGAAGCGCGCACAGTCCGACAGGTCGTCGTCGTACAACATCCTGGCGAGCGCAGGAACACTTCGACCTGTGCCAATAAGGGCGAGTTTTCGGCAAACGTACTCCTTCGCTGGAACTTTTGCCTCCGATTGGAGGATCTCGAGAAGCGCCTTCTCAATTTCCTTTAACTGTTTCTTGTCCCCACAGGCGCTTGCGATTCGCTGATCAATGTCGCTCAATGAACCACGGTCCCCGCCCCAATCGTACGCCATCAATGGAATCACCCAGTCATGCACTGTTTTGTTCTTCCTCATGCTCCGTCCGGGCCGTAAGTGAAAGCCGTTTGGCGCTCTACTTCGCCAGGTCCAGGGTAACCTCGTCAAAGAACCGCGCCGACTGCTCGACCTCGGGCATGGATTCGTACCAGTTGTAAGAGTATTCCAACCCGAACATCGTTGGCTTGATGCCTTGGCGATGGACTTCCTCCAGAAATTCCCGTATGCGGCCCGCGCCCGTGCCCCAGGGCACATCGTGGCCATCGCTGCTCAGTTCGTTCAGGTCATGCATCTGAACCTCGAAGAGGCGGTGTCCGATCGTTTTGAGGCCGGCGACCGGGTCAATGCCGCTGCGCATCCAGTACCCCATATCAGCGCAAACACCGATGCGGGGGCCGCGGCCTTCGCAAACCTGCATGACCGCTTCGGGGCTCCAGTAGTGGGGCGACGCCTTCTGATCGTGATTGTGGATGGCAAGTTGGATATTGTATTCGTCGCAGAACCGCTCGATGGTGTCGAGCGCCTCCACCGGCGGCTCGGAGATGAGGGTCTTGATGCCCATCTTGCGGGCGAACTCGAAGACTTTGCGGCACCCTTCCTCATCGCCGGGGATGACGGAGTAGAAACAGGTCAGCATGCGCACGCCCGCGTCGTCCAGTTTCAGGCGGATCGCCTTCAGTTCTTCATCGCTCAAATCCGCATTGAAGTTTTTGTCAATGTCCTTGCTGACCTTCTGGAAGTCCAGTCCGCCCATGTAAGCCAATCCCAACTGGTCCGTTTTCTCGATGGTCTCGAAGAGCGTGTATCGGTGGAATGTGTAGGCCACGATACCCAGCCGCCATCCGAGTTTCTCCTGCGCTTCGATGGCGGGGGTGATCCGGGCGCTGGGGATCGTCGGCGCTGGAAGGTCGCCCAGGGCAAACTGGGCCGCGCCCAGGTAGAAGTTCAACATTGTGGGATTCCAGAAATGGTACGGGTTATGGGCAATCGTCGAATAAAACACCCGCCCCCGGCCATAATGGCGCACCCACGCGACGGCATAGTCCCGGTCCCCCCGCTCGTGGGGCATTGCGCTGAGGTCGGTCTTTTCCACGTCAATGCTCAATAGCACGCGCACCCTGTTGCGCGAATATGGATCGGTGACGCGGAAGAACTCGTCGCGAATCTCGAAGCCCTCTTTCGGAAAGGGCGCAACAAGCGGGTGGCCGGGGGAATCAACCTTAATGTGGACGTGCTCCCGGGCGTCGCGATGGTTGGCGCCCCGTCCGCCGAGCATGCGCCCGAATTCAGGCCAGTCATCGCCGCCGTTCTCGCCCCAGCGCCAGAAGGCAACCGTCGTGCCGTGAACACCGATGAGCCCCCCGCCGCCATAGACAAATTCCAGCAGATTTTGCCTGAGATCGGGATTGTCGAACAGGTTGCCCACGGTGTTGTTCAAGAAGACCGCATCAAATTCCGCGAGACGCGCTTTCTCGAATACCGCCGGGTCACGGCTGATGATCACGTCGAAGGCGCCGGTCTTCCTGCCCATTTCCTGAAACGCAAGATTCGCATAGAACCGCGAGGGATGGCCGGCGTATCCAACATTGAGGTCAAATATGAGAAGTTTTCTCGCTTTCGCGGGCGAACCAGGCGCCTTATCCGGCAAGGCGGCCATAATCTTCTCCCGGTCCTCGTCACTGATAACGTAGCCCTGATCCTCCGGGCCGCCGATTTCATAGGCGAGGGCAACAAGCGATATGAAAACATATCCAAGGACCGCGGCCATGCATACTCGGGGCTTCAGAAAGCCCGTTCTCCTCTCCAGAATACCCACTTTCCAGTTTCCTCCTCAGTAACCGTTCACGGGGTCAAGAATGCGAAAACACCCGGAAAACCGCACTTTTTCGGCGCACAAGTCGTCGCATTTTGCCGCATTTTCGCGCCGTTCTCCCGCTGCAATTGCGAAAAACCCCATGTTTTTGGGGGGTTCAA
>CALEDJ010000004.1 GCA_937951485.1 uncultured bacterium
AGGGGAAGGTGAGGGCGAGGGTGAGGGCGAAGGTGAAGGGGAAGGTGAGGGCGAGGGTGAGGGCGAAGGTGAAGGTGAGGGCGAAGGTGAGGGCGAGGGTGAAGGAGAAGGAGAAGATGAATTCCATAGCGCTGACCAGAATGGAGATAATCGGATCAGCCTGTCGGAGTTGTTGCGGGTGATCCAGTTCTACAACAGCCGCGAATACCACTGTGATCCCGACAGCGAAGATGGGTATGCGCCGGGTGCCGGCGACCGGAGTTGCACGCCGCACGCCAGTGACTATAATCCGCAGGACTGGTCAATCAACATCAGCGAACTGTTGCGGGTGATCCAGTTCTACAACTACGGCGGCTACCATGCCTGTCCGGGCGAGGGCACCGAGGACGGATTCTGCCTCGGCCTGCCGTCGGCAGCCTGACTTTTCTGCGCAAAAGAACCGGGGGCCGTCTTCGGATGGCCTCCGTTTCTTATGCTTTGTTGGCGTTGAATCGAACCCGATCTGCGGGAATGAAGCACAACGGAATAGAACCCACTTCTTGCTCAAGAAATGCCGCGCTGCCGGCGCTCACGCGCTCCGGCCCGACGGGCCGGAGGGCACCTGCTTATGATTCATCTCATACGGAATCGGGTCCGGGATTCCGGCGGCGTGAAAGGCGTTGCCGCGTTCGACACAGGCCGGACAGCGTCCGCAGGCGCGGTCGCCGCCCCGGTAGCAGGTCCATGTATGGGCGAAATCCACGCCAAGCCGCGCGCCGATGGCCACAATCTCCGCTTTGGACTTGTCCATGAAAGGTGCGTGAATGCGGACAGGATGGCGGCGGTTGAGCGCCAGCACTGCGTTGACGCGCTCAAGAAAAGCACGGGTGCAATCCCAGTAGCCGTATTCGTCCTGCGCCTGCGCTCCGTAAAAAACATCGCAGACGCCGCGCGCCTCAGCGCAGGCTGCCGCCAAGGCCAGCAACAGCATATTGCGATTGGGCACATAGGTCGGGGGCTGGTCACGGTCTTCGGGCGGCACATCCGCAAGATCGGGCACCGCAGCGCCGCCGTCAATCAGGGTGGATCCCGTGCGGAGCAGTGTTCCCACGGTGCCCAGATCAATCACATGATGCTCCGTCACGTCGAGTGCTGCCGCCTGCCGGCGGGCGCATTCCAGTTCGCGCGCATGGCGCTGGCGGTAGTGGGCGCTGAGGGCATAGACGGGATGGCGGGCAAGTTCGCGCACCACAAAATGCAGCAGCGTGCTTGAGTCCATGCCCCCGCTCAACAAAACCAAGGCTGGTTGCGCTGTTTCCGGCATGTCAGGAATGCTCCCATTCCCTTCGTGGTTGATAAAACATCGTCCGCCGTTGACGCCTTTTCGCAATTTCAGGCGTTGCAGGCCGGCTGTCTGGGACGAGGTTCTTCAGTCGCCGCGCAGTCCTTCGAGAATGCCCGCGTCAGGTGTCACGCGCGGGGGGAGCGGTGTTGCCGCCCCTTCGTCGCTTTCCTGCGGTTGATCGCGGCCCAGGATGCGGTCAATGGCTTTCTGGTCCAGGCGGATGGGCACTTGGGCAAGGGACCGTTCGCGAAGATCAGCGAGGTAATCTTCCAGAAACTCGTTTTCTGCCGCTGTCATCAGGGATTCACGCCGCTGCTTGCGTTCCTCAGCCCAGTTCTGTTTATCTTCTTCGGTCGGCGGCGTGCGTTTCACGAGTTCGACGAAAAACGTCTGATTCTGGAAATCTTTGAGAGGGCCGCCCATTGTTCCAGGTTCGCCCCGCCCGACGGCGTCGTATATCTGCGTGGTCTGCAAGTACAGTTGATCGCGGAACAGATATTCTTTCCGGGTGAATTCACCCGTTTCCTTGATCTCGACATTCAGTTCGGGGAAGAGTTCGGCGATTTGCGCCAACGACGTTGCCTGTTCCTTGATCTTCTCCACATATTCCCGCACACGCGCTTGATACTCTTCGGTCATTTTGTGCGCGGCGACCGCGTCCTCATGAACCTTCTCGCGGATTTCATCGAGGGGGGGAATGATTCCCGGGGTTTTTTCCACAAGACGGGCGACGTAAATGTTGCTGCGGGCGGTCAGAGAGGCGACTTTTTCGTTTTCCTCCAACGTATCGAAAATCGTGCGGAATTGCCGCACATCCGCAGTGGGAACACCCTCGATTTCTTCACTCTCTTTTGTAAAGAGGCTGGTCTTTTTCGCTTCCAGATCGAAGGCGGCGGCCGCCGCCGCAATGTCGCCGCTTTCCCTGGCCTTTTCCAATATTTTCGAGGCGATGTCATCCCGTGCAGCGCGTTCCTCGTCGGAGAGTTGCGCGCGGAGCATGATCTGTCGCGCGCGCACTTCCCGCTCCTGGGTATCGGGATTGGTGCGTTCCTCCTCCACCTTATAGATGAAATAACTGTTGAAACCGGGGATGGGATCGCTGACTTCGCCCGGTTTCAGTGCGAAGAGGGGTTTCCGGAAGTCCATTTGCTGCGGCCCTTCGCTCACCCAGCCCATATCCCCGCCATTGTCCGATTTGAAATCAGAATGTTCATTTGCCAAGGTGGCGAAATCCGCGCCCCCGCGCGCCTGGCGCACGATGTCGAGCGCCTTTTCCGGCATCGGCGGCTGCAGGGAGACCGCCACAAATTCCGCGACGTAGGCGTCGGGGGTGCGGTATTGCTCCAGATGTTCCTCGTACTGCTTTTGGATTTCCTCGTCGCCCAGAGTGACCGGCGGCTCAATCTTTGCATATCTGATCTGAATCCTGGTGTGGTCATCCTGCAATTGCTGATCGATCTCACTGTCAAGGATGCGGCCTGCCGGCGCAGTCACCATGCTCAAAAAAACGTTTCTGTCCAAGCCTTGGCGAATGCTTTCATAAAGCGTGTTCCAGTCCTGCCGTGGATTCTGCCGAACCCACTCGTTCCATGCAGCCGCATCAAATTTTCCTTCTTCTGTTTGAAACATCGGCCATTTACGCATTTCCTCTTCCAGCAGGTTCTGGGCGACTTTGAATTTGCGGGGTTTTTCCTGGAGGGAGATCAGGGCGGCGTCCACCATCTGGTGGAGGATGCGATCCGCCGCGCCGGTTTCATCCAAGTCCCTGTATGTGGGCCGTTCGCCACCCTGGGCCTGGCGCGCCGCCATGGTGTCCAGAAAACGCCGAAAGTCCGATGCTTTAAGAGGCACGCCGCCGACCGTGCCGATGGTCTCATCCTGAAAAAAACCTCTGTCGCGGCGGTCGCATGTGGATGGGGTGCCGAAGAAAAACACGAAGGGGATACCGATAAAGACCAGGATGAAAACCAGGATCGCTTTCTTGTGTCTGCGCAACAAATCCTGCATGGTGCAGACGTCCTCCAATATTTCCGAAATATAGATTGCGCCAGGCCCGTCCCAATGGGCAACTTATCAGGGAAGGAACGGAAGCGATGACTCTAACATATACCGCCGATTCCGCGCAAATATGGCTTCCATTCGGTGATCGGACCACAAGGATGCAAGGTCATCCCAGAATGCACTATACTTGGCGTTTTCCACGGTGATTGACCCGGTTTTCCCGGATGCCGTCCTGTCCGATGGGTCATGAAACCAGCCGGAAAGCCGCCATTGTGGAGACGGCCTGTTGGGTATCATCAGTCGTTACATATTGCGCCAGATTTGGATACCGGCGCTGGTTGCCTCGATAATCATCAGTTTCGTGCTGATCGCCGGCACCATTCAAACGCAGTTGAAGGAACTGCTGCGCGAGGTGCCCATAGCGCAGATCACGCTGATGGACATATCGTGGATTTCCATTTACTCCGTGCCGACGCTGGTGGGATACCTTTTTCCAGTGACCTTTCTGATGGCCATCATGCTCGCCTATGGGCGGATGGCGCAATACAATGAGATTGTGGCTTTGAAGGCCGCGGGAGTGCCGCTCAAGCGGCTGATTCTGCCGGTGATCCTGTTGGGGATGCTGCTGAGCGGCATCTGTTTTCTGGCCCAGGATGTGGGCCAGCCCTGGGCGCAAAAGCGCCTGACGCATCTGCTGCGCAGTGACCTTCCGCTGCGCGTCACGATTGACATGCTGCCCACCGGCGCCATGCACCAATACGGCGAGTGGCGCGTATACGTCGGACGAAAGGAAGGGGGCACGCTGCGCGACATTGTCGTATTGCAGCCGTTGCCCGATGGGCGCGCCAATGCGTTCTATGCCGAAAGTGCGCAACTGGTGAAGGAAAACGGTGTTTCCATGCTGGAGATGCGCCATGGGCACTACATTCAAGCGGAAAAAGGCGACATGGTGCCCCGCACCACCTTTGAGGTCGGGCGTCGCGCCGTGCCGCCTCTATCCCCCCGCGCCATGGAAGGCGAACGCAAGAGCATGAGCCTCGCCGAATTGTTCGCGCTGGAACGCGAAACCGCGGAAAAACTGGAACGCACGCAGGCCAAACCGGTGGAGCGCGAACTGCGCGCCGTGCGGCTTGAACTCAGCCAGCGGCTCTCGTTTCCGCTGATGTGCCTGGCAGTGAGCCTGCTGGCGGCCCCCATTGGTGCGCGCATCAAGCGGGCGGGCCGGTCCTATACCTTCGCGAGTGGTCTGGCCATTGTGGCGGTGTATTTCACCCTGACCAAGGTCATGGAGCCGCGCACCTCCCTGCCCTTGCTGGTGATCATTCTTATGCAACAAACGCCTAATATTCTGCTGGGGCTGGCGGGCACGGCGCTGATTTGGAGGGTGGATCGCGTATGACCATCCTGGACCGATACCTTGCGCGGCGCTTCATCGGCGTCATGATTCGCTTCATGCTTGCGATGCTGTTGCTGTTCATCATCATAGACTTTCTTACGGCGCGGCAATATGACATCTCCCGCTACGATGTCCCCCCGCGCATCGTTTTTCTCTATTATCTGGCCTATACGCCCACATTATTGTTTCAGTTCCAGACCACGGCGCTGGCGGTGCTGGTTGCCGGGCTGATGGTGCTCGGGCGCGCCGCCCAGGACCAGGAAATTACCGCCGCGCTCGCCGGCGGCATCAGCCTCCGGCGCATCGCGCGCGCGCCCATATTCCTCGCCCTCGTCATTGCGGTTGGGGCTTTCTTCTTTGAGGACACGCTGGGCGTTCAGGCGGCGCAAACGACCAACCGCATCGAGCAGGAATATTTCACTCAGTTTGTGCGACGCGAAATGAAAGGTGTCAGTTGGGCGCACCTCAGCGGGGGGTGGACCTGTCACATCCTCAAGTTCAACCGGAAAGCCCTGACAGGGCAGGATGTTTACATTCACGCCATCGGGCGCGACAGGGTGGAGGAGATCCGGGCCCAGCGCATCTTCTGGGACGATGCGCGCCGTCAATGGTTGATCGAGGATGGACGCCGCTTCACTTTCGACCCCACGCAGGAGTGGGAGCAAAGCGTGGAGCGCATCACCCAGATATCCGCCCCGTTCACCGAAGCGCCCGAAGAACTGTTTTCACTGGAGGAACGCACAGGGCGTAAATCCGCGCAGGCGCTTGCGACCGACCTGCGCCGGGCTGAACGTCTGGGCATGCAGGTGAATCCGTATTGGGTGGATTACCACGCCAAATTCTCGCGGCCCGCGCTCGCTTTCATCATGATCTGGCTCGCCATTTCCTTCGCCATGCGCCTGCGGCGCGGCGGCATCGCCATCGGCTTCGGCGTCAGCGCCGCCGTTACCCTGGCCTACCTTCTGCTCTTCTATGTCGGCATCGGCCTGGGTTATCTCGACAAAATCCCACCCCTCGCGGCGGCCTGGATGGCGAACGCCGTCTTTGCGGTCGTTGCATGGTTTCTCTTCCATCGCACACCCACGTGATAAGCGCAAAAGGCGGGTGCAATGCGTTCTCATTCCCCCCTGCTGCAGCGCATACTGAGGCATTTGCGAAACGGGCGTTCCGGCTCCAGTTCCATCTGAAATCCCAAATGCTTTGTGCTCTCATGCGCGGAAACAGTCTATTACACAAATGCCTCATACTGCTTCGCAGGTTCTTTCACAGGAAGATACGACGAAGTTCTTCAGGATCGTGAACGATGATGTCCGGAGCGCCCGCGTGCAGCGTCGCCAGCGGATGCCAGCCCCAAGCGGCGGCCACGGTGGTGGCGCGGGCCGCCTTGCCTTCAATCATGTCGCCCTTGGTGTCGCCGACATAATACGGCGCGTGACCGCGATGCAGGTTGCGCACGGCGCGAATCTTCTTGACCTTGCTGGCTTCCTTTTCCGCCCCAATCACGTCGCGGATGCCGGCAATGTCGAAGCGCGCGCAAAAGGCTTCCACGGCACGCGAGACATTCGAGGTGATGATATAGACGGGATGGGCCGCCGCCAGTTCGCAAAGCAATTCCGGCATCCCTGGAAAGGGCCGGATTTTCAGGTTTGCCTCGGCGATGCGCGGTTCAAAGCGCTTCACCAGCGCCTTCAACCGCCAGAGCGGAAAGCCCGCCTTCAGAAGTTGCTGCAACAGATTCCCTTCGAACAGTTTCAGAAACGCTTCCCTGGAATTCAGGCGGTCAAAGCCCATTTCTGCGCAGACCGCCGTGAAGGTCTCGAAAAACACATCATATGAGTCCGCAACAACGCCGTCAAAATCGAACATAATCACCGCGCGCATGGTGTTCCTCCATGGATTGCGCCGGCATCATAGTGGATTGGACCATCCGGTTGCCATGTTGGACTTCGTTTTACACATGCGCTGTTGGGCGCCGGTGGTTGTTCTTGGTTGTTCGGAATACGATGAAGGGAGTAAATTGACATGCGTCAGGAGCGTGCAGGGAAAAAGAATAATGGAAAAGGATTAAATCGAAAAATGCGAGTGTTCCGTTCGTAGGGTGATGGCGCTTCGCAAAGTTGGCGACCCTTGGATGATTCGTATGGAAACTGTTGTGGCATTGGCATCGGCCTGTTGGCTGGTTTTGGGGCAGATGGCGCCGTATTTGCTCTTCGGTTTTCTGATGGCCGGGGTCCTGTCGGTGGCGATCACGCCGGCATGGGTGGAGCGCCACCTTGGCGGGCGCGGGCTTGGCCCGGTGTTCAAGAGTTCCCTGTTCGGCATTCCGCTGCCGTTGTGTTCGTGCGGGGTGATTCCGGTCATGGCGTCCATCCGGCAGCATGGCGCGGGGCGCGGCGCGACGGTGGGATTTCTGCTTTCCACGCCGCAAACGGGGGTGGATTCCATCTTTGCCACCTACGCCTTGTTGGGACCGGTGATGGCGGTATATCGTCCGGTGGTGGCGCTGGCCACGGGCGTCATCGGAGGGCTGGCGGCGCAGGTTCTGGATCCGGACCGGAACGGCGGAGAGACCGACGCATCGGGCGTGCCCGCATGCACGGCATCCTGTTGCAGCGACGGGCCGCGCCGGGGCGTTATAGCGCGCGCTTTGGAGTATGGTTTTGTCACGCTTCCACATGATATTGCCAGGCCGCTGCTGGTCGGCATTGTGATTGCCGGAGCGATGTCGGTTTTCATTCAGGAAAACTTCCTGGCGACATATCTGGGGGGAGGGCTGGCGGCGATGCTGGTGATGATGGCGGTGGGCATTCCGATTTACGTCTGTTCCACCGCATCCATTCCCATTGCGCTGGGCTTTATGCATATGGGCGCGTCGCCGGGGGCGGCGCTTGTCTTTCTGATCTCCGGACCTGCAACGAATGCTGCGGCGATTTCCGTGGTCTGGCAATTGCTGGGCCGCCGGACCGCCATCATTTATCTGGTTACGGCGGCGCTGGGGGCGCTGCTGGCGGGGATTTCCCTCGATGCCTTGTACAACTACCTGCCGCAGGCCATGGCGCCCATGACGCATCACGCCGAAGCGCATGCGTCAGGATGGGTGGGGAATGCCAGCGCCGTCGCCTTGCTGATTATCCTGCTGGCCAGCCTGTTCGAAAAGCGATCAGTCGTCGTAAAAGGAGAGACCGCCAGCGGGGAAACTGCATCAACGATGACCGATCATATCACCATTCGCATTTCCGGCATGACATGTAGTCACTGTGTCAATACCATAGCACGTGCGTTGCGGCAGACGTCGGGCGTTCGTGAGGCCACCGTGGATTTGGACAGCGGGCAGGCCGTGGTTTTCGGGGAAGCCATGGATGCGCAGGTCCTGGTGCGCGCGATTCGAGAACTCGGCTATGAGGCCTCGTTGGCGGACTCCTGAACAAGCATTTGCCAACGAGGCATTCCCGACGCCGGCGCCAATCGTTCAGGGCTGCTATGTTTCGGCCTTCAGGCAGGCAATGTGTTTGTATTGCAGATTACAAACAGATCTTGACAAAGGCAAGAGGAACTCTTATACTACGATCAGGTTCATGGCAATTTGAAAAGCGGCTTGAAAGAGTCCTCGCACCGAATCTTTCCGCTCGGACGGAATACCTGCTTATCATGCGTACTGATTATGCCGTTCCGAGTCAAGGAGGTTCAGTGATGCCTGTCTTCGAGTACACCGCTGCCGCACAAAACAAAGAAGGCCATGTCGAAACAGGGCGGATTGTGGCGCGCGACAAGATTGACGCATTCGACAAACTGAAGCGTCACGGGTTGCAATTGATTAGATTAAAAAAAATCGAGGGGATTTCTTCGATTTTCAAGCGAATGACCGCCGATATCAAGTAAGGGTGCACGTGCTGCATCAGGGGGAAGGTCTCAGGGCGGTCGAGAAACCCAGGGCGCATCAGGATCGGGCACGGCGAGCGCCACGGCCAACACATCCACCAGAGCGGCGCGTGCGCGCCGCAAGGCGGCGGCGCATTCCGTCACCGTGCCCGCGGTAGTCACCACATCATCAATAAGCAGGACGGTTTTCCCCTTCACGGCATCGCCGACGACGGCAAACGCGCCACGCACGTTGGCGTGGCGCTCCGGTCCCTTGAGGTTGCTCTGGGTGCGGGTGGGGCGGATACGGCGCAGCGATTCATCCGGGCGGGCGCGCGGGAAGGCGGGCAGCGCCTCGCGCGCCAGCAGGCGGGATTGATTGAACCCGCGGTCCCGCTCACGCACCTTGTGCAAGGGCACCGGGACAATCAGGTCATAGGATTCCACATCCAACTCCCGTTGCGCGAAATCCAGGATCAATGCGCCCAGTGGCTTGGCGAGCCGTTCGCGTCCGGCGAATTTCAGGAGTTTCACGGCCTCTTCGACTGCGCCTTCATAGCGGGCTGCGCCAAAGATGCGGCGGATATGGGGGTTGGGCCGTTTGCGGCAATCGGCGCAGGGATAGTTCTGCGGCATGCCGAACCCGGCCAAGCCGGGATGCGGCTTCCCGCAGCAGGTGCAGAACGGCCGTTCGATGCGCGGACTGGATTCCCAGCAATGGGCGCAGAAACAGCCGTTTTCCTCTGTAAACAACCGTTCGCCGCATTCCTTGCAGAATATCGGGAAGATCAGGTTCTTGACGGATGCGGTCCAATCCGAAACCCATTCCGGCCATTGCGTCCGCATGGCGAAAAAGCCTCTTTCATTCCGGTCGGAGGATGTGAACGCTTTGCGCGGCGATCCCCATCGAAAGCGTTCCCTCTTCCACACTCACCCGCTGCCCACTGTCAATTTCCTGGTACACGGTTTGATCCGGGGCGTTCAGACCGCGCAGCACATAGACCAGTGGGTCGGGGCACTCGTTCACGACGATGAGCCAGACTTTCTCGCCGACCTGTTTCGGCAATGCGTGGATGGTCCGGTCCACGGAGCCGAAGGTTTCTTTGATTTCGACATGAATGCCGATGGGAGCATCATGCGCGGACAGGACGGGCTGCAATGCGCGCAATTCGGCGGCGAGCCGCATCAAATCTTTCCAGAGCGTCGAATCCTTTTCGATGCTGGCGGTACCCCAATAGAGAATGCCGCGCGCGCCGCGCGCGATCGCGTCAAAGGCCATGAATCGGGATTCCTCGAAGGTGGGACGGCGCAGTTCCCGGCGATCCGCCTCGCTGCGCTCCGGCTGGATGTCGCCCCAGCCGAAGCCCTGCAGGACCATCCACACCGGCTTGCCCGGGGCGGCCTGCTGCATCCTTCTGGTGTAAGCGCCGACAGCGGCGGCGCTGCGCTCGGCGAGGTCGCTGTGGCCGAGTTTCGGCGTGAAAGGGATGGGATAGATGTCGCAACCCACGATGTCCGCAGCCTGATTGAACATGGCCAGTTGGGCGATTTGATTGCGCGGCGCGTGATTCATCCAGACGGGGTGGTCGGGATCAATTTCCCGCAGGAGTCTGTAGCCCGCTGTCATGCCTTCACAGAGTTTTGCGGCGCGCGCAGGCGCGTCGGCAAGCCCGTAGCCGGGGCGTGGGGGATACTCCCCGAGCGCGCTCCAGAGGGCATCCGCGAGCGGCTCCGCTTCATCGTAGCGGGCCAGGTGCTGCAAACGCCGCATTTCCGCCAACTGTTCGCGCAGTCCCCGTTTCTGGTCTTCGTCTTCCAGTGCATTGATCTTTTCCGTCAGGCGTCGCGGTTCTTCCCCCGTGCGCCAGAGGATGGCTTCATACCAGCAATTCCAAAGCGCTTCGTCCGGCACTTCCCACACCAGGAACGCCGGATGCGCGGAAAAACGCTCCACCATCGAACGTAACGCGGTTGCGCGTTCTTCCGCCTTCTCGCCGAGGTCAATCGCGTAGCCGGTATTGATCCATGCCCACAAGTTGTGGGCATGCACCCGGTCCAGGGCCGCCTTGTCAGCGGAAACATGCACCAGGTTGAAACCTGCATCGGCCGCTTCCTGGAGCACGGCGTCGTCCGAGGGATTCTCGTACAACCCCAGGATGAACACCCGCTCCCCATTCACAACCGCCATGCGGTCCTCCGCGATATGGAAAGTCGCCGCCATCACGGGAAGCGGACAACACAATGCGGCAGCAATGAACCCCAGCGTTGATTTGGCGTACATGGTCGTTTCTCCCTTTCCTTCAGGGCTATTCTATTGGTGTTGCGTCGGGAGTTCCAGTTTCTGCGCGGAAATGCCATCTGTTTTTTGCAGGCTGAAGCCTGTACTCCAGAACGGCAGGATAACGCCTGTACTCCAGATTTTTTCCCATCGAATTGCGTATGTCCTGTTGTCCTTTGCGTCGTTTTCGTTCTTTGTGTCCCCGGCCTTGCGATCACAGATACGTGTCCCGCTTGCGTACCAGCGTGGACACCGGGTCCAAGCCCAGCAATTCTATGATCTCGCGGGGTTTGGCGAGGCGTCCGTCCACGCTGCGCGTGACGAAGTCAATCACGGTTCCGCCGCCCTCGGCTGGACGGCATGACAGGGATTCGAGCATCGGCCGGATGTTCAGGGAGACGGTTTTCCGGCGGTCCTGTCCGTCGGCAGTAATGCCCACTCCGCCAGCCTTCACCTTGCGCGCAACCGTCACGCAGTCGGATTGCATGATCTGCTGAATGGCGTCGGCGATGGGCGCATGTGCGGCGTCGGTGAACAGGGCATAGGCGAAGCCGACAACGCTGCTCGTGAGCGAAGGACCGCGCAGGGGCACGTCGGCGGCGTGATAGACGTGAAAATCACGGGGCAGCGTCTCACGCAGGCGCGCCAGCAGTTCGTCGGGGTAGACAAATCCCTCCAGCACGACATCCATGTAATCGCCTTCGCTTTCCTCGCCGAGCGGCGCGGCGGCGGCAAAGGCAACCTTGGGGTGTGCGTGAAAGCCCTTGGAATAGGCGAGCGGCGCGCCCGCCCGGCGCAAGGCCCGCACCCACGCGCTTTGCATTTCCAGGTGGCTGAGAAACCGCGCTTCGCCGCTGCGTCCGATGCGGAAACGGATGCGCTGTATCGGCTCGCGGTCCGTGGCCGTTGCACCACGTTGGGATCGGTTGTCCGGGATTGCGGTTTTCGATTGGGTCTCTTGTGCCGAAGCCTCGGCTTGCCGCTCCCGCATCCGGCGGCACAGTTCAGGCGTCCGGCGATTCACGCCGCAGAGGTTGCAGACGCCGCTGCGGCAATCCTGCGCGTGTTCCAGCGCCATCGCGCGGCGCCATTCCTCCAGCAGCCATTCCCTTGTCACGCCCGCGTCAATGTGGTCCCACGGAAAGCGCGCATCGGGCGCGCGTTCGCGGAACGCGGCTTCGGCGTTATAGCCGGTTTCTGCGATTGCGGCGCGCCAGGCGTCCATGCGGAGTTGTTCGTCCCACGTTTCGAAGCGCGCGCCGTGACGCCAGGCGGCTTCAATCAGGTCCGCCGCGCGGCGGTCCGCCCGGCTCAGCAGTCCCTCGATGTAGGACGCCTCAGGGGCGTGCCGCCCGAACTTGACGCCGCGCATCTTCTTGAACGCATCGGCCAGCATCCGCTGTCGGCGGACGGTTTCGTCAATACTGATTTGCGCGGCCCACTGGAATGGTGTGAACGGTTTGGGCACGAAGGTGGAGACGCCGGTGCGGATGGCGGCGCGGCGGCTGATGCGTCTGCCCGCTTCCAGGGTGCGCTTGCACAGGTCGGCGATTGCGAACACATCGTCGTCGGTTTCGGTGGGCAGGCCGATCATAAAATAAGTCTTCACGTGTTCCCAGCCGCGCCGGTACGCCTCGCATGCCATCGCAATCAACTCCTCATCGGGGATGAACTTGTTGATTACGGCGCGCAGGCGCGGCGTGGCGGCTTCCGGCGCAAAGGTCAGTCCGCTGCGGCGCACGCCCGCTATCATGTCGGCGAGTTCCACGGAAAACGAGTCGAGCCGGAGCGAGGGCAACGCCACGGAGGCGTTTACCCGATGCGCGCGTTCCGCCGCCAGCCGCACGAGGCTCCGCGACCGCGAATAGTCGCACGTGGACAGCGAAACCAGCGAGATGTTCTCCAGTCCCGTCTTCTCCAACGTTCGCTGAATCATTGCGTCAATGCGTTCCAGCGACCGTTCGCGCACGGGCCGGGTCACCATGCCGGCGTGACAGAAACGGCAGCCGTGCGTACATCCGCGCAGTATCTCCAGAGCGGCGCCGTCGTGTATGAGTTGCGTGAAAGGCACGATATAATTATGCGGAAACGGCGCGGCATCCAGGTCGGCGACGATACGTTTGCGGATTTTCGGTCCGTCCACCGGCGGCACAATGCTCCCGTCGTCGAGGGTTTCCATCGGATAGAATGCGGGTACATAGACGCCCTCGATTGCCGCGACAGCCTTCAGTTTTTCCCTGCGCGGCGCATGGCGCAGCGGCCGCAGCGCCGCCGCAATCTCCAACACTGCGTCTTCACCGTCACCGATGACAAAAAAATCCATGAACGGCGCCATCGGCTCCGGGTTGAAGGCAGCAGGACCGCCCGCACAGACCAGCGGATGCGTGTCGTCGCGTGCGTCCGCACGCAATGGAATGCCGCCCAAATCGAGGGTATTCAGGACGTTCGTATAGGTGAGTTCGGATTGCAGCGAGAAACCGATGAGGTCCGCCGCAGCAATGGGGTCTTTGGATTCATGAAGGAACAACGGCAGGCCGTGTTGTCGCAGCAGCGCCTCCATGTCCGGCGCGGGGCAATATGAGCGCTCCGCCCATATCCAGTCCAGGTCGTTCAGTGCGGCATACAGGAGGTGCAGTCCGAGGTTCCCCAGGCCCAGTTCATAGAGGTCTGGGAAAAAGAGGCAAATGCGCAGGTCCACCGTCTCCGGGTCTTTGTGCACGGAGTTCAACTCGCCGCCCAGATAGCGCGACGGGCGTTCCACGCGGGGCAGGATTTCGCGGAGCAGATGCGCTTTCATGGCCATCATGACGCCGCCCTTTCACCTCCCCAAGCCGCGATTTTTCCATCATGATCGAACAGTTCCAGGGCGTTGCCGCGCATCAGACGCTGTATCAGTGTTTCCGCCTCGTCCATGGAAATCCACTTTTCTTCCATTAACTCGGTGATTGCCTGTGCAATGCCCTTTCGCGCCACCGCCGCATGGCCGGGCACCAGTTCCACGGGCAGCACATCCGCGCCGAAGCACAACACTTTGTTCGCGGGAGCCGCCATCAGAAATTCCTTTAGAAAACGCACGCTTGCCTCAGGATTGATGATCCACGCCCAGCACATGTCCACCCAGGTGTTCGGATAATGTTTGGCCAGCGCAATTACCTCGTCCTGATACGGATAATTGATGTGGAAGATGTCAAACCGCGCATCGCGGTGTTCCTGTGCGAGCAGACACATGTCGCCGGCGTTGTGGCGCACGCGGTGCAACGGCATGCCGCCGTGTCCCGCGAAATAACCCAGATGCAGTTTGACCGGGAGGCGGTATTCCGTCGCCTTGTGGATACAGTAATGCGCGAGGTGGTCCTGCAGCGCTTTGAGTTCCGCCGGGGAAACGCTTCCAGGCTTTTTGCGGTACCGTGCAAAAATCGGCGCCGCTTCCGCGGCGCTCACCGGCGCGTAGTCCAGTCCCCGCGTGTAGGCGCTCTGGTTTTTTGTGGCGATGGCGCGCGGCCCGTAGGTCTTGAAGCACCAGTCTATCACGCCGTGCCATTCTTTCAGCGTGTCCGCATCTTTCCCTGTCGCGTTTCGCACCGCCGTCAAATCAAGTCCGGAACCCAGCGCCACGGTGCTCAAATCCTGCATCAGCAGGTCGGGCATGTCGGTCTCCATGAAGACCGGCGTCTGCAGGCTGTTTACATGCGCGTATTCGACGTTGGCGACGTCCCGCAGAATTGACCGGTAATAGCCCGGCTTGACCGCTGCGCGGAGTTTTTCCGAAATGGCCTCCACATTGCCCGCGTGAATGTCTTCTTCGCCATAGAGCATCCGCACCGATGCACGCACATGCCGGCCGTAGCCCGTCAATCGGACACGTTCATAATACGGCGCGATCAGCGCCCATTTGTCCTTCGGTTCCAGGTCATAGCCGAAGACCCGCTTCAAGTCGGCCTCCGGCATGCCGGACACGATCAAATCCGAATCCGTGTAATGCGAGAACAGCATCCCGATATCCGAAGCGGGGATACCGCTTCCCCGTCGCTCCTCCAGCGCCGCCAGGCGCGTGGATTCCTCCCAGAGATGCGTGTGCGTGTCCACGAATGGCGTGTCATTGACCAACTTCCGGATGTCATTGTTGATATTCATGGTCTTGAGCCTTTTCCACCGGATATTTGGATTCCGGAGAGTCTTCCCTTATTTTGGGAATCATCTCTGGAATATCTTTTGCAATCTGGCAAAAGCGGGATCAACACACTGTTGAACGCTTGCCTGTTCAATTATTTTGGCGTAAATTGCGCTGGACCGTGGTTTTCTTCGTTCCCGCAGCACCGATTCCACCGCCGCTTTGGGGTCGGGCGGCTTTACAGATTCTGTTGGCCACATCTTCTTTTCGTGAAGCCACTGCCGCACCGCTTCGTAACTTGAGTGCCCAAGCGCCTGCGCGGTATGGATGGAGTCTATCCATATCCAGGCTTCCAATTCCGGGTCTATGGCGATGACATCCGCTTCGCCTTCTCGCCAACCGCTATGACAGAGTTTTTCCCGCACATCGGACTCGATCCGGGCTGCGCCGGGAGAACCACTCCATTCCGCATCGAGCAGCATCAGTGCATGACGGTGCGTGCTTTGAAAGAGGCGCAAGAGTTCATGGCCGCGTACATACATGCCCGGATCGGCTTGGTTCGCCTTTATCAGGTCTTGCCTGCAGTCAAAATCAAAAGGGCCGCAATCAAGAGAGACGTGAACAGAGGCTTTTCGAAAAAATGCGTCCACCACCTTCTCCATATTGGTGTCCGCAACCAAGATGACGCAGTCCCTCACGACAATACCCCGGCGGCAAATAAATCGCCCAGGTCAATTCCGTGCTGCCAGTCCTTCAATTTGTGATGCGCATCTCCGCGCGCAACGGCTACTGCGCCGTTCTCAGCCTTTCTGAAGCAAAGCAACTGGTGCGGCTTGGCGCAACGTAGAATCACCGGCGAATGGGTCGCCAGAAAGACCTGTCTGCCATACACGCTTGAGAGGGATTGAAAAACCGCCTCGATCGCCTGGGGATGGATGCCGTTTTCCGGCTCTTCCACCAGGATGGCTTGCGGGGTGTCCGGCGCGTAGGCGATCAGACTTAGGGCAATCAACCGCAGGGTGCCTTCTGACAACGCCCAGGAAGGCGCTTCCAGTCCGGTATTGAAGCGCACGATAAGATACCGCGCCCGATTCTCCGGTCGTTCACTGGTGGTGATGGACTCCACGTCGGGCAGGACAGTGCGGATGTGGTCCAGCCACTCGGCGTAACGCGAGGCGTCTTTTTCCTGCAGTGCGTTTACCACCAATGGCAGATTGGAGCCGTCCATGCGGAATGCACGGGAGGGTCCGGGAAGACAAGGGCTTCGCATCAGTTCGGCATTCAAGACAAGCCGCTCCACCCCTTCCATCAGATACCCCTTGAACCAAGTCGCCGCCGGAAACTTTTTCTCGTCGTCGGGGAGATTGGCCAAAGTCGCCTTCGATGGCCCCAGTCGGAACAAGGTATTCCAGTCCGATGTTTCCGCCCTGAAATAGTCATTTCCTGTATCCGCCTTTTTGGAGAGTACCTTGCGCCAGCCGCCAGGTGTTTGCGCGCCGGGGGGCCGGCAGACTCGGTCCGGCACCGCTGCAGGCATGGGAAAAAGAAAACTGTCTTTTCGCTCGGAAGGCAATGAATGACACAGCCAGAAAGTCTCGTTTTCGAGCCTCAATTCAGGCGCGACCTTCAACGTGATTTCGTATCGGCAATATGAATAGCCGTTTGACAGGGATTTTCGGATTTTTTCGGGCAATTCCGCCATCAGGGCGATTTCGATTGACGCATCGGAGCGCATCCATGACAAATCAAGCGGGTCCACAGCACGCATGGGGACATCGAAACGATGGTCACCCTGAATTGACCGTTCCAAGCCTACATTGAGAATGTCTCTGAGCAATTTGATCGCATCAAAGAAGGTGCTTTTGCCGCTGCCGTTGGGTCCCACCATGACTTGGAATTCGCTCAGATTGACGTTGACATAGGAGAGCGCCCGATATCCCTTGATCTCGACTCGGCGCAACATGGCGTTCACTCCTTGGATGTGGTCAAACCGGGCTGGGGACAGGCGTCTTGACGCTTAGGATACTTCATGGCCACGTACTCCTCAAGCAGTTGCAGGAAGCGGGCGGCGATTTCCGCTTTGTCGCCGGAGAGGGTGTGGCGTTTTTCGCCGTCAATGAAGACCGGGCAGGCGGGTGCTTCGCCGTTGCCGGGCAGGCTGATGCCGATGTTCGCGGCCCTGGATTCGCCGGGACCGTTCACCACGCAGCCCATCACCGCCACCTTGAGCGTCTCGACGCCCTCATGCTGCTGCCGCCAGACGGGCATGCGCGCGCGCACATATTCTTCGGTCTGCTGGGCGAGTTCCTGGAAGACGGTGCTGGTGGTGCGGCCGCAGCCCGGGCATGCGGTGATGCTCGGCGCGAATTGGCGCAGCCCCAGTGCCTGGAGCAGTTCCTGCGCGGCGCGCACCTCCTCGCGGCGGTCGCCGCCGGGCGCGGGCGTGAGCGACACGCGGACCGTGTCGCCGATGCCCTCGGCCAGCAGCACTCCCATGGCCGACGCCGACCAGACCAGCCCCTTCGCTCCCATGCCCGCCTCGGTCAGGCCAAGGTGCAGCGGCTGGTGCGTCTGTGTGGACAATTTCCGGTACAGGTCAATCAGGTGCGTCGGCACGCTGGTCTTGCAGGACACCACGATCTGATTTTCGGTCAGGCCGCATTGCAGCGCCAGTTCCACCGATTGCAGCGCGGAGAGAATCATGCACTCGTTGGTGATTTCTTCGGAAGTTTTTCCCAATCCGCGCGCGGTGTTTTCATGCATTTTTTCCATGACCAGTTCCGGGTTGAGCGATCCCACGTTCACGCCGATTCGTACTGGTTTTCCCTGGTCCCTGGCGACGGAGCAGATGGTGGCGAACTGCGCATCACGCTGTTGTCCCTTGCCGACATTGCCGGGATTGATCCGGTATTTGTCGAGCGCCCGGGCGCAGTGCGGGTATTTTGTCAACAGGCGGTGTCCATTGTAGTGAAAATCGCCGATGATGGGTGTCTCGTGGCCGGCGTCGCGCACGCGCGCGACGATGTCCGGCACACACTCCGCCGCGCGCGGCGTGTTCACGGTGATGCGCACCAGTTCGGAACCCGCCTCCGCCAGCGCGATAATCTGCTGTGCCGTTGCCTCGGTGTCTTCGGTGTCGGTATTGGTCATTGATTGCACCACGACCGGTGCGCCGCCGCCGATTTGCACCCTGCCGACCATCACCGGGAAGGTCGTATGTCGTTGAATGAAAGCCATGGACGCTTTTTCCTGATTTGCGCAAGGAATGTGCTTCGAAATCCTGAATGGGGGGATTATACCCAATCAGCCGCGTCGGGCTGGAATGGCAGGCGCCGCACTGCGGCAGGTGCTGTGACAAGGCGGAATGGGCGCCGCGGGCGTGTTCATGGAGATGCGTGCTGTCAGCACGGTCCTGGTCTCTTCACACTCGATTCTTGCAGCGGCGCAAGCCGAATCCGGACCGCACGCCTCCCGACCGGTCAGTACGCGCAGGGCGGCTTGAAGCCCCGCCAGATGTTTTTTGTAAAGAAATGCCTCGCGGGAGTCTGCGGGGTTGATAAAGGTGGGGGATTCCGGCGACAACGCAAGCACCTCCTCCACAGAAAGTCCCCGGAGAGCATCCAGAAGAAAGGAGGCATCGCCCACGCCCCGGCCACAGTGCGCTTTGACATAGCGGTATTCCTCCAGATGTCCGTCTTCGGATACCGTCACCCGGAGGTATTCGTTCAGGTCATTGCACGGCATTTTCGTAGGCCTGTTCCACTTTTGCCGCCCAGATAAAATCGTTTTCGGTCAGCCCGTCCACTTTGTGTGTCCATATTTTGACGGCTGCCTTACCCCAGCACAAGTAAATATCCGGATGATGGTCCTCCTTTTCTGCGATATTCCCCACCGTGTTCACAAATGCCAGCGCGCTTTTGAAATCCGGGAAACGAAACTCCCGTTCCAGATGATGCCCGGCGACCAGTTGCCATGTTGAACCCAACTGCGCATGCAATGCCGCCAGCGCCTCCCCTTCCAGACGCGGCATTCCGTCGCGACACGGCACGCATTTTCGCGTGGCCAGCAGATCACATTCGTTTTCCGACATGGTTTTCCACTCCCTGTCATTCTTGTGCTGGGGCGTCATTGCTGGATTTCTGTTCACGAATCCCATTAATCCTCAAAACCGGTCAGCGCTGCGCTCTCAAGCAGCGTCAGGCGTACGGGAACGAACCCTGACCGGCAACATCTGAAACACCGCAGTGTGCATGTCTTATTCATGTTCTGATTGACACCGCTGCGATTAAGTTGACTTCCTTGCGTCGGCGGGCCAGACTATGGGCGGGTTTTGCGCGGTGTTTGAACCTGCACGCAAAGACTTTGGTGGGTGAACGCGGCAGGCAAGAGAAGTTGATTATGCAACCGGAGGGTATGAACATGGATCGGAGAGGTTTCTTGAAAACTGCGGCGGTGGCGACTGCGGGCACGGCAATGGTGGGAATGGCGGCGCGCACCGGCGCCGAGGCAACGCAGTATGCCCCGTTACTCAAGGGCCTTCAACTGGGCCGGTTGCCGGCGGACAAACCCGATGCGGAGCGCTTTGCGCTGGCGAAGGAACTGGGTTTTGACGGCATCGAAGCGCCGCCGATGGAAGACCTGGAGGCGGCGAAGCGCCTGGGCGGGGCCGCACGGGCGGCGGGCGTACCCATCCATTCGGTTATTTACGGCGGCTGGCAGGCGCCCCTGTCGGACCCGAATCCGGCGGTGGTGGAAAAAGGCAAGGCGGGGCTGGAAAACGCTTTGCGCACCGCGCATGCCGTGGGGGCGGACACTGTTCTGCTGGTGCCCGCCGTGGTGACCGAACAGGTGCGCTACGGGGAAGCATGGGAGCGGTCGCAGGAGAACATCCGCACGATGCTGCCGTTGGCCGAGTCGCTGGGGGTGGTCATCGCGGTCGAAAATGTCTGGAATAAGTTTCTGCTCAGCCCGCTCGAATTCGCCCAATATGTGGATGAATTCGACAGCCCGTGGCTGCGCGCCTATTTCGATGTGGCGAATGTCGTCATTTTCGGTTATCCGCAGGACTGGATTCGCACGCTGGGCAAGCGCATCTGCAAGGTGCACATCAAAGATTTCAAGCGGGACGGCTACCAGTGGGTGAAACTGCCCTACGAGGGCGATGTGAACTTCCCCGAAGTGCGCAAGGCCCTCGACGAAATCGGATATTCCGGCTGGGGCACGGAAGAGTTCCCCGCCGGCGATACCGAGTATCTGCGCGAACTGTCGCGCCGCATGACACTGATTGGGCAGGGTGCGGCCAAACCCTGAAGCAATGCTTCCGGCGCGACAGCGGTGCGGGATGTCCAGTAGGGCGCATCTGCGGTATGCCGGTCAAGGAGGATGGGGCGGCGTTATGACGACTGTGCGGGATGCGCCGACATTGCGCGACCGGCTTGCCCCCGAGTTTGTGGCGCAACGGACCGCTTTGGAACAATATCAACCGCCCCGCGAGTTCGGCGTGTGGATGATGATATTTCATCCCCGGTACCTGCCCATTCTGAGGTGGAGCCTGCGGGTTACGCTGAAATGTCTTGGCCTTTATGGACGCGGTGTGCGCAATGCACACGCCTTTGAGACGCGGGAAAACCGGGTGTCGCTTCGCAGACTGCCGGCGCCTTTCGCCGGATTCCGTATCCTGCATCTCAGCGATCTGCACCTGGATATCAAGCCGACGATTACCGATGCTTTGATTGGGCATTTGCAGGGGCTGCAATACGACTGCTGCGTCATCACCGGCGATTTTCGGGAGGGACTGTGGACCGACCCGGACCGGGCGCTTGCCGAAACGGCGCGGTTGATGCCACATCTGCGCGGACCGGTCTATGTCGTGCCCGGCAACCACGATTCGCTGGAAATGGCCGAGGCGCTGGAGCGCATGGGCATGCGTGTTCTTATTAATGAACATGTCATCCTGAAACGCAATGGGGCGGCGGTCTGTCTGGCGGGGCTGGATGATACTCATTACTACCGCACCCATGACTTGACGGCGGCGCTGCGCGGCGTGCCGGACGGCATGCCTGTCATCGCGCTCGCCCATTCCGGCGAAGTGTATCGGGAAGCGGCGGCGCATGGGGTGGACCTCCTGTTATGCGGCCACACGCACGGCGGGCAGATCTGCCTGCCGGGCGGCTTTCCCGTCATGCACCATGTCGAGCATCCGCGGGCGATGAGCCGGGGAGCATGGCGCTTCGACGAGATGCAGGGCTACACTTCGCCCGGCGTTGGCGCGAGCATTCTACCTGTGCGTTTCTTCTGCCCGCCGCAAGTCGTCATTCACATACTGGAAGAATCAAAGACAGCGGCGGAATGACAGGCAGGACGTTTGGGTTCAGAACAGCCGCTGTATGTTGGATTCTTCCTCGAAAGGCGAACGCGTTCGAGGCTCTTCCTTGGCGTCGGACTGGTGATAAAAACCAATCTCGATTTCTTCTTTGCCCGATTCAAACTCCTCTACGGAAATACTGCCGATGATCTGCACCGGCAGTCTGGTGGCGATATTGACGAACGAAACACCTGTCCCCTGCGGCAGCATCGTTGGAGGCTGCTCGGATTTCCATTTCTTTGCGGGTCTTCCCCCTGACCACATTGTGATTACGAATACGCTTTTCATCACTCACATTCCAATTGGTTGCACGACTCTTTCCTACAATCCGATAGACTCGTCCAATTCCATAAGAAACGCATGAATCCGCCGTCGGTCTCCGTTCTCAATGCTGATGAACTGCACCCCGGCAGCATAACCGTCATGTTCCTTCACAGCCTTGTTCCAGCGCACAACGCCTGAAGCGCGAATCTTCGAACCGTCCCGCAAAACGACGATCAGGTTCAATTTCTGGCCGATATCCAACTGTTGCCTGCTGAATATGGAACATCCCTCGTCACTGAGGTCGAGCAGGCGCCCCTTCACGGGATGCTCGGATACCGTCCATTCGTCGGACCGGCCCCAGTTCTCGTGAATGCGCAAGGCGATATGGACTTTGCAGGTATGCCGGATTGCACGTCGGCGCATATGGCGTTCTTCCCGCGATCTGTCCTCCTGCCGTCGCGCCTGTAATTGCTCCAGTAAATGGACCATTTCCCGGTCCGCCTGGCGTCGAAGCATCTTTCGCCGTTCTGGAAACATTGTCTCCGTCCCCTTTCGGGTTGTAACACTGAAGACATTTTGCAGTCATCGCCGTGGCGGAGCAACTTCTTCCACCGCCTCACGGCGTTACGGGCTGAAACACCAGCCCAAAATTGGCCGCCACCAGCAGCAGAAAGATCAGAACGAGAATCGCGATGCCGCCAATCTGCAACACTTGACGCCAGAAGTACCCTGTCGGCACAAAGGCTGCCGGCAGCGTATGGCGGGGCGCCTTGAAAAACGGGTCCGGCTCCGGGAGCGGCACCGCCGCGAATTCCTCCGGATCATCGGGAATTCCGTCGTTCCGGACCAGGCGCATTTTCAGTTCTTGCGCTTCTCTGCAATCATATCGCGCCAGGATTCGGTCGCAAAGAACCACCGCCTCGATGGGACGGAACAATTTGGCCAGGCAGTGCGCCCGGGCAAGCATCAGTTGCCGCTGGCGGGGAAAATGACGCTCCAATTGATTCAGTATCTCCAGGGCCGCCGCATGTTTTCCCTCCAGATAAAGGCGGCCGGCCTCTTTGTACTTTTGTGCGGCTGTGTCGGGATTCATCGCGTCCCGTATGCTCCCGTTGCCTTTTCCACGTCACCCAATCTAATTATATCCTGATAACTGGGCGGCGTATTACCCCTCTCTCGCAAACAGCATACGCGATTCCCCATAGTGCAAAGCAAGTTTCGTCGCTTGCAGGTCCGACGGGATATATGCCCCGGCCGCAATCGCTTCGCGGGCGGCGTTCAGGACCGGTAATAATCCGGCTCGTTACCGGCTTTCCACTTGATATTGCAGCCAATGCTGGGTTTCTGGTTCGCCGACACCGGTTTCCCCGCCAGCACCGCATCCAACGCTGCACGCAGGTCCGCGCCCGTCACCGGCTTACCGTTGCCGGGGCGTGCATCATCCAACTGTCCGCGATAGACCAGTTTGCGTTCCCCGTCAAAGAGGAAGAAATCCGGTGTGCAGGCCGCCCGGTAGGCTTTGGCCGTTTCCTGGGTGGCGTCGTACAGATACGGGAACGTATAACCCACGGTCCGCGCCTCCTCCGCCATCTTTTCGGGGCTGTCATCCGGATAATTTGCCACATCATTGGGCATGATGGCCACAATGCCCACCCCCTTTTGCTGGTATTCCCTTGCAATCGCGGCAATTTCGTGCCTCACCAGTTTCACGAAGGGACAGTGGTTGCAGATGAACATCACCAGCAACGCCTTTTTCCCATCGAAGTACTTCAGCGAGATGATTTTTCCCGTCGTGTCGGGCAGTGAAAAATCAGGCGCCGGGGTGCCCAGCGGCAGCATTGTTGACGGCGTCTCTGCCATAATCGTGATCTCCTTTTGTGATGGGTTTCAGCCCCGATTACAGGTAACACTCGGGGGAAAGAGGCAATTCCCGGGAACGCGCGAAGGGTTGAAACGACGGCAAGGACAGCAAGGACGGCAAGGACGCATGGAAGGAACAAAAGAAGCGACGACGAGAATATGGCTCTGCCTGGCGTTCTTTTTTTAACTTTTCTCCCCCGTTACACCGCTCCTGCGATGTAACGCACCACCGCGACGCTCCTGCGTCGCGGGATGCGGCAACGCGTTTCTTTGGATTGCGTTGTTGCCTGGCGCAGAGCACCCCTCGTTGCACCGCAGGAACGGTGCAACGAGGGGATTTCACCTGTTTCCCGCATCGTCTATGTTGTCCCTTTTTTCCTTGCTGTCCTTGTTGTCCCTGCTGTCCCTTTTGTCCTTTTTGTTTTTTCTGTCCTTTTCCTGTTCCCGCTCGCGCTTTGCTCTATTTCATCGCGTTCAGGTACTCATTGATGCGCTGGAGCCAGGTGCTGCCCAGGGTCAATTTCCGGTCGCCGCGCGGGGATGTGGTCGGCGCGATATTCAGGGCGTTTCGCGCCTCCGTCGTCAACGGACGGTAACTGAGTTCATAACTCTTCGCCTTGGCGTCGTCCCGGTTGCGAACGGCGAGTAGTTCGCCACGCTTTGCGCGGTTGGCGCGCACAGATTTCAGGAAGTCATGCGGGTCTGTTCCGTATTCATAGAGATAGACCGGACCGTATTCGCCGGTGCCTACCCCCCCAATGATAAGGTCTGTGCCGGCGCGATAGTCCATCATCGCATCCAGCCAGTCGAAGGGCCAGCCGGCATCATAGTCCCATGCGCCGAAAACGCGGCCCTCGGAGAATCCGTCATTATAGCCGTCGCTGAATCCGCCGTCGAGGTATTCAATGTGGACATCGTTGGCCAGAAACGACCGCCACCCTGGCTGAAAAGCCATGTCGTAGCCCTCACTGAAACCGATGGTAAAGGCGTAATCATATGCGACGAAATACCCGTCGTTGTACGCGTACCATACGCCGTCCCAATAGCCCGCGTCATAGTATGGGAAAGTCACATAGGGAATGCTCCCGCCGCTGTAGTAGATGGGTCCGGCGTCCACCGTGGCCATACTGTCGTCGTAACCCTCCCAGTATTTTTCATCCACGGCAAAGCCATCTGCGAATCCCGCGTCATACTCCGCGTCGGGATCAGTCAAATAGGGGGGGCACCCGGTCAATCCGAGGGTCGCCGCAAGCAGCATTGCCGACACCGCCATGCCGGCTCTCCAGCGTCGTATCGTTTTCATTGGTGCATTTCCTTCTGTGTTGGACGCAGCGTCGTGCCGCGTTGTTTCCCGTAAATACCGACGCGACAGGATATCGCGTCTTCTATAAGCAGCCCATCACTTGGATGTTTTCTCCCGGCTTTATGGCCGTATGTAAGTTCCTGGAGCGATTTCATGGAAGTCATTCCTGTATTACCGACCCCGAACGGCTCCGCCTGACGCACCACCCCGCACGCTCGGCGCGCTGCGGCCAACCGATGGCGCACTGATGGTCGGCGCGCTGCGGCCAACCGATGGCGCACTGATGGTCGGCGCGCTGCGGCCAACCGATGGCGCACTGATGCCTGGCGCGCTGCGGCCAACCGATGGCGCACTGATGCCTGGCGTGCTGCGGCCAACCGATGGCGCACTGATGCCTGGCGCGCTGCGGCCAACCGATGGCGCATTGATGACTGGTGTGCCTCGGCTGACTGACGGCGCGCTTTGTCGCACGCTTGGCGCGGGCGCACTGACGCTGGGCGCGCTGTGGGGGTCGCTGGGTGCTGGCGCGCTTTGTCGTACGCTTGGCGCGGGCGCACTGACGGCGGGCGCCCCGCGCGATGGCGCTGGATTCATGCTCGGCACACTTGGACGGCTGATTGCCGGCGGGCTTGCCGGTCGCGGGGTTGTCTGCGCCGGGCGTGAAGAAGGAGTCGGCTGATACGCTGCGCCGCGGCCCCGGATGCCCGGGGTGGCCTCAATATCCCGCGAAGTGGGCGGCACTGTGGTGCGCGGCGCAGGCGAAAACGACCGCCCCTCAGTCGGCGTACCGCGCAAGGACGGCGCCTCGGTTCGCGGGGTGACCGGTGCGCCGCGCTCCGGGCGGTTTTCCTGCTCCGCAGGGCCTGCAGGCGTCGCCGAACCGCGCGGCTGCGTTTGCGTGCGTATCGTCCCGCCGCCCGCAGCGTCCCCTCTTGTCGGGGCGGAAGCCGGTGCGCCGCTTGGCTCTGGCATTATCGGGCGCGCTTCCGAAGGAACCGCGCTTCCGCGTTTGGGACGCTCTTCCATTGACGCGCCCGAACGCGTCGGCGCGTCCGCCGGGGCCGCTCCTGACCGGACGCCGCGGCCCGCATCGCCGCGTGGCGTCGCCTCGCTTGCCGTCATGGTGCGCCGCTCGATGCCCGGACCTAACTGCGGGTCGGCGCCCCTGATTTTCGGCGCTGCGCGCAGGGCATCCGCGGTGGTGCTTTCCATGCGCACATTACGAACCTGGGCCATGCGACCCTGGGGGCTTAAGTCCGTCTTAAGGCCGCGCCCGCCAGTGCTCGCGACATGCGTGAAGCGGTCCCGCCCCAGCGATGATTCCAGCCGCTGCGCGCGGTGTTGTGCGGTCAGCGCTGTTTCATCCAGCGCAGCGGGGCCGCGAATGGCGCGGGGCGGATTGTAATTCCGGACCCGGTCCGGCGGCAGGGTGTAGGGGGTCCGCACGCGGTTGGGCGCGTTGATGTTGATGTTGATGTTCCAGATATTCACTTCGTGCGGGCGCTGGCGCACGTATGTGGCAATGACAGGGGTGAGCGGGTAAACATATGCCGGACCGCGATAGAAGGCGCCGGCGTAAACATAGGAACTTACGCTGATGTCGAACATTACGCCACCCACGGTGAAGACTGCCGAATCCCGCACCACGATGGGACGGTGATAAAAGTCCACCGGCGCCCAGATGAAATAGTCGCCGCAGCGGATGGTGGCCGCCCACGCGGGACTCCAGACGGGGTCATAAGCCCATATCCAGCCATAGGAGACGTGATAGCGCCACCGGCCATAGTGCGTCGTGATGTAGGAGAAGGGGTAACGGCCCACCCAGACATAGCCCGTGACCGGCACGTAACTCCAGTAGCCGTAGCGATAGGGCACATAATCCACCACCACCGTGGGCCGCCAGTAATGGCGATTGTCCACATAGACCCATTCACCGTAGGGCGCCAAATCCACCACTCCGAGCGTTTGCGGCGCAAAACTCACCGATGTGGGTGCGCTCTTGAACCCTTCGGCCAGCAATTTCGCGCGTTCGCGGTTCCATACATCAAAGGCGTCCTCCACCGTGCGATCAAAAAACATGGGCGTAGACGGCAGCATCCCCGGATCAACCCAGACCCGCTGCCCGGTATTCACATACACCGCGCCGCCCGCATCGGTTCGCACGATAACCCGGCCCCATCTCACGCTCACGGTCGTTGCGCCCTGGTCCACCACATCCAGCCGCACCGCCGTGTCGCGTTCCACCTCCACCATGCAGGCCGGCGTCGCGAACACGAAGTCACCGCTGCTGCGGTTCATGCGCTGCACTTGGAATGAGCCATACCAGCCCCGGACCAGCCCGCTGGGCGGCAGCCCGGCGATTTCCGCCCTGCTTCCGTCCGCCATCCGCAGGAACGTGCCGCCGGAAAACTCGATTTCCGCCGTCCCCCCCTGGTCCACCCACAGCGTATCGCCCTGAAGCACCATCGTGTTCAATGGCGCCTGACTCCATTCGGCATCATCCACGCCCCGGATCAGCGTGCCGCCGGCGTCAAAACTGACCCGCGCGTGCAACGGATGGTCCGAAGCCCAAGCCAATGGCGCAAGTCCAATCAGAAAAAGCACATAGGCTGTCTTTGCGATGCTGCGTTGCGTGTTCATGCTCACATCCTCCATCACACAGGCGCTCCAAGTCGTGTGTTCTGCTTACCTTGACGAATTTCCGTGCAGTTGATTCACATCTGAAGGATGGCGGTGCCTGTGTTTTTTCCTGTTTGTCGCGGCAGTCGCCTTGATGTTCCGGGTCGGCCTTGCCTATAGTCATATCAGAACACGCGGAGACGCCACATGTGCGGCATCGGCGCTTTCATCACATGCAGGGCGGTATTGAAAAAGTCGGCCGGTTGCGGAAGGCCGCATCCGGCACGTGCCAACGAATCGCAACCTGGAGAAAGACACAATCATGGAAATCAGAACGCGCATTGAATTATCCACAATGATGTTTCTGCAGTTCTTCATTTGGGGCGCATGGGCCGTCACCATGGGAACTTATCTCAACGCCATCGGCTTCAGAGGGACAGACATCGGCAGCGCCTACAGCACCACGGCGTGGGCGGCGATTGTCTCGCCGTTTTTTGTGGGAATGGTGGCTGATCGCTTTTTTTCGGCGGAGAAGGTGATGGGCGTCTTGCACTTGTTGGGGGCGGTGTTGATGTACTGGGCTTCGACGATCACGGAACCCGGCAAGTTTTTCTGGGTGTTGTTGGGCTATGCGCTGTGTTATATGCCCACGCTGGCGCTGGTGAACGCCATCGCATTCCATCAGATGAAAGACCCCGGCAAGGAGTTTCCCGGCATCCGGGTGCTGGGCACGCTGGGGTGGATCGTCGCCGGGCTGATTAT
Organism: uncultured bacterium; assembly: GCA_937951485.1. GTDB lineage: Bacteria > Hydrogenedentota > Hydrogenedentia > Hydrogenedentales > CAILVY01 > CALEDJ01. The sequence continues at coordinate 28,141 of CALEDJ010000004.1, forward strand.
CGGGTTCCTGAAAATCGAGCCGACCGCCATTCCGCTGAAAATTGCGGCAGGGATGTCGCTCGCGATGGGGGTGTACTCATTTTTCCTGCCCAACACGCCGCCCAAAGGCAAAGGGAAAAAAGTCGCTGTGCGGGATGTATTGGGGTTGGACGCCCTCGGTCTGATGAAAGATCGCTCTTTTGCGGTCTTCGTGGCGTGTTCCCTGCTCATTTGCATTCCACTCGCTTTCTATTACAACTTCACCAACTTGTTCCTGAATGAAAGCGGCGTGGCCAATGCCGCAGGAAAAATGACGATGGGCCAGATGTCGGAAGTTGTCTTTATGCTGGTGATGCCTTTCTTCTTCGTCCGTCTCGGCGTAAAGTATATGCTGCTCTGCGGCATGGTTGCCTGGGCCGCACGATATCTGCTCTTCGCCTTTGGCAATAACGAAGCGCTGGTCTTCATGTTTTACCTCGGAATTCTCCTGCATGGCATCTGCTACGATTTCTTCTTCGTGGTTGGGCAAATCTACGTGGACCGCGAAGCCCCGGAGGAAATCCGGGCCAATGCGCAGGGTTTCATCGCCTTGATTACGTATGGCGCGGGCATGGTGGTCGGCGCAAAGGTGTCAGGATTGATGGTGGATTTGTTCGCCGAATACGAATTGGTGGATGGCGTGGAAAAAGCGGTCGGCCACCAGTGGACGAATATCTGGGTGATTCCCGCAATCATGGCGGGGGTCGTCATTGTGTTTTTTGCATTGCTCTTCCGTGACAAGCCGGCCCCGGAAAATGCCGCAGCAACAGCCGAAACGGAGTAATATAGCGGCGGGGTGGGAAAATCACATCGAATTTCACCATGCTTTGCTATGGAGATTTTCGGTCGGGGATGTGGCCCGGTCCCGCCTTCGCCCAAGGCTGCGGCGGACGCGCTGGCGACCGGCCACAACGGAGACGTGCACCGAAAGGCGCTGATGTGAAGAGAATCCGGAGTCAAGGACGCCGCCTGGCGATGCTGGGCGTGTTGGCGATCCTGTGCATGCCGGCGGCGATGGCGCAACCGCCGGACGTCGCCGGGATTGTGTCTCCGGAACCCGGCGAACCGGACCTGAACCGCCCCGCCGTCGAGGAGCAGCGCAAGCGGTTCGCCGAAGCGGAAGGGATTGACGAGGCGCTCCGCAAGCGGATTGTGGAGTACTACGATGAAGCGCTGCGGCACCTGCAGGCGGCGGAGGATTGGCGGGCCAAGGGCGCGCATCTCGACGCTGCGCGCACTCGTGCGCCCAAGGAAATCGAGGCGCTCCAGAAACACCTGGAGACGTCCCCCCCCGATGAGCCGCTGGAGATTCCCGAAGACACCCCGCTCGCGGACCTGGAACGCCAACTCGCCTCGATGGAGACGCAGTTGCGAAGCATCCAGGCGGAATTTGACCAGCGCCTCAACGAACCCGCCCAGCGCGCCGACCGCCGCGCAGCCATCCCGGCATTGATCACGGCGGCACGGCAGCGCATCCAGGACTCACAGACCGAACTGGCGGCCTCGTCCCCCGCCGATGAAGCGCCGGAATTGACCGCGGCCCGCCGGCTCTCGCTCCGGGCGCGCATTGTCGCCGCTACAAACGAGATAGACGCCCTGGAACGCGAAGTGCAGTGCTATGAGGCGCGCAATCCTCTCCTTGCCCTGCTCCAGGAGGAAACCAAGAGACGCCTCACGATGGCGCAGCGGGACACAGAGATGCTCCGCGAGATTACGACCGCTCGGAGACGCGAGGAGGCGGCGCTGGCGGCGGAAGCCGCCCGGCTGAAACTCCAGGAAATCGAGGAGATCAACCCCGTAGTGCGCCGGCGCGCCGTGGAATTGGCCGAAAAAAATGCTGCATTTGCCGAATTGCGCACCGGGCCGGAGGGACTAACCCAGAAAATTGAAAGCAAAACCGCCAAATTAACCTCGGAGACCAACCGGGTCAAGCAGTTGGAGGAAGAGTACAACCGCATCATCCAGCGGGTCAAGGCGGGCGGACTCAACAACGCCGTCGGCGTCATGTTACGCAAGCGCAAGGCGCAACTGCCGAATGTGCGCCGGATTCAACGGGAAATCCGGGACCGCCGCGTCGAAATCGCACAAATCCAACTGGCCCAGAGCGAACTGCGTGAACACCGTCTGAACCTGTCTGACGTGGAGCGGGAACTGAACGCCGCCATCCGTGCCCTGCCCGATCACTACACCGAAGAGGAACGCGAGCCTGTCCGCAAGGAAGTCGCCGACCTGGTTCAGAACCAGCGCACATTGATTGACGCGCTGCAACGCGACTACGACACCTACTTGAATGTGCTTTTTGAACTGAACATCTGCCAGGAACAGTTGGCCGGGGTGACCCGCCAGTTCACGGCCTACATCAATGAAAACATCCTGTGGACCGGGGGAACCGCCGCCCCCAACCTGAGAACGATTCAGGAAGGCAATACGGCGCTGCGCTGGCTGACTTCACCCGAGGCTTGGCGGAATGTACCCGGCCTGATGATCGGTGATTTGGCAAACAATTTCCACATAAATGCCCCCATCCTGGCGCTGCTTCTTGCCTGGTTGCTCTTCTGGCGCAAAATCCAGAACACTATCGAGACCCTCGGCGTAGAAGCCCGGAAAAAGAAGCATACCCGGTTTGTGCACTCCCTGGAAACGCTGGGGCTGACCTTTCTGGCTGGGGCTTCATGGCCCGCCTTCATCGCGTTTTTTGCATGGCGTCTATCGGTTGCTGCCGAAACGGTGGACCAGGCGCGCGCCACAGGCGCGGGCCTGCTGGCGGCGGCTTTCATGGGATTCTGTCTGGAAACCTTGCGGCAACTGCTGCGCAGCAACGGCCTCGCGGAAGCGCATCTGGGATGGCCGGGGAACCGGTTGGCATCGGCGCGACGTGTGTTTGTCATGTTGCTGTTTGTGTTGTTGCCTGCTTCATTCATCGTTTATACCTTTGAAAACCAGACAGAAGAATTCTGGAAAGATTCCGTGGGCCGGTTTGCGTTTGCGGCGGCCATGGTCGCCATTGCCGTGGCCCTGTACCGCCTGCTGGGCCTTGCGCGCGAGGATATCAAGGATATGCCTGGCGGTGGGGGGATGCTGGCGGAAAAACAAAAACTGCACCGGCCTATCCATCTGTTGCTGGCCGGACTTCCCGCCTGCCTCTCGCTGCTCGCCATGGGCGGTTACTATTTCACGGCCCTTCATCTGACTTACCGGTTTTTCTGGACCCTGCTCCTGATGCTGGCTGTTCTCATCGGTACAGGCATGACCCGCCGCTGGCTGGAACTCACCCGCCGCGCCATCGCCATCAAACAGGCGCAGGCATTGCGCGAGAGCATGAAGGCTGAAGAGGAAGGCGACGAAGTCCCCACCGAGGCTGAATTGCTTGACAGGCAACTGGACCTCGTGCGCGTGGATGCGCAGACGCAGAGTCTCGTGCGCACTGTGGCGGGCATGGCTGTCCTCTTCGGCGCATGGTTTATCTGGGCGGATATCATACCCGCCTTCCGGGCGCTTGACAGCATCCGCTTGTGGGACATCACTGTCGCCACCGAAGAAATTATTCAGGACGAGGCGGGGCAGACGGAAGTGATCATCCGGCAGAAACTCGATTCAATCACCGCTTCCGACGCGCTGCTTGCGCTTGTGATTCTGGCTATCGTCGCCCTGGCCGTGCGCCGCCTGCCCGCCCTGATAGAAATCATCCTGTTGCAACGGCTCCACATGGGTGCGGGGGAGCGTTATGCCTTTCTGGCCGTGTTCCGTTACGTGGTGATCGCACTGGGTGTCATTTTCGCCTTCAACACCATTGGCATCGGATGGTCCAATGTGCAATGGCTGGTCGCTGCGCTGGGACTCGGCCTGGGTTTCGGACTCCAGGAAATCTTCGCCAACTTCATTTCCGGGCTGATCATCCTCTTCGAACGCCCCATCCGTGTGGGTGATGTCGTCACCGTGGGCGGCGTCAGCGGGCGCGTCGCCCAAATCCGCACCCGCGCCACCATCATCACCGACTGGGACCGCAAGGAACTTGTCGTCCCCAACAAAGAATTCGTCACCGGCCAACTCGTCAATTGGACCCTTTCGGATAACATCATCCGAATAGTGATTCCCGTCGGCATTGCATACGGGTCCAACGCGAGACACGCCATGGAAATCCTGAGAAATCTGGCTGAAAAACACCCGGATGTCATGGCGGATCCGGCCCCGCAGGTGTTTTTCATTGGATTCGGGGATAGCGCGCTCAATTTCGAACTGCGCGTTTTCTCGCCGCAGATGGATGCCATGATGCGTGTTCGCCACGACCTGCACCTCGCCATTGACGACGCTTTTCGTGAAGCGGGCATCGAAATCGCCTTCCCGCAGCAGGATATCCATATCCGTTCCGGGCTGGAACCCCTTGCCAAAGCGCTCGAGCGGCCCCCCGCCGCGTCGCCAGGCGACTGAGTCGCCGGAGGCAAAGCCTTTTCCACCGAACCGTGCGATTGCCTTCTATTCTCGAGGGTCGCAGCCGTGCAGGGATTCATGTCGGTTCTCCTGTTCCTCGGAGAAAGCCGCCGGGAAACTTTTGGGTTCTAAAAAGGATTGAATATGGTGAATGTGGCGCGGTCATCCGGGGCCGAAAGCGGGACGGTGTCGCAAACGGGAAGTGGCAGAAAGGCTGGGCAGTATGATGATGGTACAGGGTGAGGGTGCGCGGTATATCGTGGAGCATCGCCGGACGCCGGACAATCAGTCCATGGGATTGTGGACCTTCAGCATTCAGGAACGCGATGTGTCATTTTGGGGGCGTTATCCCGAGGCCGAGTCCACCGCCAGGCAATATGCGGTGAAAAAGGGGCTGAATTCCGACGCCATTCGCTTTGTAGATGGCGCCAGTTTTCAATTCAAGAACCCCGGGAATTAAGGTTTTTTCCCCGCCGATCTCTTCTCGGGGATGCGGGGGGCGCGTCCAAAAAACGCCCGTTCCAGCGCAGGGGGACGAACATTGAAAGGTGCTTGATCCCAGCGATGCCTCCAATGAATGTCCCGCAGCCCGCCGGGATGTTCAAAAATTTCCCTCTGACACCCGGATACATCTTTGCGCCTATCGCAGGGAGTTGACGCGCGATGCCGTTGAAGCGCATAATGGCATCTGGCAGGGCGTCGTATTCACGCAACAGTTGGACATATGTAATGATTGTTGCGTCGGGCGCGAAAGAGGGGATATGTTCTCGGCCGGGCAGCGGCCACGAGGTTCACTGATGTTCATGGGGGATGCGCTGTGGCGCAACATAGGGCGCAGAGGGTGTGGGAAAAAAGAATAGAATTGAGACGCCGACAGACACGGTACGTGAACAACAAAGTCTCTGGCCGGTGAATCCAGCGGCGCATGATCATGAGTCTTTGCAGCAGCGGATTCTTGCGTGCGCGGGCGACGCCATTCTCGTTTTTAGTCCTGATGGGGGGACACTCAGCGCCAATCCTGCTGTTGAGCGTATCACCGGATACGCGACGGCGGACCTGCTTGCCGGAAAGATTCGATGGAACGACATTATCCGGGAGGAGGATCAGGACAGATTTGCAGTGTCCCGGCATACATGTCTGCAATCAGGCAAACAGGATTTGATTACGTATTGGATAACGGATGCGACCGGGCAGGCGCGTTGTCTGGAGCAGTTCAATGCGCCGCTTCACGACGATGCTGGGGCGCGTCTGGGCGTTGTCGGCACGGTTCGCGATATTACCCATCGCCAAAAGGCGGACGCACAACTGCCGGCGCCCCACGAGAGCCTGCATCTGGCGATCAGCGGCGCGAATCTCGGCATTTGGGACCTGGATATGCAGAGCGGCGCGGTGAAGTATAACCCGCGCCTGCTGGAGATGGTGCGGGGGCCAAATCCACAGGGTCGCGTGGATTTCAATGCATGGAAGAACAGCCTGCATCCCGAGGACAGCGCAGCGGTATTGGGGGCTTTCTTCGCGCATGCGAATGGGAAGGCGCCCATCTATGAAGCGGAATACCGGGCCCAATCCCCCAGCGGGGAGTGGCGCTGGATGCTGAGCCTGGGACACGTCGTGGAGCGGGATGCAACCGGCGCAGCGCTGCGCATGGTCGGCATTCATCTTGACATTACTGAACGCAAGCGGGCTGAGGCGGAAACCGTGCGGACGGCGCAAGTCAACGCAGCCATGGTCGAACTCTGCGAAACGATGATCGCCGAGAAGGGACCTGATGAAGTCGGTCGCATATTGGCGCAACATGTGAAATCGCTGACGGGCAGCCCGGTGTGTCGTGTTGCTCAGATGCCTCCCCAGACAGGCGCTCCGGCGGATGCAGCCGATACGGATCGCGCCCTGCAATTTGAGCGGCTGTGGCACCGCCTGCTTGCCTATCCCAAAGCGCTGATTGTCAATGAAATCATGACGGACCCGGCATTCGCGGGTATGAAGATGGAAAGCACGCCCATACACCGTTTGGTCGCCGCACCCGCCTGTATTGGGGATACGGTGCTCGGCATGGTGGTCGCCGCCGACGCCGATCGCGATTACACGGAAGATGACGCGCGGATTTTGGAACAATTTGCCCGGCTTTATGCTCTTTGTATTGATCGGTGTAACGCACTGCAAGCGTTGCGCCGTAATGAAGAGTTGTTCCGGGCGCAATACCGCAGCATCCCTCTGCCGACATTTACCTGGCAGTACCGGGATGGGGACTTCTTTCTCCTGGATTTGAATGACGCCGCCATGGAGGGCACGGTGGGACTGGGGCCGGTGATTCTCGGCAAGCGTATTCAGGACATTATTCCGGACCAACCGGCACCCTTGGCGTTATTGGAACGATGTCATGCCACCCAAGGCCCCGTTTCTCAGGAGATGCGGGTCGTGCATCCGTTCCTGGAAAGGAAACTCATCCTGAACTTCAGTTGCGCCTTCATCCAACCTGATCTTGTCCTGATGCACGCGGAAGACATCACCAGGCGCAAGTGCGTGGAGGAGGCGCTGCGCCGCCGCGAGGCTATCATGGAAGCCGTTGCCAGAACCGCTGCATATTTTCTCCACGCTGTGCCGTGGGAACAACAGACAAACCAGGCGATGGAGTGCCTGGGAATTGCCACACAGGTGAGCCGGGTCTATGTGTTTGAAAACCATCGCGACGCCGAGGGGGTCTTGTTCACCAGTCAGCGCTTTGAGTGGGTCGCAGAGGATGCCAAGCCGGAAATAGATAATCCGCGCCTGCAGAATTTCGCCTATGACGCCCAAGGGGCCGGCCGCATCCGCCGCATCCTGGAAGCCGGAAATGCGCTATACGGCAATGTATCACTGTTTCCGGCGGAAGAGCAGGCGTTTCTGACGCCCCAGGGCATTCTTTCCATCGTGCTCGTGCCTGTCTTTGTGGGCAGGGAATGGTGGGGATTTATCGGTTTCGACGATTGCCGCCAGGAGCGAACGTGGTCGCATGCGGAAATTGACGCCCTGCAGGCCGCCGCCGCGATTATAGGCGTGGCCATCCAGCGCAGGCGCGCCGAACTGCTCATTGCCGAACAGCGCCTGAAAATGATCGCTTCCGCCAGGCTTTCCTCGCTGGGCGTCTTGGCCGCGGGCGTTGCCCATGAAGTCAATAATCCGCTTGCCGTCATTTCTCTTGCGACCGAACAAGTGGAAAACCAGGTGCAGGCGGGCCTCTCCGATCTGAACAAGATGCGCAATGCCGCCACGAAGATACGCCGGAACATCAAGCGCATTGAACGTATTGTCCAAGGGTTGCGTAGCCTTTCCCGCGACGACACAGATGCGCCGCTCGAGCGAAAGAATCTGCAAGAGATCGTTCAGGCCCCCTTGGACCTCTGCCGATCCCGCTACGGGCGCGATGGCGTGAGTATTCTGTTTCGCGCCAATAGGGGGGGAATCCTGCTTGAATGCCGGCCCACCCAGATTGCACAAGTCATCATGAATCTTCTCAACAACGCCCATGACGCCGTAATGGATCAGGCGATACGATGGATTCGCATCGAGATGGACGACCTCGGCGAGATGGCGGAGGTGCGCATCACCGATAGCGGTCCGGGGGTGCCGCAAAATATTCGGGAACGCATCTTCGACCCGTTTTTCACCACCAAAGACATTGGAAAGGGGACAGGCATCGGGTTAAGCATCGCAAAGGCGATCGCCGAAAACCACCGCGGCGAATTGTTTTTGAATGGCGACGCGGAGAATACATGCTTTGTGTTGCGCCTGCCCAAAAGACAGGCGCCATAAGGCCGAAGGCGGGCGAATATCCGAGAATCGTTATTGTCTTATTTGTATGTATTACCCTCTGCTGCGAACGATGCAGTAGAATCGGCGCGTTTCCTCAGGTGGGCGGCGATACGACACGCCAAGGTTCGGGTTTGCGTCCATCACCGAGGCGCGACGCCGGCCTCACGTGGGGAGAGAAAATTCAGCCTGTGTAGAAGTGGGAGGAAAGCAACGCCATGAAGAAGAGCACGGTGCAGATAACGGGTCCGGGTGGTCTGCGGCATGTGCATGCGATTGTGCTTGGCGGCGGTCGCGGGGTGCGTCTGTATCCCCTTACAAAATTGCGCGCCAAGCCCGCCGTGCCGCTGTGCGGCCGCTACCGGCTTATTGACATTCCCTTGAGCAATTGCATTCATTCCGGCATCAACCAGATTGCGGTGCTCACCCAATTCAACAGCCACTCGCTTAACCGCCACATTTCAAACACCTACAAATTCGACGACTTCAGCGGCGGACATGTCACGATCCTTGCGGCGGAGCAAACCAACGAAACCGGTGACTGGTTTCAGGGCACTGCCGATGCGGTCCGGAAGCATCTGAATCACCTGCGGGGCCGCGAAACCGAGCACTACCTGGTGCTCTCCGGCGACCAACTCTATCGTATGGACTACCGCACCCTGCTCGCCACCCACATGAGCAAGAATGCCGACGTTACGGTATCGGCGCTGCCGGTCAGCCGCGAAGCGGCGCAGGCTTTCGGCATCATGCGCGTGCAGCGCGACGGGCGCATCCGCAGTTTTGTGGAAAAGCCCGCCGACCCCGCCATACTTAATGGACTGAAAACGCCGGAGGGGCTTTTCAAGGAATTCGGCATTGAAGCGGCCGGAAAGCCTTATCTCGCGTCCATGGGCATTTATGCATTTCGCGCCGAGGTGCTTGAAGAACTGCTGCTGCGAAATCCGGAATGGATTGATTTCGGCAAGCAACTCATCCCCAATGCCCTGAAAACGCACCACGTCTATGCGCACATGTTTTCTGGATTCTGGGAAGACATCGGAACGGTAAGATCCTATTTCGACGTAAGCATGGCGATGACCACGCCGAATCCGCCCTTCGAGTTGCACGATCCTGATCACCAAATCTACACGCACGCACGCGCCCTGCCCGGGGTGCGCATCCACGACGCGCGAATCAAGAACGCGATCGTCTGCAGCGGCAGCCGCATTCACCGCGCCACGATCTCCGACGCCATTGTCGGCATCCGGAGCATCGTCAATGAGGGCGCGGTAATTGAACGCAGTATCGTTCTCGGCGCGGATTATTTTGAGACGGAAACCTCGCGTGGAGAGCATCCCATCGGCATCGGCGCAGGCGCAAGAATCCGACAGGCAATCATTGACCACAATGCGCGCATCGGCAGGAAAGTCATCATTCGCGGTTCGGATCGCCTCAAGGATTGCGAGGGCGAGGGCTACTCCATCCGTGACGGCATCGTCGTGGTGCACAAGGACGCCGTCATCCCGGACGGCGCGGTTATCGGGTAGCGGCATTCAACCCACAGGATACTCCACGTGGCAAACGAGTACGGGAAAAACCGGGAATTCACCTGGGGCGAGGGGCTGGCGTTCTGCCTGGCCTACGTCGGCGTCCAGTTGTGCAGCGAAGTCATCAACCAGTGGGGCACCTACTTCTATTCGCCCTCGGAGGGCGTGGGGCGGACCATTTTCGTCCACATCGGCATGGTCAAGTACATCTTCATCATCGGCACGATGTGGGACGCGCTGATCGGTCCTGTCGTCGGCATCTTCTCCGACAAGACCTCCACTCAGCCGGGGCGCCTGCGCCGCCTGCTCGCTCCCATCCGCGGTCGCCGCCGCCCTTTCATCTTTTTCGGTTCCATCTTCATGGTCTTCACGTCCATCGCCTTCTGGTACCCGCCGGTGCAAGGCAATTCCCCGCTCAACCTCTACTATGGCATTGTCATGTTGTGCCTGCACTGGTCCTTTTTCACCATCACCACCATGCCGCTCTTCGCGCTGGGTCCGGAGGTGGCGCGTTCCGAAGAAGCCCGCGTGAAACTCGGCACATGGATCGCCGTCGGGCTGGTGGCGGGACTGGCCGTTGCCAACGGCCTGTCCGGATTATTCATCGAGTGGCTTTCCACCGCCCCGGAAGGACAACCCACTTCTCCCGACGCGTATCGCCGTCTCTCAGCGATCTACGCTGTCATTTCGCTCATTCTCTTCCAACTGCCGGTCTGGCTGGTGCGCGAGCGCTACGACTCTGAGGCGGCAGCCCAAAAACATGAACCGATTTTTGAGGGTTTTGTGGACGCCGCGCGCAATGTGCCTTTTGTGATCTATTTTACCGGACTGTTCATGTTCAACGTGGGGTTTCTCGCGGCGCAACGCGCGTTGCCTTACTGGGCGGAACTTGGCCTTGAAGGCGGCGAGGCGACCGTTACGCTGCTGTTGCTGCCGTTCATTGTCACCGCACTTGCTTCCTATGCGGCCATTCCCGGTCTTGCCAGAAGGCTGCGATGCAAATGGATGATCATTATCGCTTTTATGATCATTGTTACAGGACTTCCCTGGATGTACGTCCTCGGCGTGCTCGATATCACCCCCCAGGCAAAAACCATCCTTGGCGCCGCACTCTTCGCGTATTGCGGCATCGGTCAGGGCATCATGTATGTCATGGCCACGCCGATGATGGGTGAAATCATTGATTACGACGAACAGTACTCCGGACAGCGCCGCGAGGCGCTTTACAACGGCCTCGTCGGCGTGGCCATGAAGGCCGCCATGGCGGGGTCGGTATTCATCGCCAGCCAGTCCATGGACCTGTGGGGCAACTCCCCCGAAAGGCCCTTCGGTGTCTTTTATGTCGGTCCCATCGCAGGTGTTTTCGCGATCATCGGCCTCGCAGTCATGCTCTTCTACCCCGTCCTCAATGTCGCCAGGACAAAACCGGAGTAGCGCAAGCAGTCCGAATGCGGAATGCGGAATGCAGATGGAAGAGATGGGGATTCAAGGAAAAAATGTCAATACTATGAACAAAGAACAGAAGGCAAGATAAAGGGAGTGGCACGAAAGCCGAAGCGAACTATCAGATGAGGATGCGGCAAGATGCCGCATTTACATTGACGAGAAAGTGGACGCGGCATCTTGCCGCGTTTCTCGCATGCGGATTCCTTGCAATTTTCAGCCATGTCCGGCAGAATAGTGCGCTTGTGGTTCATAAGGGGGTTGTGTCGTGCTCGATGCCTTGACGCCCTGCGGGCAGGATGTCTGGGTGTGGCAATGCGTATGCAGAAGAAGATGAGGCTGGGCGAAAGGTCTTGACCTCAAACAGCGGAGCGAGAGGCGCATTGAGTCTTCACGCAATCCAGAAGCGCGCGTTGATTTTGATCGTCGCATTGATACTGCTGATGGCAGCCTGCGGTTGCGGCCGGCTCCGCCCCATGATGCCGGTGGCGTTCGACACGCTGGTGCCCCCTCCTCCCCTGGAAGTGGAAGACCTTGAGTTCATTTGCCCTGAATGGGAGGTTGAATGGGGGTGGGAGCAAGAGGGGATGTATTTCGGCGCGATGGATGCCGCGTCGGCCGTGCCGGGCATATGGCCGGTGGACCACCAGGACATGACGATTATCTCGCATTTCGGCGTGCGCCGGGGGGCGCATCGGGGCGGGGGCCGTCCTCATATGGGTTTGGACATCAAAGCGCCGGCAAATACGCCGGTGTTGGCCACTGCTGATGGCCGGGTAAAGGCGTGCCGCACAGAACGGCGTTACGGCAAGATGGTTCTTATTGAACATGACCACGGCTACGAAACGGTCTACGCGCATCTCAACGCGATCCTGGTGAAGCCGGGGCAACAGGTGACCCAAGGTGAACTCATCGGCAAAGTCGGCCGCACCGGAAATGCCACCACCGCCCATCTGCATTATGAAGTGATTGCCAACGGCCAACACAAAAACCCCAAAGACTATCTGCCCGGCCCGAGGCTGCTGCTCGCCGGGGGCGCATCCGGCGAACCATAAATCGGGCAATCCAAATCCCGTCACCGGGTACGCCATTTCAAGGACGCGACAAGGTTACATTTCAGCGGAGTGGCGTGCAACGGGGGATGTAAAAGGCCATATAGTGCGCCCCTGCGATCTATGCTATTCCGCTGAAATGTTACGCAACAAGCATTCTCGAAATGGACGTCTATGGCGGCCGCGCTACCGAAAATACCTGCTGTTCAGGGGCGTTCGCCGCGCGCGAGCCGCGCGTTGATGGCGTCAATGATTGCCGGGCAATCGGAGATGCTGTCTACTACATAATGCGCGCCGGTCTGGGCCATACGCGCACAGGCGCGATCGCGCCGCTGCGCGATCAGCGCGGGATCGGTCGCCGGAATTTCGGCCTTGTTCAGGCCCATTTCATTGCCGGTCATGGCGAGGCCGACGGTCCACATGCCGGCGTTCAGTCCTTCCTCGATATCCGGTAGTGTATCGCCGATTTTAACGATTGCCTCCATGGGAAAGATGCGCAGGCGCTTTGCGTTTTCCAGGCACATCCACGGCTCCGGTCGCCCTGCAGGCACTTCCGTCGCGCAGACCGTCGCGTCGGGCACATAGCCCCGGGCCGCCGCCTCGCGTTGCAGGATATCCATCATCTCCGAGGTATAGCCCGTGGTGGAGCCGATCTTCAGACCGCGCGCCCGGAACGCCTCCAGCGCTTCCAGCGTGCCGGGGATCAGATCGGCGTAGCGCGCCAGGCAGTCCAGTTGCAGCGGCACGAACTGCGCGAACATCGCATCCACATCCTCCTCGGTCGGCGGTCTTCCGTGCGCCGCCTCCCAGCGTCGCCGCACCGCTTCGATCTGTGTGATTTTCTGGATATGCACGCGCTTGTGCGCGCCCATCGGCACCCGCGCCTCCTCCATCGAGATTTCCACCCCCGCGCGCTTGAAGACTTCAACAAAAACCACGGCAGGCGCATAACAGCCGTAATCCATCGTGGTTCCCGCCCAATCCAGAATAACGCCCTGCAATGGACCGCAATAACGCCGTGAATACACAAAATCCATCATATGCCCTTTCCAGCGAAATATTGTTTCAAACGGGAAATACATTCACCCGACAGCGGCGCATGTATGCGATTCGACAATTGGCGTGCATACTATACCCCAACGGCGCGGCGTCTGCGCAAATCCGCCGCGCTTTTAATCGGACGGAGGCGCTGTTGACCCTGTGCTTGACAATGCGCCGCTGCGCGGCAAGAATGGAATCGCGGAAGGTTGTCCGCTTGCGCGATACGGGGACGCGTGTGCTGACGCTGACCTCAACGTTGCGGACAAGGGAGTATTGCATGGGCAAGCCGGATGTAACCGTGCTGACGGTGCTTCGCGAGGGACTCGATGATGTTGTCACCTGGTTGGCGCATCTGGAACAGCAGACCTTTCCGGCGGCGTGCTTTGAAGTGCTGGTGGTGGACGGCTGCGGCGCGCACCCATGTTGCGAAATTGTTCGGCGTTACGCGGAAGCCGCCCCCATGCCCATCCGCTGTGTGCGGCAGGAAAGCGGCGGATTGGCGGAAGCGCGTAATCTGGGGCTGCGGGAGGCGCAAGGGCGGTGGATACTCTTTCTCGATCCTGATCTGCTCGCCGGCCCCGGGCTGGTGCAGGCGCATGCCGCAGCACAGGAACGGGCCGGCGGCGCGGCCTGCGTGGTCGGCCGCATCACGCGGCATCCACAATTGCCTGAAGGCGCGCTTACGCGATGGTTTCTGCCGGAAGCCTGGCCGCATTTGCTTGAAAACGCGCATCCGGATTTTCTGGATTGCCCGGCCCATAATCTGAGTCTGCCGCGACGCCCTGTACTGGATATGGGCGCCTTCGCCGGTGGCTTCGGAAATTCCGGCTTTGACGACCTCGAATTGGCATGGCGGCTGGAACAGCGCGGCATCGCGCAGTGCTTCGCCCAGGATGCGCCTGGCTACGTCTGGCGCAACGTACCGTTCGAGGTGGAATATCGGCGGCAATATGAGCGGGGCTATGCGTTGCCCGCGCTCATGGCCGCGACAGACCCGCAGCGCGTGCGGCGGCGCTTTCCTGTCGCCGGGAATCCGTTTCAACGTCTCGCGGACATCCTGGTCATGCCCTATTATCTTCGCGCATGCCTTCAGGCGGAAGAGGATGTGCGCATTATCGGCGCGATCTTCCGCCGCACATTGCGCCATGCCTTCCGTATGGGGTTTCACGACGCCCAAAAAGGCCGGGAACGAAAGTATTGAATGCGCAGTGCCGTACTTCGATCGCCGGGGGTCACCGGCCAAGCAGATGTTTGGCAAGGCGCTTGGCGAAGGCGATGATGGTGAGCACGGTGGGCCGGCAGAGGGCTTCGGGGAAAACGCTCGCGTCGCACACATAGAGGCCCTCTTTCTGGGTCTGAAGATTCTCGTCGAGCATGGTCCCGATCCGGACGGTGCCGCTTGGGTGGGTGCCGCGCTGGGGGGTGGTAAAGATGTGGTCGGGGTTTGCCCCGGCCTGGGTGAGGATGCGGGTGCAGAGTTCGATGGCGCGGGCGGTCCGGCGGACTTCGTTCTCGGAGAAGGGTTTGCTGATGGCGCCGTTGAGGAAGACGCCGCCGGAGATTTCATCCTTGAGTTTAATCATGATGCCGAGCATGTTGCGCCATTTGGGCCAGTAAAACGGGTACCGCAGTCCTTTCAGCGTCATGATCAGGGGAAACAGCAGCCAGGGGTCCATGAGGGTGCTGAGCATATACCCGTCTTCAAGGTTTTCCCAGTACCACGTCATTGGCGGCTCCTTGCCGATGCCTCGCGCGTTACGGAAGCCATAGACCATGATGGTCGTGTCCATGGTCATGCCGATGCCCGCATCGGTGAGACCGGACTTCTGGAGGATACGCGGCGTACCGATACCGCCCGCGGCGAGGATGACGGTGTTGGCGCGCGCGCGGAAGGGCCTGCCCTCCATGTTCCCCATCACGCCGACGCATCGGTCACCATCGAAAAGCACTTGCTCGACGCGTGCACGGGTGTGGAGGGTCGCCCCGTGCGATACGGCCTCATCGGCGAACTCGGCGGCGTTCCACTTCGCGCCGCAGCGGCATCCGAGCATGCACGCGGCCCCGCAGCGGAACTGCGGCGACCGCGCGGGATTCATGAACTTCATCGTCGGCTGCCAGTCATAACCCAGGTTCCGGGCGGCGGTCGCCAGTTGGGTCGAGGCTTCCCCGGCAAGGCTTTCGGGCAACGGCGCGATACGTAATTCCTCGATGGTCGCGTCCACTTCGGGCGTCAGATCAATACCGTACTTGTCTCGCATCCAGTCGGGCGGGCGCGCGGCGCAGCCGCAGTACATGCTCGTCGCGCCACCCAGCATCATAGGCCGCACGATGTTGAGTCCTTCCCGCGTGAACAGGAGGCTTGCGCGATCGCAATAGATCAACGGACCGAGATACGTGCCGTAACAGGCGCGGCCGCGATGGTCTGCGCCGTGTTCGAAAAGCAGCACCGATTTGCCGTTGCGGGCCAATTCCCGGGCCAGCGTCGAACCGCCCGGCCCCGTGCCGACGATAATATATTCCGCCGATAGGTCTGTCGCAAGCATGCCAGTGGCCTCCCGGGTTGGGTGGATTATGCGGTTCCGAGGGTTATGGTACTTCCTTCCGGGGTGATATTGCATCATTAATCGAAAAGACAGCAGGGACAGAAGGGCAAAAAGGGACAAGGGGACGGCAAGGACAACAAAAAGAAGGGGGTTTTTAGTGTTGGCGTCTGATCTGTCTGATCTGTCTGATTTGTCCGATCTGTCCGACTGGTTCGACCCCTCCCCGGCGCAGGCGGAACGCCTGCGCCATGTCGCCCCTGCCGCTCGCCGGGTTTATCGGAACGGGTCATTGTGCTACCGTATCGGGAAACGCGGACGCGGGAGATGCCGCGTCCGACCAGGGAGGAGGAACATATGCGCATCACGGCCATTGAACTCTACCATGTGTCAGTGCCATTGCCCGAGACCTTCTGGCCGACGTGGATTCCGGGCTACCCGCAGACGCACAACCGGTTTACGCTGGTGAAACTGGTCACCGATGACGGCATCGAGGGGTTTTCGGCGGGATCGGCGATGGGACGCGAACGCCAGGGACTGGGTGAACTGATGGGCGGCTATCTGCTTGGCACCGATCCCACGGACATTGACCGTGTGCAGGACCTGCTCAAGCAGGCCGGATTCCTGGGTTGGCGCAACTACTGGATTGAACCAGCCTGCTGGGACATCATGGGCAAGGCGGCGGGCAAGCCGGTTTATGAACTCCTGGGCGGCGCGGCGCGCCCGATTGACGTGTACTGCTCGACGGGCGAGATGCATGAACCGCGGAAGCGGGTGGAGGAACTGCTCGCCATGCGCGATCGCGGTTTCAAGACCGCGAAACTGCGGGTGAAGAACCGCGAACTCAAGGACGATATCCGGCATCTGGAGGTGGTGGCGCAGGGCATGGGGGACAAAATGGTCCTCGGCGTGGACGCGAACCAGGGCTGGCTGGTGTCCATTGTGGACCGGATTCCCGCGTGGGACCTCGACCGCGCCAAAGAGTTCGCGATCGCCTGCCACGCCAACGGGTATCAATGGCTGGAAGAACCACTCGACTCGCGCGATTACGACGGAAACGCCGCGCTCAAGCGCGTGTCGCCGGTGCGCATCAGCGGCGCGGAACTCAATTACGGCTGGGATGAAATCAAGATCATGTTCGAGAAAGACTGTTTTCACGTGTACCAGCCGGACGCCACCTTCGCGGGCGGCATCGCCCAGGTGCGCAAGGTGCTTGACGCCTGTAGGCGGCACCAGCGGGAATTCTCCCCGCACACCTGGACCAATGGCATCGGCTTCTATGTGAATTGGAACATGGTGCTGGCGGACAAGGAAAACACGTTGCCGCTGGAGTATCCGCTGGAGGAACCGTCGTGGGTGCCGGAAGCGCGCGAGGGCGTCATCGCGCCGATTCTGCCGGATAAGAATGGCGTGCTCGCGCCGTTCACCCGGCCCGGCTTGGGTTTCGAGATTGAGCCGCGTTTGTTGCGCAAATACGGCAAGCGCTTTTTCCGGCTGACCGAAACCGGCCTGAAAATCCGCGTCATCAAGGAGAAAGGATTGCGGCTCGCGCTGGGCATCAAGAAACGCAAGGAAAGCGGGAGGACGTAGGGCGTGGACCGGCCGCTGCTTGCGCAGTATCCCGCGCTGAAGTCAGGGATCCCCCACGTCGCGCTGGCGGAGTTGCCGACGCCGGTGCAGCGCATGGAACGTCTGGAGCGCGCGCTGGGCGGAGACGCGCCTGCGCTGTTCATCAAGCGCGATGACCTGAGCAACCCCGTTTATGGCGGCAACAAGGTGCGTAAACTGGAGTTTCTGCTGGCGCGGGCGCTGCAAAGAAAGTACCCGTCCGTGCTCACCTTCGGCGCGGCGGGGTCAAATCATGCGCTCGCCACGGCGATTTTTGCGCAACAACTGGGATTGCGATGCATCTCCGTGCTGGTGCCGCAGCCGAACGCAGGGTATGTGCGCCGCAACCTGTTAATGCACCACTGCGGGGGCGCCGAACTACATCATTATTCCGGTATGCTCGGCGCGGCGGCGGGGACCATCGCGACGCTGATCCGGCATTGGCGGCGCACGCGGCGTTTTCCCTACCTGATTCCGCCGGGCGGGTCATCGCCCGTGGGCGTCCTGGGCTTCGTCAATGCGGGTTTTGAACTGAATGAGCAGATTGCGGCGGGCCTGTTGCCGGAACCGGACGTTATCTATGTGGCGTCGGGCACCATGGGCACGGCGGTGGGGCTGGCGCTCGGCCTGTGCGCGGCGGGATTGCGAACGCGGGTGATGGCCGTGCGCGTCACCGATGCCATCTTCACGTCCATCCCCAAAGCGCGGCGACTCTTCGATAAGACCCGACGTCTCTTGCGTCGCGCGGCGCCGGATTTTCCCCCATGCCCCTTTCCATCGGCGACATTTCAGTTCCGCCACGAGTTCTTTGGTCGCGCCTATGCCCTCTATACCGAAGAAGGGATGCGCGCGGTGCGCCTTTTGGGCGACACGGAAGGCGTTTCCATCGAAGGCACTTACACCGGCAAGACACTGGCCGCGCTGATCGCCGATACGACAGCGGGGATTTTACGCGGTCAAACGGTCCTTTTCTGGAACACGTACAATGCGCGCGATTTCACCTCCGACATCGCGGGGATGGACTACCACGCCCTGCCCCCCGCTTTCCATCGCTATTTCGAGGAAGATGTCCAGCCCCTCGACCGCGAATGATTCCAAAAAATCTACTCCACCGCTGATGGTATTCGTCGGGGCCGGAAGACGAGATCACCTTCCCTTTCGCTGCGCCCCCGGATGCCGCCGTCATCTTTGCCATTGGGCCCGACGCTGTAGAGGATATAGGAATCCTCTTCCCGACGGTACCGCATGGGGTGCAGATCAAAGGGGTCTTCGGGTACGGAGGTGATATATGCCGGGACCAGCGAGTCCAACAGGTCCGGTGGGGCGCCATGCGCCAGTTCGTAGCGGGCGACGGCGGTGGCGGTCGCCGCCTGTAACAGCCGGGCCTTTTCGGTGGCAATGCTCTCGGGCGCGCGCACGAGCGAAGGGATGATTGCCTTGGACAGGTGGGGGATCAGGGTGGGTTGCAGCGCCATTTCGCCGATGCGATCAAAGATGCGGGCGGCTTCAGGGTATGGGAGGGTGCTTGCGCGGATTAGTTCATCAAAGAAGGCAAGGCACTGATTGGCTTCCCGGTTGAACCAGCCCGTTGCCCTCAGCGTTTGCATTAACGTGTACGTACTCCCTGGAACAATGTCGTCAAGAACTGTCCGGCCGCTAATAAGGGCGGGGTCGCGGTACAACGCTGTCATGAAGACCCGCTCAGCAGCAAGCGCGTTTCGCAGTGACAATGGATAATGCGCTTCGTCAAAAGCATGCTGCAGTTGTTTCAGTTGTGCTTCGGTGTATTTCACCATCCCCATCGTGTCGCTCAGCGCATCCACCATGATCTTGCTGCATGCGATACGAACCAGTTGCGAAATGAGGATGGGTTCGTGCCGCAGGGGACGTGAAACGGTGATGCCGGCCATGATCGCCGCGCAGGCATCGTCCCGGCGCCCGTCATGCGCCGCAAGCAGCGCTTCTGCACGGAAAATCCAGGCAATATTTCGAATCCCCGCCAGATGTGGCAGTTCCAAAGCATATCCTTTTGAGTAATCAGTCGGAAATCTGCCAGGCGACAGGGCGGCCGCCTGATGGATCATCGCCAGGACACCCGGAATGGCGGAGACCAACTCGCGCACCGTATTCCAATCTTCCGAAGACAACGGTTCATCCTTGCTGCATTTGTCCAGTATCCTGCCGACTTCGGCGAGGGCGGATTGCTTCGGTGCGAGCGCCGCAAGTGCCGTCTGATAACAATCCACGGCGGTTCGACTTTCAGGCGAGGGCCTCTCGTCCGTTGTCAGCGCCGCATGCGCGGATGACTCCTCAATCTGCCAATCCTGCAATTCCTCCAGCGTTGTGGGAAATCCGCCGGCGCGCAGGGCCGCGAAGCGCGCCTCGAGATGGCGGTCGGAGATCACGCGAATTGCCGCCACAAGCACAATGGGCGCCGAGAACAGAATAATGACACCCAACGCGATCCTATACTGTCGTCGTGTCCACGGTTTGCGATGCGTAGGCTTGCGCGGATTGCTCTGTTGCTGTGCACTCATGGCATAATCGCCCTCTGCGTATAAAGAGAATGGCCGGTCCGGCGCGGAGCGATCACGTGGTTGGAGATTTTTCGGCAGGGGAACCGAACGTGACCCGTTCCAGCAGCGCCGCCAGCGCGACGCGATGCATGGCCACGCGGGTGTCAAGGGGGAGCCGGGATGGGGTTTCAAAGAGAAACGCCTGGGGGCAGCCTTCCAGCCGGAAATAGTTGCTCATGCTCAATTGCCGTGCCATCCTGGCGAGCCGCAGCGACCAGAGCGGACAGGTGATGACGCCGTCGCGCGCGCGGAATATTTTGGAGACCCGGCCATTGTGGATGGGATGGCCGGCGTCGCGCACGGCGGCGATGATGTGCCGGCATAGCGCGGCGTCCGGATGCGCCAACCGATAGAAATAGAAGCCCCCGACATGGCTGTCCTCATGCAGGTCCACCATGAGGTCGTAGGCGTTCCGGCGGCGCAGGTCGCGCATAATCGCCGATTCCCGCGCATGGAACGAGGCGAAATCACGGTTCAGGTCGCGGTTGTCGGCGTTGCGCCGCCGCCGGTGAATCCAGCCCCAGGGGTTCACGAGCGGGACGATATCGAAGGTGATGCCAGGATAGCGGTCCGGATTCTGGGAAAGCGCCTCGGCGAATTGCAGCAGGCATTCCACACCGGCTGGTTCATTGCCATGCACCCCCGCACTCAGGAGCACGCGGCATTGCACCGGATTCTCGGGTGTGAATGAAAACATCTGGATGGGCCACGCGCCATCGTCCGTGTGCACGTCGCCGATCATGTGTATCGTAATCTTGTCAGATTTCGCGGCCACGGCGTCCATGCGGTCTTGCAGCGCATCGAAGGACCGGGCCGCCTGTGGCTTTCCGGCGGTACTCCGCGAAACCGAGACGCGCCAGTATACGACGCCCCCCGCCGCGGCCAGCAACACCGCGCAGACGATACAAATCAAAATCGCCTTTTTCATTCCGGTGACTCCTGGGAGACGTCTCTGTTTCCTGCACAATTACAAAATACAGTATCATTTCAGCCAATTGAAGCAATCACTGCGCATAACTCTGTCATTGCGAGCGAAGCGAAGCGCAGCGCGGCAATCTGGATACGCAGTCCGCCTCAAATTGCTTGTATGTTCCTGTTGCGGCGTATTTGCGTAATGAAAGTCGTCACAGCAGCAGTTTTCTTCGCTCGGCGGCGCTTTGCGCCGCATCACACGCAATGACGAAAAGAAAGTGTTGATTCCACAGGTTACGCCAGTCGGCCAAAAAATGTTACCAAAGGCATCCATTGGTTCTTGACAGGTTGCGGTGCAATTATAATGTAATCATCCCCAATGGAATAACATTGCCCGGCGCGAGTGTTCGTACTGCCAACGCGGGGATGCAGGGGGAATCCAGTAATGCGAGAGCATGTGCGGGTAAAACACAAATGATGATCCGTCGCATCGCAGGAGCGGTGCAATGAGAGCGATGAATTCAAGGAGTATCGCATGACCCTGTTGGGAACGACGGCGCGGCCGCTTCGCGTTGCGATTGTCGGTAGCGGGCCGAGCGGTTTTTATGCTGCGGACGCATTGTTGAAGGCGGAACCGGTATGTACGGTGGACATGTTCGAGCGCCAGCCCACGCCATATGGGCTGGTGCGCAGCGGCGTCGCACCGGATAACATGAAAATCAAGAACGTCACAAAGACCTTCGAGAAAATCGCCGCGCATGAAAGGTTCCGCTTTTTCGGCAATGTGGAGGTCGGGGTGACGGCGCCGGTGCATGTGCTGCGCCGGCACTATGACGCCATCATCTTCGCCTGCGGCACCGAAACCAATCTTCGGCTGGGCATCCCCGGCGAAGACCTGCCGGGATGCCATACGGCCACATCGTTTGTCGGCTGGTATAACGGCCATCCCGTTTATCGGAACTTTCATTTCGATTTGAGCCGGGAAATTGCCGTGGTTGTTGGCGTGGGCAACGTCGCGGTGGATGTGGCCCGCATCCTCTCTCGAACGGTGGACGAGTTGAAACATACGGATATCAGCCAGGATGCGCTTGACGCACTGGCGGAAAGCAGGGTGCGCGAAATCCATATCATCGGACGCCGCGGCCCTGCGCAGGCCAAGTTCAAGGAGAACGAGATTCGGGAATTGGGCCGCCTTGCCGACTGTGATTGCATCATGGACCCGGCGGATCTGGCGTTGAATCCGGAGAGTTGTCAAGAAGCCGCCGCGCCGAGTGTCGCCAGGATCCTGGGCATCCTCGAAACCTTCTCGCGTCACACGCCCGCCAAGCGACGCAAGGTGGTATTGCGCTTTCTGCTCAGCCCGGTGAAAATCACCGGCGATGCGCGGGTGGAATCCATCATTCTGGAAAAGAACATGCTGCGGGGCGAACCGTTCCGGCAGGAGGCGAAGGGCACCGGAGAGGTGGTTGAACAGCCCTGCGGCCTGGTTTTCGCCAGTATCGGCTACCGCGCCATGCCCATGCCCGGCGTGCCGTTCGATGCGCGGCGCGGCATCATTCCTAACGAGGACGGTCGGGTGCTGGAAGACGGACGGCCCGTCCCCGGGCTGTATGCCGCCGGATGGATCAAGCGCGGCCCCACCGGCCTGATTGGCACCAACAAGCCCGACAGCGCCGAGACGGTCCAGAAAATCCTCGAAGACCTGCCGAACCTGCCGCCCTGTGAGGCGCCCGGCCCCGACGCCATGCCGCAATGGCTTGCCGCGCGCGGTATCCGCGCCGTGAGTTTTGCAGACTGGCTCAAGATTGACGCCGTGGAAATCGAACGCGGCAAACCCCGCCGCAAACCCCGCGAAAAACTGTCCAAAGTCTCTCAGATGCTCGCTGTGATTGAGGAGTCGCCGGACCAATGAACCCGCCAATCGCAACACGATTGGGGCGCTGTGAAAAACCTCTCTCGATCAATCCAACGGCGGAACAGGCTGCAATGCTTCATGGGATTGCGCGCGTCCCCGATTCTCGAGGAATTCCGCTGTATGCAAGGCAGTCCACTCCGTCACAAGTTCCAAAACGCGAGGTGGCAGTTTTCCATCAGGGAGACCTGCCCGTTGAATATCAATAGCGGCTCTTGTCTCACCATATATACAGCGTGGAAATGCGGCGGATTATGGTCATCGTGAAACATTTTGATTACAGTGCCAAAAAAGCGGCTGATTTCAGGCATGGGCTTTCTCGGCGGCGGATAATGGGCCAGTTTCCTCAGCGCGTTTACCAGTAACTTTACCGTACAAGGCATCGGGGCATAAGCCAATATCATCCCCCCAGGGCAACTCACCGTCAACCTCTATTCGAGGGGACAAAAAAGCGGTTTTATCCAACCAAAACCTGAAAATGCCCTTGCCAGCCAGGTGAGCCACATCAACCATGCCTTGCACGCCGTCATCGGAGCGGAGCGAAAACGTGTAATCAGGATGCGCGACCACTTCAATGATCTTGCGCATAATGCGCTGCTCCGAATTGGGCTTATTCATTCCGTAACAAAACAGGATGACATTCTTTGATCGCGCCGTTCACATATTGCGAAGGGCTTACTGCATAACCGTTCAATGGGCGAGACGCAGATTGCTCTCTTTGAGGCGCCTGCTGAGCGTGCCGATGATGTTGAAGAGCATGCGGATGGCGACGCGCTTCGTCATCAGGTGTTCAAAGGTGGTTTCATTCAGGACGAAGAGGCGGCAGTCTTCCAGGGCGATCACGGTGGCGCTGCGCGGTTCCTTGTTGACAAGCGCCATTTCGCCGAAACTGTCGCCGGGGAGGATCGTGGCGATGCACTGCTGTCCCTCGAAGACACCGACCTTCCCCCCAAGGACAACGTACATCTGATTGCCCTCGGTGCCCTTGTAGAAAATCACTTCGCCTTTGGCGCAGTTCATGGTCAAGCCCTTGGAAAAGATTTTGACCATATCCTCCGGTGTCAAGCCCTTGAACAGGTCCACTTTCTCAAGGTATTTCTGAATTTTCGCCATGTCCATGATGTGACCCTCAACGCGCCGGCGCCGCAACTCCCGGAAACTTTCGCGGTTACAGCATGTAAATGAACCGGCTGCAATTGTTACAGGTATGGATGTGCTCCGTATCCTGTTTCACTTTTTGCGCGAGTTGTGACGGCATTTTCATGAAACACCCCTGGCAGGTATCTCCTTCCACAGGCACGACGGCGGGCGGACGGCTTTTCATCAGGCGGTCGTAGTGTTTGAGGATGCGGGGGTCCACCAGCGTGCGGATGTTTTCGATACGCTCTTTGAGTTGTTTCTTGCCCGTGCGGGCGGTTTCGTACATTTCCTGGCAGAGTTGCAGCCGCGCAAGCAGGATCAGGTCCGCGTGCGCGTCCTTTGTTTTCAGCAAATCCGGGCTGGCCTTCAGGTCCCGCGCAAAAGCGTCCTCCGGTTCCACCAGCGATTCGGCCATGTTCTCGATGGCCAGGAACATCTCGTTCGCCCCCTCTGCATCCAGGATGGATTTCCTGTTCGCCTCGTCGCGGAGCAGTTTGGCAAGCGTCGCCACAAAATTCAGATAGGTGGTCTGCTGCGTGGGCGGATAACATATCAAGAAAATCAGGTACACGGGACGTTTGTCCACAGCGTTGTATTCCAATCCCTCCGGAACGCGCCCCACGGCGCAAATCAGGCCCTTGAGTCCCGACACCCGCGCGTGCGGCACCGCGATGCCATGCCCGATGCCTGTGCTTTCCGTGGTTTCCCGCGCCATGATCTGATCGAGTGCCGGCCCGACATTCTTCAGTTTCTTGCGATCAAACAGCAGGTGCGTCAGTTCCTTGAGCGCATCCGGTTTGTTGTTGGCCTTAAGACTGGGCACAACGCAGTTCTCGGCGATGAACTTGCTGACCATCATGGGCGCAAAATCCTCCTCACGGACAAACACAATTCCCTGCGTCAATCCGCATTTTCAAGATCACTACAGGATAAATGAACAACGCGGAGGGCGTTTTCGCGCCGATCCGGCGAAAAAAGGACCCGCTTCCTCTGCATTATCATTCGTCCTCATCTTAGCACGATGCCGGGGAGCGTTGCCAATTTGGGGCGATTAAAGCACTGCTTCCTCGGCCGCTTCATACCAGATGGAGATGACGATGATCGGCTCCTGGTTGCGTCCGTCGTGATGTCGGTCTGAACCGAACGACTGCTGGATGTGCAGCGGCTTTACGCCATGCCGCTTCATCCACTCGTTGATGTGGGTGTCCATCTGGTGCAGACCGTCAATCGTCGCCTTCCCTAGAAACGTCTGTACCTTTATCATGCGCCCGTCTCCCTTGGATTGGTCGTCCTGAAAATTGTCCCTTGCTCTGTCACTTATGATGCCCTTTCGGCATGTTGCAGTTCCGCGAGAAGCGCCGCGCGCATGATATCCGTCGGCGCGGCGCACTCCGTCCAGCATTCAAATTGCAGCGCCGCCTGGTGCAACAGCATTTCCAGGCCGCGAATGACGGTGCAGCCCGCCGCCTCCGCGTCGCAAACCAGCCGGGTGTTCATCGGGCGATACACCATGTCAAAAACCACATGCTCCGGTCGCAACCACTCCGGCGGCACACAGGACTCTCCTTCGCCGTGACCATGCATGCCCAGCGGCGTTCCGTGAATGATGACATCATGCTCGGCCAGCGCCCGCGCCAGATCGCCGCAGAGGTCGCCCGTCGCCACGTTGTCCGGGGCTACGGCGCGCAAATCCGCCGCCAACGCCTCCACCCGCGACCGGGTCCGGCCAAGAATGCTGATGCGCCCCGGCGCGCCGCGCTCCGCCATGGCAAACGCCACCGCCCGCACCGCGCCGCCCGCCCCAAGAAACAGGATGCGCCGTCCCTCCAGCGCGACCCCTGCTTCATCGAAGGCGCGCAGCGTGCCCAGCCCGTCTGTAATTGTTCCCCGCAGGCGGCCGCTTTCATTGACGATTGTATTCACACAGCCCACGCGCGCCGCCAACGGGTCCACCACATCCACATGCGCCATCGCCGCCACCTTGTGCGGTATCGTAACGCTCAGACCCCGAAAACCGTCCATCGCCCGCATTCCCGCCAGACATGCGCCGACATCTTCCACCCGGAACGCCACATACACATAATTCAGACCCGTCGCCGCAAAAGCCGCGTTGTGCATCGCCGGTGACAGGGAATGCGCCACCGGATTACCGATGACCCCGCATACCCTCGTTTCAGCATTGATCTTCACTGAATTTCCATTCATTTCATTAATCGTATCTTCAGGGGCAGTATAGCCCACCACCCATTTTTCCGCAAGTGCCGCATTGGTCGAAAAAATGCCAAGAATCCCCCCAATTGCAATTATGCCCCCATATCAACCCGGCGGCCATGCCATGGACCGTCCCCCAATGACATGCAAATGCAGATGATAAATGGTCTGCAACCCATGATGTCCGCAGTTGATGACGCAACGGTACCCATCGTCTGAAAGCCCCTCCTGACGCGCAATCTCGTGGGCTGCGTGAAACAGGCGCGCCACTACCTCGACATCTTTTCCGTCCGCGTCAACGATTCGTGGAATATGTTTTCGCGGAATGACCAGCACATGCGTTGGCGCGATGGGTTTGATATCCCGGAAGGCATAGACCATATCGTCGGAATAAACCGCCACCGACGGCTCAATCCCGGAGATGATGTTGCAGAACACACAGTTTCCTTGCATCGTGTCACCACTCCTCGGAATCCCGCCTTCCATACGTTCGCGGCAATGGGTCAGCCCGGCGGCCAGCCCATTGCCCGTCCCCCCAGCAGGTGCAGGTGAACATGGAAAACCAGTTGTCCAGCGCCCTCGCCGCAGTTGATGACCATGCGAAACCCCGTCTCCTGCAAGCCTTCCTGCGCCGCCACCTTGTTCGCCGTGAGAATGAGCTTCCCCGCCAGGCCGGCGTCCGCCGCTGTCAGATCGCAAATACGCGCCACGTGCCGCCTTGGAATGACCAGAATGTGTTTTGGGGCGGCCGGTTGGATGTCCAGGAACGCATAAAATTCGTCATCCGAATATATTTCCGTGGATGGAATCTCTCGCGCGGCTATCCTGCAAAACAGGCACTCATCCACCATGGCGTTCTCCTCCATCTCGCACGAAAGCCTTTGGACCTGACCTCGCCTTCGTCATATCCTTCGACCCTGATTGTAGCCCAACGACCCACTCCGACACAACGCGCCTCGTCCAAACCAGAATGCCCACGCAGGGAACGCGACATCCTGCCGCGCTTGTTTTTTCGTCCATGCAGACACGGCATCCTGCCGCGTTCTTTACGGGCGGAACTGGTCTATCAGGTTTGACCCGTTCCCCGATCCCGTGCTATGATTCTGTCCAGCGGATGGGCGATTAGCTCAGTTGGTTAGAGCGCCGTCTTCACACGGCGGAGGTCACTGGTTCGAGCCCAGTATCGCCCACCATTCCGACGTCTGTATCCATAAATGGCATCCACGATGGGTTCCTGCCTTTTACCCGCCATTCCGCCGGGGCGAAATGTACCGAAACCGGTTCATGCCCGAGATGTCATGTCTTTGTGAAGTGTTGCAGCATCCGGTCGTTGAGGCGACGGGCTTGGAGCATGAAGGCCTCAAGGCGGGCCTCGATGAGTTGGGGGAAAAGGTTGCCGTCGGTTTCAATGGCCAGGAAGGGGAGTTTTTGATTGGGGGGCAGCATGTTGAGGAATTCGTTGGGAAGGGGGCTTTTCCCGTTGAATGGCATGTCGCTGTTGTGAATGGCGCGCACGGATTCGGCGGTGAGGCGTTCGCCGAGGATGGATTCGGCAACGCGGGAAGGCATGCACCCGAAGGGTCCTATCAGGATGACGCCGCAGGAGGGGTGCATCATTTCGTGCAGGGCGGATCCGACGGTCAGAATGGCTTCGCCGGTTAACCGGGGGGAAATGAATCGTCCGCCGGCTTCCATCACGGGCGCGACGTTTGCCTCTTCCCAGAAGAAAAGGTTGCACGCGCGCAGCCGTTTGCGCACGGCGGCGTCCATGTATCCCTTGAGCCAGTGGCGAATCCAGAACCCGAGCCCGCGCGCATCGCTTTCGATGTTGTTTCGGGTCAACCAATCGAGGTACTTGATCCATTCGCCCGTCTTGGAGGTTCGAACAATAAAGCCTTTTTCGGCGAGGCGTTCGACAAGGTTCTGGAGGGAAATGGGGTCGTTTCGGACGTAAATCTCGCCCACCAGGGAGATTTTGGGCATTTCGGCATAGGGCCGTTTCAATTCGATCGCGCCGAGGCGCCGCGCACTGGCGGCAACCCGTTTGAGAAACGCGGGCCAGGACAGGCCAATGGCGTCCAGAATCGCCTGATGCTCTTCTTCGAACACGCGAAGCCCTGCCTGTGGGTCCACGGCGCCCGCGAGAATGGTCGCCCATATTTCGTCGAAGAGGTCACCGGTCACAATGGCGCGCCAGGCATTCAAGGCGAACCGCTCGCCGAGTCCTCCATAGCCGTTCGCGGTGGTCAGCGAAAGCACGGCGAGGTCCTCGATGCACTGCTTTCTGATCATCTTCTTCGAGAAAACATGGTACTGGCCGAAGCGGCAGGGGCCGTCGGTGCTGGGCATGAAGTATGCCGTGACCTCCCCGGGTTCGCGCGTTTTCAGATAGCGCATCAGCGACCCGATGGTGGTCTGAAGGGGCAGGCATTCCTTGCAGGTGGAGTTGGCGCGGCCGAGTTTCAATGCCTCTTCGTTTGCCGGCGGCAACACCTCGGCGCGCACGCCCGACCGGGCGAAGGCTTTGGCCAGAAATACGGTCCCGTAGCGCGACATCGCGGGCAGAAGCACCTTCACGCGGGGGTGCTGGAGCGGGAGCCATTCGCCGCCGCTGGTGCGGACGCCCGCCGTGCGCCCCCGATATTCAATCAAGGCGGGGCGAAAACCGTTGTCTCCCGGGGAAGGCGTCATGGTTCCGCGCTGACGATAACATGCCACCACATCGAGGAATGCCTCGATGCGGGTTTCCAAACCTGCGTCGGCGGTGTGGCTGTCGAGTTCGAGCGTGAGGGACGGTTTGCGCCCCATGATTTCTCGGAAGTAACCCGTGAGAAAGGAGTCCGGCCCGCAGGAAAAATTGCTGATGTAAACGCCGAACAACTGCGGGTGTCGCGCAACATACTGTGCGGCGCGGAGAATCATCCGCCCCGTGCCCCAATACATATTGTGCTCTTCATCGAGTTGTTCGTTTTCTGCGGGAAGCATGTCATGGGGAAGAATCAGCAGTCCGCGCGTGGCGAACTTGTTTGGAATGCCTTTGTTGGCTTCCGGCGCAAAACTGTTGTATGCCCTGCCAAACAGCACAATGGCCATGGCTTCCGGGTCTCTGCGCAACGTGGCGAGCGCCTGCTTTCCCAGCGTCGCAAGTTCGGATTGAAACCGCTCCTGTGCCGCCACCGCGGATTGAAAGGCTTGATCGAACCGTCGCGAATCAACGCCCAATGCGGCGGCGAGTTCGCGAAAGGCCTCCTTACCGGCGGCGAATCCGCCGGTGAAATCGAAATAAGGCGAGAGGGTCTGGGCGGAATCCAGTTCCGGGAAGGCGGTGCGCAGATAATACGGCTCGCCCTGCACAAACACGCATGTACACGAGTTCTCCCGGCCGCTGTCGGAGGGTATTCCCCGGATATGCGGCAGGAAGATGTAATCGGGCCGCATCGCGACGAGGGCCGCGGCGAATCCGTGGGCCAACTCGACGGGATAACAAAAAGCCGCGCCTTGTCGGTCGGTTCCGGCGGGGTTGATTTCACTGGGAACCACCAGTCGGAATCCGAGATCGCGGAAGAACCTGTTGAACAACGGGAAATAGGTGTTGGTCAGGAATGAACGGTTCATCCCGACGGTGGGGCGATTCTCCTCTCCGGTATCCGCAGCCATTTCCGCAAATACGCGGCGTTGTCTTTCCACAACCAGATTCAATCCCGCGGTATTCACTGTGCGGTGGTGAACCAGGTTGTCGAAGCGGTTGCAGATGCCGCCGAAGGGATAGACCTTGCCGTCAATCTCGATGCGGGCGATGAGGCATTTCCGGTCGCAATGCTCGGCGCCGCCGGCGCAGACAAACGGGTCGCGGCGGAGGGCCTCGCGGGCGGCGAGCGCCTCAAGGTCAAAACGCCGGGGCGCGAGCAGCCCGCGTTCCATGCGGTGTTCGACTTCGAGCGCCACCCCGAAGGCCCCCATCAGGCCCGGTTCCGGGGGCACGACAATGGCGCCGCCGACCAACGCCGCCATGGCGGCGGGCACCGCCCGGTTGTAACATACCCCGCCCTGCATGAACACGGTGCCGCCGACCGGCCGGTTGCCTTTGACGCGATTGAGGTAGTTCATGCAAATCGAATACACCAATCCGGCCACGATGTCCGGAACCGGGATACCTTCCTGCACCGCGATCTTGATGTCGGAACTGATAAAGGCGGCGCACTGGTCGTTGAAATTCGGCGGCCGCCGGCCGGCGTAGGCCATGTCTGCAATCGCCGTCACGTCGAGGCAGAGACTTTCTTTGGCCGACTCTTCGAGGAACGACCCGGTCCCGGCGCTGCACGCCTCGTTCATGGCGTAATCGCTCGGTACGCTGTTGGTGAGACAGGTGTACTTGGCGTCCTGCCCGCCGATCTCGAAGATGGTGTCCACATTGGGATCAAAGTGGACCGCAGCGGTCGCATGGGCGATGATCTCGTTGATGATGCCGTCCGTCATCGCGTGCAGCCCGGCAATCTGGCGGCCGGACCCCGTCACGCCCAGTCCCTCGATTTCAATCGGGACCGATATCTGGTCCGCCAGCGCGCGATAGACCCGCCGCGAGGCCCCCACCGGGTCGCCGTTGGTGCGCAGGTATTCGGACGCGAGGATGGCTTTGTCCGAGCGGCGCATGACCACGCCTTTCGTGGTGGTGGACCCGACATCCAGCCCCACGATGACGCGGTCGCCCGGCGCGGCAACGCCGCGTGGATGCTCCTTAAAGCAAACCCGATCGCGGAATTCGGACAAAGGCCGCAGGAACGAAAAGCCCGATACCCCATTCCGGAAGAACGCATCGCCGAGATTCAGTGGCGGCGTCTCATGTTCGAGCGCCCAGATCGCCGCGCCGAGCGCCTCGAAATACGGCGCCGCCATCGGGATATGGAGGTCTTCGATCTCGCGACGCAGGTACGCGACCATGGACCGGTTTGCGGCGGCCCCGCCAATCAGCACGACCGATGTCTTCGGTAATCGCGCCAGTAATTCGAGAATCTTGCCCGCCATCATCATGGACAGCCCCGCCACCACCTCCGGCTTGGGGATGCCCTTGTTCAGCGCGTGCGTGCAATCGCTCTTGCAGAAAACCGAGCATCGTCCAGAAACCTTGTGCGGATGCTCCGGCAGGGACATCTCGGCCACTTCGTCCAGCGTCACATTCATCCGACGCAGTTGCTGAAGAAAAAACTCGCCCGTGCCCGCGGCGCACTTGTTGCCCGTGTACACGGCCTGAATGCGACCCGCGTTGTCCAGATGATAGGCCATGAACGTCTCGCCGCCCGCCGATACCACCACACGGTAGGGATGGCCCGGCGCAAACACGTGCGCCATCGCCCGTTCCACCGCCTCCGGCTCCGAAATCGTCGCAAAGGCCAGCCGCTCGCGGAACTTCCTCCCCGTCACCGCCACCCGCAGTCCCGCCACCCCCTCCGCCGCATCCAGCATGGCCTTCAGGCGGGACTCCGGGTCGCCCTCATGCGCCTCGGACCGCGCCCACGTGATTTGCGGACCGGACGCGCCGACATGCACCCGCACCATGCCAATGGTGGATGCGCCTACGCAAATGCCGATGGCGGCATCGGCCCTCGCGCCGGGTGCGCGATTGGAATGCTGCCTGTCCGTGAAAAAAACCGCGCTTTCAGAATCCAGTTCCGCCACAGTGCTTGACCGCCTGATCAGGGTCGTCACCCGATAAGCCCAAGTCCCGACCCCTGGTATATGCCGTGCATGTTGATCGGCCTGTTCCGGGGAGGCCCCTCCCCGCCGCAACGACCGGCGTTCATCCTTCCGCTGCCCCACGCCCCGCCGTTCATCCTGCCCATGCGCCGAATCATGGACTCATGGCAGCAGGGAGGCGTCGTCGCACACGGGCCGTCATTGCAAGCCCTCTTATTGTATCATGTCTAACGTTCCGGCGTCCATCCCCTGTGGCGCAATTCGGCCACGATGCACTCTTCTTTGTTGGTTGAGTCCGCGCTTACGCCGATGCGTCTTTTCCTGACGTGATGTTGGGTTCTTTTGCTTTTTCGTTATCTTATGGCCGAGTGGCGTGTAACGGGGAATGTCGTGTTTTTTTACATCCCCCGGCGCTTCGCGCCACCCCCTTCCAAGGGGGATTTTTGGAGGAAGTTTCGGGATAATGAGGTATTTATGAGCAAAAGTATCTTCCTTAAGCCTGCAAGTCACCTGTGAGCATTGCAGGGAAGTCCCCCTTTGAAGGGGGTGGCGCGCAGCGCCGGGGGAAGTCCCCCTTTTGAATGCGATGGCGCGCAGCGCCGGGGGATGTAAAAGACCAAATAGTGCGCCACGACAATTCATGCCATTCCGCTAAAGCATTACGCTTTTTCTTTATCCGGGGAAGTGGTACTTCGCCGAACGAAATCCTGTGCGGCGGCATGGGCCGTGCCTTTCCACGCCGGTTACGACGCGGATACCCGCTGCGGCCAATGTCCGGAAGGCCTTGGGACCGCAGTGGCCGGTGATGACGACGGACGCGCCCAGCCGCGATGCGTTTTCGGCGGCCTGAATCCCCGCGCCCTGCGCCGCATCCCGGTGCCGTGCGTTGTCATGCGTCTGAAATGCGCCTGTGTCGGTGTCAAACGCGATGAAGTATTTGGCGCGTCCGAATCGCGGGTCCGTCTTTTTGTCGAAAGACGGACCCGATGCGCTTATCGCGATACTCATGCTTTCCTCCGATGGAAGTTGATGCTATTTCCCGGATGTCGCGCCGCGGATCGCGTCCAGCCGCGCTTTGATTGCGTCGAGTTGGGCCTGAAGTTGCGTCGCCTGGTTTTCCAGGATGCGTTGTTCGGCCTCGGGCGCAGCCGCAAGGGGCGTCCCGCCCCGGCGTATCCAGCCCGGCACGCCTGTCGCCCTAAAACAATTCCGGCGACCCCGGCCACGGCCGAAAAAGCCCATCCCCGGTGCGGGGTTGGCGCATCCCGCTGTGGCATATCCTGCGCAGAAGCCCAAGCCGCGGTCGGTTCTCGGTATTCCCATGGGTCTTGTTCCATTGCCTCTTGGCATGAATTTCCTCGCTTTCTTGAGCAGGTCACCCTGATTTCTACAGCGCGCCTTTTTTTCCTGCGCAGTCCTTTCGGCCTGCATCGTCTGGCTTAGTGTTGTCCTCTGCCCTGCCCGCGACCTTTCGCACCGCCCCCGCAGCCACGTCCGCCGCGCTCCCGCCTCACCCGCCGCAATGTCGCTTATTGTCACAGCCTGGCCGCTTCCGGGATGGGGTTCAAGCGGCGCGCCATATAGAAATGCTGTGACTTTTTTTGCATTCATAGCCAAATATATCATCTATGGATGTCTTGTTTTCGATAAAAACTGTCGGACAGATCAGACATATAGGACGGATCGGACCCGTCGGAGGGGTTGGACAAGACAGAGGGGTTGGACAAGGCGGAGTGGCTGGACAAGGCGGAGGCTTCAGACAATTGGATCAATGCCTGTTCAGATGTCAATCACATGATGTCGTTTTGGTGGACAGATTGTAATTTTCTTGCGCGCGAGATCAATTCGCATGGGGGCGCATTCGGGAAAGCGGTGCAGGGGCAAGCGCAGGGCTGATATTACTCACGGATCTTTCACTATCAATATTTTGTGGTCGTTTGAACGATTGATACCATATCTAGGGCATATCGAGAATCCTTCATAAGTCTTTGTCGCGTCAGGAGAAATGGCGGCAGGAGGCCGAAAAAAATAACTTGACAAAGTGGGACATTGGTGGTAAGTTATGGGTAATTTAGGGTTAGAAATTAGTTAAATCATGGGGATTGCGATGTACTACGGGGAGTCGCAAGCGTCGCTTGACGACAAAGGCCGTTTGAATGTGCCGATGCAATTTCGGTCCATCATGGATATCCATGACCATGATGTCTGGTACATGACGCGGGGTTTTGACGGGGCGATTTTTGTTTTTGAGAAGGAGAACTGGCAGCGGCTGGTACAGCAAAGCGGGGGGCATTTGCCGCTGGAACCGCGGATGCTCGATTTTCGACGCTTGTTCCTGGGCGGGGTGGCGAAAGTGAAGCGGGATAACCAGGGGCGGCTGCCGGTACCGGCGCATCTGCGCGAGTATGCGGGGATTGACCGGGAGGCGGTGGTGCTGGGGGTGGAGGATCACCTGGAGTTGTGGAGCAAGGAGGGCTGGCGGGCTTTTCAGGACCGTCAGGCGGAAAGA
The DNA here is from genome assembly GCA_937951485.1 of uncultured bacterium. GTDB lineage: Bacteria > Hydrogenedentota > Hydrogenedentia > Hydrogenedentales > CAILVY01 > CALEDJ01. Next base: position 62,537 of record CALEDJ010000004.1, read on the forward strand.
TACAAGGCAATGGCGGCCGAACTCTTTGGGCCGGGTTTGGGCGCGGCCGCCGCAACCAAGGGAGAAGTGCAGGGTGCTTAAGATCGATCGCTTGGAGTCCGGCGCGGTAACGGTGCTGCGCCTCGAAGGGGACATTGACGAGGACGGAATGAATCAGTTGCGGCTGGCGCTGACGTACTGCCTTCAGGACCAGCGCTGCCGGCTGGTGGTGAACCTCGAATCAGTCAACTTCGTAAGTTACATGGGGCTGGGGGTGCTGGTGGAGCGGCTGCGCCAGGCGCGTGCGTGCAACGGTGACCTCAAGTTGACGGGTATCAACGTTTATACTGATCGCCTGTTCCGGATGGCGGGGGTCAGCAAGGTCTTCGAAATCTACAAGACCGAGAACCAGGCCATCCAGACCTACCGCGAAGCGGCCTGATCCGGCCATTTCTCAGCGGGCCGCGGCGCGGCTGGCGGAGGAACGCCATGGAGAACGGCGCACAGGCGCACGTGCCCGTGCTGGCAGAGACTGCGCTGGAATGGCTTGAAGTGAAGCCGGACGGCGTGTACGTGGATTGTACCGCCGGGGCGGGCGGCCACGCGGTGATGATTGCGGCGCGTCTGACCGCAGGCGGTCGCCTGCTCGCGATAGACCGCGACCCCATGGCGGCGGAACTGGCGGCGGAACGACTGCGGGAATATGCCTGCGCCACCGTGGCGCGGGGCAATTACGGGAACTTGCAGGAAATCCTGACGGCGGCGGGGCTGGCGGCGGTGGATGGCATTCTCATCGATGCCGGACTTTCCAGCATGCAGTTGAATACGCCTTCACGGGGTTTCTCCTTTCAGGAGTCGGGACCGCTCGACATGCGCATGAACCCCGAACAGGGCGAGACCGCCGCTGCTTATCTGGCGCGCGTGACGGAGACGGAACTGACCGGGGTCCTGCGCCAATACGGCGATGTCGGCCCGGCCCGGCGCATCGCGCGGGCGATTCTGCGCCGCCGGGCGGCGGACGCCCTCAAGAGCACGGACGATCTGGCCGACGCGGTGCGTGAAGCGCTGGAGTTTGTGCGCGGTGTCCCGGAGGAGATTCGGACGGTGTTTCAGGCGATTCGTATCGTGGTGAACGACGAATTGGGTCATCTGGAGCGCGGATTGCGCCAGGCCGTGGCCGCGCTGCGGCCCGGCGGACGCCTCGTGGTGATTTCCTTTCATTCCGGTGAAGACCGCGTGGTGAAGGGCGTGCTTCGCGAGGCATCGCGCGCCCGGCGGACGCTGCGGGAGGATGGACGAACATTGTCGGTGCGGCCGCCAGAGGTGCGCATCCTGACGCCCAGGCCGGTGCTTCCCGATGCCGACGAGATCGCGCGTAATCCACGGGCAAAGAGCGCGCGGTTGCGGGTCGCGGAACGCCTGGCGGAATAGGGAGAAGAGGTCATGCACAAAATCAATCGTCGGGAACAGCGGCGCGCATTGTATGGGTGGGTTCCATACGCGCCGCTTGTCGCCGTGGTGTTTGGTGTCCTGTTTTGCGACGCATGGCTCAACATCCAGACGCGCCGGACGGATTATGAGTTGGGACGGCTGAACCGGCGGATGCGGGAATTGCGGGCGGAATTGGATGCGCTGCGCGGGGAGCAGGCCGAACGCGAAGGCATCGGCCTGCTGGGGGACAAAGCGGCAGCGCTGGGGCTTGTGGAACCGGAACCCCGGCAGGTTATGCGCATAACCTATGATAAGCGCAGTGTCGTTCCACGCGAACAGGCGCCGATGACCATCGCGCACCTGAATGCATCGGAAGACCGGCGGGATGCTGGACGCCAGGATCATCGGACTGCCACGATTCTACTTGATGCGCCGAAAATCTCTTCTCCCCATTCGGATGCGGCAGTCCAGGAGACGGCTGCGCCTGCGTTTCGTTTAACGCGCGCTCCGATGTCTCTGAGTCAGCGGGAATGCCTCAGCCCGGAGGGCGAATCACTCTTGCCGGACGTCATGGCCGCAATCAATCAGGCAAGGGCGGAGGTCCGGCCGGAACCTCCTATTCCCCCTGATGCGTCGCTTGATGTATTGGGCGTGGCGTTATCCCGCGAATCTATGGCGCAAAGCCCGCCGACGAATCCGCCTCATCATGACAGCCCGGCGGAAGACATCGTGCTGGCACCGCTGTTGGCGGATTTGGATCAGGAACTGAAAAAGGAATGGAAACTGTTAAACGCTTCGCTGTGATCAGGCGCATCACGCGCCGCAACCGGCGTCGAGGGTAAAGATGCAACAGCGTCACATAAGGGGTGGATGGTGAAACGGGACAGACGCGGCGCGGCGGCGGCTGAACGCTACGGCGGCGCGCCGGAAAAAGAAATGCGCAAGCGGATGCGGATATTGCTTGTCGGCTTCCTGGTGGTATTCTCCATTGTCGCGGCGCGTTTGTGTCAACTGCATTTGAATCCCCGCCTGGAATTGACCGCCGAGGAACAATTCCACATCGGCCAGGTGGAATTGCGCGAACCGCGCGGCGAAATCTTTGATCGCAACGGCCTCCTGCTGGCGACGGACCGCCTTGCCCCCTCGCTGTGGGCAGACCCCCGCAAGGTGTCGGACCCGCACCGCCTGGCGGCGCTGATTCGGGAACGGATCGGCGCCGTCCCTGAGGATTTGGAAGAACGTCTGGGCAAATGCGACGCATCGGGCAATCCGCGGAAATTTGTCTGGGTCAAACGGTGGATCAGTGATGTGCCCGAATCGGTGTTTACCTCACTGGTGGAGGACAGCCACGGCGCGCTGGCCATTCAGCACGAGCCGGTGCGATATTACCCTCATCGCGACACTGCGGCGCATCTGCTGGGCTTTGTGAACCGCTCCGGCGAAGCCTCCGAAGGATTGGAACTGCTCTTTGACAATCACCTGCGGAGTGTGCCGGGACGCTACACCGCCCGCAAGGATGTGAACCGGCGGCTCCTGGATTCGCTCACCCTCGAATACACGCCGCCGAAGGGGGGCGACGCCGTGCAGTTGACGCTGGATACGGAAATCCAGCATGCCCTGGAGCGCGCGCTCGACGCGCGTATCGAAGAGACCAGGGCGTCTCGCGGGATGGGCCTCATTATGAATCCGTATTCCGGGGCCATTCTGGCGCTTGCGACCCGGCCCGCCTTCGACCCCAACCAATACGACCAGTTTCCGGCGGAATTGCGCAAGAACAGCGCATTAATAGACGTGTTCGAGCCGGGTTCGGCGTTCAAGATTGTGGCGGCGGCCGCGGCGCTGGAACATCGCCTCATCACGACGGACACGTTGATTGACTGTGAGAACGGATCATTCAATCCCTACGGCCACCGTATCCGTGATGTGAAAAAGATGGGCGTGGTGCCTTTTTCCCGCGCCTTCGAGCAATCCAGCAACATCGCCATCATCAAAGTCGGGGCGATGCTGGGTCCGGAGCGCATGGAGGAATGGATAGTTCGCTTCGGTTTCGGCGCGCGCACGTGTCCGGATTTTCAGGTGGAAAGCGCCGGGATTTTCCGCCCGCGCAGGCAGTGGTCACGGCTGACCATGGGGTCTTTGCCGATGGGCCAGGAACTCGCTGTGACCATGCCGCAACTCGCCCGCGCGTTTGCGGTTATCGCCAATGGCGGCTATCTGGTGGAACCGTATTTCGTCGAGCGCGCCGTATCTCGCACGGGCGAGATCACCTATCAGCGGCGGCCCCCGGCGCGCCAGCGTATTCTCTCGCCGGAGACCGTGGACACCATGCGTGATCTGTGCCATCAGGTCGTGGCGCACGGTACGGGGCGGCATGCCGCCATTCCGGAATATCGGGCCGGCGGCAAGACCGGCACGGCACAGATGGCGCGCAAGGACGGCCGGGGCTATGACCCGGACCGGGTGACGGCGATCTTCGCGGGCTTTGCGCCTGTGATGAATCCCCAAATTGTAGCGGTCTTCGTAATCCAGGAGCCGATGGTGCGCCCGCATTACGGCGGCGTCATCTGCGGGCCTCTGTTCAAGAGCGTTGTGCGTGACGCGCTGATCCGCCTGCATGTGCCGGAGGATCCCATGGAAAAGGCTCCCGTCAAGAAGGACGGGAAGAAGTCCGGCCTGACAATGGCGTCCTCCAGCACCCCGCATGGCGCTCCGAACGACACGGGAGCACATGCAAACGATGTGATCTGGGAAGACGCGGATACAGTGGCGGAAAGGGCGGAACTGGAAGCGTTCGCCCAGTCGCTTGACGCCATGATGCAGCCTTTGGACACGCTGCGTCTGGTTGCAGCGCCCGCAGATGCAACCAATTTCTCCAGCGCGGTATTACCCGATTTTACCGGGATGACCAAGCGCGAGGCGCTGGATGCGCTGCGGCGGCTCGGTGTCGCGTGGGACCAACAAGGCAGCGGTTGGGTGGTTGCCCAAGACCCGCCGCCGGGAACCCCGGTACCTGAAGTGGCCTATTGCGCGCTTGAATTCTCAAACGTTCGGACGGAAATCCTTGAGAAAGATGACAAGAAAAGAACTTCTTGATCTGATTGGATGCCCCCAGGATGGCGGCCGGGAGTTTACAATCACCGCTGTGACAGAGGACTCCCGGCGTGTGTGCCGGGGCGCGCTTTTTGTGGCTGTACGCGGGGCGCATGCGGATGGGCACGACCATGCCGAAAAAGCGGTCAAAGCGGGCGCAACCGCAATTCTCGGCGACCGGGAGGGCATAAAGGAACTACATGGGGTCCCTTATGTTCGTTTTGCAACGCCGCGCCGCGCGGCGGGCATTATCGCGCATGCGCTGTCGGGAAACCCCACGCGTGACATGACAGTCATCGGGATCACAGGCACGAACGGCAAGTCGAGCACCGCGTATCTGACCCAGGCGGTGCTTCAGCAGGCAGGGCATCCCACGGCGAATTTCGGCACCCTGGGCTATGAGATCGCCGGCGCGATGCACAACGCGCCCCATACCACGCCGTTCGGCGAGGAACTCGCCTTGCTTTTCATGCAGGCGCGCGACGCCGGGCATACCCATGTGGTCATGGAGGTCAGTTCGCACGCATTGGACCAGGACCGCGTGGCGGGCATTCACTTCACGGCGGGCGCATTCACCAATCTCAGCCAGGATCATCTGGATTATCACCAGGACATGGAACACTACCTTCGTGCGAAACTCAGGTTTTTTGAACTTGTCGAAGGCGCGGGTTGTTTCACCGTGGTGAACGCGGATGATCCGGTTGCGCCTCATTTTGTTGACGCCTCACGGGGAAGGTGCATCACTTTCGGGAATGCGGGGGACTGCCGCGCCGCGCACATCCGACCGGAAGTCGCCTCCACGCGCTTCACGTTGCACACGCCCTGGGGCAGCACTCCCGTAACACTGCGGCTGGCAGGCCGCCACAATGTGTGGAACGCGCTGTGCGCCGCGGCGATCACGGGCGGGCTGGGCATCCCTCTGGATGCCATCGCAGAGGGACTGGGCGCCCTGACGCGCGTGCCCGGACGTTTTGAGGCGGTGGACGCCGGGCAGGATTTTCACGTCATCGTGGATTACGCACACACGGAAGACGGTCTGCGCAATGTGCTGGAGGCGGCGCGCGCACTTTGCCGGGGCCGCATCATCACCGTATTTGGCTGTGGCGGCGACCGCGACAAAGGCAAACGCCCCAAGATGGGCGCGACGGCTGCGCGTCTCTCGGATTTCTGCGTGGTCACCAGCGACAACCCACGCACGGAAGACCCGCATCGCATCCTGCTTGACATTGAAGTCGGCCTGCAGCGGGAAGGCAAGCGCAAGAACGAGGACTATCTGGTGATTGAAAGCCGGGAAGAGGCCATTCGCGCGGCCATTGGCATGGCGCGTGCGGGTGACCTGGTGATGATCGCGGGCAAAGGCCATGAAACCTATCAGATCGCAGGAGACCAGCGGATTCCCTTCGATGACCGGGAAGCGGCGCGCGCAATTCTGACGGAACGGCGGTGAGCATGGGATGGCGCTGCACATTGCGGGAACTGGCGGACGCCATCGGCGCGGAATTCCCTGACTGTGCGGATCCGGAGACAGCGTTCAGCGGCGTGTCCACCGACACGCGGACCCTGCGTCCAGGCGAGGTTTTCTTTGCGTTGCGCGGAGATCGCTTCGACGGCAACCGTTTCGTGGACGAGGCGATCCAGAAAGGCGCGGCGGCGGCGGTCTGCATGGAAAGGGGCGGATCGGGGCCGCGCCTGCTTGTGGATGATGCGTTGGGGGCATTGCAGCGTTTCGCTGCCTGGCATCGGGCGCAGTGGCATATCCCGGTCATCGCCATCACGGGTTCCTGCGGCAAGACTACGACCAAGGACTTGATCGCGGCCTTGCTGTCCTCAAAATATGCCGTGGTGAAAACCGAAGGCAACCTGAACAACGAGATTGGCTGTCCGCTTTCCCTGTTGCGCCTGGATGATCACGCGCAGGCGGCCGTGATTGAGATGGGCGCCAATCATATGGGGGAGATCGCGTCGCTGTGCCGCATCGCGCGGCCCACGGAATCGGCAGTGACGATGGTGGCGCCCGCCCACTTGGAGGGCTTTGGGAGTATCGAGGGCGTGGCCCGCGCCAAGGGCGAAATCGCCGAAGGGCTTCCGGCCGATGGATGCTTTTACGTCAATGCCGATGATCCCTGGTGCCGATGGATCGGCGACCGGTTCCCCGGCGAGAAGGTTTTTTTCGGGCGCGCCGGCGATGTCGTGTTGAAACGTTGTGCGCCGGACGCTTCCGGTGAGATGGTACTGGATGTGGCGCCGGTGGGCGCGTTGCGGTTGCCGTTGCCCGCACCGACCCATGCGGCCAATGCACTGTTGGCAATTGCCGTGGGATTGCGACACGGCATTGCGGAATTTGAAGGGCCGTTGCGCGAGGCGTGCCGCGCATCGGTGCGTTTCCGCACGCTGCGCGTGGGACCGTTGCAGGTTCTTGACGACAGTTATAACGCCAATCCGGCCAGCATGGCGGCGGCGCTCGAGGCGCTGGCGTTGCGGGCGCGTGGCGGCAGGCGCATTGCGGCGCTCGGCGCGATGCTGGAATTGGGCGGGGAAGCCGCCTTGTGGCACCGACAGGTCGGCGAGACCGCCGCGCGCCAAGGGGTGACGCATCTCTTTGCACGGGGGCCGAACGCCCGTGATATGATTGAAGGCGCGCGCGCCGCCGGCGTTCCCCATGCGGAATGCATCGAAGAACACGACGCCATCGCCCGGGTTGTGCGCGAACTTGCGGAACCGGGTGATTCCCTTCTGGTCAAAGGGTCGCGCGGCATGCGCATGGAGCGCGTCATCGAGTGTCTGCGCGCCCTTTACGGAGAATCAACATGACGCGGCGGCATTATTACATCCTTCGCAGAAGCCATGCGGCGCGCCGTCGAAAGGACAATCCATGCTGTATTACCTCGCGCTGACATTGAAACCATATATCGGCGCGATGAACGTACTCACCTATCACACCGTGCGCGCCGGCGGCGCGGCGATTACAGGATTCCTGTTCTGTCTGCTTTTCGGCCCCGCCATCATCCGCGTTCTGCGCGAGTTCAAGATCGGCCAGATCATCAAGAAGGACCACGTGGCCGACTTGCATGCCCTGCACAAAAGCAAGGCGGGCACGCCCACCATGGGCGGGACGATGATTCTGCTCTCGACGGTCTTGTCGCTGCTCTTGTGGGGTCGGTTGAACAACCGGCTCTTATGGTTGGCGATCATGGTGCTGCTGCTGCTCGGTGCGGTGGGATTCATTGACGATTACATCAAACTGAAGCGCAAACACAACGACGGACTCAGCGCGCGCGCCAAGTTCGCCGGTCAGATTATCACCGGACTGATCCTTGGCCTGTATCTGATCGGCAACCCAATCACCGTAAGCGCCACCTACCTCTATCCCCGCGATGTCACGGACTGGCAGGCGCTCTCGAAAGCGTTCCTGACGGCAATTCAATCCGATGCCCCGTCGCCGGTGCGCGCGATTTGGCTGCACATGCCGCTTGAGGCGCGGCAGAAAACGGCCGAGGCCGCCCCGCACGCGGTGGAATCGCAGGAAGCGCGCCGGGAATTGCTGCAGGGGTTGAACAGCGTGCTGGGCCAACGCCGGCTTTATGACCCCAATCTGTGGCCGGACGAGATGCTGACGCCGGAAGCCCGGGCGCTGATCGCGCGAGACCCGCAAACCCTGGGCGATCTGGAGGTGGTTCGTCTGGACCGCCTGCTGGTTGAGGCGGCGCTGCCGGAGGCCGTCGCCCACAGCGTGCCCAACCTCCACACCAAGGTGGGTATTCCCGGTTTCAAGGATACCTACCTCCCCCTGGGGCCGATCTACGTGTTGTTTGTTATCCTTATCATCGTGGCGGTGTCCAATGCGGTGAACCTCACCGACGGATTGGATGGCCTGGCGGGGGGCGCGTCGGTGATCTCCATCCTGACCTATGCAGGCATCGCCTACGTGGTGAGCCGCGCCGACTGGTCGCAGTATCTTTTTGTCACCTATGTGCCCGAAGCGAGCGAATTGTTCGTTTTTGGCGGGGTGCTGCTGGGTGCGGGCTTGGGTTTTCTGTGGTTCAATGCGCATCCCGCGGAGATCTTCATGGGCGACACGGGATCGCTTTCACTGGGCGGTGCGATCGCGGCGCTGGCCATTCTCACCAAGCAGGAATTGCTGCTCCCGCTGGTGGCGGGGCTTTTCGCCTTGGAAGCCGCCAGTGTAGTGATTCAGGTGGCTTCTTTCAAACTGACGGGCAAACGGGTATTTCGCATGGCCCCCCTTCATCATCATTTTGAGTTGATGGGCTGGTCGGAAACCAAGGTGACCATGCGCTTCTGGATTATCGCGCTGCTTCTGGCGCTCATGAGTTTCAGCACGCTTAAACTCAGATGAAACAGGCGGGGACAGGTGGAACTTCGCGGAAAAGACGTCGTGATCGCGGGCATGGGGCGCTCGGCGGTGGGCGCGGCAAAACTGTTGCAGGCGCGCGGCGCGCGCCCTTTTGTGAGCGACAGCAATCATGGGCCGTTTCTGGATGCCCATCGCGCCGCGCTGGATGCCTTGGGCGTCGCCTATGAATGCGGCGGCCACACCATGAGCCGCTTCGAGGAGGCGGATCTCGTGGTGCTCAGCCCCGGCGTGCCCCCCGCGATTGCACCCGTGGCGCAGGCGCGCGCGCGCGCCGTGCCGGTCCTGGGGGAACTGGAACTGGCCTGGCGGTTCTGCCAGTCATGTGTGATTGCGGTGACCGGCACCAACGGCAAGACCACAACGACGGAACTGCTGTACGCCATGGTCGCCGCCTGCGGGCGCAGCGTGGCGCTGGCTGGAAACAACGACACGCCCCTGTCGCTGGCGGTGTTGGAGACCCCCCCCCCGGAATTCATTGTCCTGGAAGTCAGCAGTTATCAACTGGAAAGCGTTGAGATGTTTCACCCGTGGATTGCGGCGGTGCTGAATCTCACCCCGGATCACTTGGGTCGTCATGGCACGATGGATGAATACGCCGCGATGAAAGCGCGGATTTTCGCTCGCCAGACAAGCGGCGATATTGCTGTTGTGAACCGGGACGATCCCTGGACGACGGCGATGCCTGTCCCACCGGGTGTGCGGCGCATGGGGTTCAGCCTGACGGAGCGTATTACAGACGGCTGTTGGACGGACGGCGCAAACATATGCCATGGCGACGAAAGAGTGGCGGCGCTTGCCGATAATCCGTTGCCGGGACGACACAATCTGGCCAATGTGCTTGCGGCGTTGACGATGATGCGTGCGGGCGGTTTCGATTGGAAAGGAGTACTGACAGGGTTGCGTCAGTTCCGGGGGGTGGAGCATCGCATTGAGCATGTGCTCACGCGCGATGGCGTGGACTACTACAACGATTCCAAGTCCACGAATGTGGACAGTCTTCGGGTCGCGCTGGAGAGTTTCGACCGGCCTGTCGTGCTGATTGCCGGCGGACGGGGCAAAGGCGCGGATTACCGCGTACTGCGGCCCCTGATCATGCGCAAGGTGAAACATATGGTCACGCTGGGTGAAGATGCGCCGTTGCTCGAAGCGGCCTTCAGCGACCTTGTGCCCGCCCTACGCGCCGAAAGCATGGCTGAGGCGGTGGCGCGCGCGCGCGCGGCGGCTTCTCCCGGCGACGTGGTGTTGCTCTCGCCGGCCTGCGCCAGTTTCGATATGTACGCCAATTTTGAGGAACGCGGCCGCGATTTCAAGCAGTGTGTAAGAACCCTGCTCGCGGCAAGAAGGGAAGTGTCAGCATGAAATACGACACATGCGCCCTGATGCTTGCTGTCCTGGCGCTCGTGCTGCTGGGCGTGCTGATGGTGTTCAGCGCGAGCGCCGTCGGAGGCGCCTCCGGCGGACTGCTGAACCGGCAAATTGCTTTTGCCACGGCGGGACTCGCCGCGCTGCTGCTGTTGTCGCGTTTCGATTACCACCGGTTTGCGGACCCTGTTGTGTATGTCACGCTCGTAGTATTCTCTTTTGCGCTGTTGTGCCTGGTGCTGGTGCCGGGGTTGGGGGTAGAAGTGGACGGCGCGCGCCGGTGGCTGCAAATCAAGTGGTTCCGATTTCAGCCTTCGGAACTGGCGAAATTCGCCCTGATAGTGCATCTCGCGGTGAAAATGACCGAAAACAGCGACGAAATCCGGCGTTTCTGGCGTGGTTTCATGCCGCCTATTGCCATTGCAGGTTCTTTTTCGGCGCTGGTGTTGCTGGAACGCGATCTCGGTGTGCCCGCGATGATGATGGCCACGGCATGGCTGATGATGTGCGTGGCCGGCGTGCGATGGCGGTATTTGCTCCTCAGTGCGGCGCCGATTGCGGCGCTGGGCGGCCTGTTGGTCGTCTTTGCGCCGCACCGCCTGATCCGCCTGCTGGCCTTCATCAATCCGTGGGAGTACCGCAGCGGGGCGGGATGGCAACTGATCCAGTCCTATTCGGCGTTTGCGCGGGGCGGCGTGTGGGGACAGGGCATGGGCGCGGGCGAACAGAAATTGGGCTATCTGCCCGCGGCCCACACCGATTTTATTTTCCCGGTCGTGGGCGAGGAATTGGGGTTGGTCGGCACCCTCTCCGTCGTGGCGCTCTTTGTTCTGCTGACTTGGATGTCGTACAGGATCGCCGTCAACGCCATGGATCATTTCGGAGCGTTGCTTGCCGCCGGCATCGGCATCATGATCTCGTTTCAGGCCGCGTTCATTATGGCGGTGACCACGGGTCTCCTGCCCACCAAGGGGTTGCCGCTGCCGTTCATCAGTTATGGCGGCACCTCGCTCATCATATTCATGGGGATGGTCGGTGTGCTCATGAACATCGGGGCGCATGCCGTCGCCGCGGGCGCCCGCAAACCCCTGATGGCGACATCCTGAAGGGCATCCGAAACGATTGCCGGTACAGCCGGATTCCATCCTGGCGGGACAGTGCATCGGACCGTCCGGCGGCAAGGGAAAAGGGGGATCCAGCGGGATGCTGAAAGATTTATCCCGAAGCCTGGCGCACGGGCACGATGAAATAGAGGATGGCGACAAAGTGTGTGATACTGCCGGCGAGCACAAAAAGGTGCCATATGGCATGATGGTACGGCAGGCGTTGCCAGGCATAGAAGATTATGCCGGCAGTGTATGCGACCCCGCCAACGGCCATGAGCGCCAGCGCGGCAGGCGGCACCATCGCAAGCGCAGGCTTGATCGTCGCGATTACAGCCCAACCCATGGCTACATAGAGTACGACTGACAGGGTCTCCCAGCGTTCCATGCACAACACCTTGAGCAGGCACCCCGCTGCCGCCAATCCCCACAACACGCCGAAAAGAGACCATCCGATCGGACCCCGCATGGATACAAGCAGAAAGGGGGTATAGGTGCCGGCGATGAGCAGATAGATGGCGCAATGATCGAAAATCCGCATCACCCGCTTTGCCTTTGGGTGCGGAATGGCATGATAAAGCGTCGAACTCACGTACACAGCCATAAGCGTTGCGCCGAAAATGCCGACGCTCACGATGCGCCACGGATCGCCGCCGATAGAGGCCAAGACAACCATCAATGTCAATGCGATGACACTCAGGATCACGCCTACTGCATGTGTGCTTGCGTTGGCGATTTCCTCGCCCGGGGTATACTTGAATTCCCGAATACTTTTCATGACTTTCTTCAAGGGTTGTCGCTGATATCCCATAAACAATCCCGCAACGGACCTTATGCCCGATGCGAGTAATCGGCGCGCAGTCTATCACATCCGCATCCACTAAGAAAGTTTATCTCCTGTTTTTTGTGAATCGCCGCCGAAGACGGTGGGGGACTCGCAATGAGGTGCTATCCGAAGTGGTTGGTTCGGTCGGCTAAGACTTTACCGATATGATTCTTCCCCCGCGCACACGAAAAACGCTCGCGGCGGATATTCGGGATTTTTTGGGGTGCGGATATCAAGAATATCCTTTTCGCGACTGCCCCACACGAGTGAGTGGTTTGACTGATGAGTCGTGAATTTCGTATATTGGTTCGCGTGAGGAGATGTCATTGATTCCAATGAGCAGGAGATGCTGGCAGTGTCTCAAGTGGCGAGGGATTCCAAACGCGAGCGCCTGGACGATTACAGCCGGGCAGCGGTGCTTGTAGCGGATGATCAGGAGAGCATCACGCTTCTGGCGGAGCAGGTGGTGCACGCCCGGATCGGCTGTACGGTGTATACCGCACACACCGGTGATGAGGCAGTGGCGCAACTTGAAAAAACGCCGATTGACGTGTTTGTGACGGATATGCGCATGCCGGGAATGCACGGCCTGGAACTCATCCGACATGTGCGCTCGCGTTTCCCGGAGACGGGTATCATTGTCATCACGGGCTATCCTGAGGATTTCCCCTATGTAGATGTCGTGAATGCGGGCGCGGACGATTTCATACGCAAACCTTTTCCTCACGGCGAGTTGGAAGCGAAATTGATTCGTCTGCTGCGCGAACGGCAGGCGGTGCGCGAACGCGCCTTTGCAGAGAGCAAATACCGCAGTTTATTTGAACTCAGCGCAGAGGGCATGGTCCTTCTTGACGGGGAAAGTCATGTTATCCTCGATGCAAACCGGGCATTCCACGCCGTGTTGGGCGTCGAGGCGGGGATGCTTCAGGGCAAGGCGCTTGGGGATCTCCTGGCGGCCTCGGACAGAATGCGCATGGAACAATGGCTATTGGTCTGTTCGCGACGCGGCGGCGGCACCATTGCTGATATTGCACTTGCGCCGGAACCCGGTGCGCCGGAAATGCGAATGGACATCACCGCGTCCTTCATTGACGCCGATATAGGGCATATTGTTTTTCTCACCTTCAAGGATGTGACCGAAAAGCGGAAGGTGGAACAACAATTGGCCGATGCGGCCCAGCGTGATTCACTGACCGGACTTTTCAACAAGCGTGCTTTCGAGAACCGGATCGCCGGGGCACTGGTCCGCGCTGAAAAAGCAAATAAACCGGTCTGCCTGCTGATGATTGATCTGGACCATTTCAAGCAGTGCAACGACACGCTCGGGCATCAGGCAGGTGATCGGCTGCTGGCCGAACTGGGGCAAGTCATCCGCAAGAGCATTCGGGAATCCATGCACGACGAGGGGTTTCGTTACGGAGGAGACGAATTCAGCGTCATTCTGCAAGAAACCACTCTGGACGGCGGCGTGCTGGTCGCGCAGCGATTGCAAAGCGAGTACGACCATGTCGAACGGCATGGAACAACGTTGAGTATCGGCATTGCCGAATGTCGGGGCGAACTGACCCCGGATGCATTTGTCCGCAAGGCGGATGCCGCGCTTTATCTGGCCAAAAATTCCGGCAGAAACGCCATCCGCACGGCATGATCGCCATCGTATCAGGGGCGGCCCGGGCGTAAATCCGTCGGATTGTCCAGCGACTGTGGGGGGAGCAACTGAGGAAGAGAAGGGGGGCAGCGTCGGACGAGTCGGACTGGCGGGTTCCAGACCTGGCGATTGCGTTATGTTTGTGAGCGGGATGCCAAGGCAGGGTTCGCGGACGGGACGGCCGCGCTACGTTTGAGACAGCACCGCAGCGATGGCGTCCAATCCCACCTCATGCAGATGTCCGTTGGACGCAAACACGCCGGTATTGGCGGACAGGGTTCGTCCGCGTGAGAAATCCAGCGGTTTGCCCTGCAAATCCGTAATCCTCCCGCCCGCTTCTTCCAGGATAATGGCGCCTGCCGCCTGGTCCCAGATTTTCTCCTTGTAATCCGGCGCGTTGGGAGAAAGCATGCGAAAAAGCATTTCGCCGCCGCCCGCCGCCAGCACGGCATACTTTGCCTGGCTGTCCATCAACACCGGTTCCGTCGTGACGCCAAGCCTGGTGCACACTGCTTCGATCTGGTCTGTATTCGTATGGCCGGACTCATAGGACCGAAGGATGCGCGCCTGTGCAGGGTTCACGCAGTCCGACACGCGCAGCGGCTGAAGCGGCGCAACGGTGCCTAGGGACGTCCGCCAAGCGCCTTCGCCACGCCGGGCAACGGCCAGCACTCCCGGGCCGCTGATTTCCGGCAGGCACTGGTCGCCCAGATTCGGACACCCCAGCACGCCCAGCACGACTGCGCCATTCTCTACCAGCGCCAGCGCGACGGCATACTGTCCGCCGCGCAGATAACCTTTTGTGCCGTCAACCGGGTCCAGGGTCCAGAAACGGCTGCCAGGGTCGCCAGCGCCGTGGTCAATCCATGCGCATACTTTCTCCGGCGTGGCGTCATCCACCGATTGACGCAGAAAATCGGTCACCAGTTCCAGCATTTGCGCGCCCTCCGGATGCCGCAGCATCTCCGACCGCTCCTCTGCGACAAGCGTCGTCTCCGAAAAGCGCGCGCCGATCTCCCGCCCTACGTATGCCTGAACACAGAAATCCGCGACAGTCACCGGCGAGAGGTCGCTTTTCGCCATGCCGCGCACCATCATACCGCGTTGTATCCGCCGGCAAATCGCCGACGCCTCGCGCACCACAGAAAGCGCAAATGCCGGTTCCGGTCGGAAAAAATCCATCGTTCCATGCTCCTTTAAGGGTCAATTTGTGGGTTAGAGTGCACCGGGCTATGATGCCGCACGCGTGCGGACGATCGGCATTTTTTGCTTGAGATATCGGCCTGTATATGACTTTTTCACGTTCATTATGGTACTTGGCGTTCCCGCCGCCACGACACGGCCGCCTTGGTCGCCGCCTTCCGGTCCCAGATCAATAATCCAATCCGCCGTTCTGACCACATCCAAATTGTGTTCGATCACGATGACCGTGTTGCCATGGTCCACGAGCCGGTGAAGCACTCTGAGGAGTTTGTCCACATCGGCGGCATGCAGACCCGTGGTCGGTTCGTCAAGGATGTAGAGAGTGCGGCCGGTCTGGCGCTTGCACAATTCGGTGGCCAGTTTGACGCGCTGCGCTTCGCCGCCGGAAAGCGTGGTGGCGGGCTGGCCGAGGGTGATATAGCCCAAGCCGACGTCGAACAGCGTCTCCAAGGGACGGTAAATCGGCGGGATGTTTCGGAAAAACTGGCAGGCATCCTCAACCGTCATGCCGAGCACCTCGGCGATGTTCTTCCCCTTGTAACGGATTTCCAGCGTGTCGCGGTTGTAACGCGCGCCGTTGCAGGCATCGCAGGGCACATACACGTCGGGCAGGAAGTGCATCTCGATAAGAATCAGCCCGTTCCCTTCGCACTCCTCGCACCGGCCGCCGCGTACGTTGAAACTGAAGCGCCCCGGCTCGTAGCCCCGCGCGCGCGCGTCTTTGGTTTTTGCGAAAATGTCGCGAATGGGCGTGAACAGGCCCGTGTATGTGGCGGGATTCGACCTCGGCGTCCGGCCGATGGGCGACTGGTCTATGTCAATGATTTTGTCTATGTTTTCCAGGCCCTCAATGCGGTCAAACTTCCCGGGACGCTCCCGGGTATTCTCATAAAGGGCGCGCAATACTGCCGGATAGAGCGTTTCGTTGATCAGACTGGACTTGCCGGAGCCGGAGACGCCGGTCACGCAGATGAACAACCCCAGGGGGAATTCGACGTCAATCTTTTTCAGGTTATTGTGTGCGGCGCCGAAAAGGCGCAGGGACTTTCCGTTGGAAGCGCGGCGCTTCGGCGGGCTGTAGATTTTCAGTTTTCCGTTCAGGAATTGTCCGGTCAACGAATCGCGGCATCGGATAATCTCCTGCGGCGTTCCCTGGGCCACGATGCGCCCGCCATGCACGCCGGCGCCTGGTCCCAGGTCAATCACGTGGTCCGCGCTGCGGATCGTACCTTCGTCGTGTTCGACCACGATGACCGTGTTGCCGAGATCGCGCAGGCGCAACAGCGTGGCGATGAGTTTCTGGTTGTCGCGCTGATGCAGGCCGATGCTTGGCTCATCGAGGATATAAAGCACGCCGACCAGCCCGGACCCGATTTGCGTGGCAAGGCGGATGCGCTGGGACTCCCCGCCGGAGAGCGAGCCGGCGTGGCGGTCAAGCGTCAGGTAATCAAGTCCGACGCTGACCAGAAAGCCCAGGCGTTCGCGGATTTCCTTGATGACGCGCTCGGCGATAATTTGCTGCGATGGCGTCAGCCGCAGCGACGACACATATTCCAGCGCGCCGCCGATGGACATGGCGGTCACGTCCATGATGGTCTTGCCGTTGATGCGCACCGCGCGCGATTCCGGCCGCAGACGCGAACCTCCGCAGGCGGAGCACGGTCGCGAAGACATGAATTCTGATATCATTTCGCGCGCGCGATTGGAGTCTGTCTCACGGTATCGGCGTTCGAGGTTGGGGATAACTCCCTCGAAAACGCGGCGCGTTTCATAGGTCCGCGATTCATTGGAGAAGGAAAAGTCCACTTCTTCGTCGCCTGAGCCGTAAAGGATAATTTCGCGGAAACCCTCAGAAAGTGTGCGCCACGGCGCATGGGGGTCTTTCCCATAATGCCGGCAAACGGAAACCAGTGCGCGGCGGTACATGCCGTCGAGCACCCGACGCATGCTCCAGGGGCGCACCGCTCCTTCCGCGATGGAGAGATTCGGGTCGGGCACGACCAGGTCTGGATCCACCTCCATGACGGTGCCCAGGCCGGTGCAATGCGGGCATGCGCCGTGCGGGTTGTTGAAGGAGAACATGCGGGGTTCGAGTTCTTCGCAGGCGATCCCGCAGTCCACGCACGCCAGATGCTCGCTTTGGATCATTTCGGCGGGGGGGGATCCCGGCGTTTCATACCATATTCTGACCAGTCCCTTACCCAGTTTCAGGGCCGCTTCCACGGAATCGGTCACCCGGGTCCGGATGTCGTCCTTCACCACGATGCGGTCAACCACAACGTCAATGTCGTGTTTTACATAACGTTCCATCTCGATGTCGTCATCCACATGATGGAACTCGCCATCCACCCGCACCCGTAGAAAGCCCTGGCGCTTGACGTCTTCAAAGACCTTCTGATAGGTGCCCTTGCGCTGGCGGATCACCGGCGCGAGCAGTTGCACCCGCGTCCCTGCCGGAAACTCAAGAATCCGGTCCACAATCCGCTGTGGCGTCTGCGATTCGATCACCTTGCCGCACTTGTAGCAGTGCGGGGTGCCGATGCGGGCGAAAAGCAGGCGCAGATAGTCGTAGATTTCCGTCACCGTGCCGACTGTGGACCTCGGATTGCGGTGTGTCGTTTTCTGTTCGATCGAGATGGCCGGACTCAGCCCCTCGATGTAGTCCACGTCCGGCTTGTCCATCTGTTCCAGGAACTGCCGGGCATACGCCGAAAGGCTTTCCACGTAGCGCCGCTGCCCCTCGGCGTAGATGGTGTCAAAGGCGAGACTCGATTTGCCGGACCCGCTCAGGCCCGTAACGACCACGAGACTGTCGCGCGGGATTTCCAGGTTCAGGTTCGCCAGGTTATGTTCCCGCGCGCCGCGAATGACAATGGAATTACGTATCGGCTTCTTTTTTAACGGCATCTACAGCAATCTCAAAGGCAGGGAATGCAACATGCCCCGGGGAAAGGCCTTTCGGTCGGAGCGGTGTCTATTATACCGCATTTGCGTCCTGCAATGCTGCCCGCCGGGAATGCGCTCAAGATATGGAAATCTGTGGCTCAACCCGGCCCCTGGCGGCTTCTACTCATGGAGAGACTGGCCGTGAGTATTCCCGGCAAGGATCGCTGAATTCGCGGGCACCTGGAGGCTCCGTACCAGGACGGAACACCGTGACCAAGGTGCGCCGGCAGGTCTATGCCGTATCACACCACTTCCGGCACAACGTAGGGTTCACGATAAACGCGGGTCAACAAACGGTTCGCCTCTTCATCGTTCTTGACCTGCATGGTTTCCGTGTCAATCTCAAGAACGCGGTTGACCCGCGCTCCGGTCAACGCATAATGCGACAGGGCGGACGAGTAATGCCCTTCAATCGGAGGCGCGGAGACGCCTTCCGGGTTGCGTGCGCGGACACAATCAATAAAGTTCCGGTAGTGGTTGACATCGCCGCCCTTATTGTTCTCCTTGACGAGTTTGTTGTCCTTGCCTTCAAAGAGTTGATAGCCCTCGTAGTTCGGGAAGGACATGAATCCCTTGGAACCATAGAACAATACGCCAAACGACCGGCCGCCCGCCTCGTCGTTCGAGCACCACGGACGGACTTCCAGCGTCATCATCTTGTCTTTGCCGTCCTGGCCTTTGAACATGAACGAGGTTGAGGAGACGTTGAAAACTTCCTTGCAGTCATCCCACAGAAACATGCCGCCCATGGACGCGACGCGGTAGGGCACGTCAACGCCCAGACCCCAGCGGGCGGCGTCGAGTTGATGCACGCCCTGGTTGCCGATATCGCCATTGCCATACGCCCAGGTCCAGTGCCAGTTGTAGTGCACGTAGGCGCCCTCACCCCGTTCGTTCACCATGAACGGCTGCTCCTGAGCAGGCCCCTGCCAGATGTCCCAGTTCAGCCCTTCCGGGGGATTGCCCGGATGCGCCTTGCCAATATCAGGGCGCCACTTGTAGCATACACAACGGGCCATGTACACCTCGCCGATGGCGCCATCCTTGAGCAACTGGATGCCTTCCTGGAATCCGGGATTGCTGCGGAGTTGCGTTCCGTGCTGCACTACCCGGTTATACTTTTTCGCCGCTTCAATCACCTTTTTCCCTTCGTAGATGTTATGCGTCATCGGCTTTTCGACAAATACGTCCTTCCCGGCCTGGCATGCCCAGATCACCCCGAGTGCGTGCCAGTGATTCGGCGTGGCCATGGAAACCGCATCCACGTCTTTATCGTCCAGGACCCTGCGGATATCCTGTTCCACCCTGGGCGCGGGCTTGTTTTGCCTGGTAAAGTATTCCTCGACTCTCGGTTTGAACAAGCGCGCGTCCGGGTCGCACAGGGTGACGACTTCCGTGTCCTTCACTGCCGCAAACCCGCCCAGGTGCGACCTGCCTCGGCCATTGATGCCCATTACCGCCACGCGGACCCGCTCATTCGCCCCGGCCCAACCCGTCTTTGACGTGCCGACGAGCACAGTCGCGGCCGTCGCGGCCTTCACAAAATCCCTGCGCGTAATCTTGCTCATATCGAATATCCTTCCATGATTGATTCAAAATGGCGCACGCCCCCGGACTGGCGGGCGTACCCCTCCGAACCACGCGGCAGAACCAGTGGTACACTGGCAAACATTTGACCACGATTCGTACCTATACTGCAACCGCATGACCGAGCCATCGAAAACATCGGATATTTCGCCGTTATATACGAAGAAACGGTTCATTACGCAAACGCCTGAGACTATCATGATGCGGTATAATGGGTTTCGCCCCTTCCAAGGAGGCATTTTCGAAACAGGCATTCTTGGTGTCAGCATCAATAACAAGCGCGGATATTTTCCATTTATGTGCAAGGAAACAGACCATTTGGCAAGGGTTTGACCGTCGCGATCGGACCGAAACCATAAGCGACAAAGGAGACCGGCATGAACCCGATGAAACGACGTGATTTTCTGCAATACGCCGCAGGCGCGCTTGGCGCGGCCGCTGTCATGAACATTGCCGGCGCGGACGCGCCGCGGGCAACGGAGATTCGGACGCTGGGCAACACCGGTCTGCGATGTTCCTATCTTGGCGCGGGAACGGGAATACGCGGCAGCGGTCCGGGCATCACGGATTTGAGCATGAAGTTGAGCGGGGAACAATACGTTGCCCTGCTCGAGCACGCCTATGCGCGGGGAATCACCTATTTCGATCTCGCCGACCGCTATGGGTCTCACCATTTCATGCGCCTCGCCATGGGCCGCTCCATCCCGCGCGACAGGGTCATGCTCCTGAGCAAGGTGTGGTCCCGTGATGCGGAAAAGGTGAAATACGATCTCGAACGCATGCGCGCGGAACTGGACACGGACTGCATTGATATCGTGCTGATGCACTGTCTGAGGCAGGGCGAGGAGAATTGGCCCGAAACCCTTAAACCCGCCATGGACGTTCTGGCCGATGCCAAGGCCAGAGGACATATCAAGGCGCACGGCGTATCGTGCCATATTCTGCCCGCGCTGGAGCGGGTGGCCGACGAACCCTGGTGCGACGTGGTTCTGGCGAGGATCAATCCATTCGGCATGCACATGGATGGTCCCGTCGAAACGATCGTGTCCATCCTGCAGCGCATTCACGACAAAGGCAAGGCCGTCATCGGAATGAAACTGCTCGGAGAAGGAAACGAACAGGCCGTGAGCCGGATGGATGAGTCATTCGCATTTGTTGCCGGTCTTGGAAGTGTTGACGCGGTAACTGTTGGTTTCATGAACCCCGACCAACTCGACGAGGTCCTTGCGCGAATGAAATAGCGAAGCAGCGGACATCACAATTTTACCTATGTGCAAGTCTGAACATTCCCGGTTGGGTTCTACGATATGTCATATTCCACGGCGGACTTTGTCAGTCTCTACTGAATCAATCAATGTCGCGTTTCGCCCACGCCCAGGAGATGCACGCGGAAACCGGCGGCTTTCCACGCCGCGACATCGAGCAGGTTCCGGGTATCGTAGAGGATGCGACAGCGCATCCACTCCGCCGCCTGTCGCGGTTCAATCGCCTTGAACTCGTCATGGTTGGTCAACAGGGCGACGCAATCCGCGCCGCGCAGGCATTGCTCCAGAGACAGCAGGGGGAAGGGGCTGTGCTTGACATGCGGATCATGAACGGCGACCTCGAAGCCGCGCCCGCGCAGGCAATCCACCACGCGGACGGCGGGACTTTCGCGAATATCATCCACATTGGCCTTGTAGGCCAGCCCCAACACGGCGATTTTTGGCGATTTCACCCCTTCCGCAAGTTCAGCGATGGCATCGGCGACATGGCGCGGCATGGCGTCGTTGCGTTCGCGCGCGAGTCGGACAATCCGGCTTTCCTCGGCGGCCTTCTCCACCAGGAACCAGGGGTCCACCGAGATGCAATGTCCGCCGACGCCCGGCCCGGCGTCATGCACCTTGACGCGGGGGTGTCGGTTGGCGAGGCGGGCGACCTCCCAGAAAGATACCCCCATCCGCTCACAAATCAGGGCTGCCTCGTTCGCCAGCGCAATGTTCACATCGCGAAACGTGTTTTCCAGCAGTTTGACCATCTCCGCCGTGGTGGTGTCAGTGAGGAAGATGCGCCCTTCGACAAAGCGATCATAGAGCGCGCGAGCGCGTTCGGCGCTCGTCGGGTTGATGCCGCCGATGATGCGGTCATTGGCGATGAATTCCGTCAGGATGCGGCCTGGCAGGACCCGTTCCGGGCAATAGGCGAGATGAACATCCCCGCCCACGTTCAATCCGGACCGTTCCAGGATCGGCATGATCAACTCACGGCAGGTTCCCGGCGGCGACGTGCTCTCCAGGATTACCAGGGTTCCATGCTTCAGATGCGGCACGATGGATTCCGCGGCTTGAATGACGAAGCGCATATCGGCCTTTTTTTCGGGGGTCAGGGGCGTCGGCACGGCGATGATGAAGACATCGGCGCTTTCCGGCTGCAACGCTGCGCGGAGTTTGCCGGACTGAATCGCGGCGTACACCACGGTCTGCAACCCCGGTTCCTCGATATGGATGGCGCCGGCGTTGACCGTATCCACGACATGCGGCGCGACGTCCACGCCGGTCACCTGAAATCCGTGCGTCGCCAGCACGCTGGCTGTCGGCAGGCCGATGTAGCCCAATCCCAATACGCATACCGCAGAAAAATCATCGCTCATGAAACGCCTCCGCCTTCTTGGGCGCCGCCGGCGGCGGCGCATGTTACAGGGTTCTGTCCAGATGTTCCACAATACGCTCCGCCGCATGGCCGTCGCCGAAGGGGTTCGTGCGTCGCGCCATGGCGTCGCGCGCGGAGGGATTGTCCAGCAATCGCTGGGTCGCGGCGACAATGCTGTCATAGCGCACGCCGGTCAGTTGCGCCACGCCCGCCTCGACGGCCTCGGGACGTTCGGTCACCTCACGCATCACCAGCACCGGCACGCCCAGCGCAGGGGCTTCCTCCTGCAGTCCGCCGGAATCCGTCAGCACGATGTACGCCTTTTTCAGCAGATGCACGAAAGGCAGATAATCCATCGGATCAATCAGGTGGATGCGCTCCCTGTCCGCCAGAAATTCCGCCACATAACGCCGCACATTCGGATTGGGGTGCACCGGATAGACCACTTCCACGTCGGGGTTTCGCGCGGCGATGTCGCGGATTGCGCGGCACATGTCGCGGAACGGTTCGCCGAAACTCTCGCGCCGGTGCGCGGTGACGAGAATCAGCCGGCGCTCCGCGCCCGCCGACTCCAGCAACGGATCGTCAAAACGATAGGGTTGCGCGGCGACATGGAGCAGCGCGTCAATCACCGTGTTGCCGGTGACAACGATGCCCCCGTCCGGAATGCCCTCGCGCAACAGGTTTTCGCGCGCGCGCGCCGTCGGCGCGTAATGGTAATCACACAGCGCGTCGCACAGGCGGCGGTTCATTTCTTCCGGGAAAGGCCGATACTTGTCAAACGTGCGCAGCCCCGCCTCCACGTGACCGATCGGCACGCGCTTGTAATACGCAGCCAATGCCGCTGCGAAAGTTGTCGTCGTGTCGCCGTGTACGAGCGTCACATCCGGCGTGGCCGCCTCCAGAATCCCGCGCATTCCCGAAACCACGGCGGCGGTCACATCAAAAATCGTCTGGTCCGGCGACATCAGGTCCAAATCATAATCCACCGGCAAATTGAAAACCCGGACCACCTGGTCCAGCAGGTCGCGGTGTTGCGCTGTGAGGCAGACCGCCACGGAATCAAAGCGATCCGGCCACGCCTGCAACGCGCGCACCACCGGCGCCATCTTGACGGCCTCCGGCCTCGTGCCGATAACCACCAGAACCTTCATGTCGCCTTCCCTTCGCCGGCATGGGAATGCCGGCGGCTTTTCACTGGAGTGCCTGCGCCTGCCCGTGCAGCGCAAGATGAGATTATACGGGCCGTGGCGCGGCGTTGCCACTTGCCGACATCGGGAGCGCATTTACGAAATGGGCGTTTCAAACCTCAATTCCATCAAAAATCCTCAGTGTTGTCCAAAACAGATTGTCAAGGGAATGAAGGGCTATGCCCGGAACCCCTTGAGAATCCTGTGGAATCAAGATGATGTGGCGGGCTTATCCTATGCGTAAACCGATCCGTGGGTATTCCTGAGATAGCATTGACCCCATTACCAAGGTGTCCCGTGTTATCTCCCCTCACCCCACCCCTCTCCCCGTGGGAGAGGGTGTATATGGCGAAACCTGAGGCATGTTTGTGCTCCCTCTCCCCGTGGGAGAG
>CALEDJ010000005.1 GCA_937951485.1 uncultured bacterium
TGATGCAAAGCGGACGAAGTATTCTTATCGGTATTCTGGCGGGCCTTGTCATGGTCTGTGCCGGGATTTCCCGGGCGGGGGAGGTGTGTTATGCGCCGCCGAACGCGGACGGTTCGGCGGACCTGCCACCCGCTTTCTGCAGGTATGACCCGGACCCGATGTGGGTCGTGCTGGGCTTCCAGGTGGCGGGCGCTATTGACAGTTTTTTTGACATCACCTACCAGGTGGGCGGCAACTTCGGCCCGGAAGGCCAGATACAGCAGTATCGTGCAGTGCTGCATCTGGAGTTGACGGGCACGGGAACGCTGGGGGGCTATGCGCGCACGTTGGCCATCCCGATTGATGTCGAAACGCACAGCGCCCCGCGCGGGACGGGTGGTGTGCAGTCCTTCGACACGGAAATGGTTTCGCTGTTCGGCCAGTTGCCCCCCGGCGACCCGGATTTCGACTTGCTGCGCGTGACCGCCGGGACGAACTGGGGCATGCCCAGCCCCGGCCATACCACGTTGACCCAAGTGGGTGGCCCCGACAGCGAGTGGACCGTGGACAGTTTCTTCGACATCTTTTATCGCATTGAAATGGAGGCACATGCGGGCGGCCCGCTGGACGGCGTGTCGGGAACCGCCGAAGGTAGCATCCGCTTCAGCGTTGGCGAAACTCCGCCGCCCCCGTCACCTCCGGTAGACTACTTCGGCCTGCCGCATTCGGCGCTGGGTGGCGCGACATTGACGCCCGATGCGTTCGGCTTGACCTTGGGTGGTCTGGGTTCGATCTGTGAAGGTGGCGTGGAGATTGACCTGGGCGCGGCGGACGGCTTTCAGTGTGACATCGAACCGATAGACTGGCAGCCGGGCGGGCATATCACCGTTCGTCGTGCTGGTGGTGCTGGTAGTGGTACTGTTACCTTTTGTGCCGACGATGGCAGCGAGGGCTTCTTCTTCGAGGGCGGCGACGACAATACCGTCCACGCCGGCACTAGAACGCGGGACGTGGATACGCCGGTCTTCTTGTCACTGCTCCTGGGCAATACCATCGTCGCCACGGCGGAAACCGTTCTCGCGGCAACACATCCCCCCCAAGACGTCCATATTTACAGAGTCCATGCGGCCCCGCGCGACATCGTCGCCATGCGGATACTTATCGCAGACAATGGCGTGAAGCCGGGAAGCGTGAACAAGAGCGGAGGCGACAAGATGAACAAAGCGGAACTTATCGAGGCCATAGCAAAGTTGAGCCCGCGCGGCGGTGGTCCCGTCCCGGTTTCGCTTCTGGACGGCCCGCCCGTGCTGGCCGATACCCTCTCGATGACATTCTCGAAAGAAGAGGGCAGCGATGCCGGCATAGAAAAGGTGACCGTGCGCGGATGGGATCCCGGGCGCAGACTGGGACTACGCATCACCGACGAAGCAGGGATTTGGTTTGGCAATGCGCACCGATCGTTGACCGCGACCGGCGACCTGAGCGTGGCGGGCGGCGCGCGCCTGCACGGCGGGCAACGCACCATCGGCGCGGGCCAGGTCACTGAGATCCTCAAGATCGCTCCCCCGACCGGCGGCAACACCGGCGGCGTCGCCATAGCGCCGGCCGATCCCGAGGCGGTGGGTTTTGAGATGCAATTGCACACCCGCCCCGCCGGCGAGTGGGGCATCGTCGAAGAGATAGAATTCGTTGTTGAACGCGTGGAACGCGGGAAAACCGGCCAGTGCACCGTTCGTGTCAGGTTTGCCCCAACCCTTACGGGCGGGGTGCAACTCTACCTGGAAACTGACGATGCGACCTGCCTGCCGGAAAGCATCGGGGTGGATGTCCTGCGCAACGGACGCCGTATCGCGACAGGGGTGATCAATGTGGGCGGGTTGGGAGCCGTTCTTTTGGCCGAGGGTGACTTCGGCGACGTTGGCGGGGAACCAATGACGCTGCGCGTCATCAACGAGGAAGGGGTCAAGCCTCCCCCTACAAATAAGCCCAAAAAAAAGGACGTCGGGAATTCCACTCCCTGGCTGTTTGAAGTGGGCCTTGCCGGGCCGGTCCCAATCGCAGTGCCTGGTCTCGCCCCCGTGATGGGCGACCTGTTGAAGGTGTGGCTGAGCCCGACGCCGCACCGCACGCCTGTCAGCGGAGTGCAACTCTTCGTGACAACCCAGGATGAATCGCACTGGAGCAAGGTGGTCTGGGAATCGCCGTTTATACCCTACCCCGATTTCCCGACGACACATCATGGTGGCACTTTCAAGACCGGCGCGGACGTATGCCTGGAATCGCCGACAGCGGGGCTGAACTATCAGTGGTTCAAGGACGGCGAACCCGTGACCACGTCATTCGGACCGCGGCTCTGCCTGGAGAATCTGCAACCCTCCGACTCCGGCGTCTATCGCGTTCTGGTGGAGGACGGCGCAAAGGGCCTGGTCGAGCATTTCTTCTACATCACCGTGGCGAACAGCGTCCCGGCGGCGGGCGCCTTTGGGCTGGCGATGCTCGCCGCCCTCGCCGGCGCGGGCGGCCTCGCCACCCTGCGCCGCAGACGGCGCACCTGATCCGCCCGCCATATTTTGAGCGTGTGTCCAAGACCTGTGGGGTATTCAAGACCCCACAGGTTTTTTTATGAATGCAGGGGAAATATCCGGCAGTCAGCCCGTGGCATGGCCGTTTGGGCGGTACGCGACCGCAATGTTCTTTGGAAATAAGGGTTTCCGAACAGTACACTCGCGGAGTCGGAAACTGCTGTCGAACACGAACCCCGGAAACTGAAATGTTACGCATATCGGAAACGGTCTTTATCCTGCTGTGTTGCGCCTATGCGGCGGTGGCAGGTTTCAATGCCGTGACGCGCACGGGGGATTTGTCCCCGGATTCGATGGTCTATATTGACGCCGCGCTGAATCTCGCGCAGGGCCGGGGCCTGTCGCATTCGCATCGGATGACGCACCGCGCCGATCACATGGAAGCGGCAGACCGGCTGCCGCCGGTGGTGATCTGGGCGCCGCTTTATCCAATGCTGATCGCCGGCGTTCACACGATCGGCGTGCCGGGGGGCTATGCAGGGTTGGGGATCAGCGCCCTGTTTGCCGGCATTGTGTTGTTGTGCGCGTGGGGGCTGTCGCGAAAAATCGGCGGCGCAGGCGCGGGGATGCTCGGCGCGGCCCTGTTGATGCATCTGCTGGCGCTGCGGTATGTCGGCGGGCATGCCTGGAGTGAAACGACAGCCTTGGCATGCTTCCTTGCCGGATGCCTCGTCCTGATCCGGGAAGAATCCGACCAGCCGTCAATGGCGGCTTTGGCGGGGTTGTGTTTCGGACTGGCCTTCGCTGCGCGCTATGCCTTTTTTCCCGCCGCGGCGCTTGGATTCGCCGCCTGCTGGAATCATCGTGATTACCGGACCATGGCGAAGCGATATGCCGCCTATGCCCTCGGATTCATGGCCGCCGCAGCACCGGTATTGGCGCGGAACTCGGCATATTCCGGCAACCCGTTGGGACCTGCGCGGCCGCCGTCCCACATGGGATGGATGGAGAATTGCAGGCATGCCGCGCATACCCTCTTCGGCCATTATCTGCCCCTCGAAACGGTCTCTTCGGAAACGCAGGGAATGCTGGCCGTCGTTGCGGCGGCGCTGATAGTTTCGGTAATCCTTTTCGGAAAACGCTGGGCGGCGTTGCGATGCGCTTTCCGCCAACGTGGATTCCGCCTGTTATCTCTCTGGTGTCTGCTGTATATGGTTTTTCTGATTGCGCACCGGAGCATGTATGAAGCCGACCCCCTGGGGGTGCGCCTGCTGGCCCCGGCCACCATCCCGCTGGCGCTGCTGGCGGCGGTGCTGCTTCGTTCCGTGTCGGGAGGCAAAGAGACGTTCTGGTGCGCCATTGGCCTCCTGCTTGCAGTGGCCGCCATTGGCCGGGAAGGGGTCGTCGCCGCGCGCAGCACCCCCCAAACCATGCCCGGGCGACTGGAATCGTCGGAACGACTCCAATGGATTTGCGCGAACACCACCGAAGAGGACCTGATTATCGGCGATGCCACCATGGACATCCCGCTGGTGTGCGGATTCCGCCAAACCCTGTGCTTTATGCCTTGGGATATCGAGGCAAGGCATTTCCAATACGACGATCTTCTTTGTTTCCTTCGAAAGAATCGCCATCGGTATCGCAATGTCTTCATCATCATCCGGGCCGGCCTGCCTCCCGAACCTGTGTTTGAAGCGCAATGGCGCGCCTACTTCGGTGATTTTGTCACCGACCTGGTCTATGGACGCATCGGCGCCTGTCCGGAAATTTCACATTGCGAAACACTGGAAGACGCTTTTGTATTCGTAGTTCGCCATGGCGAACAATTCCGAACCGTGTTCCCGATCAACTGACTATGCATACTGCTTTTTTGCGGCGTTTCAGCGAAATGACGTGGAACAGCGAATGCAGTGTTTTTCCATATCCCCCGGCGCTGCGCGCCATTCGGGCTGACGTGATTGCATGTTTTTCCGTGTGTGGGATTGTTCCCACAGGCCGTGTGTGGTATGATTTATCGAATATTGCAGCGGTCGCGGATATATCGCGGCGCGCGGAAAGGCGTATCAGAGCATCATGAACGGTTTTTTCAAGCAGGTGTCCTTCTGGATCGTGCTTCTGATCATCGTCGTGCTGGCGCTGTCCAATTTCCCGGCCATGAAACGGGCGCAGCGGGAATTGCTGGAGCCGGACTTCGTGGAGCAGTTGGAGAAGGACAACATTGCTTCGGTATTGATCAAGCCGGCGGGCGACGATTTGCGGCGGGTGGTGGCGAAGTTCAAGGAGCCGGTGGACAACCAGAAGTCCATGGAATTCCTGACGGCGGACTTCAAAGAAGAGTGGAAGCAGACGCTGCAGGCGCGCCAGATCGAGTACAAATTTGCTGTGGACAACACGTTATGGCAGGGTTTTCTCATCAACATCCTGCCGCTCCTGCTGATCATCGGGCTGTTCTGGTTCTTCATGTTCCGGCAAATGCAAGGCGGCAGCAACAAGGCGCTTTCCTTCGGCAAAAGCCGGGCGCGCATGGTCAACCAGAGCGATAAAGCGGTGACCTTCAGCGATGTGGCGGGAGTGGACGAAGCGAAGGAGGAGTTGCAGGAAATCATCGAGTTTCTGAAGGACCCCAAAAGATTCACCCGGCTGGGCGGCAAGATACCGCGGGGCGTGTTGCTGGTGGGGCCGCCGGGATCGGGCAAGACCCTGCTGGCGCGGGCGGTGGCGGGCGAGGCGAACGTGCCGTTTTTCAGCATCAGCGGGTCGGATTTCGTGGAGATGTTCGTGGGGGTGGGGGCAAGCCGGGTCCGCGACCTTTTCCAACAGGGCCAGAAACACGCCCCGTGCATCATCTTCATTGACGAAATAGACGCGGTCGGCCGCCAGCGCGGCGCGGGCCTCGGCGGCGGCCATGACGAGCGCGAGCAGACCCTGAACCAGTTGCTGGTGGAGATGGACGGCTTCAACACCAATGACGGTGTTATCCTCATGGCGGCCACAAACCGGCCGGATGTGCTGGACAAGGCGTTGCTGCGCCCCGGCCGCTTCGACCGACAGGTCGTCGTGGCCAATCCCGACATCCAGGGCCGCAAGGCTATCCTCGACATCCATATCAAGAACCAGAAGGTGCCGGTATCGCCGGAGGTGGACACCAGCGTGCTGGCCCGCGGGACGCCGGGATTTTCCGGGGCTGACCTCGCGAATATGGTCAATGAAGCGGCCTTGCTCGCCGCGCGGCGCGGCAAGGAAAAGGTGGACATGGTTGACTTCGAGGACGCCAAGGACCGGGTGCTCATGGGTCCGGCGCGGCGCAGCCTCGTGCTCAGCCCCAAGGAGAAAATGGCCACCGCCTACCACGAGGCCGGACATGTCCTCGTCGGGCGGCTCCTCCCCGACGCCGACCCCATCCACAAGGCCACCATCATCCCACGCGGTCCCTCCCTCGGCCTGACCAGCACGCTCCCCGAAGAGGACCGCCACAACGTCAGCAAGAAATGGTGCGAAGCCACCATCCGCATGAGCATGGGCGGGCGCGCCGCCGAAGAAATTGTCTTCAACGAATACAGCAGCGGCTGCGCCGCCGATCTGCAATACGCCACTCGCCTCGCCCATTCCATGGTCTGCGAATGGGGCATGAGCGCGCTGGGACCCATCGCCTTCGGCCACAAGGACGAGGTTTTCCTGGGCCGCGATTTCGTGAAGTCGCGCGATTTCAGCGAGGAAACCGCCTCCGCTGTGGACCGGGAAATGCACCGCATCCTCGACGAGTCCTACAACGACGCCAGGGAACTGCTGACCAAACACGAAAAAGTCCTGCACGCGCTCGCCGAGGCGCTTTACGAGCGCGAAACCCTGGAATCGGAAGAGATTGACGCCATCATCCGCGAACACGGCGGCGCGGATATCCTGCCCGAACGTCCCAAGGACAAAGAAAAAGTCAAGGTCGCAACGGAAGCCGTGGCCGGGAAGAAGCAGCCGGCGGACAAAGCCCCGAAGCCCGCGCCCGTGCCCCCCGGCATGGTGCCGGATACTGCGTGATAAAAATAAGGCCTGGCAATACTTTACCGGAATGGCATGGATTTTCGGGATATGCCAGATGGCCTTTTACATCCCCCGGCGCTTCGCTAAAAATGTTACAGGACCTGTAAGGTTTTTCAATGCCTCACAAGTCTGTTCTTATTAAGATTGTTGCCCGTTGTGGCCGATTCGTTCTTGTTGTGGCCGGTCTCCTGACCGAGCCACAGGCGTCGGGCTTGTCGGACGAGTCGGGCCGGTGCAGTGCAAACCAGGGCGTGCGTAGTTCTGGAGTACAGGCTTCAGCCTGAAAAAATTTCAGAGACCTTCGGTCGGGTTTGTGGCTCTGTCTGGGAACCGGCCACAGCGGGAGAGAGCGCGGGCATTGAAATTTCCAAGGGAAATTTCAGGCATGCGCAGTCCAAAACAGTGGGCAAAAAGACAAGTGCCATGCAGAAAACGATGATCATGGGTGTGATGAACCTCACGCCGGATTCTTTCTATGACGGGGGCAGGATTCAGACTCCGGCGCAGGCGCGCGCCCGCGCCGAGGAACTGGCCCGCGATGGCGCGGACTGGCTGGACGTGGGCGGGGAATCCTCGCGGCCCGGCGCGCAACCCGTGGGGCTGGACGAGGAATTGCGGCGGGTGATTCCGGCATTGGAGGCGATGCAGGGGGTGAACGCGCGCCTTTCGATTGACACGTGTCGCGCGGAAACGGCGCGCCGCGCCATCGCATTGGGGGTGCGCATGGTGAACGACATCACGGCGCTGCGGCATGATCCGGAGATGGCCTCGGTGGTCGCGGAAAGCGGCTGTCAGTGTGTGTTGATGCATATGCGGGGCACGCCGGAAACCATGCAGCAGGCGCCGGTATATACCGATGTGGTGGATGAAATCTGCGCATTTTTCGAGGATCGCCTGCGCGCAGCGACGGCGGCCGGCATCCGGGAAAGCCGCATCTGGCTGGACCCGGGGTTTGGATTCGGAAAAACGGTCGAGCATAATCTTA
The DNA here is from genome assembly GCA_937951485.1 of uncultured bacterium. Taxonomy (GTDB): domain Bacteria; phylum Hydrogenedentota; class Hydrogenedentia; order Hydrogenedentales; family CAILVY01; genus CALEDJ01. The sequence continues at coordinate 7,522 of CALEDJ010000005.1, forward strand.
TCCTGTTGCGGGAATTGCGACAGTTCAAGCGGTTTGGCCTGCCGCTCTTGATCGGCACGTCCAACAAGTCTACGATCGGGGCGGTGCTGGACGCGCCGGTGACGGCGCGGCTGGAGGGGACGGCGGCGACGGTGGCCGTGGCGGTGTGGAACGGCGCGGACGCCGTGCGGGTGCATGACGTCAAGGCCATGGCGCGCGTCGCGCGCATGTGCGACGCGATCCGGGCAGGGAGGATTCCGGACAGATGACGGAACGATTGTTTGGCACGGATGGGATTCGCGGGCGCGCGAACCTGTATCCCATGACGGCGGAGGTGGCGCTGCAGGTGGGGCGTGCGGCCGGCATCCTGTTTCAACAGGACGACCGCCCGCACGTCATCCTTATCGGCAAGGATACGCGCCGCTCGTGTTATATGCTTGAAAACGCGCTGACGGCGGGGTTCTGCTCCGTCGGCATCAAGGTGTTGCTGACGGGGCCGCTACCCACCCCCGGCGTCTCCTACATCATGCGCAGCCTGCGATGTGACGGGGCCGTCATGATCTCCGCCTCACACAACCCCTATGAGGACAACGGCATCAAAATCTTCGGGCGCGACGGCTATAAAATTCCCGATGAACTCGAAGACCGGATAGCGAAAATGATCCAGACCGGCGAGGCCGACGGCGTACGCCCCGTCGCCGATCGCATCGGCACCGCCCGCCGCATTGACGACGCCGTCGGACGTTACATCGAATATGTCAAGGCCTCATTTCCCAAGGGCATGCGCCTCGATGGCCTGCGCATCGTCGTGGACTGCGCCAACGGCGCGTCCTACAAGGTCGGGCCGAACACGCTCATGGAATTGGGCGCGGAGGTCATCCCCATCGCCAACGCGCCCAACGGACGCAACATCAACGACCGCGTCGGTTCGGTGTACCCGGAGGAAATGCGCGCCACCGTCATCCGCGAAAAGGCCGATGTGGGCATTTCCTTTGACGGCGACGGCGACCGCGTGGTCATGGCCGACGAAAAAGGACGGCTCCTCGACGGCAACGCCATCCTGGCCATCCTCGGCGTGGACATGATCGAGCGCGGCGTTCTGCCGCAGCGCACGCTGGTCACCACTATCATGGCCAACGGTGGCCTGGAACAGGCGCTCGCGCCGTACGGCGGCCGGGTGCTCCGCACCAACGTGGGCGACCGCTATGTCGTCGAGTGCCTGCGGGAAAACGGCCTGACGCTCGGCGGCGAAGCCTCCGGCCATATCGTCCTGCTGGAATACAACCCCACGGGCGACGCCATGATCGCCGCGCTCCAGGCGCTCGCGGCGATGATCCGGCGCGACGTGCCGCTCTCCGTGATTGCAGGGGCCTATCAGGAAATGCCGGAAGTTCATTTGAAAGTGCCGTTGAACGGCAAACACAAGCCGTCCCAGGAGCAATTGGACGCCATCTGCAAAGAGGCCGAAGAAAAATTGAACGGCGCCGGCCGGGTGGTCATCCGCCCCTCCGGCACCGAGCCTGTCGTCCGCGTCATGGTGCAACATGAGGAAATCCGAAAGGCCGAAGCCATCGGCAAAGACCTCGCGCAGAAAGTCGCCGCTCTCTGATTGGCTGCGGCAATCCGTCGCTATGATAAACACCGGAGAGACGGTGGAAGCGGTAGATAACAAAACCTTCCGCCGGGCCTGCGGCGCGGTCGGGAGAGCGGCCTGCAGCCCTGAATGATGACCCCTACGAAGCGGCATTTTTTTCCAAATCAGACGAGAACCGTAAGGATTGGCACATCACATTATGTTGGAGGTGTTATTGGCGCTTTTGCCGTTATGGCTTTGCGGGACGGTTTGCTCGACGAAAGTTGCCTGCTCACAACATTCGTGTTCGGTTAATACGTGATTGTTCATTGCTGGATTCCCGCTTGCGGGGGAATGACGCGCTGAAATGGGGCGTTTCAGGAGATTCGTCATTCCCGCGCAAGCGGGAATCCAGAACAATTCGTTTAGCCCCAGAACAATTCGTCCGGCCATCGAAATTGAAAGAGAGCAGGAAAAACACAAGGAGCGGGGATCGGACAAGAAGAACACTTTGGGGTTCTGTTCTCTTATTTCGGGTCACAGCACGTCCTTCAATAGAAGGCCCGTCAGCACACATCGTATCCGGGCTATTTTCCCGGGGCGTTTTCAATTTGAATGATGCGCAGCGTGTCGCCGTCGTCGGCCATGGGGAAGAAGGTGGGCCGGGAAGGATGGCGGTTGGGTGCGTGCAGCGACATCATCAACCTTCCATCGAAGGTGCGGAAGAGCATGGGATGCCCGCCGCAGCCCTCGAAGACCGGTTCTGCCTGTTGTTCCCAGGGGCCTTCGATCTTTCCGGACCGGCTTCGGGCCAGCCCCACCTTGTACTTGCCGTCATCGCCGAAACTGGACCAGAGCATGAGCAGGCGTCCGGTCCTGGAACGATGCAGCCAGGGGCCGTCGGTCACCTTGTCCTTCTTCGCGGCGACCCACGGCGCTTCAGAGGCATGGAAGAGCAGAATGGGTTCGCCTTGCGCGCGGGCCAAATCCCGGGACAGCCGCACCGCCTTCATCGCGCCATCGGTGATCTGCAGCCACTCATGACAGAAGACCATCCACGGGTTGTCGTCGTCATCCACGAAGAGCGTGCCGTCCAGGCAGAGCCAGTCCGTGGGCGTCTGCGGCGCGTCGCCGATGGGAACGAACGGCCCGCGCGGCGAATCCGCGGCGCAGATGTGCGTGGCGCGCGCGGCGTTGTTCTCCCTGGCGAAGGTGGCGAACATGTAATAGCGCCCTTCCCAGCGGTGCACCTCCGGCGCCCAGAAATCGCGTTGCGCCCAGAAGCCCTCCGGTGGCGCGAAAACGGGGAGCGGCCCCTCCCACGTTTCGAGGTCCTTGCTGCGGTAACACAAAAACGGCTTCGTACCCGGCGCCGGGTTCGTACCGTACATGTAATATACCCCTTCTTCTTTCACCGGAAGAATGAACGGGTCCCGGATCGCAATTTCCTCGCGCGATATGGCTCCGCCCCCTGACCCCGCCGCATCGCCCGTCGCCAACAGCATCAATAACCCAATACTCAACGCCATCACCGCAACACTCCTTTCCGGCACGCTCGACGGCAACCGGCCCGCACTGTCAACCGTCATAATCCACCTTCGGACATCCGGTCGTCCATCAGTACGGCGTCGAAGGCGCTTTCGAGTCTGAACGTCCGCATGTCCCCTTGGATGAACGCGCATTCCGGGTTTAGTTCCTTCGCCTCTGAAACAACCCTTCTTCGACAGGATAACGGGATGGACAGGATGGGTTCAAAACGCGGGTTTTGTGTTTACGTCCATATTGTCAGTCAAATTACAGGACACACGAAATGTTCTGGATTTGCGCATGCGCGGAAAAGACGATGCCGGGGTTTTGAGAGATGCAGTGCGATATTTGTGGTTGTGGCCATGCGGGGCCGGGATGGAATTCCTTTGCTTAACGGCCCGTGAGGTTGCAGATGGCATAGGGGTGAAACGCTGTTTGTTGTGGGAATACGCCGCCAAACACACGCATTGGCATGTGATACATATGGTATTTCAGATGCACGGAATTGGCGTTAACGGCTCGAAATAAGTTATATTATGCGGAATCCATAAGCAGAAGCGCACAAGGAATGGCTCCCTGTGTTTTTCTGCTTGTCCGGTTGACAAGCGCGGCGCAGGGAGGAACAAGTTCATCGAAAGGATGAGGAACATTGGCGTCTCGCAAACTGGAAAAAATGGCTTTCGTCGCTGATTATCCGCCGCGCCAATGCGGCATTGCCACTTTTACAGCCGACCTGCTGGAGAATGTAAGCGTCGAATTGCCACGGGGACAAGTCTTTGCCGTCGCCATGAATGACACCCCCGCGGGATACAGATATCCGGATCGGGTGCATTTTGAGGTGTTTCAGAATGACCGGCCCGGTTACCGGCGCGCCGCGGATTTTCTTAACATCAGCCATGTGGATATCGCGTGTCTGCAGCATGAATACGGCATTTTCGGAGGGGAAGCGGGCAGCCACCTGCTCGTATTGCTGCGCGACCTGCACATGCCCATTGTCACCACGTTGCACACAGTGCTGCAGCAGCCGACCGAAATGCAGCGGTCGGTGCTGATGGAGGTGGCCGAACTGTCGCACAAAATCGTGGTGATGAGTGAGAAGGCGGTGGGGTTCCTGCGGGAGATTTACGGTGTTCCCGATAGCAAGATCAGGGTCATTCCGCACGGCGTGCCCGACGTCCCTTTTGTTGATCCAAACTATTACAAAGACCTTTTCGGGGTGGAAGGCCGGCGCGTGCTTCTCACCTTCGGCCTGCTTTCGCCTAACAAAGGTTTGGAGTACATGGTTCAGGCCATGCCGGATATTGTCCGGAGATTTCCGGATGTCGTATATATCATTCTTGGGGCCACGCACCCGCACATTCTCAGAACGTCCGGGGAGGAATACCGCCTGCGTCTCCAGCGGATGGTGCGCGATCTGGGGATTGAAGACAATGTCGTTTTTCATAACCGATTCGTCAGCATCACCGAGTTGACGGAGTTTCTTGGAGCGGCGGACATCTACGTCACACCGTATCTCAATGTGGAGCAGATTACCTCGGGAACCCTTGCGTATGCGGTGGGTGCCGGGAAGGCGGTGGTGTCCACCCCTTATTGGTATGCCGAAGAACTTCTGGCCGAGGGGCGGGGGTCGCTTGTGCCGTTCCGCGATGAACGGGCGCTTGCGGAAACAGTGATTGGCCTGCTTGAAAACGAAGTGGACCGGCATGCCATGCGCAAGCGGGCCTATACCTATGGCCGGCAGATGATTTGGCGGCAGGTGGCGCGCGATTACATCGCCCTTTTTGACGACGTGCTGGATTCGCTGGCGAGCCAGCCGCGACCGCTGGCGATGAGCAAAGCCTGGGCGCCCGGCACTACCGAGTTGCCGACGATCAAACTTGATCATATGGTCAATCTCACCGATGACACGGGTATCATTCAGCACGCGGTGTTCACCATCCCGAAATACGAGGAAGGATACTGCACGGACGACAATGCCCGGGCGCTGGTCGCAACGGTGATGGCCGCCGAAGAGATCGCGGACGATTCGCGCCTTTCTTTGTTGAGCATGCGCTATCTCGCGTTTCTCACGCATGCCTTCAACAAAGAAAATCGCCGATTCCGGAATTTCATGACGTATGACCGCCGCTGGCTGGAAGAGGCCGGGTCTGAAAACGCCCACGGCCACGCGCTTTGGGGGCTGGGCGCTGCGGTGGCATACAGCCGCCTGGATGGCGTGCGGTATCAGGCAGCCAACCTTTTCGAAGAGGCATTGCCGGTCGCGGAACATTTCACCAGCCCGCGGGCGTGGGCCTTCACGCTCATCGGCATCCATGAATTTCTACGGCACTACGGAGGGGCCACGGAAGTGCGGCGGGTGCGCGCCGTGCTCGCGGAGCGTCTTCTGGATGCCTGGCGCAACACCGCGTCGGAGGACTGGCCGTGGTTCGAATCGTCGCTGGCCTACGCCAATGCGTCATTGTCGCATGCCATGATACTGAGCGGGCAGTGGATGCAGCGGCCGGACATGTCGGAAGCCGGTTTCAAGAGTCTTGAGTGGCTTTATCGCATTCAAACCGCCCCGCAAGGCCACTTCGCGCCGATTGGCTCGAATGGTTTCTATGATCGGGGCGGTACGCCGGCGCGTTTTGACCAGCAGCCGATCGAGGCGATGGCGATGATTCGCGCCTGTTTCGGGGCCTATCATGCTTCCGGTGACAAACAATGGATCACGAAGGCCGGCCGCGCCTTCGAGTGGTTCCTCGGCGCCAACGACCTCAATATTCCGCTCTATGACCCGGCAACGGGCGGATGCCATGACGGGCTGCATCCCGATCGCCTCAACAAGAATGAAGGCGCGGAATCCACCATCTCGTGGTTGATCGCCCTGATTGAGATGTTGACGTCCGACCGTGTGCGCAAGGAGAAAGTGGATTGATGAAGCAGCGACGCCTTCACGATGGTATGGAGTTATTCAGGCGGTATGAGGGCAATCCCATCCTTACGGCGGCCGAATGGCCCTATCCGGCGCACACCGTGTTCAATCCCGGCGCCGTGGTGCTCGAAGACGGAACCACATTGTTGTTGTGCCGGGTGGAGGATCACCGGGGGATATCGCACCTGTGCGCTGCGCGGTCGGAGAACGGCATTGACAACTGGCGCATTGATCCCACACCCACATTCGCGCCGGAACCGCAGTGTTTTCCCGAGGAAATATGGGGCGTCGAAGACCCGCGCATCACATTCATCCCGGAGTTGCGCAAATACGCGATTGCCTACACGTCCTATTCCCGGGGCGGGCCGGGCGTTTCACTCGCGCTCACCGAGGATTTCAAGTCATTTGAACGGATGGGCGTGGTGATGCCCCCGGAAGACAAAGACGCCGCCCTGCTCCCGCGCCGTTTCGGGGCATATGGCACGTGGGTGCTGCTGCACCGGCCCTCAACGCAGATCGGCGCGCATATCTGGATTTCCTATTCGCCGGATCTGCGTCATTGGGGGTCCCACCGCCTCATGCTGATGGCGCGGCGCGGCGCCTGGTGGGACGCCAACAAGATCGGGCTGTCGCCCCCACTGATCGAAACGCCGGAGGGCTGGCTGATGGTCTACCACGGCGTGCGCCAGACCGCATCGGGCGCCATCTACCGGCAGGGCCTCGCGCTTTTCGACCTGGAAGAACCCTCCCGCTGTCTTCTGCGCGGCGATGAATGGATATTCGGACCGGAAACGGAATATGAGATCCACGGCGATGTGCCGGGCGCGGTGTTCTGTTGCGGCGCCACCATTGCGCCCGACGGCGACACCCTGCGTCTCTATTACTCCGGCGCGGATTCCTGCATTGCGCTGGCCACCGCCAGCATCAAAAAATTGCTGGAGTGGCTCAAGTGCACGGGACGCCCTCCAGTGCTCCCGCAAGCCTGACGCAGATCACCGGTGTCCTGTTGTGGATCGCACGCATGGGGGCGACAGGCCGACAAACCTGACGCCCGGGGGGGTACCCATGAAACGCGCAACCGAGGATTCTCTTCGTCCGATGTTCAAATGCCATCCTGTTCATCCTGTCATCCCGTCGCTTCAATCCCGCTCACTGTTTCCAGACGCACCGGTAATTGAAGCGGCGGTTGGGGGCGGTGTCGCCGTGGAGGCAGAGGGAGATGGGGTCCTTGAGATCGGCGGGATTGTCGGTCCATTTGAAATCAAAGGTCAGCGCGTCGCCCGCCAGGCCGATTTTTTCGCGTTGTATGGCGAGTTCCAGGGACTTCCCGGTGTAACGATAGGACAGTTGCGCCGCCTCGACCCATGACCCGCCATCGGCATCCGGGGCATGCCTCATCAATGTCGTGGTATTTTCGTCAATCACCTTGTAGTTGATGAGATAATCGTAGCCGAACCATCCGGTGTCGTGGTTCTGGTCGGCGTCAATGAGCAGGAGCATCCAGTGTTTGCCGGTGTGCGGGGAGAGCGGTTCGTGCGTCTCCGCGTAGAAATAGATGTGTTCCGCGCCGACGGCCACCTTGCACGTGATGATGTCGTTGCGCCCGGAGTCGTCCTTATAGTGCAGGCCGCCGTAGCCGGGATAGTCGCGGTGGAAGGTGTCGCCGATGGTGTCGCGATACTCCACGGCGACGGCGTCCCAGTCCGCGAAATCGCCGTCTATCGTGATTTCGTTCATGCCGCGCAGTTCGGGAATGGGACGCGCGCCCTTGTATCTGCGGATGTTCTGCGCCATCTGCATGTAGTAATTGTCGGTATAGCCGCCCTTCATCGGGTGGATGCAGCGGTTGAATTCGGAATTGTACTGGTCCACAAAGAAGAAGGGGTTGTCGCGGCGCATGAACCTGAAGGTCTGTCCTTCGGGCGGGTGGTATTTCCCCGCCGTCCACTCGTTCCAGTCGTTGAGGTACAGAAACTGCGGATCGGACTTCAGCGCCTCGTCCCATCGTTCCTGGAAATAGATGCCGTAGCCTTCGGGATTTTCGACCGTCTTGCCGAGCCAGGGGACATACGTGGGCACGGGCAGGTCGTATTCGTTCAATTCGGGCTGGCCGTGTTCGCGCGTCCAGCACTTGCCGACCATGCTTGCGGGATGCTGCGCGGGGGTAACGGCTGCCTGCTCCTTGATGCCTTTGTGGCGCGAAACGAGATCATCGGGGTCCATCGCCTTGACGGGTTCGTGGGCAAGGTCGTACCCGAAACTCCAGTAGTCTTCCGTGCCGATGGCGCGCTTCCCGGCCCACTCGTAATAGCCCCACCACATGGTCCGCAGGGTGAAGAAATCCTTCACTTCCTGCGAGTAATCGGTGTAAAACTCCTCGGTATATTTCGGGTCGCCGAAATGCGGATGGTCCGGGTCGGTTCTGGCGGCAGGATCATAGTGCAGGTTGGGGTGCTTGATGTCCCTTCCGTTGGCGTCCACCTCCGGCGTGCCGTTGTAGAGCAACAGCGGCTTGCCGTCCCAATGGAACCACAAGTCCTTGTATTTCTCCGGGACGTAAATGCGTTCATACAAATCCTGCACCACGGTGATGCAGGGACCGTTGAACGCCCAGAAACAGAACTGCGGCACTTTGTTGCCCTCGGCCTTCATCTGCTGCATCGTGAGGAAAACGACATCCCACTCGTCCCAATAGCGCACCGCGTTGGTCACGTCCATCACGAGCACATCCACGCCCGCATCGGCCAGCATGGACATGTCTTTGCGGATGACGTATGCGTCTTTGCTCAGGAAATACCCCATTTCCGGTTCGCCCCAGTGGTAGGAGGGGTATTCCCACAGCGGGTGACTGGCGTCCAGGCGCGCGCTCGGATCGGCGGCGAGGATTCTGGTCACATCGGCGGTGTAGGGGCTTTTCACACCCGCAAGGCTGTCGCCGTGCCACGTGATATAGAAGATGCCGACCACCCGCCGCTGGTCCGTCTTTGGCGGCCCCACCGTCGCAGCATCCGGCATGGTGCGGCCCAGCGCGTCAGTCGCTACCCAGGTGTCGGGATACAAGTCGCGGTAATACGGGTCCGCCGCTTGCGTCTCACCCACAACGCATACCGTAAGAATAAGACATGTGAAGACCTGCGTTTTCATGACATGATCCCCGACATTGCTTGTTTGACCCAGTCCTGTTGTTGTGGCCGGTCTCCGGACCGCGCCACCCGCACGACCGAAGGTCTCCAGAAAATCCGCAGGCTAAAGCCTGTACTCCAGAACAGCGTCCTTTGTGGCTCGGATGAGAGATCGGTCGCAACAGTCAGACGGTCCTTATCTGACGCGGGGCGAGTATAGCACAGGCATGCATTGCTGCACGGCGTCCGGGCAGGCCCGGACGCATGAAAACGGTGGCAAGCCGCCGCAGTCCAATGAACTGCAAGCGTGGTGACAATGTTGGCAGACTGACGCAATCGTTTTCATAATCCCGTCGTTCCTGTTTACATCGTTCATCGTCTGTGCTACGCTAAGCATGGCGATGGAGGCAGAGGTGTGTGATGGGTAGATGGTTCTTTGCAGCGTTGCTCGCAGGGGCGCTTGCCGGGGGGTGCGCCGGGAGCCGGGACTGGGCCTACGAGCGCGATGGCGTCCGCTATGGCGTGACGGACGGGGTCTTTCGCGGGCGCTGGTGGAGTTACAGCGAGCGGGGTTCGTCGTTCCTGGCGGGGCGCTTCTACGAGGAGGCGGTCCGGGATTTCCAGGTGGCGCTCAGGGGCCGCGCCACGGATTCATGGCGCGCACGCACCTACGGTCTCCACTTTGTCGCGTATTTCCCCAACCGCGAACTGGGCGTCGCCTACTATCACCTGGACCAACTCGACGAGGCGGAGCGCTGTCTGCTGCGTTCGCTCAGCCAGATTGACACGGACCGCGCCCATTACTACCTGAAACAGGTCCGGAAACAACAGATCGCGCGGGGGCTGCTGGAAGACTTGGAAGCGCCGCAAATTGCGGTGTCTGTCCCTGAATCGGTTGCGGGGACGCAGTGGGTGCGGGTGGCGATCGAGGCGCGAGACGATGTCGGCGTGGCGGGAGTCGCGGTCAATGGGCGCACCCTGCCGCAGCGCGGCGCGCCGCATGCGCTGGCGCTGGAAACGGAAGTGGCGCTGGAAGAGGGCGGGAACGCCATCACCGTGTCGGTCCGCGATCTGGCGGGCAAGGAAACCACGGAAACCCGGCAGATTCTGGTGGACATGACCGGCCCCACGATTGGGCTGTTCACGCCGGTGGACGATATGGTCGCGGCGGCTCCCGTCATCCGGATTCGCGGCGCGGCGGTGGACCGCGGCGGCGTCGCCGCGTTGCGCATCGGTGACCGGACTTTGCACCGCGATGCGCCGCAGGCGCGCGTGGAATTCGACCAGGAGATGCCGTTGCGCCCCGGGGAAAACCTGTTCGTGGTGTCCGCGACGGACACGGCGGGCAATGAGACGCGGTCGGCGGTACGCGTGTTCCACGGCGCGCCGGATGCCGCCGAGGCGCGGCATTGGCTGCTGCGCCAAAAGCATCCCGACGGCGTGCGCGTGGCGCATGGGGGCGGCGCGGTGATGACGCTCTTCGCCGCCATCGAGGCCCCCGGTCCGCAAATCCGCCTGAAATCGCCGGACCCGTCCCGCCCCTACCGGCACAACCGCACGCTGTGCGTGGCGGGCGAAGTGATTACGCCGGACCGGGTGGCGGCGCTCACCATCAACGGCGCGCCGTTCGAGGATCTGGTCGGCGCGCCGCGCGAGAGTTTCAACAAGCGCATCCCGATTGCGGACGCCGACGCCGACCGCCTCCCGATTGACATTCACGCCGAAGACGTGTCCGGCGCGCAGGCGACAGAGCATTTTGAGGTGGAAGTGCGGCCGGTCACGCTGGCGTCGCGTGAATCCCGGATGCCGGTGGCCGTGCTGGCCTTTGCCGGCCACGGCGTGGACCCCGCGCTCGGCGAATTGCTGCGCACCACGACCGAGGCGGAACTGGTGGCGCAGGACCGCTTCCGGCTTCTGGACCGCATGCGCCTGCAGGACGTGCTGACGGAACAGCAACTGGCCGACGCGCTCGGCGACCCTGCAGAGGCGATTCGCCTCGGCAGAATTACGCCCGCCCATGTGTTTCTCGTCGCCGATGTCTTCCCGCGCGATCAGCAGGGCGTCGAGGTCAAGGCGCGGGTGATCAGCACGGAGACCTCGGAAATCGCCGCGACGCTGGACGCCTTCATTGACAATCGCGAGAGCCGCGAAGCAATGGCGCAGGGCTGCGCGTCGCTGGCGTCGCAACTGGGCGCGTTGTATCCCCGGCTGTCGGGCGAGATCCTCTCCGTGCGCGGCGAAGACATGCTGCTCAATTGGACCCGCGAAGACGGCGTCCGCGAAGGGTCCTATTGCATCGTCGTGCAGGAGGAGTTGCCCTGGGTGGATGAAACGACCGGCGAGGTGATCGAGCCAGGCGAGTTTGTCGAGATCGGGCGGGGCAGAATCACGGGTGTGCTCCAGAACGGGAGCCGGGCGCGCGCCGTGGACCGCAAGGAGGAGGGTATCCGTTTTGAGAGCGGCATGCCGGCCGTCACCATGTAACGCCGCGCTGATCGCGCTGATTGCGCTGATCGCGCTGATCGCGCCATGCGCCCGTGGGCAGGAGGCCCTCACCATCACCTCCTCGCCCAACCCCGTGGGCAGCGGCGCGCGCGCCCTCGGCATGGGCGGCGCGTTCATCGCCGTGGCCGACGACGCCACCGCCGCCTCGTGGAACCCCGGCGGACTCACCCAACTCGAACGCCCGGAAATCTCCATCGTCTATGACTTCTCCTGCTTCCGCGAGAATTTCACCTCCTCGTCCCACCCGGAATTGAACAGCGACCACGACATTGACCTGCACGGCGTCAATTACCTCAGCGTCGCGTACCCCATCCCGCGCACCATCGCCGGGCGCAACCTCGTGCTGAGCCTGAACTACCAGCGGATGTACGATTTCGACCGCGACCTGGACCTGCAATACAAGAAAATCGGCGTGCTGGCCGGTACGGGCAGCATCATCCAGGCCATCAGCGGCGTGAAATACCGTCAGCGCGGCGAACTCGCCGCGCTCTCGCCCGCCTTCGGCTTCGAAATCACCAACCGCATCGCCGTCGGCGCGGTGATGAACCTCTGGTACCACGAAATCCTGCCGAACAACGAGTGGGAGGTGCGCCAGACCGAGACCACGCGCGCCTATCTCAACGGGCTGCTGTTTCCGGTGAGTTCGCGCCTGCGCGTCGAGCGGAACTACGACGATTTCGAGGGCATCAACTTCACCGTCGGCGTCCTGGTCAAGCCCACGCCGCGCCTGAGCCTCGGCGCGGTCTATCACACCGGCTTCACCGCGCGCGTCAAATACACCGAGGTCGTCCGTCTGACCCAGAGCAACGCCATGCCGGGCTTCGTCCGCACCGTGCGCAATCTCGAATACGAGTTCCCCGGCGCCTTCGGCATCGGCGTCGCCTACCGCTTCCCCAAGGACCGGCTCACCCTCTCCTTCGACGTCACCCGCCGCGAATGGGACGAGTTCGTCATCCGCGACAAGCGCAACCGCGTCCCCTCCATGCGCCGCCGCTCCGCCGTCACCGGACTGCCCAAGGGGCAAAGCCCGCACGACCCCACCTGCACCGTGCGCCTCGGCGCGGAATACGTCTTCATCAACGAGAAAAAGCCCACGCAGCACCTGATGCCGAGCCTGCGCGCCGGCCTCTTCTACGACCCCGAACCGGCGGGCGGACGCCGCGAGAGTTGGCGGCGGATGGGGAAACTCTCCGGAAGGGTGGATGACTTCTTCGGCGTCTCCCTCGGCGCGGGACTGCTCATCATGAACCGCGTCAACCTCGACGCGGCCTACGTGTACCGCTGGGGCGACAAAGTCCGCGCCGACACCTTCGGCCTCACCAACACCCACGCCGGCGTGGACCAGCACTTTTTCTACCTCTCCACCGTCGTCTATTTCTGAGGGGCCATTGCCGAGGGGCGGCTTCTGAACACGTAAGACTCCCTCTCCCACCGGGAGAGGGGTGGGGTGAGGGCAAGAGCAACCGGGGGTTCGGCTTCCCTCCACCACGTTACAACTACCCTCCCTCGTGACACCGATCCCGCGGTGTCACGCACCACCGCGACGCTCCCGCGTCGCGCTTGCTGCGCATACTCCGGAAACGCCTTTGTCTTTCGGCGCAGATCACCGCTGAATGATGTATTTTTGAGCGAAACGCTTTCCAATGGGCCTGTACGTCACCTCTGAAAATTGCAGTTAAGTCCCCCTTTGAAGGGGGTGGCGCGAAGCGCCGGGGGATGTTGAAAAAAATACAGCATTCTCCACCGCGCGCCATTCCGCTGAAGTATCACGAATCTCGAAAGATGGTTGGCTTTCTTGCTTAACGATCCTGTGCATCCGTTACCTGTCCAATTGATAAGTTCCCAAACAGGATGAGCCAATACATTGTCGCCAAGGTCCGGCGATGCTTGACATCGCGGGGCGGTCGCGGCCTATGGTAATGCCCATGAACGCACGAGGGAGTCGGCCATGAGCATTGACCGAAGGGAATTCATCAGGCGTACGGGCGCGGGCGCGCTGGCGGCGGCGTGCGCATCCGTTGCGGGAGAAACGCCCGACGCGCGCGCCGCGCGGCCCAATGTGGTCTTCGTGTTTGCGGACCAGTGGCGGGCGCAGGCCACGGGCTACGCGGGCGACCCGAACGTGCAGACGCCGCATCTGGACCGGTTGCGCGCGGAATCCGCGGACCTTGTCAATGCGGTGTCCACGTGCCCGGTGTGTTCGCCCTATCGGGGCAGCCTGTTGACCGGACAATACGCGCTGACGCATGGCGTCTTCATGAACGACGTGCCGCTGCGCAACGAGGCGGCCTCGATCGCCGAGGCGTACAAGGCGGCGGGCTACGACACGGCGTATATCGGCAAGTGGCATCTGGACGGGCGCGGCCGCTCGAATTTCATCCCGCGCGAACGGCGGCAGGGCTTCGATTACTGGAAAGTCCTGGAGTGCACGCACAACTACAACCAATCGCCGTATTATGCGGATGCTCCGGAGAAATTGTTCTGGGATGGCTACGACGCGATCGCGCAGACCCGCGACGCGCAACAGTACCTCCGCGACCGTACGGGCGAGCGGCCGTTTCTGCTGATGCTGTCCTGGGGGCCGCCGCACAACCCCTACGAAACCGCGCCGGAGGAATTCCGCCGGATGTATGATCCCGATGCGCTCGTCCTGCGCGAGAATGTGCCGGACGACGCGGCGGCGTGGGCGCGCCGGGATTTGGCGGGCTACTACGCGCATTGTTCCGCGCTGGACGCCTGCGTCGGCGACCTGCTGCGCACGCTCGACGAAACGGGTCTGGCGGAGAACACCGTCTTTGTGTTCACCTCGGACCACGGCGACATGCTGGGTTCACAGGGCCAGATGCGCAAGCAGCGGCCCTATGACGAATCCATCCGCGTCCCGTTGCTTTTAAGGTATCCGGCGGCGCTGGGCCGCGCCGGGCGCGTGATTGCGAAGCCGTTCGGCACGCCCGACATCATGCCGACCCTGTTGGGGCTGTGCGATGTGCCGATTACGGCAGGGGTCGAAGGCGCGGACCACGCGCCGCTGCTGCGCGGCGAAGAGAGGGATGGTGACGGCGCGGCGCTGATCGCCTGCTATGCGCCGTTCGGCGAATGGACCCGCAAAAGCGGCGGCAGGGAATATCGCGGCGTCCGCACCCGCCGCCATACTTACGTCCGCGACCTCGACGGCCCGTGGCTGCTCTATGACAACGAGGCCGATCCTTTCCAGATGCGGAATCTCGCCGACGCGCCGTCGGCCCGGTCCATCCAGGCCGAACTCGACGCCATGCTACGCCAAATCCTCCGCGAACGCGGTGACGCATTCCTGCCCGGCGACCGCTACATCCAGCAATGGGGCTACCCCACCGATGAAACCGGCACCGTGCCCTATACGCCATGAATAGAGCAAAGCCGTATTCATTCGTGTTCGGTTAAGCAAGATCTCAGTGCCTTCACACTGTACAGTTTCAACCAATTCGATGGCTGGACGAATTGTTCTGGATTCCCGCTTGCGCGGTGGCCGGCCGGCGGGACGGGGGCGTCCGGCTGAAGAATACAGCGTGGAGACCTTCGGTCGAACATGATGTAGATATGATGCTTGCCTTTGGACTGCGGTGACTTGGCACCGCTTTTGGCCGCCTGGACTCCGAACATTGCAGGCTGAAGCCTGTATTCCGAACGTTTTGGGGCGCTCATGGGCGTGAGACGGGAAATATCCTTGCGGGAGGACATGTTCCTTAGTTCAGGTACTGCGAATCGCCGTGACGTGATTCAGCATCTTGACATGCTCCGGCGGATATGGTAACATGGGTATATGCAGTAAATAGGTCAAGATATTTATGATTCGAGGCGCGTCATATAGAACGCTGACAACGGCCCTGGTCGCGATGGCACTCTTGGGTCTTGCCGCCGATGCGGCGACCTGCCGCTGCGCGGCCCTTGCGGCGCGAAGCGTTTCTTCGGCCTTGCAGGCCGACAATTCGACCTGCTGCTGTTGTGCGCCGAAGGATGCGACGTCCTGCCATGTGGCCGGAAACAGTGACGGCGCGAATTCCCTGAAGAACTGCTCCGACGCGTGTAAGGGCGGTGTATGCGCGTGTTGTCTGGGCGCGCCATCGCTTCCGTCGGCGGTGCTTCCGGGCAGGTTGCCGAGTGTCAGTCCTGATCCCCCCTCGGGGATTGCAGCGGTTGTTTTCGCGGTCGAAGGCCTGGCGGTCAATGGACCGCAGCCATTCGATGCGCTTTCTTCCCCGCCCCATAATTCCCGCTCTCTACGCCTCCTGCACTGCGCATTGCTGTGTTGAAACGCGTCTATTCCGGCGGAAAATCCGGGTGTTGGCGATAGCCTTCGCCGTGGAACAGCCCGGATGCGCGGGGACGCACCGGATACTGCCGCCGGCTCGGTCCGGATAGGGTCATCGTGGGAGTGCCTGAGCGTTTCCCCCAGGGCCTGGCCGGACAGGGAAAGACGTCCTCCCCCACCATAGATGACGAAGCAATAAGCGACAACTGAAGAAACGAACACTTTCCAAGGAGAAAGCATCATGAATACCCGTAGAAACTTTCTGATCAACGCGTTTTTTGCGTTTGCGCTGGCAATCCCCGGCGCATTGTTCGCGGTTCCGGCGTCCGCCGAGCGCGCGTGCTGCTGTGGCGATGAATGCAAGTGCGGCGATGAATGCAAGTGCGCCTGTGTTGAAGGATGCACCTGCTGCAAGGACGGCAAGTGCGCCTGCGGCGAGGACTGCAAATGCCCGTGTTGCAAGGACGGCAAGTGCGGCGATGAATGCAAGTGCGCCTGCGTTGAAGGATGCACCTGCTGCAAGGACGGCAAGTGCGCCTGCGGCGAGGACTGCAAATGCCCGTGTTGCAAGGGCGGCAAGTGCGCCGCGAAGTCGTCGTGCGCTGACGCCAAGAGCGGATGCGCCGCCGAGAAGGCCGAGAAGAAGTCGGCCAAGTGCGGCGAAAAGAAGGCGGCTTGCCGCTGACGGATAGTTCCGTATTGCCGTGTTTGTCCGTGTTCCCGCGTTGCGGTGATCAGAGTTCGCGAATCCACAGGTTTCGGAAATCAAGGCGCGAGCCGTGATTCTGCAATCCGAGGTAGCCTGAACTGCGCGCCAGGCCCGGGTGCTCCGGCAGTTTATCCAGGTGGTCGTTGAGGTCAGCGTCAACAATGGGTTGACCATTGAGGCAAACGCTCACTTTGGACCCCAGCGCGCGGATATGCATGGTCTGCCAGACGCCCGCGCCAAGGCTGGCGCGGTGAGACGGCGCGACGACGGCGTAAATGCTGCCGCAGTATTGCCAGGGTTTCAGATTGCCGTATGCGGTGGCATCGTCGTCGAGCACCTGCACCTCGAAGCCTTCGAAGGCGGGATTGCCGTGGCGCGGGGCGCGGACAAACACGCCGCTGTTGCCGTCCGGCGGGACGCGGAACTCCAGAAGAAGTTCAAAATCGGCGTACTCACGCGTGGTGGAGAGCCATCCGCCCTTGCCGCCTTCGGTGTAGAGCACGCCATCCTCCACGCCCCAGGTTTTCTTCTCGCCGCCGACCTCTTCCCAGCCGTCGAGGTCCTTCCCGTTGAACAGGGCCGTGAAGCCCTTGGGCGCCTTGCCGGCGGCAAGTTCGCCGAGCATGACGGCCACATGCGGTTCGATGGACTCCGCCCAGATGCGGTAGCCGTTTTCGTTGGGATGCAGGAAATCCGGCATGATCTCGGGGGGAAGCGACCCATCCTGATCGAGAAAGCGCGCGCCGATGTCCAGGTAGTGCACCATCGGGTTCTTTGCGACGGCCTCCGCGGCCAGGGCGCTGGCGCGGGCGAGCCGGTCGCGGACCGGCCCCGGTTCGGGCATCCTGGGAAAGATACCCAGCAACAGCACCTTGCATTCCGGCAGCCGCGCGCGCAGGATTTCCAGGATTCGCGTGATGCCCGCCGCGATCTCTTCCGCCGTGTTCGCTTCGTAGTTGTTCGTGCCGATCATCACGACGGCCAATTTCGGCGCGATGCCTTCGAGGTTCCCGTTTTGCAGCCGCCAGATCACATGCTGGGTGCGGTCCCCGGAAATGCCGAGGTTCACCGCCTTGCGGTCGGCATAATACCGGTCCCATATGGCGCTCCCCGCGCTTTCCCAGCCCTGGGTGATGGAATCGCCGATGAAAATCAGGTCGGCGTCGCCCTGCTGCACGCGGGCGTTCATCGCCGCATGGCGCCGCTGCCACCACTCATCCTGGCGAGGCTCCGCCTGCAAACTCGAAGGGACCGGCGTTTCCTGCGCGAACGCGACCCACGGTGCGGCCGCCGCCGCGATACACGCCGCCAACACAAACCGCAATACACTACGTTTCCACATGGTTTTTGAACCTCCCTGCATATGCGCCCCAGGCGCGATGGATTGAAACCGAGGGCGTCGCGGACGCGACGGAACGCCGCCGGCGCGACATCGGGCGCCTATGATACCACAGCAGACACGCCGGACGCTGGACGCCGAAAATGCAGACGCGCTTTGTTCATGCTGAATAGGGTCCCCATGAGGATTGGTCCTGATTCAAATACGCGAAACAAAAACGGACATATCAGAAGTGATGCCTGGTGTGATCGCCAGGAAAGAACGTCCTCTTTCTTCTGCGAAATGCCTGCGAAGGCGATGGGGGGACTCGCGATGTCGGCGCTTCGGGTAGTAATTGCTCTCGCAGGCTGAAGTGTTACGCGTTGTGTGGTTTTTGGGCTTCCGGGGGCAAACAGGCATAGCCTCCGGGGAATTGACAATCGCCGACGGGTGTTTTTACCATGCAGCGCACCGGTGAAATCCTTGAAGCGGGGCTTGAAGCAAAGGCGGGAGGAAGAGGCATGAACTCATCATTGTATTTGAAGGGGTTTTTTTGCACCGTATCGGTCGTGACGCTTGTGGCAACCGGCGGCGGGGAATGGGCGGCGGCACAGGAGACGACTTCGGTATCGGGGGAAACACAGGGCCGGAACACCCCGCCATTGACGACATCCGAGGAAACCGGCCGGGCGCGGCGGATTTTCCGCACCCAGGACGCCGCGTGGCGCTTCGAGGTTACGGGAGGCGGCGGTCTGCCCGGCGGGTCGCGCAAGTCGGACCGCGACGGCGATATCATGTTCACCGGCACGGTGGACTATGAGATTCCGTTCATGGGCCACGGCGCATTCGGCCCGCGCCTGATGCCGATTTTCATCTATGAGCAGCGTCGCGCCGATGTCGTGGTGGGCGGCGGCGGCGGTCTGGCGATTCGCGTGTACCACGTCAAGGACGAGCAGCGTGGGTTTTTCCTGGAAGGCGAGGCGTTGGCGCTGGGGCATTATCACCGGTTCCACGGGGACGGCTCACACCTTGATTTCATCACGGGCGGTGGCGTGGGCTACAAATGCCGCGCGGGCTGGCATGCGATTGTGAAGTTCAATCACATCTCCAACGCGGGGATCAGCCGCGACAATTCCGGCGTGAATGTGCTCAGCGCGGGAATGGGCTGGTCGTTCCGCTGCGACGGGCGGCGGGACAGGTCAGGCGAGCGTCTTGCGGAAGCGCAGCGTGGCCAGGGCGAGTAGCGCCACGCCCATCCCGCCCAGCACCGCGCCCTCAAACCAAAGATCGGCAAAACCGGCGTCGCGCAGGATGATGCCGCGCAAAATGCGGATGTAGTAGGTGACGGGCACGCATTGGCCGAAAAGGTAGATTGGCGTCGGCATGGTCTCCTGCGGGAAGATGAAGCCGGAAAGCAGCACGGAAGGGAGGATGACGAGGAAGGCGAATTGGAGCGCCTGAATCTGGTTGTCCGTGAAGGTGGAGATCAGCAGGCCCAGGCCCAGCGTGCATACCAGAAACAGCATGGTGAAGGCCGCGAGGAGCGCCAGGCTGCCCGCGATGGGCACCTGAAACAGCAGGCGCATCAGCAGGATTACCGAGACCGTCTCCGCGATGCCGATAACCGCAAAGGGAATCAGTTTTCCCAAGACCAGCCCCAGCCGCGACACCGGCGTCACCATCAATTGTTCCAATGTGCCCTGTTCCTTCTCGCGCACGATGGCGAAAGTGGTCAGCAGCATGATCACCACCTGCAGAATGATGCCGACCAGGCCCGGCACCATGAAATTCGTGGTGCGCATGTCGGGATTGAAGAGCACGCGCGGCCGCACATCCACCGGCAGGCCGTTTTCTATGCCCAGCACCCGCCCCAGAATTTCCACCGAGGTGCGCAGCCCGATCGCATTGCTGACATTGAGCGCCTGCATGGCCGAGGAGGAGTCGCTGCCGTCAATCAACACCTGGATTTGAGCGGGTTCCGCCGTGAGCGTCTTGTCGCTGAAATCCGGCGGAATCTTGATGGCAATCCGGGCCGTGCCCCGCACAATCGTGCGGTACATCTCCTCATCCGAATTCACATACCCCACAATGTCAAAATAATTGGAATTGACGAAGGCGTCGAGCAACCGGCGGCTTTCCTGGCGTCCGTCGAGGTTGTACACAATCGTCGGGATGTGCTGGATATCCATGTTTACGGCGAAGCCGAAAATGGTCAACTCAATCCCCGGAATGGCGAGCATGAGAAAGAGCGTCTTGGGATCGCGGATGATGTGCCGCGTCTCCTTGTACACAATGGCGCCCAGTCCCCTAAACATTGGCGGCCTCCCGCTCACGCTGGCGCGTGAGCGTGACGAACACGTCTTCGAGCGTCGGCGGGATGGGCCGCGCCGTCGCGCTGGGGAAACCGCAGCACGCCAGGTCTTCTTCGAGGCGGCGCTCCGACCCTTCCTGCGCCAGCACATGCACGACGTCGCCGAAGATGGTGGCGTCGAGCACATAGTCGAAGGCGTTCAGGGCGCGCATGGCGGCGGGCACCCGCGCGCAGCGCAGTTCCAGACGCACCGCGCCTGCCGGCGTCACTTCCGGCAACGCCTTCAATTCGTTCGGTGTGCCGCAGACAATCAACCTGGAAAAATAGATGTATCCGATATGGCTGCACCGCTCCGCTTCGTCCATATAGTGCGTCGAAACGAAGAACGTCACGCCTTGCGCGGCCAGATCGAAGAGGAGATTCCAAAGGTCACGGCGCGCGACAGGGTCAATGCCCGCCGTCGGTTCGTCGAGGAACATCATGCGGGGGCGGTGAATCAGGGCGCAGGCCAGCGCGAGGCGCTGCTTCCAGCCGCCGGAGAGCCGCAGCGCCAATTGTTTGCGGTATGGCGAAATCCCCACAATGTCTATCACTTCCTCGATACGTTTGGCGCGTTCGCGCCAGGGAATGCCGTAAATCCCCGCGTAGAATTTCAGGTTCTCCATCACGGACAGGTCGTTGTAAAGGCTGAACTGTTGCGACATGTAGCCGATGCTGCGTTTGATCGCCTCGCTGTCGCGCACCACATCATTGCCCAGCACCGTCGCATGCCCTTCTGAGGGCCGCAGCAGCCCGCACAACATGCGGATCACCGTAGTCTTGCCCGACCCGTTCGGACCGAGGAACCCGAAGATGTCCCCCTCTTCGATGGACAGATTCACCTGGTCCACGGCGGTGAACGCGCCGAAACGCCGCGTGAGGTTCCTCGCCTCGATCACATTCGTCATGCGCCGCTACGCTCCGCCGTTTTTGGGCAGATGCGCGGTGGCGCTCATGCCCGCGCGCAATCTCCCGCCCGCCGAATCGAGTTTGATCTTCACGGCGAAGACCTGCTGGACGCGCTCCTCCTGGGTCTGCAGGTTGCGGGGCGTGTATTCGCCCTGGCTGGCGATGTGGATGATTTCGCCGGCGAAGGATTCCGCGCCGTGCGAATCGGTGGTGATCCGCACCTGCTGTCCCACGCGCACCTTGCCCAGCATCGCAGCGCTCACATATACGATCAGGCGGAGATCATCGGGGTCCACCAGCCGCACCACGGGGCCGGGACGAACCAAGTCGCCCACGCGCACATGTACCGACTCCACCACGCTGTCCAGCGGCGCCTTCACTATCATCTCCTGCAGCGCCGTCGCCGCGCGGTCGCGGTCCGCTGCGGCTGCGTCGCGCGCTGCCCGTGCCGCTGCCAGGTCTTCCGCGCGCGCCCCCGCTTTCAACTCATCCACCATCGCCGCCGCCTGGTCATACAACGCCTTTGCGGCGGCGATTTCCTCCTCGCGCGCGCCGCGCGCCACCATGTCCCGCGTTTCGCGCGCGGACCGATACTGTCCCTCCGCCATGTCCAGCGCCGCCTTCGCCTGTTCCAATTGCCGCTGCGTCGCGATCTCTTCGCCATGCAGCCGCAGCACCCGGTCATAATCCGCCCGCGCGGCCTCCCACTGGGCGCGCGCCGCATCCAGTGCCGCTTCGGCGGCGCGGATTTCCTCGCTGCGCGCGCCCTTCAGCGCCATGCGGTATTGGGCTTCCGCCGCCGCGGCCGCCGCTTCCGCCTGGCGCAACTGCTCCGGCGTCGCCCCCGCCTCCAATTTCGCCAGGACCGCCTGCGCCTGCGCCAGCACCGCTTCCGCCGCCGCCAGCACCGCCCGGGCCTCCGCGTCATCCAGACGCACGAGCACATCTCCCCGCCGCACCCGCTCCCCCTCCTCCACCAGCACCGCCGCCACGCGCCCGCCAATCCGTGACCCCGCCGTCACCGCCTCGCCTTCGATCTGACCCGTCACCCGCACCACGCCATTCGGCCCCCCATCGCATCCGGCAAGAACACAGATTGGCGGTAACATTATGAAAATAAAGCGTTTCATCGGGTGTTGCGCACTCCTTCCAGAAAAATCGTCGTGATTGTTTCCGCAATGTCTTCCAACCGCATCGGCGTCACCGTCTTTGCCTCGAACACCTCCTGCGTCAACACGAAAATCGTGAACATCCCCATCAGTGTTCGCGCTGTGATCACCGGGTCAAGCCGCCGAATCACCCCCGCCGCCATCGCCGATTCCAGCGCCGCCGCCAACTTCATGCTGAACTGCGGCATCCACTCCTCGAGATAGGCCCGCCGCAACGCGGGCATGTGGTTGATTTCCCCGATGAACAACGGGGCCGCCTTCGCGATGGACGGCGTCATCAACAATTCCAGAAACCGCGCCGCCATCGTCCGCGCATAGTCCCCCAGATCCGCCTCCGCCTCTATCCGCAGACCCGGCAGCAACTCCGCCAGCGCTGTCACCTGCGCCCGAAGCGTCGCAATGAACAGCGCCTCCTTCCCTGCAAAGTACAAATAAATGGTCCCTTTCGTCACACCCGCCGCCCGCGCAATCCCCTCCATCGTCGCCCCGCGATACCCCCGCCGTGAAAATTCCTCCAGCGCCGCCGCCAGAATCTGCCCCGGCCGCGCCTCCGGCTGCCGCACCCACTTCGGACTCATGGCACAAGCCTTTCCAACAACTAACTAACCGGTTAGTTAGAAATATACCAAAAAAATGCCCGCGTGTCAATTGAAAATTCTGTAACATTTTGGCGGAATGGCATAATTATCGAATCATGCCGTATGGCGGTATACATCCCCCGGCGCTTCGCGCCACCGCCTGCAAAAGGGGACATCCCCCGGCGCTTCGCGGCACCGCCTGCAAAAGGGGACATCCCCCGGCGCTTCGCGCCACCCCCTTCCAAGGGGGATTTTCGGGACATCCCCCGGCGCTTCGCGCCACCGCCTTCCAAGGGGGATGTAGAAAAAACAGCATGCCCCTGTTACGCGCCATTCCATTGAAATGTTGCAAAAAACCAAACGGAATGAATGGCGCTATGGGTCCGGAGCAAGCGGAAAGGGTGGGCCAACCGGACGGAGTAAAAAATGACCGAAGCGCGGCCGGACAGATGATAACGCAATAATGTTTTGGGGAGATGCGTCCGACCAGTCGCAGGCACGGGGCAAAATGAGAGCGTTATGGAGAACCGGGAAGCGGGACCATTGGCGCGATGCCGCCCAGTGCGGGAATTGCCCATGGCGTGGGGCATTTGCTAGAATCTGGTTCTCTTTGAAATGGATGCCTTTTGGGAGGGAGATAAAATCCGTTCTGCCGGTGGGTGCGTGGTCGGTGTGCGCCGATGCCGCCGGGGTTCGGAGCGCATAGATGCGATGTGGAGGCAAATCGCGCCTGGAAGCGGGGTGCGCACTGCGCCGAAAATCGGCGGGGAGATACACGTTTGGCCCGACAGGGTGAAGAGAAACGCGCGCGGACGGCGGCGCCGACGCCACAATCTTCGCCCCCCGACACCTCTGTCGCCCGCATTGAAGAAATGGAAAAGGCCGAGGGCATTGTCACTTGGCGGGCGATTGGGATTGCCTGTGCATTGATGCCGATTCTGGCGTTGTGGGTGGTGCAGGCGGAATTGATCTGGTATTCAGGGCATTCGACGGCGATTTCGCTTTTTTTTCACGTCACCTTCGTCGTTTTTCTGATTGCATTGGTGAACCTCGCGGTGGAGAACCGCTGGCCGGAGGCGGCGCTGACGCCCGGCGAATTGATGACCATCTACATGATGCTGGCGATTGCCGGCACTTTCTGCAGTCATGATCTGATCCAGGTCATGATTCCGATGCTTGGTTTTCCCAACTATTTCGCCAACCCCCAGAACAACTGGGAAGTGGTGGTGCTGCAATATATCCCGTCCTGGGCGATCCTGGGGGGTGATCAGGAGGCGTTGAACGGGCTGGCGGTGGGCAATGCGTCGCTGTATCGGTGGAATGTGCTGCTGGCGTGGGCGGCGCCGCTGGCGTTCTGGTTTGTGTTTCTGATGGCGCTGATGGGGGCGCTGCTGACCATCAACATTTTCTTCCGGCAGCACTGGACGGAACGGGAAAAACTGAGTTTCCCCGTGATCCAGATTCCGATGATGCTGGCGACCGGCCTGCGGGAACTGCTGCGGAGTCGCCTGTTCTGGATTGCGTTCTGTCTGGTGGGGTTGATTGATATCAACAACGGGTTTCAGTACTTCTACCCCAATCTTCCGGAAATCCCGATTGTCCGCGCCTTCACCTTCCGGGAGTATTTCGTGGAGCGTCCCTGGAACGCGATTTCGACGACGGAGATCAACCTGTACCCGTTCGTGATCGGGCTGACCTATTTCATGCCGACCGATCTCGCCTTCAGTTGCTGGTTTTTCTACATCTTTTTCCGGTTGCAATTGGTGCTGGCGGCGTCGCTGGGGATCCACGATCTGCCGGGGTTTCCGTTCATTCACGAGCAGGCCGCGGGCGGCTACATGGCCTTGGGACTGCTGGCCATCTGGCTGTCACGGCGGCACTTCCTGGGGGTGGTGCGGCGGATTCTGGGCCTGCCGGACGGCGCGGATGACAGCCGGGAGCCGATGGGCTACCGGATGACGTTGGCGGTGTTCGTGTGTTGTTCCGCAGTGCTGGTTATTCAGGGGTGTCTGCTGGGGGCCGCGTGGCACCTGATGGTCATTTTCTTTTTGATCTTCTTTTTGTATTCGATAGCGATTGCGCGGATGCGCGCGGAACTGGGGCCGCCCGCGCACGATCTGCACGCGCTGGGGCCTGATGTGCTGATCCACAACGCCGCCGGCACGCACAACCTCGGCCACCACAACATCGCGGCGTTCACCATGTTTTTCTGGTTCAACCGGGCCTACCGTTCCCATTTCTCCGCCCACAGCATGGAGGGTTTCAAATTGGCCCAAGTCAACAGAATTCTGGCGCGCTCGATCATGAAGGCCATGATGATCGCGGTGGTGGCGGGATCATTGGCGGCGATCTGGGCGGTGCTGCATGCGTTGTATGTGCACGGGTACAGCGGGCGTATGGCAGGTGACGCCTTTGCTTCGGAAACCTGGAACAAGATGGCGGCGTGGATTACGTTTCCGCAGAAGCCGCGCTTCGCGGCGACAAGCGCCACGGGGATCGGGCTGGCATTCGCGCTGTTTTTGGGCGCATTGCGGATGCGCTTCACCTGGTGGCTCTGGCATCCCGTGGGCTATGCCACGGCCACGAGTTGGTCCATGGACAAGTTGTGGTTCTGCATTTTCGCGGGCTGGCTGTTGAAGGCGCTGATCACGCGCTACGGCGGCGCACGCCTCTACCGCGAGGCCATGCCGTTCTTCGTCGGGCTGGTGCTCGGTGAGTTCACCGTCGGGAGTTTGTGGATGATCTACGGGTCAATCGCCAACACGCAGGTCTATCATTTTTGGGGGTGATGCGGATGAGCGCGGGGCGGTGGAATGGCAGCGGTTATTTGGTGAATAGGGTCGGACGGGTCGGACCAGTCGGATGGTTGTCTGCTGGAGACCTTCGGTCTGGATTGGGGCGCGGTCCGATCCGTCCGACGGGTCCGACTGCACATAGGCGTGTTGATCACGCCCTGAAGGATTCGACATGCGCTGGGTTCTGGGTTCGATAGCGGCGATCGCGATCACCATCGCGGGGGCCGCGTGGGTGGGGCGGCCAAGCCCGCTCACCATCGAAATTCCGGATTTCGGCGTGGCCGATGACCTGAATATGGAGCGCATTGCGCGGCACATCGAAACGCTGAGCGCCGCGCCGTCGCGCATGAGCGGCTATCCCGGCGCGGAGGCGGCATTTGCATATATCCGTCAGGAACTCGAAGGGATTGGCCTGACGGATTTTCTCGTGCAGGAGTTTCCGGTGGCCGCGCCTGTGGTGGAGCGCGCTTACCTGGAAGCGGAGACGCCTGACGGCCGGGTGCGCATCCCCTTGCATCCGCTCTGGCCGAACCTGGTGCGCACCAGCCACACCCCGCCGGAAGGCATCCGCGGCCCGCTGGTGGACGCAGGGCGCGGCACGGAACCTGAGATTCACGGCAAGACCATCCGGGACGCTATCGCGGTCATGAACTGGGACAGCGACGCGGAGTGGCTGAGCGTATTGGAGTTCGGCGGCAAGGCGGTGATCTTCCGTGAAGATGATCGGGGCACGGGCTACCAGGCGCGCAAGAAATTCCTGACGGTGCCCGCGAACCTGCCGCGTTTTTTCGTGGCCGTGCGCGACCTGCCGGCGCTCGACGCGCTGATCGCCGCGCCGGACGTCGAGGCGGTCATCCACTGCGTGATGGACTGGCAACAGGTCGCGGCGCGCAACCTGCTGGCGCGGCTGAGTCCCGGCGCGCCGCCGGGGCGCGTCCCGGCGCTTGACCGCATGCCGATTATTTTCCATGCCTACTACGACAGCATCAGCACGGTGCCGGATTTGGCGCCTGGCGCGGAGCAGGCCTGCGGACCGGCGGTGCTGTTGGAACTGGCGAGATATATCCGCGACCTGCCGGAAATCCCGCCCCGGCCCATCTACCTGCTTTTCACGGGCGGGCATGGTCAGGCCATGGCCGGCATGACGCACTTCACGCGCACGCTGATGGACGGACTGGAACACGGCTGGCCGCCGGCGGAACGCGGTTCGCTGATCGCGCAGATGGGGCGTCCGGGATTGTTCATCGGGCTGGACCTGTCCAGCCGGTCGGACCGGATGGGCATTTTCTGTGTCGGGCGGTTCCGATCGCAATTCGAGCACATCCTCCGCCCCAAATTCAGCACGCTCGCGCTGAAACTGGACGATTTCGCCAAAAGTTTCATGACCAGATACGAAGAAGTGACCGTGCACACGGTCACGCCCTTTGTGGATTGCATCAACATGACGCTGGGGCGCGGATGGTGGACGTATTTCCCGTACCAGGCGCCGTTCGCCAGCGAATTGCCGACGCTTGCGGGCATGCCCGGCGTGACGCTCAGCACCATCAACGACGACCGGCGCTTTGTGGATACGCCCGGCGACACCACAGACCGTATGCGGCTTGATCTCTTTGCGCAACAACTGCTCCATGTGCCGGGGGAGCGGGTGGGACTCGCCAAGATCGCGCTGGGCCTGGCTTATTGGAAAGGCCCCTTTGTCAGTTCCCCGCTGGAGAACAAGGTCGCCCGGGTCCAGGGGCGGGTGGTCTGGCTGGACCAGCAGCGCGACTACACGCCGAATCGCCCGCTCCAAGGTGCGGCGGTCACCTACAAAACCTATCGCGCCGACAAGCATCTGATGGGTTTGCGCGGGGTGCCGGTTGTGCTCACGGACGCGGAAGGACGCTATGCCTTTGACGGATTGATGCAGTCCACCATCCATCTTCCGTCGAACGTGCTTTACCTCGAGGCCTATGGCCTCGCTTCGCAGCGCTTCATCGCCCAGAATCCGGAGGCCGAGCGGGAATACCTGGCGGTGCTGGCACGCGGCGGCGCGCCGAGCGCCGCAATCACCGTGGATGGGTCCACAATTTTCGGCATTGACCGCGCGCGGCCGGACGACTATCCCTCGACTGTTCTGCCGGTGCAGCGCGTGGAGCATTGCAACCTCGTCACCTTTCCCTGCAAGGCGGTAACGCTGTCGGGCCTGACCGAGCCGCGCGGGTTCATGAGCCTGACGGAGGTCACCATTCTCGATGTGTCCACGGAAAGTCCACCGTTCCAGTGGGGGGCGAGTTACAGCGACAGTTGGCGCGGCGATCCCGAGGAAAACTGCATCAGCATCTGGGCGGACCCGACGCTGCGCGTGCGCCTGACGCTCGGTTTCGGCTTTCTGGAGAAACGGCTGATCCTCATCAACAACAGCGCCGAGGACCCTGTCGGCACGGGCTACGTGCTGGGCGAGTTGGAAACGATCCCCTCGTGGGTGCTGCACGGGGCGCGCGGCATGTGGTTCCTGAATGAGGACCGGATACGCAATTTCGAGCGCCACGGCATCAACAACCCGCGCGTGCGCACCATCCATGAGGAGGCGCAGCAGTATCTGGACCTGGCGGCGGCGGCCCTGGACGCCGAGGATTACCAGACCTACCGGGTTGCGGCGGAACGGGGCTGGGCGTTGGAGAGCCGCGCCTACAGCGAATTGCTGAACACCGCCAACAACATGATCCGGGGCGTGCTGTTTTACCTGCTGCTGCTGATCCCTTTTGCGTATTGCCTGGAACGGCTGGTGCTGAACTCCGGCACCATTCGCGGGCGGATCATCGGCATGCTGTTGATTTTTGCGGGGAGTTTCGTTGTGCTGGCGCTGATGCACCCCGCGTTCCGCTTCACCCTCACGCCGGTGCTGGTCCTGATCGCGTTCATCATCCTTGCGCTCGCCGTTGCCGTGGTCGCGCTGGTGCTCGGCCATTTCGACACCATGCTTCGCGAGCGCAAGCAGGCCGTGGTGGGCGTGCACGAGGACACGGTGGCGCTGGGCAACGTGGCCATGCGCGCCGTGGACCTCGGCATCGCCAACATCCGGCGGCGGCCGCAGCGCGGCTTCCTCACCGGCCTGACCATCGTGCTGGTGACGTTTACGCTGCTCTCCTTCACGTCCGTCGTGCCGGAGGTCGGCATCTCGCGCCTGCGCCATCCCGAAGGCGAGCCGGTCTATCGCGGCCTGCTCACCCGCGACCGGGCCTGGCAGCCGCTGCCCGTGCCGCTCTACACCTCCATGCAGCGCACCTTCGGCGACGAAGCGTCCGGGGCGGTGCGGCCCGGCGAGACGATACTGGCGGGGCGCGCCTGGTATTTCTCCGACTACAGCGGCCACCTCTCGCGCATTGATCTGACGGCCGTGGGATCGGACGCGGCCGCACAGGAATCGGGCGGCGCGGCGACGGGCCGTTTCACCGTGGTGGCCCTGGTGGGCATGGAACCCAACGAGGCGCGCATCACGGCGGCGGCGGATACGTTGGTGGCGGGCCGCTGGTTCGAGGACCCGAACGAGGTTGGCCTGCTCCTGCCCCTGCACGCCGCAGATAACTTGGGAATCGGCCTGGAGGACATCGGGCGGCGCGTGATGATCTTCGGCCAGGAACTGCCGGTCATCGGCATTTATGACCAGACGAAATTCGACGCGCTGCGGGATCTCGACGGCGAGCCGCTCAGCCCCGTCAACTTTGTGCAGCAAATGCTCATGGATGCCCAGAAGACCTCGGAAGAGGTCATAGACACGCTCAAGGAATACATCCACTGGTCATCGGATCAGATGGCGATTGTGCCGTATCACTGGGCGCGCGGCATCGGGGCCACGGTACGCAGCATTGCCGTGCGCGTCGGCGATGATGTCAGCCCCGGCGAGGAGGCGGAGGCGTGGGCGCGGCGATCCAACCTCACGATCCTGGCCAGCGACGGCGACCTGGTCACATTGTATGCGTCGCTGGACCGGAGCCGCATCAGCGGGGCGGGCCAGATTCTGATCCCGATTCTCTTGGGCTTCATCATGGTGCTGGGCACCATGCTGGGGTCGGTCTATGAACGCCGCCGCGAAATCTTCGTGTACAACTCCGTCGGGCTGTCGCCCACCAACGTGGCCACGCTGTTTCTGGCCGAGTCGGCGGTCTATGCCGTCATCGGCGCCTGCGCCGGGTACCTGCTCGGACAGAGCATCTCCAAGGCGCTGTTGACCGGCGGCATGCTCTCCGGGCTGACCCTGAATTATTCAGCGGGGGTGACGGTTTTCGTTACGGTGCTGACCATGGGCATCGTCATCGCCTCGACCATCTATCCGGCGCGGCAGGCCTTTTATGCGGCCATCCCGGAACGGCGCAGGCATTTCGCCGATATCGAGGAGGACGGCGCGGGGGGGGCCGACGTCATCAGCATTTTCCTGCCCTTCGTGGCGACGCCGGGCCATGTCTTCGCGATGCAGGCGTATATGTGGGAGTTTCTGGACAATGTGCGCGGGGTGGCGGTGGGGAAACTGTCGGTGGATGATCTGCGGGCGGCGGTCGGCGAAGCGGACGGGCAGCCCGCGCCGGAATTGTATTTCCGGGCGTGGCTCGCGCCCTTCGACCTGGGCATCAGCCATGACGCCGTGCTCCGCGTGGCGTTTCGCGAGGACCGGGGCGTGTTTCAGTACCACCTGCGCATGACATGGCGCAGCGGCGATGTGCAGAACTGGCGGCGCCTTACCCCATGGTTCATTCTGGATATCCGCAAGCAACTCTTGATGTGGCGGATTCTGGCACCGGAAGAACACGAACGCTATGCCCAAAGGGCGGAAGGACTTTTTTTCCCGGCGTGACCACGTTTCCGGCCGCGCCACTGAAACAACAGAATATCTTCATTAAAAGGAATGGCGATTGAGCGAGGAACGGGAAAAAGACACCGGCGCGGAGCAGCGGCAGTTCGCTTCGGAGTATCCCATCGCGGCGGCGGACAGAACGCTCGAGCGCGGCCCGTATGTGGACGGATTCTCCTCGCGGACCATGCTGGGCGCGCTTTTTGTCGCGGTGATCATGATGCCGGGCGCGGTGTATATGGGGCTGGTGGCGGGACAGTCGCTGGGGCAGGCCGCCGAATGGGTGACGATCATTCTCTTTGCCGAACTGGCGCGCCGCAGTTTCACCCAACTCAAACGCCAGGAGATTTTTGTGCTGTTCTACGTGGCGTCGTCCATCGCAGCGGTGCAGTTGTTGCACCTGGCGCTGTCCGGCGGCCCGTTGGCGGGGGTCATTTGGAACCAATACCTGCTGCAATCGCCGCAAACCTCGGGCATCGCCGACCAGATTCCGGACTGGGTGGTGCCGCCCGCGTACAGCCCGGCCATCCTGGAGCGCAATCTCGCGCATGCGGCGTGGTGGTATTCCGCGAGCAAGGGGTTCTTATCGCCGATCACGTTGGTCCTCATGGCCTATGTTCTGGGACGGATGGGCTGGTTCGGGCTGGGTTATCTGCTTTTTCGGGCCACCTCCGATGCGGAGCGGCTGCCATTTCCGTTGGCGCCGGTGGCGGCGCAAGGCGCGACCGCGCTTGCCGAAGCCACGGACCGCGAGGAGGGCGGTCGTCCCGGCAAGCGGTCGTGGCGCTGGACCGTGTTCAGTGTCGGCGCGACCTTCGGCATTGTGTTCGGCGCCCTGTATGTGCTTATCCCGGTAACGACGGGTCTGTTCATGAGCAAGCCCATCATGATTTTCCCTATTCCGTTCATTGATTTCACGCGGAGCGTGGAAAACTACCTGCCGGCGAGCCTCGTCTCCATCAGTTTCGACGCGATGCTCCTGCTGGCGGGCATGATACTGCCGTTTCGGCTGGTGCTCGGCGTGGTCACGGCCATCCTGTGCACGAGCGTCTTCGGCAATCCCGTGCTGCAGAAACTGGGGTTCTTTCCGCATTGGACGCCCGGCAACGGCCTGCTGGTCAACCAGATGATCCTCGCCTACGACTTCTGGATGAGCGTGGCCATCGGCCTGGCGCTCGCCGTGGCGCTGGTCGGCCTGCGCTTCGTCATCGTCAACGCCTGGAAACAACTGCGCATGACGCGCGCCGAGCGCGAAGCGGCGCGGCGCGCCGAGGACGCGGCGCACACGACGGACGCCGGCGAGCCGCCGTATCGCCGCGCCTCCAGGGAACGGGGCGACCTGCCGGTGTGGGTGGCGGTCGCGCTCTACGCGGCCTGCGCCGCGGGATTCACCGGCATCTCGCATGTGCTGGTGCCGGATTTCCCGGTGTGGATATTCATCATTTTCGCGTTCATCTGGTCGCCGCTCAATTCCTACATTTCGGCGCGGCTTATCGGCCTGACCGGGCAGGGGCTTGCCGTGCCGTTTCTCCGCGAAACGGTCTTCATTACCAGCGGCCACAAGGGGGTGGACATCTGGTTCGCTCCGATTCCGCTGTTTGATTTCGGCGGCGCGGCGCAGAAATTCCGGGAACTGGAACTCACCCGCACCAGGTTCACCTCGCTGATCAAGGCGGAACTGGTCATGTTTCCCATTGTGTTTGTCGCCAGTTTCCTGTTCTGGTGGTTTTTCTGGCGGTTGAACCAGATTCCATCGGACCGGTTTCCGTTTGCGGCGCGGATATGGCCGGTCGCAGCGCGCCAGGCCTATCTCATCTTCACCGCGAACAGTTCCGAGCAGTCGCTGCTGGTGGAGGCGCTGAAGCCGCCGCTGATTGCCGGAGCGACAGGCGTGGGGCTGGGGCTCTACGCCGTGCTGGGCGTTTTCAACATGCCGGTGACCTTCTTCTACGGAATCATCGGCGGCGTGGGGCAGCCCTTCCATGTCGCTTTGCCGATGCTGGTGGGCGCGCTGGCCAGCCGCTACTATTTCAGCCGGAAATTCAGCCCGGAGAACTGGTACCGCTATGTGCCGGTCCTGGCGGCGGGATTCTCCTGCGGGATGGGCTTGTCGGGGATGACGGCGGTGGCGTTGGCGCTGATTGCGCAATGTACGCGGGCGTTGCCGTTTTAGGGGGAAAGGACACAAAGGACGAAAGAGACACAAAGGACGAACAGGACAAAAAGAAATGCTGAATGGGCGAGAAAGCGCTGGGAATTGGCAGGAACCTATTATTACTGGTGGGCCGCCTGCGCGAGAGTTCTGGTGTACAGGCTTTGGTCATTGTGTGGGCGGCGCACCCGCGCAGGAGTTCTGGTGTACAGGCTTTGGCCTGTGTGCGGGCGGCGCACCCGCGCTCCCGAGGATGCCGGCGTCGTTCTGCTCTGTGCGCCGCCAGCGCCCGCTCGCTTTTCCAGGGTCCTTGCTGTCCTTGCCGTTTTTGCCGTCCCTTTCAGTCACCCCCCCCCGGAAAGGCGCTTCTCATGTCATCTGAACACCGTCTTTTCTCCGAAGACCCCTCCCAACGGAAGTTATCGCTGCCATGGGGACGCACTGTGGAGATGTGCTGGCGCAACCTGAAGAACCGGCGCGGCCGTTTTCTGCTGGTGTTCCTGAGCATTGCGGTGGTAGTGGCGTTTTTCGTGTCCACGTTGAGTTACCACCGGCTGCTGGAGGAACTGCGCGGCCGCGACGATGTGCACACGCGGGCGGTCCTGGAGCGTGGCGGGGTGCTTTCCCACAACCCGGAAGCCGACCGCAAGCACCGGGACCAGATGGTCTGGCTGCTGGTCTTGTCGGGCATGCTGTGTTTCGTCGGGGTGATGAATACGATGTACATGAGCGTTACGGAGCGCTATCGCGAGATTGGCACGCTGAAATGCCTGGGTGCGCTGGACAGTTTTGTGGTGCGGCTGTTTCTGCTGGAGAGCGTTTTCATCGGCGCGGTGGGCAGCGCGCTGGGCGCGCTGGGCGGGTTCCTGCTGACGCTGTTTCAGATAGGCGTGACTTTGGAATTCGGCCTGATTGGCGTGGGGCATGTGATGCGGACGCTGGCGCAAACCGCGCCGCCGGCCTTTGCGGGCGGCACGGCGCTGACGGTGCTGGCGGCGATTTATCCGACCATCGCGGCGGCCCGGATGAAGCCGGTGGACGCGATGCGGGTGGAGGTCTGACGCGATGTCGAAACGGGAAATTGTGCGCACACAGGGCGTGTGGAAGACCTATTACATGGGCAGCGAGGAGGTGCACGCGCTGCGCGGCATCAGTATCAGCGTCGAGGCCGGCGAATACATCAGCATCATGGGGCCGTCCGGGTCGGGCAAGAGCACCTTTTTCAATATGGTGGGGGGCTTGGACAAGCCGACTTCGGGCGAGGTGTACATTGATGAGGTGGACATCTCGCAACTGGGCATCTATGAACTGGCCTGGTTGCGGTGCCGCAAAATCGGGTACATCTTCCAGACTTTTAACCTGATCCCGGTGATGAACGCCCTGGAAAACGTGTCGTTGCCGATGGTTTTCGCCGGGCTTGGCGCGGACGAGTCGCGGGACAAGGCGGCGGCGTTGCTGGCGCGGGTTGGTCTCGGCGACCGGCTTACCCACCGTCCCATCGAGATGTCCGGCGGCCAGCAGCAGCGCGTGGCCATCGCGCGGGCGCTCGCCAATGATCCCGCGATCATCCTCGCTGACGAGCCGACCGGCAACCTGGACCTGAAGACGGGCCGCGAGATCATAGATCTGCTCACCGAGATGAAGGAAGAGCGCAATGTCACGATCATTACGGCCACACACGACCATAAGATGCTTGCGGCCAGCGACCGGGTGATCTGGTTCACGGATGGGCAGGTGACGCGCATCCAGAACCGGGAGGACCTGGATATTCGCGTCGGCACCATCGGCGGGGCGGAAGAGGCATAGCGGCCATGCCTGCGGTTTGAAAAAGCGTGAGAATGCTCCCTCGTTTTTGCGTTATCGCCGTGTGATGGGCTACACTAGGGGAAACATGAGAACACTGCGGCAATGCCGGGCAAAACGGGATGCGAAGGGTTGTGGTGCGTGCGGTCGCAAGGGTAATGCCGGACATCTGGCGCCGGGCAGGGCGGCTGTCAACCCGGTGATGAACCGTTTCGTTTTCCCCAAGGGTCCGAAACCCTTGCAAATGTTAGGTTTGGATTGCAGGAAGACCCCGGAGCAAAGGCTCCCCGGCCCTCCCACACGGTGTTCCGTGTCTTTCCACGGCGTGCGACGGGTGCATGCCGGGGGTGAATTATCGTTGATACCACTGAGGCATACATGGTTCGCAGTCTGGCAATAAGGCAGTTTTTCGTTATAGTGGATTTTGCGCTCACCGTGCTGATCGTTTTGACGGCGGGAATGGTCGTAATGCAGGTGTTGGAGCCGCCGCCGCTGATCAGCGACCTGATCGAGAACGCCGAGAACCCCGCCGCCCGCAATGTGCAACTCGCGGCCCGCACCGGAGACCGAAGCCAATATGATCGTATCCTTGCGAGCGCGCTTTTCGGCGACGCCGGGCGCTGGGACCCGGGCGCCGAACCGCCGCCGCCCCCCCCTCCGCCGCCGCCCAGTACCGACTTGGAGGACACACAGTTGAATCTCCGTCTGCTGGGGACGGTTG
The DNA here is from genome assembly GCA_937951485.1 of uncultured bacterium. Taxonomy (GTDB): domain Bacteria; phylum Hydrogenedentota; class Hydrogenedentia; order Hydrogenedentales; family CAILVY01; genus CALEDJ01. The sequence goes on from CALEDJ010000005.1 coordinate 42,762, forward strand.
CGCTCAGCCCCGAAGACCCGTTTGCCTCGGCCGTCATTGAAAATGCCGATTTGCGCACGAAGGGCGGGTATGGGCTGGGGCAGGAGGTGGTGGAGAAGGTGAAATTGCTGGAAGTCTATCCCCGCGAGGTTATTCTTCTGAATGAGCGCAACACGCCGCCGACACGCGAGCGGCTGCGCATGGATGAAGACGACATGTCATCGCCGCCGCCGCAAGTGGCGCAGTCCGCCATGCCTGTCCGCAGCGGTTCGATCGAGCAAATCACGCTGGACCGCATGGACATGGTCAACGAGATTATGCGGAGTTATTCGGACCTTGTCACCAAGGTCAAGCCGGAGCCTTACCGCGACGCCAACGGCCGCATCATCGGTTTGACCGCCGGCAATATCAGCCAGATTCCCCTGGCGGGAAAACTGGGCCTCACGGATAACGACGTTTTGCAGACGGTCAACAATGAGCCGATAGACAGCATGGAAAAAATCTACGAGATTTTCAATAGATATGGGAACGCCAATTCAATCCGGATTGGCATTCTGCGCGACGGCAAGCCCAAAATTATCACGTATAACCTGCGTTAGTGTGCAGTGCGCGTATCAGCCCGAAAGGGTTCCGGAGTACAGGCTTTAGCCTGTTGGATACGGGCGAACGTCTGCGCGACAGTTGCGGCGGCTGACAATCGGGAAGGTAAGAAACGTGCCCAAAAAAAACCGTGTAAAGATGATGGTGATCATAGCGCTGTTTGCGATCACGGCAGGCCAGGCGCAGGTGCAGGAGGATGATGATCCCGAATTTTTCGGCGATCCGGGACTTTACATGGAGCCGGACCCGGATATTGCGCCGCCGCCACCGCCGGCGCCCCAGCAAGCGCCACCGCCGCCGCAAGCCCCCCAGCCGCCGTTCGCTCCCCCTCCACAGCAAGAAATGATGCCGCAGGAAATGCCGCATCAGCAGGAATATGTGGAAGAATATTACGAGGAACCGCCGATGCCGCCGCAGCCGGCGGTGCGCCCGGCCACGCGCCCGCCCACGCGCGTGACCCCCGCAGCGAGGCCGCCTGTAAGGCCGCCCGCGCCAAGGGGCAGCACCGCCTCCCCGACGGTTCCCTCGACGGAACCCGTGATTCCGAACGAAATGAAGACCGGCGAAACCCCCAAGGAGTTGATATCTTTTGACTTCAAGGATGTGCCGCTGGATGTGGTGATTGAGCGCATCTCCAAACTGACCGGCCGCAACTTCGACGTGGACCCCAATATCGGCGCCACCACGGTCACTATCATCACGCATGACCGCATCCCGCCGGAAATGGCCTATGAAGTGCTGGAGTCCATCCTCGCCACGCGGGGCTTTTCCATGGTCGAAACCCTTGATGGCCACCTCATCAAGATCATCAACACTCCCGATGCGACCCTCTCCGAAAAAGTGCCGTTGGTCAAAGGCCCCGCGCCGTTGCCGGAAAGTTTTGACGGCTATTCCACGCATATCGTGCCGGTCAAATACGCGGATGCCGCCGAACTCTCCAATGTGCTCAAGATATTGGGGTCGAAGACGGCGCGCATTGACGTCTATGCCCCCACCAACACGCTGATCATCACGGACACCGCGGACGGGCTGCGGCGCATGTTTGCGTTTCTGGAAGACACGGACATCCCCGGCTTCGACACGGTCATGGAAATCTTCACGCTGGAATATACGCGCGCCGAGGCGCTGGCGCGACAGATCGAGCAGGTGCTGCTCGATACGGGGGGGCGCGCCCCCACGATCACGATGCGGCAGGCACAGCAGCCGGTGGTCCAGGCGCCCACGCGCCCGCCGGTGCGTCCGCCGCTGCGGCCCGTGCCCGGGGCCACGGCCTCTCAGGTCATCGGCACGCGCGAGGAAGTGTTGCGCATGGTGCCGGAAGAGCGTCTCAATGCGCTTATCGTCATGGCCTCGGAAGGCATGATGGAGCGGGTGCGCGACCTGGTGAAGCGACTCGATATCCCGACGCCGTATGAAGCGAACAATCTGCACATCTATGAATTGCTCAATGCGGACGCGGAACAGGTGGAAGCGGCGTTGCAGCCGCTCATCGGCACGGCGCCCCGGCGCACCGCGGCCGCTGGTGCCGGCGGCGCGGCCCCGGCGCAGGCGACGGAAGTGCAGCCGTTCGAACAGAAGGTGCATGTTTCCCGCTATGACCAGACCAACGCCCTGTTGATCGTGGCATCGCCTCAGGACTACAAACTGCTGGAATCCTTCATCGCGCGGCTTGATGTGCCGCCGCGCCAGGTGTTGGTCGAGGCGGTGATCATGCAGGTCAGCATGACCAACGACTTCGTGCTGGCCGTGGATGCGGCGGCGGTGAAGGGCCGGGACGGCTTCGGCATGACCAGCACCTCCACCATCACCGGCCTGGTCCCTTCGCCCGCCACTGTCAGCGGTGCCACGGGCAAATCCGGCCTGGATGATCTGGCGACGGTTGCGAAGGCGGCCAGTACGCTGGTGGCCGGACCTGGGCTGAGCCAGATCATGGGCCTGGGCGCGGGCGGTGGCGTGACGGCGGGTGTTTTCGACGATATTGAGTGGGACTTGGGCGGCGGCACCAAAGTGAAACTCCCCTTTGTGCCGCTGCTGTTCCAGGCGATCGAGGCCATCAGCGACGCCGAGGTGCTTTCCCAGCCCAGCCTCGTGACAGTGGACAACGAAGAGGCCTCGATTGTCGTGGGCAACGAGGTGCCGTTCATCACCAGCCAGCAGCGCGGCCTCACCGGCGGGGCTCAGCAGGCGGCGGTGAACCCCTACTACGGCTACACCCGCGTGCAGCGGCAGGACGTCGGCATCAAACTCACCGTGACCCCGCAAATCAGCGAGGGCGACAATGTCCTGCTGCAACTGGAAATCGAAGATTCCTCGATCGTCAACATTCCCGTGGCGCAGGGCGGCGTGGACCCCAACATCGCCGGTCCCACGACGGCCAAATCGCAGATCAAGAACAAAATCCTCGTGAAGGATGGCTCGACGGCGGTCATCGGCGGTCTGATCAAGGACGAGAAGAACCGTACACGTACGCAGCCGCCGGTGCTCGGCGACATTCCCGTGATCGGATGGATCTTCGGGAGGCGTGACAATAAAATGACCAAGAAGAATCTGGTGGTGCTCGTGACGCCGCACATTGTAAAGGAAGGCGTGGACCTCGATCGGGTGACCCAGTACAAAGTCGGCGAATACCACGACACAAACATAGACCAGTTGTTCGAACGCGGCTTCTTCAGGAAAGTCAAGAAAAAGCGCGAACTCCGCAAGCAACACCATCCCACCTTCGACCGATCGGAGGAACTGCTGGGACAGCGCGAGACCGTGCTTTACGGCCGCGGCGACATCAAGAGGTAAGCCATGCGGGGCGAACAGGACAAGCAACTCTGCGACATTCTCCTGCGGCGCGGGTCGGTGCATCCGGAGCAGGTGAAGGAAGCGATGGAATTGCAGAAAATCCGTCCCAAGCATGTGGGCGAGATTCTCCTTGACCTCGGCTACGTCGAGGAGGACCTGCTCCTGGAGGCGCTGAGCGAACAATACGACATCCCCTTCGAGCCTGATTTGCTCAGCCAGGTGGATTCCTCGCTCACCACGAAAGCCCCTATCAGTTTCATCCGCGAGTATTACATGGTCCCCTTCAAGCAGAACGGGGCTGCCTATTATGTCGCCGTGAACGACCCGGTCAATCTGTTACCGCTGGACGATCTCCGGATTCTGCTGGGTGGCCCGGTGCTGCCGGTGCTCTGTCGCAAGCAGGACATCCAGCACATCATTGACACCTATTTCGACCAGCAGGGCGAAAACGCCGCCGAAATGATCGACAGCATCACCATGGCGGAAGAGGATGATGCGGAGGCGGTGATCCACAGCCTGGACCACGCCGAGTCGGCGCGCGATCTGATGGACCTCGCCAACGAAGCGCCCATCATCAAACTCATCAACCTCATCATCACCGGCGCGGTGCGCGAGCGCGCCTCCGACATCCACATCGAGCCGTTCGAGCGCGAGGTGCGCGTGCGCTACCGCATTGACGGCGTGCTCTATGAGAAATTCCAGGTGCCGAGGTCCCAGCAGGCGGCGGTGGTCTCCCGCGTGAAGATCATGGCCAACCTGAATATCGCCGAACACCGCCTGCCCCAGGACGGCCGCATCAAGATTCGCCTGAGCGGCAAGGAAATTGACATCCGCGTCTCTATCATCCCCATCGCGCACGGCGAGCGCGTGGTCATGCGCATCCTCGAAAAGGGCAACTTCCTGTTCAGCCTGGAACAACTCGGCATGGACGAGCGGGACCACAAGGCGATGGACCGGCTGATCACGGCGTCGCACGGCATCATCCTGGTCACGGGGCCGACGGGTTCAGGCAAATCCACCACGCTCTATGCGGCGCTGCAGAAAGTCAATTCTCCCGACAAGAACATCATTACGGTGGAAGACCCCATCGAGTACCTGATTCCGGGCATCGGTCAGATTCAGGTGCGCCCGAAAATCGGCCTCACTTTCGCCGCCGGTTTGCGCAGTATTCTGCGCCAGGACCCCGACGTGATCCTCGTCGGCGAAATCCGCGACCACGAAACAGCCGAAATGGCGGTGCAGGCCTCGCTGACGGGCCACCTGGTTTTTGCCACGCTCCACACCAACGACAGTGCAGGCGCCATCACCCGTCTCATCAACATGGGCATCGAGCCGTTCCTGGTCACCTCGTCCACCATCGCCATCCAGGCGCAGCGCCTGGTGCGGCGGATTTGCGAAAACTGCAAGGAAGCCTACACTCCCGAACACGAAAGTCTCGTGGAATTGGGTGTCAAGCCGGACAATCCCCGCGCCCAGGTGCTCTGGCGCGGCGTGGGTTGCGCCAAGTGCGCCCAGCGCGGCTATTTTGGCCGCACCGGCATTTTCGAAGTGCTCGTGATGAATCCCCATATCCAGGATCTGGTGCTGCGCGGCGTGGATTCCAACATCATCAAACGCGAAGCGCGCAAATTCGGCATGCGCACGCTGCGCGAAGACGGCGCGGAAAAAATGTTTCGCGGCATCACCACCGTCGAGGAGATTCTCCGCGTCACCCGTGAAGACCTCGAAGAGCAAATCATTGACTGACGCCGCGCGGGCGGCGGGAAACACATATGCCCGTTTACCAGTACAAAGCCATCGCCAAGGCGACGGGGAAAACCACGAAAGGCGTTATTGACGCCGATACCCCGGCGCAGGCGCGCCGCAAACTGCGCGAACTCGACCTCTACCCCACAAAGGTGATGGAGAGCGCCGAGATGAGCCTGGCCCTGCCTGGTCGGGAGCGCGATGACGGCCGGGGGCGGGGGCGCGCGCGGCGTACGCGGACGGTCAGCCGTCGCGGGCGTGTGCCGGTGCGCGATCTTGCGCTGATGACCCGGCAGTTGGGCGTGCTGCTTCATGCCGGCATGCCGCTGGTCGAGGCGCTCGGCGCGCTGATCGATCAGACGAGCCGTCCGCGCTTGCAGGCAGTCATTTATGAAATCCGCGACAAGGTGAACAGCGGCAGCAGCCTGGGCGACGCCATGACCGAACACCCGCGCGTTTTCCCCGCGATCTACGTCAGCATGGTGCGCGCGGGCGAGGTGAGCGGCGCGCTGGAGAGCGTGCTGCTCCGGCTTGCGGACATTCTGGACCATCAGGCGAAACTGAAATCGCAGTTGCTTTCCAGCATGGCCTATCCGGCCTTCATGGGAGTCTTCGCCTTCGGCGTCATCGTGTTTCTCATGATGGTGATCGTGCCGCGCATCACGCAGATATTTGAAAAGCAGGGTGCGGCCCTGCCCAAGATCACCGAAGTCCTCATCGGAACAAGCAATTTTGTCGGCAATTACTGGTTTGTCATCGTGGGTGCGGTCGCAGGCATGGCCTTGCTCTGGCGTCTGTGGGTCTCGCGCGACGAGGGCCGGAAAACCTGGGACCGCATCAAACTGCGTTTCCCGGTCTATGGGCCGCTCCACCTTAAATTGGTGTGCGCCCGTTTCGCGCGCACGCTGGGCACCATGCTGCAAAGCGGCCTCACCATGCTGCCCGCCTTGGAAGTGGTGAATTCGGTGCTTGACAACCGGTACATTCAGGAACACATGGACGAGGTGAAGGCGGGGGTGCGCCGGGGGCGCGATCTCGCCGTCCCCCTCAAGGAAACGGGCCTCTTCCCCCCCATGATGATTCACATGGTGGAACTGGGCCAGCGCAGCGGCGAAATCGAAGACATGCTCATCCGGGTGGCGGACACCTACGACGATGACGTGCGGCTCACGGTGGATGCCATTGTGGGCCTCATTGAACCGGTGATCATCATCGTCATGGGCGTCTTCGTCGGATTTCTGGTGCTGGCGATCCTGTTGCCTATTCTGACGATGAGCACCAACATAAGAGGGTATTAGCCATGGAGAACGAAGCGCAACGCAGAACCAGAGGCGGCACGGCGGGTTTCACCCTGGTCGAATTGATGGTGGTCGTGTCCATCATCGCCATCCTGGCCACCGTCGTCGGGGTCTATGTGCTGGGCGCGATGGATGAAGGCGACCAGGCCAAGGCGAAGGCGGAAATCCGCACGCTGATGACGGCCGTCGAAATGTATCGGATGCAGTTCAAGTCGTACCCGGACAGCCTTGACGCCCTGATCAACAACCCCAAGGGCCGTCGCTTTCTTGACAGCACCCGCATCCCCAACGACCCATGGGGCAATCCCTATATCTACACCCTGCACGGTCCGCGAGAATACACCATCGTGTCCTACGGCGCGGATGGACGCCCCGGCGGCACGGGCTATGATGCCGATATCAGCAGCGCAAACCTCGCCGGCGAAGATTGATGCGGCGCAACGGCGAAGGCGGTGACTCACGCATATGACGGCCTTCCTGCCAAAAATAGGGGCCCCGCGCGCCCGCGCGGGCGGATTCACGCTCATCGAACTGATCGTGGTGATCTTCCTCATCGGCATCATCACCGCGGTGGTGATGCCCCGTCTGTTGCCCGCACTCGCGTTCAGCCGCCTCGAAGGCGAGGCGCGTCATCTCGCCAATTACGGGCGCAGCGCCATGGCCCAGGCCACGCTCTTCCGCGAGGAGGTCAAAGTCTTTTTTGATTTGGACAAACAGGAGTACTACGCGACGCGCCTTGTCTGGCCGGAACCCGAATTCGAGGGGGAGGCGCCTCTGGACCAACTGGGTCTGCTTTCGCAGATGCGGGCGGGGGGCATGTTTTCCGGCGGCGACTTCGGCGCGCTGCTCGCCCAAAGCCGCCTTGATCCGCGCGCCATGCGTGACCTGCCGGAAGGCTTTGATGATGAGGCCGCCAACGCCCAGTTTGATGACAAGTTTGCGCGCTTCGCGCGCCGCGCCCTGGAGGAACGCGCGAAAAATGTCATCCATGACACCGGCATCCTCAGCGAAATCGGCCCGCTCTTCGACCCCGATGATGAATTCAGTTTGGACGAAGAGCGGCCGGAGGAGGTGGAATTCGCCGACCCCATGCTCCAGCGCACGCGCCTCGCGCGGGGGGTCTGGATTGACACCGTTTTCATTGATGGCCTGCCCCAGGGACGCGGCGAGGTGGAGGTGGTTCTGTCGCCGCTCGGCCTCGCCCAGCGGATAGCATTTCATCTGGTGAACGAAGACGGCGATTATTACACTGTGTTGTGGGACCCGTTGACCGGCGGCGCCAATGTCTTCCAGGGCAGGGAAGATGTGAAATGAACATCAGGGCAAGACGGCGGACCATTCCCGCGATTCGCGGCTTCACGCTTCTGGAGGTGCTGATGGCGTTGGCGATTCTCGGCCTGGCGCTGATTGTGCTGCTCGAGGGGCACCACACGGCGCTTCGACTCAATCAGGAAATGACGGAAGAAGTCGTGATGCGGCAATTGTCTGAAAGCGTCGTGGCCCGCGCGGAAGTGGGGGTGCTTTCGGGGACTTTCTCCGACAGCGGCGATTTCGGCAACCGCTATCCGGGGTATTCGTGGTCCTTCGAGGCGTTCCAGGCGAGCGAGGATGAACTCGTGTTGCTTTACTCGGTGAATGTCTCCGTGCGCGGCCCTGCGGATGAACGGACATTGACCTTCTATGTGTATGATTTGGGCGCGGCCGATGCCGAGGCCGATTCGACCAGACCCGGCGGCCTGTTCTCCGGCGGCAGCCGGGCCGGCCAAAGCGGCCAATCCGGGCGCTCCGGCCAATCCGGACGGACCGGTCCGACCAATCCGCCCAGACGCAGCGGCGGATCAAACCGACCCTCGATGTTCGACCAGTCGGGCGGAAGCAACAGCATGTTTGATGACTTCTGACATGATGCATACAAGAACCAGAATACAATCTCACACTGTGGCGCGGTCGGGAGACCGGCCACAACAGGAGGAGGCCGCCAGAACCGCGCCAGACGGCCACGCTGCGCCCAGGGCGCGGTCGGGAGACGGGCCACAACGGGAGGAGACGGGCCACAACGGAGGTCAATTTGGAGTGCGCAAGCCATGCCTGCGCTTTTTCCCGGACGGCGTGCCGTCCGGAGCAGCGTCCAGGCAAGCCTGGACGCAGAAAAGCGGCGGCAAGCCGCCGCAGTCCAAAGAACCGCAGCCTTTTTCTTCTTGGAATCGCAGGCAAAAGCGGTATGTCGCCACAAACAAAAGCACTGCCGGGTTCACGGTGATGGAACTGCTCGTGACCATCCTGGTGCTGGCGATCCTGGTCGCGATTGTGCATCAGGGCTTTACGATGGTCGCGTTTTCCACGGATATCGCCCGGGAAAACGCGGAGGCGTTGCGGTTTCGCCAATTTCTGTGGCGCAACCTGACGGAAAACCTGAGCGCGGTCTATGCCGACCCGGCATGTCTCCAGCCGGAGTACCAGTTTATCGGCGAAAGCAAAGACGGCCCCTTCGGCCCGGCGGACAGCCTGCGTTTCTGCACCTCGCTGCCCATGAGCGGGGCGCACGCGCTGCCCGGCATCCTGCGGGTGGTGAGTTATGAAGTCGCCGAACCGGGCGCGGTGGAGGCCGATGCGATGGGCCGCCTGGCCATTGATGCCCCTGTGGACCAGGACGCGCCCCTCATGCACCTGGTGATCCGCGAGGAACCGCTGGTCCTGGAAAGCACGGATTCCGAGGCCAAGGTGGATGACCTGCTGGATGCCGGCATCGAGCGGCGCATTCCCATATCCAGCATGAATGTGCTGTATTATGACGGACGCAACGATGAGTGGGTGGAGGACTGGGACTCGACCGCCGAGGGCGTGATGCCGTGGGCGGTGCGCGTCCAGATCAATTTTGCGCGCAGCGAGGCGGAGCGCCTGGAGGAACTGCGGGCCGGCATCAGCGCCGATGACGAGGCCGATCTCGATATCAGCATCGCCATTCCCATCGGGGCGGGCGTGAGCGGCCCCTTCATGGACCTCAATCGTCGCCGGGCCACCACCCTCGTCGAGGACCGCACCGGCGAACTCTTCGGGCGCGGAACCCAATCCAACCAAGAACACAGCGGCGGCAGGCGAAAATGAAACGCAATGGGAACATATGCGCGAACAGGCGCGGACGACGACGCGACGATTCGGGCGTGGCCCTGATCCTCGCCCTGCTCTTCATCGCCCTGCTCACCGTGATTGTGGTCGAATTCAGTTACGAAACCCAGGTCGAGGCGTCCTTCGCCGCCAACCAGGGCAGCGACCTGGAGGCGTATCTCGCGGCGAAATCGGGTGTGGCGCGCGGCATCGCCCTGCTCGCCGCCGACCTGATCGAATCGGAAATCAGCGGGGAACCGGAATTCGACAGCATGCTCGACCCGGCGCCCTGGTCGTTGGGCGTGCCGTTCGAACCGCTCAACGGCGCCCTCAGTCGCACCACCATCGCCGACGAATACGGCAAGATCAACCTGAACGCCCTTTTCGACACCAGCAGCGGCCAACCGGAGGAACGGGAATTCCTGGTGAACGCCCTGCGAGAGTTTTTCATTCTGCGCGAACCGGAGGACAAAGAATCGCCCGACGCCATCGTGGACGCCATCCTGGACTGGCTGGATTATGACGACGATGACACCGTGCGCCCGGAAGGCGCGGAAAACGACTACTACAACGGGCTGGAAAACCCCTACCCCTGTAAGAACGGCCCCATGGATTCCATCGAGGAACTGCTGCTCATTAAAGGCATCACGCCCAAGGTCTTCTTTGGCGATCCCAAGAAAGATCAGTTGCCGCTGACAGAATACCTGACGGTCCACGGCGATTGGCAAGGCCGCGTCAACATCAATACGGCGCGCGAGGAGGTCATCGCCGCCGTAATGGCCGCCGGCGGCGGCGCGCCGGACCTGTCTCTCGCGCAACAGATATATGATGAAGTGCGCATGGAGCCGATTGTCCACGTCTCGCAACTTGACCGATATGGACTGGGAGGTTCCTCGCGGCAGCAGCAACAGCAGCAACTGCCTCCCCAACTCCGGCAAAGTAATGTGGATCCCGAACTCCTGGACCCGGCGGCAGGGCAGTCCCAGCAGGGGTTCATCGTGAGCAGCAATGTGTTCCGCATCTACGGCGACGGCATGCTTGAGGATGTGCTCGTGCGCATCGAGGCGTATGTGTGGCGGACGCCGCTCAACCCGATGGAGGCCGGATTGGTTCCGAACCAGCAGCAGGGCGACCCCGGCGCCTTCACGGAGGAATCCATTCCCCTGGAGCGTTTCCGAATTCTCGACTGGAAGGTCATCCGATGAAACGCGGCAATCGTAACAATCGCAGGGCGGGCGCAGCGAAGCGGAACCTGTCTGTTTTGCTGGAATACCCGGAACGAAACAAATGACGGCGAACCAGGAGCGATGTGAATGTTTTTGAAAGCGAAAGTGGCCGCCATCGAATTTTCGGGCGACGATGTGCGTGTGGCGGTCTTCAAGACCGGCGGCGGCATGCCGAAACTGCTGGAACAGGCGGAACGCCGCGCAGTCTATGAAACGCCGGAAGATCGGTTCGACGCTCTCGTGCGTGCGTTGGATGAGGCGCTTTCGGACTTGGAGAGCCGGCCTGCCGCCTACGTCCTGTGCATCGGCACGGAATACTGCCTCATGCGCGCCATCACCATCCCTTTCCGGGGGCGGCGGCGCGTGGCTGCGGCGGTGTGCTATGAATTGGAACCGCATCTGGCCTTTCCCATCGAGGAACTGCTGCTGGACTTCAACATCGTCGCCGAGTTCGACGGCGAAACCGACGTGTTCGCGGTGGGTATGCGCCGGGAGCATCTCGAAGAGCAGCGGGCCATTCTCGAAGCGGCGGGCGTGGATGCGGAGGCCGTCACGGTGGACGCCGCCGCGCTTACGGGCCTGTGGCTCGTATCGGGGAGACGGACGAAAGGATTGAACGCCATCCTGCATGTGCGCGAAAACGCCTCCAGTATTGTGGTGGTTTACAACAAGCGCATCGCCTACTGCCGACATCTGCCCTGCGGCGCCGCGCAGTTGCGCGCCAATCCGTCCGTGGCGGCCCGCGAAGTGCAGAATAGCCTGCGCGGATTCATGGCCAAATGGCGCGGCGACGGGGATTTCGACCGGCTTCATGTCACCGGCTTCGACTTTGCGCCGGAGGAACGCGACGCCTTCGCGGAGACGATAGGGCTGCCGGTGGAGAACACGGCGCTTATGGCCAAAACGAATCGCGGCGCATTGTCGCCCGGGAACCGCGCAGATGGATCGGAATGCAATAAGTGGGAAGCGCTCGCCGGCGCGGCGGTCGGCGCGGCGGGCGGCCCCTGCGCCGTGGATTTCCGACGCGCCGAGCAGGACCTCCAAGGCGTCCTGCGCGGCGTCGTGGCGCACCTGATGTTCTCCTCCTGCCTCGCGCTGATCGTCCTGCTGGGCTGGGCGTTTCATTACTACCAGGGGGCGCTGCGCAACCAGGCTGAGGCGGCGGTTATTCGGGAGCGCATCGCAGAATTGCGCGATGAAATCGAGGCCATGGCCGACCAGGGGCTGGGTGCGGAGGTGGATATAGACCTGTTCAATGACCCCAGCCTGCTGGACATTCTCCTGGAAATCAGCGAGAAGATGCCCGGAGACAAGGTGACCATTCTGGACATCCGTGTCTCGACGCCTGAAAGCCAGAGTTGGTGGATTCGCATCCAGGGGCAGGCCAATGACGCCGCCGCATTCAACGAAGTGTTCGAGAATCTGAAGACATCCAGACTCTTCCGGGTGGAGGAAGAACCCGATCGAAGTCTGCAGGACCAGAAGACCACCTTCACCATCAGGGCGTATCGCCCTTCGGAGGGTTTCCATGAAACTGAATCTTGATCCCCGTGAACGCACCGGCCTGGCGCTGGGCGCGCTTGCGATCACGCTGGTGATTGCGCTGCTCGCCTATATCCCCGCCGGGCCATACCGGCAATTCGAGGAGTCGCGCCGGGAACTCGAACAATGCAAGCGCGACCTCGCCATGATGCACCTCATGAAGGAGGACGAAGAGGACCGGCTGCGCCGTCAGGAACGCATCATGGAGCGCCTCGCGACCAGGCCGTCCAATTTCGACATCTTCTCCTACATCAACAACAAACTTCGCGAAGCGGACCTGACCGGCCGCGCCCAACTCGAAAACTACCGCACCCGCCGCGCCACCGCCCGGCAGCCGATGGTTCAACTGCGCCTTCAGGGCGTCACCCTCAAGGAATTGATTGACTTTCTCCACAAGGTCTACAGCGGCGATGACCTCGTGGTCATGTACAAACTCGACCGCCTGCAACCCGCCCACAACAACCGGGGATTGGACTGTGAATTGACCCTTGTCACCGTCAAGGCCTGAGGCGCGCGCCGCGCAAGACGCAGCGCCTGCAGAAAGCATTGACAGTCCCCGCGGTCCCGCGTATGATCAGCAACGATTCCCCGAAACAACAGGCGACACGAGGACAATGCATGAAAAGCGCATGGCTGGCATGGATTGTGTTGGCGGGATGGGCGACTGCGCCGGGCGCGGCGGCATTGGAAGCGTCCCCGGAAAACACCGCGCCGGTAAATGTCTTGCTCGAAGGCGTGCAGGCGGTACTGGACGGGGTGGATGATTACGCGCCGCCCGCACAACCGGAGGTCCCGCCCGATGCCATATTCCTGGACGTGCAACGATGCGTGGCGGTTGCCGTGGAGCGGAACGCGCAGGTCCTGGCCGCAGCCGAGGCGGTGAAAGCCGCCGAGGCGCGGACCGGTCAGGCGGCATCCCAACGACTGCCGCAACTGAAAACGCAGGCGGCCTACAGTTACATCAGCGGTTTGGACCGGGAAGTGGAAATCAAAGGCCCCCTTTCCTGGTTGATTGACGCCAACGACATCGGCCCCAGCGCGCATTCCATCACGGCGGAGGTCCGCGCGGAGCAGGTGCTCTACGCCGGCGGGCGGATTCAGGCCGCCATCCGCGCATCGCGCCATCTGGCGCAATCCGAGGCATGGAAGCGGGAGGCGCGTCTGGACCAGATTGAATTCGAGGCGAAGCAGGGGTTCTATGATGCGCTGCTGGCGAAGGCGCTGGTGGAGGTCGCGCGCGACAGTGTGGCAACGTTTGAACAGCACAAGGCGGACGTGGCGCAGATGCTGGAGGTCGGGCTGGTCAGCCGCTTTGAACTGCTGCGCGCGGAAACGGAACTGGGCGCGCGGCAGTCGGACCTCGTATCGGCGCAGAGCGCCGCACAGATCGCACTCCTCAACCTGCTCCGGATTCTGGCCATGCCGCAGAACACCCCGGTGGAACTGGGCGGCACGCTCGATTGGACCCCGCCGGAAGACACGCTTGAGGCGCTGATTGACGAGGCGCTCGCCTGCCGCGCGGAATTGCATGCGTTGGACATGGGCATCGCCGCCGCGCGCAATAATCTTGATGCCCGCAAGGGCGGCTACAAACCCAGCGCCGCCGCCACGGCCGGATACAAATACATCGAGGGCGGCGGGTCCATCGCCGCCGACGGGTTCATCGTGGGCGTCGGCGTGGAATGGGACATCTATGCCGGCGGACGCCGGCGTCATGAGCGCCTCGAAGCGCGCGCGCAACTGACCCAACTGGAACGCGAACGCGAAGACGTCGCCCGGCTGGTCGAGATGGATGTGCGCCAGGCCCACCTGCGCGTGCAGGAAGCCATCGCAAAAATCCGCCGCGAGAAGGGTACCGTTGCGCTCGCTGAAGAAGGGCTGCGCCTCGCCCAACTCCGCTTCCAGGAAGGCGTCGGCACCCAGACCGAAACCCTCGACGCCGACCTCGCGCTCCGCCTCGCCCGCACCACCCTCGCCCAGGCCCTGCGCGACTACGCCGTGGCCGTCGCCGCACTCGATAAGGCCGCCGGACGCCGGTGGACCCCGCGCGAAACGTCCGACACGGCGCGCCGCAATTGCCCGTCATGCAGAATATGGGGCCGTCCCTGAGTGGTGTGCCGTTATCTATGAGCAGGGCGCGGCAAATGGCGACGTCGGGGGTGCGGCAGAAGATAAAGTATGAAATTGCACGCGGGCAAAGAAGCGGATGCGCTCTGTTTGCGCCTGGATGATTCCCGCATCATCGAGTCAGAAGAAGTTGCGGCGGGCGCAGTATTGGATTTCAATGAATGCAATGAAGTGGCCGGCATTGAAATGATGAATCTTTCAAAACGTTTGTCCGCTGTGGATTTGCGCGAATTCCAATATCAAAACGCCTGAGACGCCTGCTGCGCGTTGATACGTCGTGCTTCTACCGGTCTTGCGTCACGGCGCATCATAATTCCAGACGCTGCCATCGGCAAAGACGGTTTTGGTGGTTGCTTCGTCGCTCTCGAGGCTGAGTTCAACCAGGGTGGCGCCTTTGCGCAGGTCTTCGACGCCGTAGCCGCCGTGGCCGGTCGCCCGGCCGGACACAAAACGGATGCCGTCTTCGACAAAATAGTAGTCGTTGCGGTGACTGTGGGCGGAGACACACAGCCGCAGATTGCCGGGACGCTTCAGGATGGGGGCGGCGCGGCCTTCATCGTCCCCCCAGCCGAGTACGGATTCAACCCCGATACCCGTCACGCGACCCGCATCCATGGCGTCCTGATAGTTTTTCAGCGGGATATGAAAAAACGCGGCAGCGGGGGTGATGCGTCCGCGTTCCGCCGCGATGCGCGCGGATTCCGATTCAAACCACAGCAGGTCTTCCGGAATGTTCCAGGAAGGCCCGGAGTTCAGGAAGAACAAGTCCCAGCAGACCGCGCCGGGCGCGCCGCGCCGGTGCACTTCAATGCGGAAAGCGCCCTTGCCGTCTCCCTGCGGCGCGATGGCGTTCGGCGCAGCGGCGATCATGGCGCGCGCGCGGTCAAAATCGGCGCAACAGTCGTGGTTGCCCCGGACGAAGACCCACGGCGTGTCGAGGCTTCCGAGAAACGCGATATCGCGTTGCATCCACATGGGCGCGGCGTCGGGGTGTTCATCGCCGCACCAGATGTCGCCATTGGCGACGATCAGATGCGGCCGGCAATGCGTGACCAGGGCGCGGATATCCGCGCGGGTGCGCTCATTGAGCGCCTCCTCCACGTCGGAATGGAGGTCGGCAACCTGGAGGATGCGGCACGGGCTGTCGGTGGCCAGCGCGGCAAAATCTGTTTCAAGGGGGCCGGTTTTCATGCTGTGTCTTTCCTTTCCATTTCGCGGTTCAGATCGTCGCGCATAATGGACGGTGGACATCCGGTTTATCGGTCATGCAGGGAAATGCCCTTGCCCGCCATATTGTAACGCAAGCGCCAAGGCCGCCTTGGCGTTTGGCCGCCTTGGGCGCAAGAATACCGTTTTCGCGGCGTCTCACGTTGATGGCGCGGCCGTTGAACGTGACTCAAATCATTTTGATTTTGTGAATAGCACGCCGCCAGTGCGGTCAGAAGATCGGTCGTTTTGCGGGAGACATCCCGCAAAGATGATAAGAGCGTTTTCATTGGGAACACAGGCAGGGCGCAAGCATCATTTTTCAAACCGAAGGGCTTCCAGGGCGCGCAGGAAATCGGGCGGGGGCGGCGCGGTGAAGGTCATGCGTTCACCGCTTTCGGGGTGGATCAGGCCGAGGCGCTCGGCGTGCAGGGCCTGGCCGTGCAGGGCGCGAAGCGCCGCCAGGGTTTCCGGGGACACTTTCCAGCCGCGGAAATCGGTTACGCCATAGACCGGATCGCCGAGGACGGGCCGGCCAATGAATCGCATGTGCACGCGGACCTGGTGGGTGCGCCCGGTTTCCAGTTGCAGCGCGACAAGGGAGGCGGGGCCCAGCCGCTCCAGCACCTCGAAATGCGTCACCGCTTCGCGCGCGCGCACGCCGGTCACCGCCATGCGGCTCGGATCGGCGAGGCTGCGGCCGATGACCGCGCTGATCCGCCCGCGGTCTTCCTCGAATTGGCCCTGCACCAGCGCGAGGTAGCGCCGGTCGAAGCGGTGGTCCGCGGCCTGTCGGGCGAGATGCGCGAAGGCGCGCGCGGTTTTCGCGACAACCATTACGCCTGAGGTGTCGGCGTCGAGCCTGTGGACGATGCCGGGGCGCGACATGTCCTGTCCGGGCCGCTGGAAATCCGGGCAATGATACAACACCGCGTTCACGAGTGTGCCGGTGTAATGCCCGGGCGCGGGATGCACCACCATCCCCGCCGCCTTGTTCACGACCACGATGGCGGCGTCCTGGTAAAGAATCTCCAGCGGGAGATTCTCCGGCTCGGGCATCGCGGGGGGGGGCGGCGGCACCGTCGCCGCGATACGGTCACCCCTGGCGACGATTCGCGACGGTTTTACGGCGGCCCGCCCGTTCACCGTGACCCGTCCGTCCTTGATCAGTTTCTTTACGAAGGAGCGGGAGGCGTCCTCCATCAATTCCGCCAGGCAAACATCCAGCCGCAGTCCCGCGTATTCCTCCTCGACCGTCGCCTCGAACCGGGTGTCCATGTCATCCGATCAGTTCTGCCGCGCGGCGGAATCCCGGCGCGAGCGCGCGGTAGGCGGCCTGATATTCCGCGAACCACCTGTCATAGACCGCCGACGCCGTTTCGTCCGGCGCGAGGCGCGCCGTTTCGCGGATGATTGCGTCGCAGGCGTTCTCGACGGTTTTGTGCAGTCCCGCCGCCACACTTGCAAGGATTGCCGCGCCGTAGGACGGCCCTTCATCCACGTTGATCGTGACCATGGGCGCGCGGCCTGTGTCCGCGAGAATCTGCCGCCACAGCGCGCTGCGCGCGCCCCCGCCCGACGCGCGCACTTCGCTGATCGCAACGCCCATCTCGCGGATAATCTCCAGACTGTCGCGCATGCCGAAGGCGACGCCTTCGAGCACGGCGCGCGCCATGTGCGCCTTCGTGTGCCGGAGCGACAGGCCGATGAACGCGCCCTTGGCGTAGGGGTCCTTGTGTGGGGTGCGTTCGCCGCTGAGATAGGGCAGGAACAGCAGCCCTTCGCAGCCCGCCGGGATGCGCGCCGCCGACGCCGTGATGTACTCGTAGGTGTCCGCGCCGGTCTGTTCGCTCACCGCGCGTTCGCTCTGACATAGCATGTTGCGGAACCACTGCAGCGACCCGCCCGCGCTCAGCATGACGCCCATTACGTGCCACTTGCCCGGCACTGCGTGGCAGAAGGTGTGCACGCGGCCTTGGGGGTCGGTGCTCACTGTATCGGCAAAGGCGAACACGACGCCGCTCGTCCCCAGCGACGCAGAAATCACGCCGGTGCGCACGATGCCGCAGCCGACGCCGCCCGCGGCCTGATCACCGCCCCCGGCCACCACCGGAATCCCCGCCGGCAATCCGGTCTTTTGCGCCGCGTCGCGGCTGAGTTGCCCGGTGACTTCCGGTCCCTCGAAGGCGGGCGGCATCCATTCGGGGTTGATGTCCAGCAGGCCCATAAGTTCCGTGTGCCAGCGCCGGTTCTTTACATCAAAGAGCAGCGTGCCCGATGCGTCCGCGACGTCCGTCGCGAATTCCCCCGTCAGGACCCACCGGATATAGTCCTTCGGCAGCAGCACCTTTTGTACGCGCGTGCAGGCATCCGGTTCGTTGTCCCTCAGCCACAGGATTTTCGGCGCGGTGAATCCCGTCAACGCGGGATTCGAGACCATCGCGATCAGCCGGTCTGCGCCCACGGTCTCGGTGATCGCCTCGCACTGTTTCGCCGTGCGCTGGTCGCACCACAACAGCGCGGGACGGATCACGTTCTGTTTGTCGTCCAGAAACACGGACCCGTGCATCTGGCCGGTCAGGCCCAGCGCCCGCACTGCCTTCGCGTCAATCTTCGCCGCGAGCGCCGCGAGCGCCGCGAAGGCCGCCCGTCGCCAGTCCGCCGGGTCCTGCTCCGCCCAGCCCGGCTTCGGGCTGTGCAAGGGATACTCCACCAGCGCCGAGGCCAGCAGTTTTCCCGCCGCATCCATCGCAATGGCCTTCGTTCCGCTTGTCCCCACGTCCAATCCCAGTACAATTCCCATGAAATGAAGCCTCCAGTGTTTTCAAGAACATGCCATGCTGTTGCCATACAAGACAGATGCTAGATGATTGTTCTCGTGATTGCGAACCTCCCGATGCTGTTTACGGCGATTCCGCTCTGCCAAGTGGATGCAAAGGCGCAACGCGCCATGGAACCCACCTTGAGTTGAGCAAAATCAGTGGTGGGTTTCGCGCCGCTTCACTCATTCCCCATTCCGCACTCCGCATTCCGCATTCCGCACTGGCAACAACCCCGGCCATTGGGGGCGGCGCAAAGAAAAAAGGGCCGGAGACCCGACCCTTCATCTCTGCTGCTGGGAAAAACCGCCCTGCCGCTACTCCTGTACGGCACGCGACATTGCCTTCGCCAGTTTCCGCCGCCGCCGCTCGCAAGGCTTCTCGAAATATTTCATTTCCTTCAGCCGCTGCATCAGCCCTTCTTTGTTGCACTTCTTCTTGAAACGTCGCAGGGCTTTCTCAAACGGCTCGTCCGTCTTCACACGAACCTTTGTCAACGTTGCTCAACCTCCCCTCATCCCAGAATGCGTACGGCGCAATCTTTTCCGCCGCCGGTTGTCAGAATGCTCATGATTATGTCCTGCTTCAGCCAAGAATACTAGCAAATTCCCGGCGCAGCCGTCAACCCACGAGCGGCGCCGCACTGTCCGTAGTATAAAATGCGTTCAACGCCGGCTTGTAAGGTGACAAAGAATATGCGGGGCGGGGCATTTCCCCACGTGGTCAGGCGCCGGGGATGGGCTGTGCGCCGGGGCGGCGGGGCTTGAGGTGGAAGAGGACGCGGGGGAGGTATAGCGGGAGACAATGGCGTTTGGGGTAGTCGCGGGCGATACGGAGAAGCCGGAGAGGATTGCCGTAGAAACGCGTGACGCCCCGGCGTATTTCGGCGGCGAGGGTTTCTTCGGGGATGTCGGAACAGTTGATGGTGGGGCGGTAGGTATAGTCGGTGTCGGCGAATTGGATGGCGGCGATTTTCTCCGGATGATTTTTTTCCATGAGCCGCCACAGGTCCGTGTGCGGATAGGGCACGACGCGGTAGAACAGGGCTGCGTGGAGGTGTGAGCGGCAGGCGGTATCGAGCGTCTGTCGCACTTCTTCGATTGTCTCCGTGGGAAAGCCGAGCATCATGAATCCGTAGGTGAAGATGCGGCGGCGAGCCGTCCATTCGACCGCCTGGAGGTAGCGGTCAATATTCAGGCGCTTTCCGATGTACTGCTGGACCCGGGGGGATCCGGTTTCGAGCGCGAAGGCCGAAATATACATGCCGGCGCGATGAAGCGCATCAATAACATCTTCCGTCAGCAAATCAGACCTGAGGCTGTTGGGGAAGGCAATCTTGATGCGAATGTCCTTTTGGCGCACCATCTCGCAGAATTCGAGGACGCGGTGCTTGTTGAAGTTGAAGATGTCATCGAAGATTTCGACTTCGTCAATGCCGAACGCGCGCTGGTAGTGTTCGATTTCTGCGACGATGCGTTGTGCGGAATGACCGCGAAAGCGCTTGCCGAAGACCTTGTGGCAGTAGATGCACTTGTAGGGGCAGCCCCGGCTGGTGAACATGGCGAGGAATTTGCGGGGGGGCGGCAGGGGCGTCTGCGACCAGAGTTTCCAATAGCGGCGCGCGTCAATCAGATCATAGGCGGGGAAGGGCAGGTCATCCAGGTTTGCGATGGTCGGGGTTTCTCCGGGGTTGACCATGATGGCGCCGGCGCGGTCGCGCCGGATGAGGCCGGGGACGCCTTCCAGTCCTTCGCCGTCGCGCCGCGCCTGCAGGACGGCCTCCAGGGGCAGTTCGCCTTCGCCGGCGACGGCGATATCGGCGGGGCATTCCTCCAGCACCATGCGCCCGACGGCGGAGACATGCGGCCCGCCCAGCACAATCGTCGCGTCCGGCGCGGCGGCGCGGAACGCGCGCGTCAACGGGTCAAGGAGATGCGCATGCGAGGTGAAGCAGGTAATGCCGATGACGTCCGGGGCAAAGGCTTTTGCGCGCGCGATGAGCGATTCGTGGGAACAATCCTCGGCGCGCTGGTCCACGATGAGAATGTCTACATCCATCCTCGAACGTACATAGGCGGCGATGTACAGCAGCCCCAGCGGCGGCGAGACGAGCCGATAGGACCCACGATGGCCGATATTGGCCAGAAAAAGGCGAAGACGCTTCAATGAAATTCACTCCTGGAGGCATTTGCGAAACAGGCTTTTTCACGGAACATCAGATAAATTGCTGTCGGAAATATCAAGAATTTTCGATCGCAGGGTCGCCAGAAATGCTCATTGCGCAAATGCCTCTCCTGTTGCATGGCTTGCATTGTACCATCGCCCGCGGCATTCTTGAAGCACGCCTTCCATTCCTCGGAGGGGAACAATTAAAATAGGCCTTCCGATTATTGCAGAAGAGTCGTGGGTTTTCGAGGGATACGCCTGAGAATGAAACGCGGTGGACGGAATCCAAGGCGGCGCGGTCCCGGGCGTGCTGCAGGGCAGCCATGATCACGGATAGGACACGGCGGACGATGGTCTATGCGGCTTTGGCCGTCATTGTGATCATCGGGCTGGCGCTGCGGCTGTATCGGATTGGCGAGGAATCCGTTGACCACGAAGAGTATGTCAGCGTGGTGCATCTGGACGCGCCGGGCCTGATCGCCTTTCTTAAGGACACCAGCGCGCATTACCCCTATTCGGTGCCGATGCACACCGTCTTTCAGTACCTGTGGACGCGGGTATTGGGCACGGACATTGTCCGCGTGCGTCTCCTGTATGTGGTCACTGGGATGCTCTGCATACCCCTGTTGTTTGCTTTCACCCGGCGCTTCTTCAGAGGCTGGGCGGGCGCCGATATCGCCGCGCTGGGCGCGGCGGCCTGCTTCGCGTTGTCGCCGGTGCATGTCTTTCACGCCACGGAAGCGCGGCAATACCCGTTCTACGTGCTGTTCGCCCTGCTCTCGCTCTATTCCTTCCTGGAATTCCGGCGCAATCCGTCGCGCCGCTGGTTGCTGCTCAATCTCGCGGCCAATGCCTGTGTTCTCTGGACGCATCTTTTCGGCGCGCTGGTGCTGCTTGTGGAAGGGGTGTTTATGGCGGCATGGTTGCGCAGCCGTGGGAGGTGGGTCATCGGGTGGGCAACCGCGCATGCGGTGATGGCGATTCCCTGGGTATGGTGGGTGTTACGCATTGATGTGCCTGCCGACGACAATATCCATTTGTATTACCACAAGGTTCGCCTGACGACGCTGCTCTGGGATGCGTTCGCCGACGATGCGCTCTTTGTCATCCGGCTTTATCCGCATCCGGCGGCGAAGGCCTGGCACTGGGTGTCGGATGGTCTGGCACAATGGATCATTCACCTTCGGCCGTGGTTCGGATGGCCGCTGGTGGCGGTCTTTACATGCGCAGCGCTCTGGGGCGGCTGGCGGATGCTGCGCGCCGCGTTTTCGCAACGCAGCGATGAAGCGGGTGGCACGTCGGACGCTTCCTGGAGCGAGTACGCGTTGTTGCTGTTGTGGCTGACCGGCCCGGTGTTTCTTTTGGGAGCGCTGACCAACCTCTGGTTTCCGTGCTACGCCAACCGCTACACCATGTTCTCGTCGCTGGCGCTGTATGTGTTGATGGGCGGGGCCTGGGCGGCGTTGCCGCGTTGGACGTGGCGGGGGGCGGCGGCCTTGTTATGCGTTATGCTGTACGCCTACCAACTCTCGTTGTACTTGCCGGGACCCATTCGCACCGACTGGAATTCGGCGATCCGACTGATCGCGCAGGAAGGCCGGCCGGACGACATTATTCTGGTTCAGGACTCGTTCTGGCGTCCGGAGTTTGAGTGGAACCAGGGACCGTCGGCGCATCCCGTCGCCGACGCCTTTCATCGCGATACGCTGTGCGAGATGGCGCATTTCCTGTTCTCAGTGATGGATGCCGCCCCGGCGGAGACGCCCCGGCGCGGGGTTTGGGTGTTGCTCGTGGACGATGCGGGGTTTTTTAACATCGGCGAATTTGACGCGTGTCTGGAGAAACACGGCTTGGAACACCACAGGGAGATGTATCAGGGAGAACGCTGGTTGGCGGTGTACTCGGTGCGCAGCGGCCCTGCCTGGAAGCCCGCGGATGTGGGCGCGGCGGATGTCACCGACGCGATCGTGACCGCTGCGACGTTGCTTGCAGCGCATGCGGAACATGCTGTGAAAGCGTTGGAGGGGCATACCGTCAAGCATATTCCAGACCATCTTGGCGGCTGCTATTTCCGGGTCGGTCTGGCCCTTGCCCGGCATCAGGAGGTCTTTCTCGCGGCGGCTGTAATGGCCAGAAGCATTCGCCTGAATCCTGATTTTTTTGATGTTCTGCATGGGATTACCGAGGCCATCCGGCAAAACAGCCCATCCTTCAGCGACATTCTGGGAGAGGAGCAACCTTGAGCGACGCGCCCGAAGTGAAGAACACCGGGAATGGCCTCGCGACGCCACTGTTCGGCGCAGTCCCGATGGTGGGACTGTTGCTGCTGTGTGGCGTTGTCCTGTGGCTTGGCCTGCGCGCGACGCGCCATACAGATTGGCCGGACCCGTATGAATACGATATTCTTCGGGACATCGGCATTGCACAGTCCATGCTGGACGGTCGGTATCCGGAAGACCACGTGTATCCGGGCGAAGTGCAGTGGTACAACCCGGGTATCGGCGCGTTAATCGCGGTGGGCAGTTGCCTTTCCGGGGCGCCACCGCCGTTGGTGGCGGCGCGTCTGGGCGCTGTGTTGAACATCCTGCCGGCAGTGATGTTCTTTGTCATGATGTCGGTTCTGTTTGACCGATGGACAGCGCTGGCCGCCGTTGCTTTTTTTCTTTTTTCCAAAGGCCCGTTGACGGCGTCGTGGATGTTTGCCAGTTACACGCCGTGGCTGCTGGCGGCCAATTTCGCCCTCGCGCCGCTGTTCGCCGCATTCACCGCGCTTGTGAAAGCGATGGAGACGGATTCCCTGCGCTGGTACGCCGGGGCGGGCGTCTTGCTTGGAATCACGTTCATGTTTCACACGGCGTCGGCGGTGCTTTTCGGCGGCGTGCTGGTGTTGCTGCTGCTGTATCGCATCCGCCGGAAGCGGCAGGCCGGAGAAGTCTGGCGGCGTCTGTTGCCCGGTCCGCTCCTGCTGTTGATCATCGCGTTTGTTGTCAGCCTGCCGTACAGCGGACCGATTCTCCGGCGCTATCAGTTCCGCGTGCAGAATCCCTGGCCGACGTGGCTGTGCGAGCCGCGCATGAGTCTGGAACGACTGCCCGAATTGCTCTGGAGCGGCGTATGCGTTGCATCTCTTGTTGCATTGATTGGACTGGTGCTGTTGTGGCGCAGCCGGGAAAAGCCCTGGACAAAACCGCTGCTGGCCTGCTGGTTCGCGGTAGGCGGCGCATTTCTGGTTTACACTTATTTCTGGCAGATTGTCGAGATGGCATCCATCCGGTTGCCGAACCTGGTCCCCGGATTCCACTTCCTGCTGTTGCTGTCCGTCCTACGCAGCGTGCTCTGCGGATACGCGTTGACCGCAGGCGTGCGCCGACTGGCGCAGCGGCTCTTTCCGGATAGCGACAGGCTTCTCGGGAATTTATGTGTTTGTGCGGCAACCCTGCTTGTGTTCCTGTTTTATTTGCCCGCCTACAGGAACGCACCGATGTTCACCAAGACGCAGGATGCCGTATCCTGGGCGGCGCGTTTTACCGACATCACCCCCGCCTATGCGTGGCTCATGGAAAACACCCGCCCGGAGGATGTGGTGCTCTGTCGGGAGCGGCAGGCAATCCTGATTGCCGGACCGGCCGGCCGCAAGGTTGTCGCCACCATGCTTTTCTATTCCAATCTCTACCTGGACTTCAACAAGCGGTTCCACGACCGCGATGCAATGTTCCGGGCGATACAAATGAGGGATGAAACGGCGTTTCTTGCATTGGCGCGGGAGTATCACATAGCGTACGTGCTGGTGCAAGACGAGGATATTGCGTTGGTCGAATCCGCCGCTTTTCCATCGCTGCCACCGGCCTGGCGTCATGAAAACACAGTCATTTATCGCATGGCCTCAACCTCGGACTCATAGCCTGTGAACGATACAAATCAAGAATTCCCCGCACATGCCGCGCGCGGCATGGCGTTCCGCCTGGTCCGCCGCTTGCCAAGGCTGGCGGGCGAGGGACTGCTGTTGTGTCTGATCGCCGTGGGGCTGCTGGTGATGGCGGAACTCGTCCTGCGCGCCGCCGGTTTTGGTCATTCCACCCGGCTGTTCATCAAGAAGGAATTTGCGGGTCAGCAATACTGGATGACCAATGGGAATTTTTATCAGCAATTCTTCGCATTGCCGATAGACACCATGTGGCACGATGCGGAAACCTATGTGCCGGTGCTCAAGCCGCCGAATCATTGCCGCATCGTCATACTCGGCAGTTCCGCGGCGCTGGGCGTCCCGCCCGATTTCGCGTTCAGTTTTGCCCGCGTACTCGAAGTCATGCTTCGGGAATCCTTTCCGGAGACCCAATTCGATATATTTATGCTTGCGCATCCCGGCGTGAATTCGTATGTCATGTATGAAGCGGCGCGCGCGTGTCGGCGGATTCAGCCGGATCTGTTCATCGTGTACATGGGCAACAATGAGGTCAACGGCCCCTTCGGCGCAACCGTCCAGGAAACGAACCCGTGGCGGATGTCGCTGCCGATGATCCGTCTACGGATTCGGCTTCGTGAACTGCGTCTGGCGCAGTTGGCAACGGGCCGCGGCAGGGTGCCCTGGCATGCGCCGCTGGAGGAACGGCACACCCACATCGGGCATGATGATCCGCGCCTGCGGCGCACCGAAGCGCATTACGCACGGAATCTCCTGGGAATTCTGGACGCCGCCCGCGACGCCGGGGCCGCCGCGTTGTTCTGCACCGTCGGCTGCAACCTGCGGGACTGGGCGCCGATGGCCAGTTTCCACCGTCCCGATCTGTCGCCCGAGGACTTGGAGGCTTGGGAAACCCATTACCAGCGCGGAGTTTCCTTACAGGAAAAGGAACAGTGGCAGAACGCCATTGCGGCGTATGAAGCCGCCGCGCGCATTGATGATACGCACGCGGAACTATGCTTTCGGATGGGGCGCAGCCTGCTGGCCATGGGCGACGCCGCGCGCGCGCGCGAGCACTTCTTCGCTGCCTGGGAGTACGACGCTTTTCGCGGCCGGGTGCAGCCCCGGGTCAACGCAGCGGTACGGCGCATTGCGGAAAACCTGCGCGCGCCTGCGATGCGCATGGTGGACATCGAGCGCGCGCTTTCCGAACACAGCCCCCACGGCATCGCGGGCCGGGAGTTCTTTTACGACAATGTTCACCTGACCTTTCCCGGTAATTACGAGATTGCCCGGGAACTCTTCGGGCATGTGGTCCAACTGCTTGCGCCAAAACTGGGCGTTCCGGACGATGCCTCACCGCATCCGTTGAGTCTTGAAGCGTGCGAAGAACGGCTCGGCCTCACCCCCGGCGTGTTGCTCAAGCATATCCGGGGCGTACAGATGGGCTACCGGATGTGGTGGCGGATTCCGACACCGGAACTGGACCAGGAAGAGGCGACGCTTGACGAATTGACGCGGGATACGTTCCTGCCGGGAATACTGGCGGGATATGAGCGCGCTCTGGAATTCAATCCCCATGACCGCATCATTCGCATGCGCTGCGCGGAAATGCTCCTGGAGATGGGCGAGAATGAGCGCGCGCTGGCGCAGGCGCGCACCTTGGTGGAACAGTTCCCCCAGCGTCCCGCCGTGCACCGCTTTCTGGGAACCGTGCTCACGCGCGAAGGCCGATATCAGGAAGCGATCCAGTCCCTCGATGTCGCCCTCGACCTGTTTCCGCGAGAATCGAAAACCCACTATGAACGCGGACAACTCCTGGAGCGATTGGAGCGAAAAGAAGAGGCGAAACAAGCCTATATCCGCGCCATTCTGCTCAATCCACGCGAATTTGAACCTTACGACCCGCTCAATGCCATCGTCCAGGAGGAAGGAGGACCAGAGGCGCGTGTGGCATTGTGGCGTGGAATTGTGAAAGAGGCGCCGGATGCCGCCCGCGCCCATTTCCATCTCGGCATGGCATTGGAGGCGACGGAGGACATCGCCGGGGCCATTCCCGCGTACCGTGAGGCATGCCGGCTGGAGCAATTCGACCCGGCCATGCATGCCGCCCTGGCGCGTGCCTGCCTGAAGGTGGATGATTACATGAGTGCCATCCCCTGCATGTTGCGCGCCCTGCAGATCAACCCCGAAATTCAGGACCTGCCCTTCCTTTTGGTGGACGCTTTCATCCGCGTTGGTAACATGAAAGCAGCCTTGGAATTCACCCAATACTGGTCGGAGAAAGGCGAGGAAGTGCCCCCCGAAATCCGGGCAAGATTGCGGGATGCGGGTATTGACGCACCGGAGGCGATGCCGTGAGCACCCTTCGCTGGGCAATGGCGGCCAGACAATGTGCATTGGACAAGCGAAACCAGTACTGTCCAAAATACGCTGATTAATCTTTCCCCTCACCCCACCCCTCTCCCAATGGGAGAGGGTGTATATGGCGAAACCTGGGGCATGCTGTTACGCCAAGGTCGTACAGTTAACGTAACTGCTATCAGGGTGGGTGTATATGGCGAAACCTAGGGCATGCTGTCGCTCCCTCTCCCGCTGGGAGAGGGTGTATATGGCGAAACCTGGGGCATGCTGTTGCGCCAAGGTCGTACAGTTAACGTAACTGCTATCAGGGTGGGTGTATATGGCGAAACCAGGGGCATGCTGTCGCTCCCTCTCCCGCTGGGAGAGGGGTGGGGTGAGGGGAAACAGCGCGGGACATCCTGGTTCAGGGGGGCAATGACATCTCAGGAATCCCCAAGGAGATGTTTACGCATAGGACAAGCCCCTCAGATCATCTTGATTCCGCCATACTCTTTAATTTTCTGTAACATTTTAGCGGAATGGCATAGATCGCAGGGGCGCACCATATGGCCTTTTACATCCCCCGGGGCTTCGCGCCACCCGCTTCCAAGGGGGATGTAGAAAGAACAGAACATTCCCCGCTGCACGCCACTCCGTTGAAATGTAACAGTTTTCTCAGCGACCTGTTTTGGACGACACTGAAGCGAAACAATCCATGGAATATGCGACAGGGGGTCCTCAGAATGGCAACCAAGGATTCTCCCCGGCGCGCGGATTGACAAACACCTGGACGCATGTAATGATGACGTTGTGGAGTCTCGGTCCTTTTTCATGTGAGGAGTCGGTATGCCGCATGCGCAGACAGTATCCGGAAAACCGTCCTTGTCCATCATCGTGCCAACTTTTCAGGAGGCGGAAAATCTTCCGGAACTTATCGAACGGATCGAGCGGGTCTGTGATGCGCACGGTTTGAAGGCCGAATTGTTGATCATGGACGACGACAGCCGCGACGGCACGGAAGAACTCATCGCGGCGCTTCAGAAACCCTGGGTGCGGCTTGTGGTGCGCCGGGAGAATCGCGGCCTGAGCGCGGCGGTGTTGGACGGGTTTCGCCTGGCGCAACATGAAGTGTTGCTGGTGATGGACGCTGATCTCAGTCATCCGCCGGAGAAAATTCCGGAACTCTTGGATGCGCTGTGTGCAGGGGCGGATTTCGTTATCGGCTCCCGCTACGTCGCGGGCGGGACCACCGACGAGGACTGGGGGCTGTTGCGGTGGCTTAACAGTAAAGCGGCGACCCTGCTGGCACGGCCTTTCACCTCGGCGAAGGACCCGATGAGCGGTTTTTTCGCCCTGCGTCGGGATACGCTTGCGCGGGCCGCATCGCTCAATCCGATCGGCTACAAGATTGGCTTGGAAATTCTGGTGAAATGCGGATGCCGCGACGTGCGCGAGGCGCCGATTCATTTCAGCCAGCGCCGCCGGGGCAAGAGCAAACTGTCGCTGCGGGAGCAACTGCGCTATCTCCAGCACCTGCGCCGCCTGGCGGTGCATAAGTACGGCGATTGGGCGCATTTCGCCCAGTTCGCCGCCGTCGGCTTTTCCGGTACGGTGGTGAATCTGACGGTGCTGACCGTGCTGGTATGGGCACACGCGCCGCTGCGCCTGTCCATTGCCGTGGCGATTCTGGTTTCGATGTTCACCAATTTCCTCCTGAACCGCTGGATCACGTTCTCCTATGCGCGCAGCGGCTCGTTCTGGGGGCAGATGGCGGGCTTCTTCGGGGCGAGTTCCATCGGCGCTGGGGTAAACTACGGGGTGACGGTGGGAACGTTGTGGCTATGGCCGGCGCTCGAGCGCATCCCGCAGGTCGCTGCCGTGATCGGCATCCTCGCGGGGCTGACCTTCAACTTCTTCATGAGCCGGCACCTGGTGTTCCGCAAGCCCCCCGAATGAAGCGGGGGCAGTCGTCGCGGCCAATTTCTCCGCTATTGCGGCGCGGATGGCGAGAAACACTGCTTGCGCTTTCTGTTCGATGCCGAGGGTGCGCATGTGGCATATGTCGCTGAAGTATTGCGCGCCGCCGCGAATCCGCTCCGCCACCGGGACATAGGTGATCCCCATATCTTCACACAATGCTCTGACCCGCTCATTGAAAATGTTCAGCACATGGCAGTATGCGGGGAAAGAGGAATATCGCCCGCCCCATTCCAGTTGATGGTAGTAACTGTAGTAATCACGCTCTTCCCGGCTCAGCGACGGCCAGTCAGGCCCCAGGAAACTGCAAATGGCCATGGGCACGCCATGTTCGCCGAAATACCGGTGCATGAACCGGATATGCGCGAGCACTTTCTGAT
This sequence comes from uncultured bacterium, assembly GCA_937951485.1. Taxonomy (GTDB): domain Bacteria; phylum Hydrogenedentota; class Hydrogenedentia; order Hydrogenedentales; family CAILVY01; genus CALEDJ01. The sequence continues at coordinate 71,967 of CALEDJ010000005.1, forward strand.
CAATCTCGGCGGCGATGACATCATCCGGGGGGAGCAGCCACCGGCCGAAATGCTGCACGAAAAAGCGGGATTGTCGGAGGAGCCTCGCCGCGGGTCCCGCCCGGCCGTTCCATTCGGGGATGAGCCGGTGGCAGATGTCGTTGACGCCGTTATAATACACCGCGAGGTCGGGTTCGAGGAGGAGGTAATCCGGCAACCGCATTTTTTCCTTCACGGAGTTCAGCCCGGGAATGCCGCAATTGATGACATCCACGCGGTCTTCGCCGAATTCTTCCGCCAGTTTCTGCCGCAGGAATCCCGGATAGGTCGTGTCGCTGGTGGCGCCTTCTTCCGTGGTGGAGCCGCCGACACACACCACGCGCACCACCCCCGCGGGTTTCGGAGAGACCACCTCGTCGCCGCGCCAACCGAAATTGTTGGTGCGAACATCCCGGTCGGGAAGCGAGGCGTGTTTCTTGTACGCAAAGTACTCGCGTTCCCATATGTAGTCCGGGTCTTCAGCGCGGGCCATGCCGGGATTGGCGTTAATCACGATGACCACGCCCGCGATGTCGCCGTCCGATGCGGGGATGGGGAAGAAGGCGTCGTCCACAAAGCCCGGCGCATCCGCCGCCTTGGTGATGCGCGCGAAGACCGGCGCGCCGGTGTCCAGCACCTGTTGCACGTTTTCGCGGAACGCGTCGAGAATCCCTTCCGGAAATACAATGTTCATGGGGATATGGGCATCATCGCCGACGGCCATGGGGAATTGCGCGGTGATCTCCTGCGCGCGGTTGACGAGATGGATTTCCAGGCCATAAAGGTCAGCCATGACGACGCGTTCTTCCTTGTTCAGCGTGAGGAAAAAACGGATGCGGGAGGCCAGTTCGTCACGCGGGTCCGGTTGCGGCAGGCGGATGCGCGGCGATGCCGCGCCATCGTTTTCGTGGCGCGCGCGCAGCGGGTCCTCGGTCCAGCGAACGCCGGCGGCGGTGATGATTTGTTCGCTCGCCTGGCTGCCGGGCCACGGGATGACACCGTGTCGGGCGAGGTAATAGGGGTTGGACTTTTCGATCGCGCGCCAACGCAACACCTGATAAAGTTCCAGCCCCGCCGCGATGAGCACCAGCCAGACCAGCAGCGTGACAAACACAAAAAGAATCCCGGGGATGCTGAAACGACCGCGTTGGGGGTGGGCGGCGTTCATGGGCGCCCCACAGTGGCGGCGCTTTGTCGCGCCGCCTCGAGTTCCTCGCGCGGACGCGGGTCGTGCGGGTCCAGCGCAATTGCTTTTTCCAGCGCCTCCACAGCGGCCTGCGCATCGCCGCGCAGCCGATGTGCCCGGCCGAGGCACGTGTATGCCCAGGAATCGTCGGGCAGTAATGCCAGCGCATGCTGCAGCGCGGCGATGGCCTCATCGTATCGTTTCATGTCGGTCAGAATCATGCCGAGATTGATACTCGACCAGGGATAGCCGTCGGGGTCCAGCGCGACGGCTTTCCGGAAGGCTTCCAGGGCGGCATCCTCATCTCCCGCTTCTTTGTACGCCATGCCCATATACGAGTACGCGAGCGCGAAGTCCGGGTCGAAATCCAAGGCGCGCCGCGCAGCGGCGACCGCCGCCTCGTATTGTTGCAGCCGCCAGAATTCCAGCGAAAGCCCGGTCAACTCGGAGGCGATATTCGGCGGTGCGGGCAATCCGGGGAGTGCTTTGCGCGGAGCGCCGCAGCGCACCGCATACACCAGCACACGCTGGATGCCGCCGAATTCCCAGAACCTGAAATCCAGCCCCCGCGCGGCAAGCGCCTGTTCAAAGGGCAGGCTTGGCCCGGACTCGAACCACAAGGTCTGAATAACCGCCCAAACCGTCGGCGGGGACGTTTCAGGAGGATGCTCTTTGGATCGCCAATCGAGGTAGAAGGCCGCTAGTTCCGCCAGGCCGTCCAGGGAATCGGAATAATGCAGGATATTGGCCATGGGACCGGTGTTGAACGCGAAAATGCGTTTCCACAACGAATTGTGCACGAGGATCAGGTCTTCACGGGTGGACTCGGCGCGGATGAGCCGCCCCGCCGAGAGCCAGTCCTCGTGCTGCGGATTGCCGATCACGAGCATCTGCTGGTAGCCGTACAAGGCGATGAGCAACACGACGGCGGCGCGGCGTGCTGCCCGCCAATGCAGGACCGAGATTACCCCACCGATCAACAGGTATAGCCCCAGCGAACTGTGGACGGTGTAGCGCGGCATGATGCAGGGCCGCCAGACAATGGATATGACGTACAGAATCAGCGGCGGCAGCAGCCACCACAGGACGAGAAAGAACGGCCAGCGCCACGGCCATGATTCCTCTTCGGCGGAGGCGCGAGAGCGCCGGGCGCGGATCAGGCTGTATGCGCACAGGCCAATCGCGCAGGCGATGAACAGCCCCGCCATCCAGCGGCCCACGGTCATTTTGACGTCCAGCACCGCAGCGGCCGCTTCCGGGCTCAGCAGCCATTCCCAGGCGCCCGTGCCCGCGCGCAGTTGATAGGTCAGCCCGATGCAATCATCCGCAAAGAGGTCCCCGGCGAATTCGCGGAGCGTCGGCAACTTCATCCAATCCCCGGTCGAATCCACCGGCCAGAAGCGGATGGTGGCGATATACGCCGCCGATGGAAGAAAAAGCGCGCCAGTCAGCGCCGCCCATGAGATAAAGCGCCGCCGTTGTTCCGCATGGAAGCACAACCAATACAAGCCCTGCACGGCGGGGACCAGCGTAGCGAAAGGATGGGTCCAGAACAATAGCAGAGTGGTCACTGCATACAACGTCCACCAGCGCCGTCCGCCATGCCGGAGCAGATGCATGAACGCGTAACAGGACAACAGCGCCAGCAGCGTCATCAGGCCGTACATGCGGATTTCCTGAGAGAACTGACGGTGAATGGGGGACAGGGCGACGCAGAGCGCGGCGATCAGCCCGGCGTTTGCGCCGAAGAGGTCCCGGCCAAACAGGTAAATCACCGGCAAGACGGCCATGCCGATGAGGATGGACAGGAGGCGCAATCCCGCCGGGCGGTCGCTGATGTGCTTGTGCCAGAAATACTCCAGCGTGTAGTACAACGGCATCGTCGCCGGGTCCATGCTCCGGTTCTGTTTCCAGAATGCCCACAGGTTCGGCGCCGTTTCGCGGAAGAGTTGCTGGTTCCACCGGTTGAAATGCGGCGAGTCGCGCCATGCCGCCGGCGGCTCAAGATGCACCAAACTGCTGTATTCATCCCACCACACGGATTCCCGCGTAACACCGATCAAACGCACCGCCAGCCCCACCGCCATGATGGCGATCAGGATTGTCGCGGGCCGGCGATACCAGGCCCGGATATTACCGCCGTCTATCGGCGTTTGCGGTGGATTCTCCGACACGTTGCCTTATCCATGTTACGACAGCCGAGGGCGGCTGCCCCACCAATGACAGCCGAGGGCGGCCGTCCCATAAACTATACAGGCGGGACGCTTGTGCAACAACTGAATATTGCCTTCCCTGTCCCTGCCGTCCTTGCTGTCCTTGCTGCCCTTTTGTTGCAGGGCGGAACGCCTGTGTTACATTGGATATCGTATCATCGCATTTGAAATAATGGCGATGTAAAAGGCGCGGGCGCGCGGCGGGTCTCGGGACGGCAGACATTTCAGGGGAAATACGGTGCTGCGAAACATCGTTTTGGTTGTCATATCCATCCTCGCGGTGCTGCTGCTCAGCGTGGGGGGCGACCGCCTGCTGGGACTGGCGGCCCTGGGGCCGCGCATCCCGGATTCCATGGAACTGCTTTTTCCGCCGCATTCCGAGCAGGCCTTTGCGACAAATGAATTCTCCTATACCGTGCGCACCAACGCGCTGGGACTGCGCGACCGGGAAATCCCGCCCAAACGCCGCGACACGTTCCGGATCATCGCCATCGGGGATTCGTACACCTATGGGTGGGGGGTGGAAATCGAGGATGCCTGGCTGCGCCGATTGGAAGAACGGCTGCGGGCGGCTGGGCACCGCGTGGAAACAATAAACCTTGGCAAACCGGGAACCGGCCCCCCCGACTACGCGCAACTCGCGGAAAAAGTCATTCCGTTGCTTCGTCCAGACCTGGTCATCGTAGGCATGTTGATGGGCAACGACCTGGCGGCGGTCGGCCCGGAACCAACAACAAAGGCGCGGGGGCGGATCACGGAGACGGTCTGGCAGATTTATCCAAACATCATGGGGCTGGTCCGCGACCTCGCGCCGGTGAAGGATGCGCGCCGCACACACGAAATGATGCCGCCGCAGCGGACTTCGGCGGAGGACAACCGACGATGGACGGCCAATACCGCCAGGCAGTTCCTCGAAAAAATGCCGCCGGAAGACCGCGCCCGATTCGAGGCATTCGAGGATGGGGTGAAAGAGGCGTTCCTCAGCGGGAATCTCAATCCCTACATGATTGATCTGGCGATGCAGAATCCGCGTTTCTACATGATTAACCTCGATTGGGATGATCCCTGGACACAGACCTGCATCGAGCGGCTCACGCAGCAGTTCACGCGCATCCGGCGCGCGGCGGAGCGCGACAATGCGCGCGTCGTGGTCGTCCACATCCCGGATGGGCCGTATGTGAATGAGCACGCGCTGCGCAACATCCGGCGGGTCGGCTATGAAGCCACGGAGGCATTGCTGGCCACCGATACGCTGGACCGGGCTGTGTCTCTTGCCGGGGAGCGGGCCGGCCTGACGGTGTACAGCGTCACGGAGGTATTCCGGGAACGACGCGATGACCCGACCCTGTTCTATGAATTGGATGGCCATTTCACCCCGGCGGGCCATGCGTTCTTTGCCGAAGCAATCGCGCCGCTGATTGCCGGGGAAATAGTAGATTTGGCGCAATACAAGAATTGAATCGGGCATTTGATGGTGCGCCATGGTTGCTGCCTTCGACTTCGATTCGAGAAGAAGTGCAAAAGGAGAAAATCCCATGTTCTCAGTCATTCCAGGCGCGATGTTGCTCACGGCGGCGCTGGCCGCAACCAATGCGGCGGCAACCGCGCCGGTCTATGATGTGGTGGTCTATGGCGGCACGTCTTCGGGGGTGATGGCGGCGGTGCAGGCGCGGCGCATGGGCAAGGGCGCGGTGATTGTATGCCCGGACCGGCATCTGGGCGGCCTGAGCAGCGGCGGGCTGGGCTGGACGGATACGGGGGACAAGAGCGTCATCGGCGGGCTGGCCCGCGAGTTCTATCACCGCGTCTGGCGGCATTACCAGGAGGACGCCGCGTGGCGCTGGGAAACCCGCCAGGAATACGGCAACCAGGGCCAGGGCACGCCCGCCATGGACGGCGAATTCCGCACGATGTGGATTTTCGAGCCGCATGTGGCGGAGCAGGTCTTTGAGGATTACGTGCGCGAATACGAAATTCCGGTGCATCGCGACGAATGGCTGGACAGGGACAACGGCGTCGCAAAGCGTGATGGCCGCATCGAGGCGATCACGATGCGCTCCGGCAGCACGTATCGGGGCCGCATGTTCATTGATGCCACCTATGAAGGCGACCTGATGGCGACGGCGGGCGTCTCCTACCATGTGGGGCGCGAAGCGAACAGGTTGTATGGTGAAACCCTCAACGGCGTGCAAACCGCACACGCCGTGCACCACCAGTTTGATGCCCTGGTGGACCCGTATGTGGTTCCCGGCAACCGGGACAGCGGCCTGCTCCCGCGTATCCACGGCGACGCCCCCGGCGTGGACGGCGAAGGCGATCACCGCGTGCAGGCGTATTGTTACCGGGTCTGTTTGACCAATGTGCCGGAAAACCGTGTGCCCTTCCCGAAACCCGACAACTACGACCCGATGCAGTACGAACTGCTGGGGCGCTACCTGGACACCGGATTCCGCGAGATTTTCTTCACCTTTTCGCCGCTGCCCAACCGCAAGACGGACACCAACAACCGGGGCGCATTCTCCACCGACAATATCGGAATGAATTACGACTACCCGGAAGCGGATTATGAACGACGCCGCGAGATTCTCCGCGAACATGAAGATTACCAGAAGGGTTTTTTCTGGTTTCTCGCGAACGACCCCCGCGTGCCGGAGGAGGTCCGCGCGGAAATCAGCCGGTGGGGGCTTGCGCGGGATGAATTTCGGGACAACGGCAACTGGCCGCACCAGATTTATGTGCGTGAGGCGCGCCGCATGGTCGGCGATTTCGTGATGACCGAACGCCACCTCCGCCGCCAGACGCCCACGCCCCGACCCATCGGGATGGGTTCCTATAACATGGATTCGCACCATACCCAGCGCTACGTCGCATACGATGATGAGGGCCGGGCGCATGCCCGCAATGAGGGCGACGTCCAGGTCCACCCCGGCGCACCGTATCCTATTGACTATGGCGCGATTCTCCCGAAGCGGGCGGAATGCGAAAACCTGCTCGTGCCGGTGTGCGTCTCCTCCTCGCACATCGCCTTTGGTTCGATCCGCATGGAGCCGGTGTTCATGATTCTGGGACAGTCCGCCGCCACCGCCGCCGCGCTGGCGCTGGACGACGGCGTGCCGGTGCAGGCGCTCGATTATCAACGTCTCGCCCAAAGGCTGCGTGAGGACGGGCAAGTGCTCGCGTGGAAAATGGACGGCCGGCGCCACATTGATCCGGATACGCTGGAAGGGATTGTGATGGACAACCCCTGCGCGGAAATCGAGGGTCCATGGCGCATTTCCCGGTCCATCACCCCGATGGTGGGCGTCAATTACCTGCATGACGACCAGCCGGGTTCGGGGGCATGCATCGCGCGTTACCGGCTCCCTGTGCCCGCGCCTGGCCGCTATGAAGTGCGCATCAGTTTCTCCGCCAATCCCAACCGCGCCACCAACGCCCCGGTGACCGTGCATCATGCCGACGGTGTTGCGAAAATCCCCGTGAATCAGCGTGCCAGCCCTCCCATCAAAAACGCGTTCCTGTCTCTGGGCGTCTTTGCGTTTGAAGAGGAGGCGCTCGTGGTCATCGCCAATGAAGGGGCGGATGGCCATGTCATCGCGGACGCCGTGCAACTGCTGCCCATCGTGGCCGATTGAGGCCGGCTATGTCTTGCCGAGGTTCCGGACGACGTCGCAGACAACGCTGAGCATTGCCGGATTCATTCCCAGCAATTTCAGCAGCGGTTCGCTTTCCGCCTGGACGTCCCCAAGGGTTTGTTTGCCCCGGCAAACCCGGTACAGAATATTCGAGAGTTGCACGGTCGCGATCTGGGGTTGTGTGTTTTCCGCATAGTCCAGATCGTGGTGGTACCGAATCACTTCGCAGATGTCGCGCGGCAATCCCAGATGCTGGGCATACAAGAATCCGGCTTCCGGATGCGATTCGCCAACCGCGGCGAGTTCTTCCGCGATCAGGGCATAGGCTTCAAGATTCTGATCCACCTCCGCATAACCGGCCCCGACCACGTGTGCAAGCACGAGTCGGCCAATGTCATGCAACAGGCCCATCGTGTACATCTCGCCCGTCTTCTGAATCCCCCGCGCCTTGCTCAACACCGTTGCGCAATTCGCGCAGAAAATGGAATAGTCCCAGAACCACGTGTGATCGAATTCCGGCGCTTTCGCAAGCAATTCCTTGATGGAAAACGCCATCACCAGGCCGTATGTCTCCCGCAATCCCAACAGCGCCACCGCCAGTTCCACCGACTTGACCGGATGCGAAAACGCAAAGGCCGCGGAATTTGCCAGGCTCAACAATTTTGCGGCAATCGCCGGATCACGTCGGATGACCGCCGCCACTTCATTGACCTCAATATCCGGGTTTTCAAGCAACTCGCCTATGCGCCGCACGGAATCGGGCAATGCGGGCAAACGCTCTATCTTCCGCGCCAATTCGCCCACGCGCTTTCCCAGCGAAGCCGTGTCCCAGACATCCTCGTCGCCTCCGGAGACCGCGGTCTCCGACGGATCCGGTTGTTCGGGCGCGGGGTAAAAACGCCCCAACGCCGCACGGATGTCTTCCATAGAGCAAAGCACCGGCTTGACGCGCAATCCCGTCGTTTCGGACAGCGCTCGAATGGTCTCCGTGTCCAAAGGCACGGCCATACCCACTGTCAACTGATTGCCCAGGCGATCCAATGGAAACACGTCATGCCCGCGCGCAAAATCGCCCGGCACCAACTTCAGCAGTTCCCGATTCACCTGGTAATGCGCCAGGTCAATGCATGCAAAGCCGCGACGTCTGGCCAGCCAATGATGGATGGTTCTCCAGTCCAAAAGTCCTTGAGATACCAGGATGGTGCACAATCGTCCCCCTTCCGCCTGCTGCTGTTCCAAAGCCGCCTGCAATTGTCCGGAAGAGATAAAACCATCCGCTACAAGCAATTCCCCGATCAATGGCCTCTGCTTCGTCATTTTTATGGCCCCCTCTGATCCCCAGTTTTTGGCAATTATACACAATTGCGCACCAAAAGACGACGTCATGGACTGAACAATGTCGGAAAGACAGAATCCATTGCCGGAGGACAGTACCGGAACATTGAAAACCAGTAACGGACTGCCCCAGACTCGCCGTCCGTTGGCAGAAAGAATGGCTTTGTCCCGACGGATTAAGAAACTCCTGGGAAATTGAAGGTTGCATATCATCAACTGATCCGTGGCCGGCCAGTGCATTTTCAGACCACATTGGTTCATGGCCTCCTTCTGAAATCCTGTTTTCTTGGAAATGCGTCTTTTGGAGATAACCTCCATGATCCACCGAAGTTTTCCACAACTTGTCCACAAGGGTCCATGAATTCTATTGCAATGGCGTTCTATGATGGGTAGTCTGTCATAAATTACCAAGATACAGTGGGTTATAGAAATTCCGGTGCGACCTTCACAAAGGACTGCTGGGAATAAACGCCTTCAACTTCTCCCAGTATTCCACCGGCAATTTTTTCCGCTGTGGACATCAGGACGGCAGGAAACTGCTTCCGCAAAATGAAACGAAAATGCTCAGGATCTCAACCGGTATGGTTTAAGTGCCGACGCGAAAAAGATCTAATGATCTGCTAACACAGTTCCAACACCTATTATAGGATCAATGATTACGGGCGAACGCGCTGGGGGAAAATGATCCTCGCACAATCAAAAAGATAATCTCTTGACAATCAACAGCGCGCGGGATACGCTGTGGCAAGGAAAATGAGGAGGGTATCGGTGCGAATCATTGCGGGACAAGCCAAGGGAAGACGCCTCCTCAGCCCGCCTGCCGATTGGCCCATCCGTCCCACGCTGGACCGCATCCGGGAATCGCTATTCAACATAGTAACGCCCCGGCTGGAGGGGGCGCGTTTCCTGGACTGTTTCGCGGGCACCGGCGCAAACGGCATCGAGGCGCTGAGTCGGGGCGCATCGCAGGCGGTCTTTGTGGATTCTGACGCACGCGCGCTGCGTCTGGTCCGTGAGAACCTGACGCATACGGGTCTGGCTGGGGGGGGTATGTGTTTTAAACTGACTCTGCCGCAGGACTTGGGAAGGATACCGGGACGTTTTGACATCATTTTCGCGGACCCGCCCTATGAGTTCGCCGAATATGAGGCGCTGTTATATGGGATTCAGGAATGCGGACTACTCGCCGATCAGGGATGGGTTGTGCTGGAACATCATCGGCGACACGCAATCCCAGCGCATTGCGGGGGATTGTCCCGGCATCGGCAGTCCCGCTATGGCGAAAAACGCCTTTCTTTTTATGCTTGACGCCGCATATTGTATGTGCTACGCTGGTTATGGCACAATATGTTGACGAAGATGGGTCCGGGTACCGGCAACTGCGGCATAAGGATAGAGTGATACCATGCGGTGTCCGTTCTGCAATCACACCGACGGCAAAGTGGTGGATTCCCGCGCTTCCAAGGAAGGCGATTCCATCCGGCGTCGCCGCGAATGTTTGAAGTGCGGTCGGCGATTCACCACCTATGAGCGGATCGAAGAAGTTGCCCAGATGGTGATCAAGAAAGACGGGCGGCGCGAAAACTTCGACCGGTGGAAAATCAAAAGCGGCATTTTGAAGGCGGTAGAGAAGCGGCCGGTGGGACTGGAGCAGGTGGATGCGCTCATTGACGAGGTGGAGCGGGAACTTTTCAACTCGACTGAACACGAGGTGACGACCAAGGCCATCGGCGAGGCGGTGATGAACAAGTTGAAGCAGTTGGACGAAGTGGCTTATGTTCGCTTTGCCTCGGTGTACCGACAATTCAAGGATTTGAATGAGTTCATGAGCGAACTCAAGACCATGCTCACCTGAACGTTTGCCGCTTTTTCAGGGCGTTGGTTATCGCAGCACATGCAATGCAGGCGCATCCCGATGGGATTCCAGGGAAATCCCGGCGGGAGAGGGCGTATGGTCCGTAGCGACTTGGACGGTCCATAAGGGTGCCGCACATCGCGTCCAACCACCGCGCCGGAGGCCGCCGTCTTCTTGAACACGGGAAACAGATCAGGAATGCCTTCCATGCCATCAGCCACATCGTTGGACTCGGCCTTATCGGCGTGGCGGGCGGCGCTGGGGGAAGGGGGGGTGACATCGGAGGGGGCGGTGTTGGACCGCTACGCCCGCACCACGCAACCGGAAGGGGCGCGCCCGGCCTGTGTCGTCTATCCGAAATCCACCGGCGACGTGCGCGCGGCGCTGGCCATTGCAGCGGAACACGGCATTGTGGCGTATCCCATCTCGCGCGGACGCAACTGGGGCTACGGCGACGCCTGCGCACCGATGTCCGGCGCGGCGATATTCGACCTGTCCGGCATGAACCGCATCATCGAGGTTAACCCGGAACTGGGCTATGTAGTGGTTGAGCCGGGGGTGACGCAAGCGCAGTTGTATGCGCGGGTGCGCGAGGAAGCGCCGGGCTACTGGCTGGACTGCACGGGCGCGGGCGAAGACGCGAGCGTGCTGGGCAATGTAATCGAACGCGGCTTCGGGCATACGCCTTATGGAGACCACGTCCGCACGCTCTGCGGCATGGAAATCGTACTCGCCGACGGCGAGGTGCTGCGCACCGGCTTCTGCCACTACGGCGGCGCGCGCGCGGCGCACGTATATCCTTACGGCGTGGGACCCATCCTCGACGGGTTGTTCACCCAATCGAATTACGGCATCGTCACGCGAATCGGTCTGTGGCTCTATCCCAGACCGGAGGCGTTCCGGTTTTTCTTCGTGCGCGTGGAACGCGAGGATGCGCTGGGCGCGCTGGTTGACGCGCTGCGCCCGCTCCGCATGCGCGGCATCCTCAACAGCGCGGTGCATATCGGCAACGACCTGCGGATCATCAGCAGCCTCCGCCGCTATCCCTGGGAGACGACCGGCGGCGCCGCGCCGCTGACGCCGGAACTGCGGGCGCGGCTGCGCCGCGAACACGGCGTGGGCGTGTGGAATGTGTCCGGATCGCTGGCGGGCACGGCGGGGCACGTGCGCGCGGCGGCGCGCGCCCTGCGCCGGGCCGTGCGGCCCGTGGGACGCATCGCGTTCGTGGATGACCGCAAGATCGCGCTGGCGCACCGCGCAGTGTCGGTGCTGGGACGGTTCGGATTGGGCGGCAGGCTGGCGCGTCAATTGGAGGCATTGATTCCCAACTACGGCCTGCTCAAGGGTATTCCGACCGACGCGCCGGTCATCGGCGCGCAGTGGCGGCTGCGCGCGCCGGCGCCGGGAGCCGCCTGCGATCCGCGCGACGCCGGCTGCGGACTGCTGTGGATTTCGCCCGTGCTCCCGCTGCGCGGGCGCGACGCAGAGGACCTGGTCGCGATGACCGCGCCCCTCTTTGCGAAGCATGGCTTCGATTTTCTCGCCACCTTCACCATGCTCAACGAACGGTCCATGGTGGCGATTCTGAATGTGGCGTTCGACAAGGCCGTGGCGGAGGAAACGCGCGCCGCCGCGGACTGCTATCATGCAGTCATGGGCGCCCTGCGCAGCGGCGGCTTTGTTCCGTACCGCCTCAGTGTCTATGGCATGAGGGAGTGGGTGGACCGGGAGGATGTGTTCTGGCGGACGGCGGGCCGGATCAAGCGCGCGCTTGACCCCCGCGATATCATTGCGCGGGGAAGATATGTGCCGCCGCTCGATGCCGGCATGGACAGCGAATAGAACGGAGAACCGCTACTCCAAGTATTGCCTGCGCCATTCCTCGAACACGAGGATCGCCCAAAGGTGCCATGTGAAGTCCCGTCGCCCGGCGCGGTGCTCCAAAATCATTTCTTGAATGGGTTCCGGCCGAAAAAAGCCGCTCTTGCGGACCTGCTCAGGCGACAAATATGCATCTATGATCGGCCGCAGATGGGTGTTGAGCCACAACCCCATCGGGGGATTGAACCCCCTTTTCCGGCGCCGCAAAACATTATCCGGGAGACGGCCCGCCATGGCGCGCCGCAGCAATTTCTTGGAATGCAGCACCCCAATCTTATGATCCGACGGGATACGTGCAAGCAGGTTGATGAGACGGACATCGGCAAGCGGAACCCGTGTCTCAAGCGCGTGGGCCATGCTCATGCGATCGCCGTATTGCAGGACGTTGTTCGGCAGGAATGAATGCAAGTCAATATACATGGCGCGCGCAACGGGATTGTCGGTTTCCGCTTCCCGCGCCAACCGATGAATCAGTGCGAGCGGGTCATACTCGCCGACGGCATGCCGGGTTTCCGGCGTATAGATTTGGCGTCGTTGTTCCCGTGAGTAATAACTGATCCAGGCTGCATACATGTCCACCGGGTCGAGCAGTGTCCCGGCAGAAAACTCGCGAAGCCGGCGCAACGCATGGAAGCCCCGCGTGCTTTCGGGCAGGAACTGGATCATGGGGTCGATTGCCCAGCGCCGCATGAACGCAGGTATGCGCCGGTACCATTCCGCCATGGCCGCCCCCGCATACCGGGGGTAGCCGCCGAAATTTTCATCGCCGCCATCGCCGGACAAAACAACGGTGACATGCCTGCGGACCATTTCGCAGATGAGATACGCAAGTAAGGCGGTGGGATTCCCGAACGGTTCGTCGAAGTGCCGCACGATAACCGGGAGCAATTGCGCGGCATCGGCCTCAACGGTCAGTTCCCGGTGTGTTGTTCCCAGGCGCTGCGCCAGTTCCCGGGCCTCGTTCGTTTCATCGTACAAGCGCCCTTCGGGTCCAAACCCGACGGTGAATGTGTTCACGCCGGCATGGGTGTGCCGTAACATGTGCTGGACGATGGTGGCCGAGTCAAGCCCGCCGCTCAGGAATGCGCCAAGCGGCACATCGGCGATCATGTATTTTTCAATAACATCGTCGAGGCATGCCAGTACCTCCCCGATCCAATCCTGTACCGACGCGGTTTCCTCGTGGAACCGGACCCGCCAGTAGCGGCGCTCGGCCCACGCGCCGTCACGCCAGACGGCCAAGGTGCCGGGGGGCAACTGCCGCACTTGTTTGAAAATCGTGCGCGGCGGCGCCGTGTACAGAAAAGCCAGGTACTCATCGAGCGCCTCGAAATCCAGTGTGCGCGAAATGCCCGGCGCCGGCAATACGGCCTTGATTTCCGAACCGAAGTACAGCGCTTCCCCCAGGCGCGCATAGTACAGCGGCTTCACGCCCACCGGATCGCGCGCGAGCAGCAGGGTGTGCGATCGTGCGTCCCACAAGGCAAAAGCGAACATTCCCTGCAACCGTTCCACACACGCTTCCCCGTATTTCTCGTAGGCGGCAAGGATGACTTCCGTGTCGGATTTTGTACGGAAAACGGCCCCAAGACCTTCCAGTTCGCGGCGCAATTCCCTGAAGTTGTATATCTCGCCGTTGAAGACAATCCAGACATCGCCTGCGGCGTTGGACATCGGCTGATGGCCGGTACTGTGGTCAATGATGCTGAGGCGGCGATGGCCGAGCGATACCCGCGCATCGTTGTAGAAGCCCTCGTCGTCGGGTCCCCGGTGCGCGAGGGTGCGCGTCATCGTTTTGGTCAGCGCCGGGTCGGGGTGTCCAGCGATACCGGCAATTCCGCACATGCGCCTACTTCCGTTCCAGGGCGGCAACGGCGGCCAAGAGCCGTTGCTCGTCTTGCTGCCAGTTGTATTTCCGTTCCACGGCCATGCGGCCGTTTCTCCCCATCTGCGCCGCTGCCTCCGGGTGGGTCAACAAATACAGTACGGCGTTCGCGATGGCCCGGGGGTCGGTGACATCCACCAGGATCCCGCAATCACTTTCTTTGACAATGCGCGCCACTTCCACGGCGAAAGCGGGCGCTACCACGGGCCGCTGTTCGCGCATATAGTCGAACAGTTTATGCGGCATTGCCAAGGTATGATTCAACAGGCCGGGCTGGAACAGAATCAGGCCCACCTGCGCCGCGGCGATGTACGCGGGGACCGCGTCAAACGCCACCGCGCCCAGCAATCGCAAATGATTCTCCAGGCCGCTGTCCCGAATGGCATTGCGATAGGCGGTTTCGCTGCCGTAAACATACTCGCCGAGCACGATGCACTGGATGTCCGGGATCCTGCGGACAAGAATTTTCATGGCGTCAAGCAACTGGTATGCGCCGCGCACATCGCCGAAAAGCCCTTGATGAATAATGGTCGGCCGGTTTCCGAATTGCTCGCGCAACCATTCCGGTATTTCCTGGCACGCCGGCTGCAGATGATTGGTGTTGATTACCGTGACGCGTGGTGTTTTCAGACCCCGCCACGGCGTCTCGAAACTCTCGCGGGTCAGAATGATGAGGTCCGTGTGGCGCGCGAACAACCGCATGAAGCGAACGGTCGCTTTTTCAATGCTCCCTTGCAGGGAAAGCGGGAAGAACTTGGCGAATTCCGTGGGGACGTGCTCGTGCATGTCAAAGACCACCTTGCCGCCGCGCAACGACTTCACCAGCAGGGCCGCCACCCAGGATTCCGGTTCCGGGGCCAGATACACTTGGGCGCGTTCCCTGCGCGCGAGCCGGACCAGGCGCGCCACAGACACCAGTCGGCGCAGCAACGACCGCGCGGGGGGAATGGTTACCAGGCGAATGCCATGTTCACCGGATACCGGCGGCCCGGCGTGCGGGCATATGGAAACAACCTCATGACCAGCGGCAGCCAGGCTGCGACCGACCTTATGAAACACGCGCTTGTCGAAAGGCCCGTGCAACACACTGAGGATACAAATCTTCATGGTGCGGCGCTGTTTCCGCATGCGGCGCGCAATGCCTCGCGGGCGATGCGCGTGGCGCGCAGTCCGTGTTCAGCGGTCACGCTGAGTTCCGCCTCGCCGCGAACGGCGCGGATGAAGTTTTCCATCAGGCCGTACATGCCCTTGTCTATCTTCGATTGCCGCGCGCTTTTACCCGGCAGGCCGCTGATTTCAATGCTTCTGAAGTCGTCAATGATGATCCCGCCGCCGCCGCCGTAAATTTCAATGCGCTCCTTCGGCAGGGCGGGCGCGCCGACGGCGCAATACACGACGGTGGCAAGGGACCCGTCGGGATAGCGCAACAGGACCGACAGGTTGTCCTCGGCGATGGCGCCGGGCACTGCGGCGTCCACACGGTCGGCGCGGATGGACATGGGGTCCGCGCCGAGTATCCAGCAGCACCAGTCGAAGAAATGCACGGCTTCGCCCACGATGCGCCCGCCACCCTCGACAGGGTCTGCAGCCCAGTGGCCCGGCGGCAGCGGCCCCGCATTACAGCGGTACAAGATCATTTTCGGTCCGCGCGCGTGCGCCAGCGCGGCCATGGCCTGCTGTGACCACGGCGAGAAACGGCGGTTGAATCCCACAGTCACCAGCACGCCGGCGCGCGCGGCGGCCTCGCAGATTTCCCCGCAATCCTCCACCGTCAGCGCGAGCGGCTTTTCCACAAAGGCGTGCTTGCCCGCCGCAATGGCCGCGAGCGCGAGTTCCTTGTGCAGATTGTGCCGCGTCGCGATGACGACGGCCTGCACGGCGTTGTCTCCCAGGATTTCGCGGTAGTCCGTGGCGCAGCGGACCGCGCCGTATTTTTGTGCGGCCTGCCGCGCCGTCGCCGGGATGCGGTCCACCACGGCCTCGAGACGGCATCCGGGAATCTTGACGAGGTGCGGCAGGTGAAACGCCTGCGCGATGGACCCCGCGCCGATGACCGCGACGCCGATCTCTCCGGCGGCGCGCGCGGCGGCGCGGAAAACCAGGCTGCGCGGCGGTGGCGTGGGCGGGGCGCCGTCCGGCGGCTGGCCATAGGCGATCAGCGCGGCGATGACGCCGCTGTCGGCATCGAGGATGGCATTGTAGGCGTCCTGCGCGGCGTCCACCGGTTTCACGAGGGAAATCAGTGGTTTCACCCGTACTTTTTTCTCGGCGACCATGCGCAGAAATTCGGCCATGTTCCGGCCTTCGGTCCAGCGCACATAACCGATGGGATAGTCCAGCCCTTTTTCCTCGTAATTGGGGTTGTAGCGTCCGGGGCCATAGGAACATGACAGGTGAAAATCCAGTTCCTTGAGATACATCGGGTCGCGTTCCAAGTGCATGCCCACCGCCCCCACCACCACCACCCGGCCCTTCTGGCGGCACAATTCCAGCGCCTGATTTGTGACGGCGCTGTCCTTGGAGGCGGCGCAGATGACCGCCGCGTCCGCGCCGTAGCCCGCCGTCCATTCCGCCACCGTTTCCGCAAGCGCCTCCGGCGCGCACACGGCCTCCGCGCCGAGTTCCGCCGCCAAGTCGCGCTTCGGCGCGACGGGGTCGCAGCCGACAACACGGCATCCGGCCGCGCGGAGAATCTGCGCGGCGAGTTGCCCCAGCAGCCCCAGCCCCAACACCACGATGGTCTCACCGAAACCCGGCGCGGCGCGCCGCACGCCCTGCATGGCGATCGCGCCGAGCGCGACAAAAGCGGCCTCATCGAAGTCCACGCCGTCGGGAATGGGGGTGATCAGCATCTGTGGGACGGTGTTGTACTCGGCGTGAACGGCGTAGCCCACGCCCGCGCACGCGACGCGGTCGCCGACGCGGAAGCCCGGCAGGTCCGGGCCGCATTCCACGATGACGCCCGCGGAACTGTAGCCCGGCGCCTGGTATTCAAAAAGTCTGCTGCGGATGACATCTATGGTGCCCCTCACGCCGACGGAGGCGAGTTTCCGTTTCACCTTCTCGATGTTCAGCGGGTCCCGCGCCTTTTTCAACGCCAACGCCGCCGCGCCGCCCCCCGACACCAACCCGGATTCCGTTCCGGAACTGATCAGGGAATAGACCACCCGCACCAGCGCCGTACCCGGCCCCGGCGTCGGCGGGGGCGTCTCTTCCACGCAAACCTTGCCGCCCCTGACCAGCACCTGCTTCATCGCAATTGTTTCCTCGTCGTCGGATTTATCCAGAGTACAATTCCGGATCGTATCATACTGGACGCGGAAAAATGCTGCAAAGTGTGACAGACGGAACAACGACGTAGCCCCGGCGGCCATGCCGACCGCCGGGGCCAAGGCGTTCATTTGGCAGCGCCGCAGGGATCAGGCGCGCTCGTCAAAGAGCAATTCCTGAATCTGGCGGAGTCGTGCGGCCATGCGCAGGAACTCCTCCGGCGGAATCTGCTTGATCACCTCGTTGTTCTCCGCGATGACCTGCACCACAACACGCTTGGCATCATCGTCGAAGCGGAACGCACGACGCGTGACTTCAAGCGGGGTTTGAGTCACCACACTCGCGGCCTGTTGCTCCTGTTCCTCGTTTTTCCCCGGACGCGGCTGCGCCGTGGTCTCTGGCCGGTCCGGTTCTGCTTCCTTGGTACGAAACCCGGGAGCAGGGGTTCGAGCAGCGCGGAGATCGAACAGGGCCGCGAGTTCCTGTCCGTTTACGCCATTAATACCCATGCTCCGTCTCCTTCATGCCGTCGTCAGCGCAGCAGCAGCAACGCTGTCTGCGGCACGATATTGGCCTGCGCCAGCACAGACGTCCCCGCGCTCACCAGAATCTGGTTGCGGGTGAAGCGGATGGTCTCCTGGGCAATGTCCGCGTCCCGGATGGCGCTCTCCGAGGCGGCGGCGTTCTCTTCCTGAATCGCCAGGGTGTTGATGGTGAATTCAAGGCGGTTCTGGTAGGCGCCCAGGTTGCTGCGCAGTGCGCTGACGCTCTGCAGCGCGATGTCAACGGTGCTGATGGCCGATACAGCCAGCGCCATCGTCGAAACCGCCACCGTGTTCACGGCGAGATCGTTCGTCTTGGCGCCGGTGACGGTGATCGCCAGCGTCTGGCCCGGCTTGTAACCCGACTGCAGGGTGACCGTCTGCGCCGCGCTCAACACGCGGATGCCGTTGAACTCGGTGTCGAAGGCGATGGTGTCAATCTGGCCTAGCAACTGCTGCACTTCGGTGTTCAGCGCGACCCGGTTGTTGTCGCTCTGCGTGCCGTTGGCCGCCTGAACCGCCAATTCGCGGATACGCTGCAGAATGTTTTGGGTTTCGCTCAGGCCGCCTTCGGCGGTCTGTACGAGGCTGACGCCGTCCTGCGAATTGCGCGCGGCGACCTGGGTGCCGCGCACCTGCGAGCGGAACCCTTCCGCGATCGCCAGGCCTGCGGCGTCGTCCGCAGCGCGGTTGATGCGCAGGCCACTGGACAGCCGTTGCAGCGATTTGTTCAGGTCGAGCGTGGATGTCCGTAGTGTTCTCCCTGCGTTTAACGCGGCAATATTGGTGTTGATTCGAAGTCCCATAAACTATCCTCCATGAGTGGGGTGCGGAACTCCCTGCCCCGCATCTGTTGGGGAACGGCGTGCACTCTCGCAACAGGGATCACCGCGGAAGCATAGTCGTTGCCGTCGCCGCCGAGGTGCTCCACAGTGTTTTTTCCGCCGCCGCAACAGCGGGGAATGTGTGCCTGCACTCCCTTTTCAGGCCCACGCGCTGCCGCGTGGTCCCATACGCTTACCTCCTTGATGTGCGTCTCGGGCATCCCTTGCCCGGGGCGCAATGATCATTGTGCGGGCGTACTCCTGCCCCTGGCCGCGTCGGCATCCCGAACCGACGCGCCGACACTTCCGCCCTGCCTATCACCTCCTCTCCAAAACCTGGCATTGATGTTTCCGGGTTCCGACGGAGGACAGAACCCGGAAACGCACCATTTAAAAAAACTCCGGCGGCGAGATAGTGCTACCGGAGCAGTTGGAGCGCGGTCTGCGGGACGATGTTGGCCTGCGCCAGCACAGACGTGCCCGCGCTCACCAGAATCTGGTTCCGCGTGAAGCGGATGGTCTCCTGGGCGATGTCCGCATCCCGGATGGCGCTTTCCGAGGCGGCGGCGTTCTCTTCCTGAATCGCCAGGGTGTTGATGGTGAATTCAAGGCGGTTCTGGTAGGCGCCCAGATTGCTTCGTAGCGTGCTGACGCTCTGCAGCGCAATGTCAACAGTGCTGATGGCGGAAACTGCCAGTGCCATCGTCGAAACCGCCACCGTGTTCACGGCGAGATCGTTCGTCTTGGCGCCCGTGATAGCAATCTCAAGCGTCTGGCCCGGCTTGTATCCCGATTGCAGGGTGACCGTCTGCGTCGCGCTCAACACGCGGATACCGTTGAACTCGGTGTCGAGGGCGATGGTGTCAATCTGCCCGAGCAACTGTTGCACTTCGGTGTTCAGCGCGACCCGGTTGTTGTCGCTCTGCGTGCCGTTGGCCGCCTGCACCGCCAGTTCGCGGATACGCTGCAGAATGTTCTGGGTTTCGCTCAGGCCGCCTTCGGCGGTCTGTACGAGGCTGACGCCGTCCTGCGAATTGCGCGCGGCGACCTGGGTGCCGCGCACCTGGGCGCGGAACCCTTCCGCGATCGCCAGGCCTGCGGCGTCGTCCGCTGCGCGGTTGATGCGCAGGCCGCTGGACAGGCGTTGCAGCGATTTGTTCAGGTCCAACGTTGAAGCCCGCAGGGTTCTCCCCGCGTTCAACGCGGAAATATTGGTGTTGATCCTAAGTCCCATAGTCTTTTCCTCCATGAGTGGCCCGGAGGGCATCCCTTGCCCTCCATTGTTGTTCCTTGGTTAACTGCGGTTTTCACTCGCCCCGGGCGACGCGAACGCCCAGCGCAACCGCCAATCCTCAGCGCGTTCTTACCCTCCTCTTCGGTTGAATGCCACGGTTATTCCCGGCACGGGAGACCGACGCTTGTTCCGGTCCCGCGTGCCTCAACACGAAATAAATTACCGGCCGAGCAGTTGCAGCGCCGTCTGTGGGACGATATTCGCCTGGGCCAAAACCGAGGTGCCCGCGCTCACCAGAATCTGGTTCCGGGTGAAACGCACGGTCTCCTGGGCGATGTCGGCGTCGCGGATGGCGCTTTCGGACGCGGCGGCGTTTTCTTCCTGGACCGCCAGGGTGTTGATGGTGAATTCGAGGCGGTTCTGATAGGCGCCCAACGTGCTGCGCAGTGTGCTCACGCTTTGCAGCGCCAAATCAACAGTGCTGATGGCCGAGACGGCCAGCGCCATCGTCGAAACCGCCAGTGTATTGATTGTCAGATCGTTGGTCTTGGTGCCTGATACCGAAATGGCAAGCGTCTGGCCGGGATTGTAGCCCGATTGCAGCGTCACCGTCTGCGCCGAACTCAATACGTAGATACCGTTGAATTCGGTATCCAGAGCGACCGTGTCAATCTGACTGAGCAACTGCTGGACTTCCGTGTTCAGTGCGATACGGTTGTTGTCGCTTTGCGTGCCGTTGGCCGCCTGCACCGCCAGTTCGCGAATGCGCTGCAGGATGTTCTGCGTCTCGCTCAGGGCGCCTTCCGCTGTCTGCACCAGGCTGATGCCGTCCTGCGAATTGCGGGCGGCCACCTGGGTGCCGCGCACCTGCGCCCGGAACCCCTCCGAAATGGCCAATCCCGCGGCGTCGTCCGCCGCGCGGTTGATGCGCAAGCCGCTGGAAAGCCGTTCCAGTGACTTGTTCAGGTCAAGCGTTGACCGCCTCAAGACGCGCGCCGCGTTCAATGCGGACACATTGGTGTTGATTCGAAGTCCCATAATTCTATCCTCCGTGAGTGGTTGGCGCCGCGCATCCGTGCGCGGCTGTTTCTAACGATCCCAAAGGTCTGCGGCAGCGCTCCCATTTAACACCACCGTTCCCATTGCCTGGAATCAATCATTATCGGCCCGGCAACATTGCAGGAATCACCGGTAAAAACCTGTTTCACATTCCCCATCAGTTTCAATTGTCAGCGGCGACCCTTCCCTGAGTCGCGTGGCGGCTCCCCGCCGCATTGTGGGCACACCCCGCTTGTGGCTCTTTTCCTCCCTCTTTTCTTGCCCACCCGATTGTTTTGGCAAGCCTTCGCGCTATCCCTTAATCGCCCATTCCGGGCTACCATCCCGATTTATCGGCAACTTTAGCGAAAACTTTAGCGATTTTTTTTCCGGGGGATCTGTTGGCTCCCAGGCACTCAGGAAGCAGGACACTTGTTGTATTTGCAAGTTACTGTATTTCAATGCGTTAGATGTTATTTGAAAGAGACCGAAATCTCCTGAGAAATCACGAGGGCGCAGCATCTGCCGGCTGGAAATAGCGCAAAATGATGCCAGAAAATTGAATTTGGCGGGCAATTGTGTTATCCGAATGCCATTCTGTCATAATATCTGCGACATATACCGGGGAGTTTCATGAACATACATCCCACAGCGATCGTGCATCCTTCAGCGGAATTGGCCGAGGACGTGGAAGTTCAGGCGTTCAGTATTGTTGAGGCGGGGGTGACGCTTGGGCCGGGCACGGTCATCGGTCCGCATTGCGTGATTGGCACCGGCACCGTGATGGGGGCGAACAACCGGACCTTCAGCGGGGCGCAAGTGGGGGTGCTGCCACAGGACCTGAAGCACAAGAAAGGGACTTTTGGCCGAACGCTCATCGGAAACGGGAATACTTTCCGGGAGTTTGTCACCATCAGTTCGAGCACGGACTACGGCGACGGGGAGGAAAACAAGGTGACGCGCATCGGCAGCCAATGCCTTTTCATGGCCTGCTCCCATGTCGGCCATGACTGTACGGTGGGTGATCGGGTCATCATGGCGAACAGCGCGGGGCTGGCAGGCCATGTGACGGTGCAGGACATGGCGATCATCGGCGGCCTTTCCGGTGTGCACCAGTTCTGCGTAGTAGGCCGCATGGCCTTTATTGGTGCGATGTCGCGGGTGACCAAGGATGCCTTGCCCTACATGATTCTGGCGGGATACCCCACTTTGTGCCACGGCCCCAACACCGTCGGGTTGGAACGCAACGGCATGAGCAAGGAGTCCATTGCGCATCTGCGGAAGATGTACCGTTTGTTATATCGCTCGCACCTGAATACCAGCCAGGCGCTGGCCGCCATCGAGCAACAGGTACCGGATTGCGAAGAACGGCGTGTCATCCTGGACTTCGTGCGGAATTCCGCGCGCGGCATCCAGTAAAGCCCCGTAGGATATGGAGCGCGCCGAATATCCGGCGCACTCCATATCGTTGAGAGGGGGTATGATATTGCACCGCTCGCCGGGGTTGGTGTAGAGTGCTCTTGGGCGTCATGGACAGGTGCAAGCGCCCCAATCCCCCAAAGCATGCCCGAAACGGGGAGCGTTTCGCGGACAATCTCAAGGTCTGGTGACTTCCCGGAAGGAAAACTGTATGGCAAGCATTCGCGCCGGCGTGATCGGCGTGGGCCATCTCGGCTACCACCACGCGCGTCATTACGCCGCCATGCCCCACGCCGACCTGATCGGCATCGTGGACACGGACCCCGATAAAGCGGCGAAGGCCGCGCAGGATTTCAATACCCGCGCATATCCCGACGCGGCGGCGCTGATTGCCGACGGGGTCGAAGCGGTGTCGGTGGCGACGCCGACCACCACGCATTTTGAGATCGCCCTGCAATTCATTGAGGCCGGCGTGCATGTGCTGGTGGAGAAGCCGGTGGCGGCGACGGTGGCGGAGGCGGAACGGCTGACGGCAGCGGCCGCGCGGCGCGGCGTGACCTTGCAGGTCGGGCACATCGAGCGGTTCAACGGGGCCGTGATGGCGGTCTTCGATCATTTCCACGAACCGAGATTCATCGAGTGTCACAGGCTCAGCCCCTTCCCGATGCGCGGCGCGGATGTCAGCGTGGTGCTCGACCTGATGATTCACGACCTCGACATTGTGCTGGCGATGGACGCCTCAGAGGTGCTGTCGCTGGATGCGGCGGGGGTGCCGGTTTTTTCGCAAAGCGAGGACATCGCCAACGTGCGTCTGCGCTTTGCGTCGGGCTGCGTGGCCAACCTGACCAGCAGCCGTGTATCGGTGGACCGCATGCGGAAAATCCGCATCTTCGCCGAAAACGCCTACGTCTCCACTGATTACAGCGCCCAGGAGGTGCTGGTTTATCGGAAAAAGCCCGGGCCGCTGCCGCCGGATGGCAATCCCATGGAGCATATTATCATCGAGCCGTTGCCCGTTCTGAAGGATGAGCCGCTGAAACTGGAATTGGGCGCATTCATCGCATGCGTGCGCGAGGGGGGCCGCCCCGTGGTGTCCGGGGAGGATGGGGTGCGTGCGATGCGGCTGGCGCAACAAGTCATGGACTTCATTCGGGAGCACTCGTGAAGCGGATATTTCTCGTAGCGGGGGAAAGTTCCGGGGACGCGCACGGTGCGGCGCTGGTGCGCGCGCTCCGGGCTGCGCAACCCGATATCGTTTGCGAGGGGCTGGGGGGCGCCGCAATGGCGGGGGCGGGCATGACGCTGCACCACGATCTGGCCGGACAAGCCATCATGGGTTTTTCCGAGGTCTTCAGGCAGATTCTTCCGTTGCGCCGCCTTTTTCTGGAGACCGTGGCCCGGCTCCGGGACCATCCGCCGGAGTGCCTGGTGCTGATTGACTATCCGGGCTTTAACATCCGGCTGGCGCGCCGCGCGCGCGCGTTGGGCATCCCCGTGGTGTATTACATCAGCCCGCAGGTGTGGGCGTGGAAACGCGGCCGGATACACATCCTGGCTCAGTGCGTGAACAAGATGCTGGTCATTTTTCCATTCGAGGAGCGACTCTATCGCGACGCGGGCGTGGACTGCGTTTTTGTGGGCCATCCGCTCCTGGATCATCTCGCGGCCTGGGCGCCGACTCCTGCCGCCGAAGAAATGGTCATTGGCCTGCTGCCGGGCAGCCGCCGACAGGAAATCGCCCGATTGATGGACGTGATGATCGCGGTCGCCCGCGGCATTCGGGAACGTCATCCCCGCGCGCGCTTCGTCACACCCTGCGTGAATGCGGCGCGGGCCGAACAGGTCCGCGCCCTCGCTGGGGATTTCCCGCTGGATATCCGCGTGGAAGGCATGTATGATGTACTGGCGCAGGCGCGGTTCTGTCTCGTGGCTTCCGGCACCGCCACCCTGGAAACGGCCCTTTTCGGCGTGCCCATGATCATTCTCTACCGCGTGGGGACCGTGAACTACTGGCTGGCGCGCTGGTTCATCCGGGGCATTCAACATATCGGCATCGTCAATATTCTTGCCGGACGCGGCATCGTGCCGGAATTCCTGCAGCATGATGCCGCGCCGGAACGCATCCTGCCCGCCGCGCTGGAACTGATCGAAGACACGCCGGCGCGCGTGGCGATGGTCGCCGAACTGGGCGCGGTGCGCCGGTCGCTGGGCGGGCCGGGCGCCTCGGAACGGGCGGCACGGGAAATTCTGGCGTGCATGGAGGAAGTTTCCCATGGCCGATAAACTCTATATCATAGACGGCATGGCCTTCGCTTTCCGGGCGTATTATGCGATCCGCACGCCGCTCAGCGACGCCAAAGGCCGCCCCACAAACGCAGTCTATGGTTTCACGCGTGTGTTGCTGAAAATCCTCCGGGAGCATCAGCCCTCGCATATCGCCGTGGTTTTCGACGCGCCGGGCAAATCCTTCCGCGAGGAAATCTACCCGGAATACAAGGCGACCCGACAGGAAACGCCCGAAGACCTCAAGGAACAGTTCCCGCGCATGCACGAGGTGGTCGAGGCGCTGAACATCCCCCTGTTTTGTGTGCCGGGCGTGGAGGCCGACGACGTGATCGGCACCCTCGCCCGACGCGCCGAAACCGAGGGTATGGAAGTCGTTGTGGTCAGCGGCGACAAGGACCTGCTCCAACTCGTCAACGACCGCGTGCGCGTTTACGATCCCGGCAAGGGCGACAAGGACGAGTGGCTGGGCGTGAAGGAAGTGGAGGAGCGTTTCGGTGTGGGACCCGACCGTGTCACCGACGCCCTGGCGCTGATCGGCGACGCCGCCGACAATGTGCCCGGCGTGCGCGGCATCGGCGACAAAACCGCGAAGAAACTGATGGAGCAGTTCGGGTCGCTGGAGGCGCTGTACGAACACATCGAAGAACTGAAGGGCAAACAGAAGGAGCGCCTGCTGGAAGACCGCGAACAGGCTTTTTTCAGCCGCGAACTGGTGACCATCCGCACCGATGTTGACCTGCCCGCGCCCCCCGCCGCCTGCCGCCGCAAGGGCCCGGATCCCGAACGCCTGATCAGCACCTTCAGCGAACTGGGGTTCACCAAACTGATTGAGGAGGTGCTCCCCGGCGCGGCGCAGTCCGAAAACAAACGCCACTATGCCATGATAACGGACGAGGCTGCGCTGCGCGCAGTCATCCGGGAAATGCGCGCCGCCGGCTGCTTTGCCATTGACACCGAAACCACTTCGGTGGATTCCATGCGCGCGGACCTGGTGGGGATTTCCCTGTGCTGTAAAGCAGGCAGTGCCTGTTACATCCCCGTAGGGCATCTACCCGAAGCGCTGACTGTTTTTCGCGACCCTGACGATTTGAGCACCGCCGAGCAAGTGAACCAACTGCCCAAAACGCGTGTGCTGGAACTGTTGCGCCCCCTGCTGGAAGACGCCGGGATTGGCAAGATCGGCCACAACATCAAGTACGACATGGTGGTGCTTGAACGGGCCGGGGCGCGGGTCGAGGGCATCGTCATGGATACCATGGTGGCCTCCTACTTGACAGACCCCTCCCGATTAAGGCACAATCTGGATGAGGTCAGCCTGCAATATCTTCGGCTGAAACCCATCCCCATATCCGACCTGATAGGAAAAGGCGCGAAGGCCGTTACCTTCGACCAAGTCCCCGTAGACCGCGCGTGCGAATACGCCGCCGAAGACGCTGATCTGACGTGGCGTCTTGCCGGAATCCTGGGGCCAAAGTTGAAAACCCTCGAACTGGAGCGGCTGTTCCAGGAGGTGGAAGTGCCGCTGATCGGCGTGCTGGCGCGCATGGAACAGACGGGGATTGCCATCAATTCAGAGGTCTTTGCGGTGTTGCGCGCCGAAATTGAATCGCGGCTGGGGGCCTTGGAAGCGGAGATACATGCACTGGCCGGGGAGCCGTTCAATATCAACTCCCCCAGGCAACTTCAGGAAATCCTGTTCAACAAACTCAAACTGAAAACACAACGGAAGACCAAGACGGGGTTTTCCACGGACGTCGAAGTGTTGGAGGAACTTTCCCGGGCGCACCCGTTGCCTGAGAAAATCCTCGAATATCGGACACTTGAAAAACTGCGCGGCACCTATGTGGATGCCTTGCCCAAACTGGTGAACCCGGAAACGGGGCGCATCCACACGTCGTTCAACCAGGCGGTTACAGCGACGGGGCGGCTCTCCAGCAGCGACCCGAATCTGCAGAACATCCCGGTGCGCACGGAACTGGGCAAACGCATCCGGGAAGGCTTTGTGCCGGGCAGTCCCAATCAGCGGCTGATATCAGCCGACTACTCACAAATTGAATTGCGTATTCTGGCGCATCTTTCGGGTGACAGGAATCTCCGGGAGGCGTTTGACCGGGGCATGGACATCCACCGCGACACCGCGGCCCGCGTCTTCGGCGTCGCCCCCGATTATGTCACGCCGGAGATGCGCCGCCAGGCCAAGGCCGTAAATTTCGGCGTGGTATATGGCATCAGTCCCTTCGGGCTGGCGCGCAATCTCGGCATTTCCAATGCCGAGGCCGCCAGATTCATTGAGGATTATTTCAGGCAATACCCGCAGGTGCGGGACTGGCTTGACAGCACGATTGAATCGGCGCGGAAGAACGGCTATGTGACCACCCTGTTGAACCGGCGGCGTTACCTGCCGGAAATCAACAGCAGCGACAATGCCACGCGCAAGGCCGCCGAACGGATGGCGATAAACACCCCCGTTCAGGGCAGCGCGGCTGACATCATCAAACTGGCCATGATTCGCATTGATGACGCCTTCCGCGACCGGGGCGCGCGCCTGCTCTTGCAGGTTCACGACGAATTGGTCGCAGAGACCGATGCGAAAGACGCCGAAGCCATCGCGGCGGTGATGACCGACATTATGGAGAAGGCAGTGACGCTCGATGTGCCGCTGAAGGTGGACGCGGGCATCGGGGAAAACTGGGCGCAAATCCATTAGCGCCTCAACATATGGACAAGACGCCGCGTGCGCCTCCGGCGCGGGCGTAAGAAACTGGAACGCTGGAACAGCGAAAGGAAGTCTCATGACGGAGAAGGCCATGACGGACCGAGGCCAGGGAAGGCCGAAAAACCGCGGCATGAAAAAGGGTAGTTACGGCGGGCGCATGCAGCACAAGCAGAAACAGCGCAGACCCAACATGCACCAGCAGCGCTCTTCCGCGCCGGTGCTGGACGTTGAGAACGAGGAAATGCCAGTGCTCCAGGGCGACGGCCCGGAAATCGCCATCAATGACCTGAAGGCGATGTCCATGCCGCAACTCTGCGAAACCGCCAGGGAAATCGGCATCGACGACTACGGCGGCCTCAAGAAGCAGGACCTGATCTTCCTCATCCTGCAACGCAGCCTGGAAAAGGCCGGATCCGTTTTCGGCGAGGGCACCCTCGAAATCCTGCCGGACGGCTTCGGCTTTCTCCGGTCGCCGGACTACTCCTATCTGCCCGGTCCCGATGACATCTATGTGTCGCCCTCGCAGATTCGCAAGTTCAGCCTGCGCACCGGCGACAGCGTCAAGGGTCATGTGCGCCCGCCAAAGGAGGGCGAACGCTACTTCGCCCTGCTGAAGGTGGAAGAGGTCAACGGCGAACCGCCCGAAGTGGCGCACAACCGCATCATCTTCGACAGCCTGACCCCGCTGCACCCCGACGAACGCATGCGCCTGGAGACCACTCCCAAGGAAATCGCCATGCGCATCCTTGATCTCATCGCCCCCATCGGCAAAGGACAGCGCGGCCTCATCGTCGCGGCGCCCTTCACGGGCAAGACGGTGCTCCTGCAGAAGATCGCCAACAGCATCGCGATTAACCATCCCGAAACCACGGTCATCGTGCTGCTGATTGACGAGCGCCCCGAAGAAGTCACCGACATGCAGCGATCCGTAAAGGGCGAGGTCATTGCTTCGACCTTCGATGAACCGCCCGAGCGTCATGTCCAGGTCGCCGAAATGGTGCTCAGCAAGGCAAAGCGGCTGGTCGAGCACAAGCGGGATGTCGTGATTCTGCTCGACTCGATCACGCGCCTGGCGCGCGCCTACAACGTGATCGTGCCGGCCAGCGGCAAGGTGCTTTCCGGCGGCGTGGACTCCAATGCGCTCCAGCGCCCCAAGCGCTTTTTCGGCGCGGCCCGCAATGTCGAAGAAGGCGGCAGCCTTACCATTCTGGCGACGGCGCTTGTCGAAACCGGCAGCCGCATGGACGACGTGATCTTCGAAGAATTCAAGGGCACCGGCAATATGGAAATCCACCTGGACCGGCGGCTCATGGAAAAACGCATCTTCCCTGCCGTGGATGTGCACAAATCGCGCACCCGCAAGGAAGAACTGCTGGTGCCGCAGGAGGAACTGGAACGCATCTGGCTCCTTTTGCGCGTGCTCAGCCCCCTGGAACTGATCGAAGCCACCGAACTGCTCATCGAGAAACTGAAGAAGACGCAGTCAAATGCTGAATTCCTCGCGATGATGCAGAAAATGTAAGGGCGTTTCTTTCGATTGCACAGCGGCGGCGCGCCGCCGCTGTCATGTATACTGCGCGACGATGGCGAGGCCCGTCGCGACGCTGGTGAACGTATCGCGCTGGTGCACCCGGTCGGGGCCGTAGCGCTGCTCAAGCATGGCGCGGATGGCGGGGATCAGGCTGGTGCCGCCGGTGGTGAGCACCAGGTCAATGTCTTTGGGCTTCAACCCCGCGAGTTGTTCCGCTTCGGCGATGCTGCCCATCATCAGGTCCAGCGTGTGCTCGATGATATGCGTAAACTCGCCGCGCTCCAGGCGTTCATAAACCTGGAATTCTTCGGCGTCCACCCGGATCATGGTCTCCAATTCGGAAGAGAGCCGTTTCTTGGCGGCTTCCGCTTCGCGCGCGACGGGATAGCCGAGGTTGCGCTGAATCAGGCGACGCAGCGCGCGGATGCCTTCCGGGTCAGTCGAACTCGTCTCGGCGGCCAGCAGCCAGTTGATCGTCTCTTCGTTGTTGAGACGATACAGGTTTTGCCAGTCCAGTATCTGGTTGTAGAGGTACTGCGGCATGGGCAACTGCGCGGGACCGTAGCGCGCCCGGCTGCCGAAAATGGGGAACAACTTGCTGCGGATGATTTCCCGGTCTATGGCGTCGCCCGCCACAGGCACGCCGGATACGCTGAGTATCTTGCTTTCCGCGAGGCGTTCCGCCATGCCCTGTGCGCCGCCGAAGGCCATGATACAGACGTCACAGGTGCCGCCGCCGATGTCCACCACCATGAGCCGCTGCCGCTGGTCGCCCCGCAACGCATATTCCACGCACGCCCCCACCGGTTCGTAGAAGAACGTCACCTGCTCGAAGCCCGCCAACTGCGCTGCGGTGCGCAGCCGCCGTTCCGCCGTTTCGTTTTCCTCTTCGCGCTCCGAAAAGCGCACCGGCCTCCCGAAGACCGCGCGCGTAATCGCTTCGCCCGCCGCCGCATCCGCCGCCGCTTTCAAGCGCCGCAGGATGATCGCCACCAGTTCCTCGATTTGATAATTGACGCCGAAAACCTCCGTGCCCCGGAATCCCCGATGCCGCAACAGCGTCTTCAACGACTGGAAAAGGCGTCCCGGGGCATTCACCTCCACCACCGCGCGCGCGCGCACCGCCTCGCGCGCCTCCGGGTCCTTGACCCCCGGACGGTAATGCTCGCTTTTGTCGGGTTCCGACGCCACATACGCCTCGATGGCCACCCCCAGGTCCACCTGTTTCAGGAGGACCTCGCGGTCCACATTGCGATCAATAAAGGCGTTGGCGGCCGCCCGGCCTACTATCGTGCTCCCATCCCGCGTGATATAGACCAGCGACGGCAGCGACGTCTGGATGTCGTTTTCCTGGTCAACGGCAAGCACCTGCACCCGCGCGCCATCCGAAAGCGCCACGCTCGAATTGGTTGTCCCAAAATCTACGCCGCAATACAACTTTGCCACGCCTGTGAAAACCCTGGGTTGTCAGTGAACCGCATTTCCCGAAAATGCGGCAGTCCAAACGGCGGAGTATACCACGCCGTGTGCGGTGGGGCAAAACCGCAGCGAGAGTGGCGTCGGAAAGCACAACTCCGACAATCTGTAATGTCGGCATGTCATCAATCTTTGCGGTATGCAATACAGTCTTTCGCCCCCTCCGTCTGCGCGGTGCAGATCAGGCGCGACTCAGGTCCTGTCCAGAATGTTGCGTATCTGTTTTTCGCGCGCTTCGATGCTCTCGGTGAGTTTGAACTGGACCCGCGCGCGGTTGAGGTTTTGTCCGTCATAGCGCGTTTTGAAGTACACGTCGCCCGCGATGTAGTCGGCGAAGAATCGCAGGCCCAGTTCGAAGGCAATGAGCCGAATGGCGTCGTAAAGATATTGCCGGTCGGCATCCGTGAGGAAAGACCGGGCGTGCACCATGTACCCTTTGACAATGGTCTCGCAGAGGTCTGTGTCGAAATAGACATGAGCGAGATCGGATGTCTCTTCGCCCATGGGATTGCAGCAGGAACGCAGGCAGTCGCCGAAGTCGTAATGGATCAAACCGGGCTTGACGGTGTCCAAATCCACGATGCAGGTTCCCTTTCCCGTGGCATCGTCAATCATGATGTTGGAAATCTTTGGATCTCCGTGGATGGGCCGCAGCCGAATCTCGCCCGCTTTCCTGGCGTCTTCCAGCACGGAGCACCAGTCGCGGCGTTCCTGGATGAAGCGATAACAACGCTGCGCATCGAGTGAAGCATTCAGCCGGGCCTGTCCCTCCGGCGTCTGCAATGCCTTGTCGAATTTGTCCAGGTATCCGGGAGTGATATGAAATCCCTCCAGGGTGTCGTGAAGTGTGTTCACGTCGAGATCGCTGATGAGTCGCTGAAAGTACCCCAGAACAAATCCCGCTTCGTGGGCGTGCTCCACGCTCTGGACCTGTTGGTAGGAGTGCGCGGAGGCGATCAGGGTAATGGCGCGCCAGTATTCGCCATCGCCGTCTATGACAAAATCCTGCCCATTCTTGGCGGGGATCACCCGGGGCAGTTGCCAGATGCGGTCGGCCATGTGGGCCTCTTCCTCGATACGCCTGTGAACGTGTTCCGTCAACACGCGCATGTTCTCCATGATGTATTCGGGCCGGGTAAAAACCCGCTTGTTGATCTGTTGGAGAATGATGCGCTCTTCGGAAAATGTCGTGCGGAAGATCGCAAGATATGTGTCGTTGACGTTGCCTTCTCCCGTGTGCTCGACCGTGACCAGTCGGCCGGCCACGTCAAATTTCGGCGCAATCAAAGCGGCTTTCACTGGTGAAGGGTCCCCTTTTCCAGGCGCTCAGCGCCGCGCAAAAGTGTTTTTGATGATGTCCTTGCTCACAGGCCCCTCGGATTACCTCGTTTCCATTGCGTAGGCTACATCGCGTAAGATCGCATTTGCAACATGCTGCAGGCGGTTTTCCCCTGCGGGCGCCGGGTGGGAAGATCGCGGACCTGCTGTTCGCCTTCGACGACCTCGTGGCACCATGGTGTCTGATTCGAAGATGCTCAAAGGGCAGCGAGGGGCGCAACGACGGACAGGATGCCTGCACGAATTCAGGGAGAACTCCGTGATGCAGGAAAAGATCACCGAGAATAATGCTGCGTCGGGATCGGGATTGCAACCTTCGGATTATTGGGCGATTGCCGGGATCATGGGCCTGATGGGCGCGTTTTTCTGGGCGATTCGCGGCACCAGCGGCTACGGCGGCTCGCAGGGCGGGCTGTTGGCAGGGCTGGGTTGGGGCGTATTGTGGTATCTGTTTTCGTCGTTGGACGGCACGGCCCGCCTGCGGCCCTATGGCCACGCGCGGATGATCGCGGCGATTACATTCGGCATCGCCTTCGGCGGCATGACCGGCTACGGGGTGTACATCGCGTGGCTGCAAGGGAAATTCTATCTGAACTACCCCGAAGGGGTGCGCGACATTGCGCCCTGGACCGGCTACGCGATGCTCTTTCTTTGCGGCCTGCATTGGGGCGGGGTGACCGGGGCGTTCATGGCGTGGTGTGCGCCGCGCACGCCGCCGGGCTGGCAGTGCTGGGCGGCGCGCATCGGCGCGGGCATCCTGGGCGCGGTGATTGCCGGGGTCGTGGTGCGCGTCTTTCCGCAGTGGTTCCTGCCGTTTTACAACGAAGGGCTCTATGACGTGGCCGAGTACGCCACCTGTCGCCGCGCGCTGGGTTCCATCCGCAACATCGCGCCGCATGTCGGGTTATTCCTGGGGTTCCTGGCTTTTGAGGCGGCGCGCCGCGACCGGCGCGCGGTGGCCATGATGATCGTGATGGCGCTGGGCTTCGCGATACCGTTCACGGTGGGCGGCTGTTGGCAGACGATGCACGGGTCGGCCCTGAAACTGGATTGGTGGAAGAACTGGGAGATGAGCATCGGCCTGGGCGGCGGGCTGGCGTTCGGCCTGGCCTTCTATCTTTTCAACCGCCCGGAAAGCGGCGCGCCGCATCCGATTACGGTGAAGGAATGCATCTGGGGCGCGGGATTCCCTCTGTGGTTTGCGTCATTCACGATTTTCCGGAACGCCTGCATCGGCTTCACGAAAATCCATGACCTCGACTGGCCGGCGTGGCTGGGCATTGTCGTGTCGCTGTTGTTTCTCATCCCCGCGACCTTTGCGTATGTGCGCTATATTCTCCGGGTGCGCCGGGGGGTCGGCGCGATGCCTGTGTCGCTGCGGGTGTGCGCCGCGGTGTTGCTGTTGATTGTTATCGCGGGGTATGTCGTGAGCGTCCACGCCGGGAGCCTTCCATGGAACCGAGTCCTGATTGCGTTGTACACCGGCTATATCGGCGTCAGTCTTGCGATCTACCTGTTCATACTGCGTCGCTTCGCCACCGATCACTCGTGATGTGGAGTTTTGCTCGAGGCGCATCGCCGTGGTCTCTGTTTCACGGGGTCCGCCCTTTTGCCGGGGATGGCCGTTCACGGGAAAACCGGTGCGCATGTCCGGAAAAACAGCAGAAAAACCGAACAAAAATGGAACCGAGCCGGACGAGTGCGTCGCAGACGGATGCGCCGGGTCTGCTCCCGGCTTTTGCGAAATCAGCACAAAACCGTTGAAAAAATTGCGCGGAACGCCCGCAAACGATTCCTGCCGGTACGGGGTCTGCCAAAAGCAGCGTCACCTCGACACCCCAGAGTGTGAAGCGCAAGCGCGACAGCAATGCCTCTCCGGGGGATGTTGCCTATTTTTTGGATGAGGCGTTCTCGTTGCGTTCGACAAGGTTCAGTGCGGCGGAGTTGATGCAGTAGCGCAGGCCGGTGGGTGGCGGGCCGTCGTCGAAGACGTGACCGAGATGCGCGCCGCATCTGCTGCACAAGACTTCGGTGCGCACCATCCCGAAACTGGTATCCAACGCCTCGGCGATATGTTCTTTCGCGGCGGGTGAATGGAAACTGGGCCAGCCACATCCGGAATCGAATTTCGTCTCTGACTGAAACAATTCCTGTCCGCAACATACGCAGACGTAGGCGCCCGGCGTTTTCGTATTCCAGTATTTTCCGGTGAAGGGGCGCTCTGTGCCCTTTTCACGGGTCACATGGTATTGTTCCGGCGTCAGCCGTTGCCGCCATTCTTCGTCGCTGATCGTGATGGTTTCGTTCATATACCCCGTATGCTCCTGTATTGCTCCCCCTGGACGAGGTGGATTTTCGAGACATCCCGAAAGCAGCGTGAATAAAACCGGCCATGCCGCCCGGACCAGCCGTGCGGCGCGCTGTCGGTTCCCGTGTTCTGTGTGAAAGGGTATCATGGGATTGGCCGCTTTCGTCATGGCGCATCGCGCGCCACCCGATGAAGAAACACGCGGGGTCGCCGGAAAATTCTGGAGGAGATGGAGACGATTTCCGCGCAGGGGTTTGTGTTTGTCGGAGATGTCGGACGGGTCGGACTTTGTGAGACGGCGCGCGAGTCCGCTTGCAGCCCACAGGCTGAAGCCTGTACTCCAGAACGGGAGCGCGTGCGCAGATTATGCTTCTTGGGCGGCGGCGGTTTCTTCAACAGGCGCTGCTTGCGGTCCCATGAGGTATTCATGGATGGACTTGGCGGCGATGCGGCCCTGTCCCATAGCGCTGATGACGGTGGCGGCGCCGGAGACGATGTCGCCGCCGGCGAAGACGCCGGGCACGGCCGTCGCCATGGTATTCTCATCCACGACGATGGTGCCGTGTCTGGTGGTTTCCAGCCCGGGCATGGTCTGGGGAATCAGCGGGTTGGGTTTGTTGCCGATGGCGACGATGACGGTGTCCACATCGAGGATGAATTCCGAACCTTTTACGGGAATCGGCCGTCGGCGTCCGGAGGAATCCGGTTCGCCCAATTCCATCTTGATGCACTCCATGCCGATGACCCGATGACGCTCATCGCCGATAATGCGGGTGGGGTTGTTGAGGAGCATCATCTTGACGCCCTCTTCTTCGGCATGGTGGATTTCCTCGGCGCGGGCCGGCATCTGTTCTCGGGCGCGACGATAGACAATGGTGACATCGCCGCCAAGGCGCAGGGCGGTGCGCGCTGCGTCCATGGCGACATTGCCGCCGCCGATCACGGCGACACGGCTGCGCTTGATGGGCGGGGTGTCGTACTTGGGGAACAGGTACGCCTTCATCAGGTTGGAGCGGGTCAGATATTCATTGGCGGAATAGACGCCGACCAGGTTTTCACCGGGTATGCCCATGAACGAAGGCAGTCCCGCGCCGGAGCCGATGAAAACTGCATCGTAGCCTTCCTCCTCCATCAATTCGCGGACGGTGGCGTTGCGGCCCACGACGAAGTCCATCACGAATTCCACGCCCATCCGTTCGAGGAAATGCACTTCCGCATACACGATTTCCTTGGGCAGGCGGAATTCCGGAATGCCATAGGTGAGCACGCCGCCGGGGGCCTGCAATGCTTCAAACACCGTCACCTCATGGCCCAGGCGAATCAGGTCGCCGGCGACAGTGAGGCCGGCGGGTCCCGCGCCCACGACCGCGACACGCTTGCCGGTTTTGGGCGGCAGTTCCGGCAGTTCAATGTTGCCGGAGGCGCGTTCATAATCCGCCACGAAGCGCTCAAGCCGGCCGATGGCGACCGGTTCGCCCTTCACGCCGAGGATGCACTTGATCTCGCATTGTTCCTCCTGCGGACAGACCCGCCCGCAGACCGCCGGCAGCGCGTTCTGCTCCTTGAGTTTGTGGGCCGCCTCGATGAATCGGCCTTCCTGCACCAGACTGATGAATCCCGGAATATCCACATGCACGGGGCATCCCGCAACGCAGCCGGGTTTCTTGCATTTCATGCACCTGTTGGCTTCAATGATGGCCGTTTCCGGCGTGTAGCCGTAGGGCACTTCGTCAAAATTTCGGGCGCGGTCCTCCGGCGCTTGTTCCGGCATCGGCTGTCTCGGCACTTTTTCCTTTGGCATGCTTCCGTTCCCTGATAAAACCTCACAGGGTGCGTGCAGCAAAGCGGCACCCACCATCGCGCTGTATTTGTCTTTATCCGGCGGTGGGTTCCATGCCGCATCGCGACATTCCACCCACCGTGCTTTGTGTTATTTGCATGAGCAGGCATGCCCGCCGCCGTGGTGGGCGGCGGCAACAACCGGCTCGGTGCGTCCTATAGACTGAATCTCCGCTGCGCTATATGCCACGCGGCGATCGCGGACCTCCTCCCAATCCACCAGGTGACCATCAAAGAAGGGGCCGTCCACGCAGGCGAATTTCGTTTCCTCGCCCACCGACACGCGGCATGCACCGCACATGCCGGTGCCGTCGAGCATGATCGGATTGAGCGCCACGAAGGTCTTCACGCCGTGCGGCTGGGTTTCTTGCGCGGTCAGCATCATCATGAACGGACACCCGATGGCGACCACGCAATCCAGTTTCCGTCCGTCCTGAAGCATCTTGCCGATGTAATCCACGGCATGGCCGCGGAAACTGTGGGACCCGTCAATGGTGGTCTGCATGAATTCATCGGCGATTCCGGCGAGTTTGTCGCTGTAGTAGGCGAGATAGTGGCTGCGCGCCTCGACCACGGCAATCACATGGTTGCCGGCGTCCTTCATGGCGCGCGCGATCGGCAGGATGCCGCCGACGCCGTAACAGCCGCCCGCAAGCGCCACCGTGCCGTAGTGTTGAATCTCCAGCGGAATGCCCAGCGGCCCCACGACGTGCGCAAGGGCGTCGCCGGCGGATTTCAGGACAAGTTTGCGGCTGGACTGTCCCATCTCCTGCACGACCAACGTAATCGTGCCGCGTGCCACATCCCAATCGCACAGGGTATAAGGCACGCGCTCGGAATTCTCGTCCACCATGACAATGACGAACTGGCCGGCCTTTGCCTTGCGCGCGATATGCGGCGCGTGGATGACAATCTCGTGGTTGTTGGGCGCGATCTCGCTTTTCTCAAGAATCTCGAATTTTCCTGCGGCACGCGGCGCTTGCGCTGTCGCCGCGACCACAGCGGCGGGCGCGGCGCCGTTCAGAGGCAGGTTCTTCAGTCCCAGCACCTTCTCCGCGATGTCATGGCCGCGGAAATGGGTGCGGCGCTCTCTGGGGTCTCGGGCGGCCGCCGGGGCTTCCTCGCGCGCTATCCACAGGGCGGCTTCGGCGACGCCGGCCTCCAGGGCAATCTCGCGCGCCGATTCGTAGAGGAATCCGTTCGCGCCCATCGCACGGGCCAACCCGCACACGATTTCCCAGTCCGGGCGCGCCTGCCCCGGCGGGGTGCATGCCCTGCGCAGCGGCCGCGGCGCACCCGCGCGATCGGCCGCCGTGCCCTCGATTTCCGCAAACACGGCGGCGGGAAGGACGATGTCCGCCCGTTCGCTCAGCGGCGAAGGATAACAATCCTGCACAAGGAGCAGTTCCAGCCCCGCGACCGCCTCGTCATCCGCGAACGCGCCGGTGAAACAGGCGGCCTTGACGCCATCGGGCAGGGTGACATGTGCTTCTCCGCGCGCGTCGGGTGTCAGTTCGATGAAATGCTCTGACTGCATCACTTCGCGGGTGAATTTCCGGAAGACGTGCCGGTCTTCGAGCGTACTGGTGGTGTCGCATACGAATGCGAACGCGGAACCGACATAGGGCTGCAATCGCGCCGCCGCCGTTTCCAGCGCCGCATCCCATTCATGCTCGCGCAGCACCTTGCCGACGCGCACATGCGGCATGCGCAGGCGGTCCGTGCCGTTGAGAAACTCCGCCAAGGCAAAGCGCCCCAGCACACACACCGGCACACCCGCGTTTACCGCGTGGGCACTGACGAGTTTTCCGTCCGTGGCCAGTGCGTTGAGGGCGCATGCGGCGTCACAGAAAATGCATGTGGTTTCGACGGCGCTGTCCGGTTTGCCGTACCACTTGGCGTAGCGGTCGGCGAGGGTGCCGGTGGGGCAGACATCCACGCAGGAGCCGCAGAAACGGCATCCGGCCTCGAGGAGGCTGCGGCCAAAGGCTTCGCCGATTTTCGTGGCGCTGCTGCGACCCACGAAATCAATCACGCTCGCGCCGTGCTGGTGCTTGCAGATGCGCACGCAGCGCCCGCACAGGATGCAGAGATTCAAATCGCGGTCAATAAACGGATTGTCGCGTTCGAGGGGGCGCTGATGATACATGGGCGGCACCGGCAGATGGCAGAAGCCGAGTTCCTCCGAAAGGCGGCGCACCTCGCACACTTCTTTGTTGTTGCAGGTATGGCAACCGGTGGTGCGGCCCGCTTTTTCCGATGCGGGCCGGAATTGGTCGCAGAGTTCACGCTTCGCGCAGACCAGGCACGCGCTGGGATGCTCAATCATCATCAGGGCGAGGGTGTTGCGGCGCAATTCCTGCAGGGCCGGGGTATTGGTGCGGACCGTCATGCCCGCCGCCGCCGGCGTGGTGCAGGAAGTGGGAAATCCGCGCATGCCCTCGATTTCCACCAGGCACATGCGGCATGCGCCGAAAGGCGGCAGGCTCGGATGTGTGCACAAATGCGGGATTTCGATCCCGTGCCGTAGGGCGCACTGCAAGATCGTCTCACCCGCTTCGGCGGTTACCTGTTTTCCGTCAATCACAAGTTCCATACGCGCCAAGTCCTCTATGTCACCGCTTCGACTGCATCGGCAGCCGGTCCATTTCCACGAATTGCGCCTTTTTTCGGCCGCCTGTCATTTGCTTGCACAGTAATCGCAGCGCAGGCATCGCAGCGCCTCGCAAATGGCTTTGGTTTCCTCAAGCGGCAGTTCCACTTCCTCAAATGACCCCACACGCGCCGCGACCGGCAATAACTCCGGTTCCGCCCGGGGTGTCATCGCCGGTTCTGCAAGCGGGTCGAACGCCGTATCCACCATGGGCTGATCGCGCCAGAATGCATGCTCCTCGCCCGTAAGATACGCGTCAATGCCGACAGCGGCGCGCTCCCCCGCGCCGATGGCGTCAACCACCGACGCCGGGCCGGTGACGGCGTCGCCACCTGAGAACACCCATGGGACGCTGCATTGTCCTGAGTGGGGATCAACCTCCAGGAATCCGGAGGAATTCGCCCTGATTTCGACGCCGTCGCAGCAGGCCGCCACGTCAAGTTTCTGGCCGATGGCGGCAATCACCTGGTCCAGTTCCACGTCGAACACGGCGTCCTCCAGCGGCTTGGGGCGGCGGCGTCCGCTCAGGTCGTAGCCGCCCAGCGTCATGCGCCGACAACGCAATCCAACAACCTGAGCATTGGCGGTCAAGACCTCGACAGGCGCTACAAGCGTCCACAACCGCACGCCTTCGCGTTCCGCTTCCGCGATTTCCTCTTCATAGGCGGGCATCTCGTCACGGGTGCGCCGATACACAATGGTCACTTCCTGTGCACCCAGCCTGATGGCGGTGCGCGCGGCGTCCACCGCCGCGTTGCCGCCGCCGATCACCGCCACGCGTTTGGCCACGCGCGCGGTTCCCGTCATGTTGTACTCGCGCAGGAAACGCAGCGCGTCGAGAACGCCCTCCGCATCGTCGCCGGGAATGCCCAATGCCGCGCCCTTGGGCGCGCCCAATCCCAGGAAGACCGCCTCATATCCCTTTTCGCGCAGCGATTGCAGGGTGAAATCCGCGCCCAGCCGTTTGTTTGTTTCAATCGTGACGCCCAAGCGGCGGATCATGTCTATCTCGCGGTTCAGTTCTTCGCGTGGCAGCCGGTACGCCGGAATGGTCTGCACAAGCATGCCGCCGGGGGCGGATTCCGCCTCGAACACGACGGGTTTGTAGCCGAGCCGCGCCAGGAAATACGCACAACTCAACCCCGCCGGCCCCGCGCCGATGATGGCGACTTTGCGTGCGGCGTTGGCGGGGTTTTCGCGCACCTCGGGCACTTGAATCTGCTTTTCCTGTTCGACCATGAAGCGCTTCACGCCGCGGATGGATACAGGCGCATCGAGTGCTGCGCGCCGGCATTTGTCTTCGCAGGGATGGAAGCACACACGGGCGCACACCGACGCAAACGGGTTGCGTTCGCGGTGCACACGAAGCGCCTCGTCATAGCGTTTTTCTCCGACCAGCGACACGAAGCCTGGGATGTACACCCCCGCCGGGCACCCGCACATGCACGGAGCGCGCACGAGCGCCGGGCAGACGCCCGCCGGACACTGCTTTTCCTTGATATGCGCTTCGTATTCTTCCCGGAAATTTCTCAGCGTGGTCAGCACGGGATTGGCGGCCGTCTGGCCGAGGCCGCACAGCGAACCGTTCTTCACCGTATGGGCCAGGGTCTCCAGCGTATCCAAATCCGACATCTCGCCTTTGCCTTCGGCAATGCGGGTCAGAATGGCGAGCATGGCGCGGGTGCCGACGCGACATGGCGGGCATTTGCCGCATGATTCATTCTGGGTGAAGGTCAGGAAGTAGCGGGCAAGGTCCACCACGCAGGTGTCGGCGTCGAGGACAATCATGCCGCCCGACCCCATGATGCTGCCTTCCCTGGCGAGCGCCTCATAGTCCACGGGCAGGTCCATCTTCCAGGCGGGGATGCAGCCCCCGGAGGGGCCGCCGGTCTGCACGGCCTTCAGCGGTTTGCCGGAAGAGGTGCCGCCGCCGATGTCGTAAATAATGTCAAGCAGTGTCATGCCCAACGGCACTTCGATCAGGCCGGTGCGGTTCACCTTGCCGGCGAGCGCGAAGGTCTTGGTGCCTTTACTGCCCTCGCTGCCGTATTTGGCATACCACGCAGCCCCGTTGTTGAGGATCAAAGGCAGATTGCCCAATGTTTCAACGTTCTGAATCACCGTCGGCTTGCCCCAAAGTCCGCTGACCGCGGGGAACGGCGGCCGCGGACGCGGCATGCCGCGCCTGCCCTCGATGGACGCGATCAACGCGGTCTCTTCGCCGCACACAAAGGCCCCTGCGCCCTTCTTAATCGCAATATCGAAGGAAAAGCCCGAACCCAGGATGTTCTCGCCGAGCAGGCCCAGTTCGCGCATCTGCGCGATGGCCTTCTCCAGGCGGCGGATAGCCAGCGGATATTCGGCCCGGCAATATACGTAGCCGTGGGTGGATCCCATGGCGAATCCGGCGATGAGCATGCCTTCAAGCACCGCATGCGGATCGCCTTCCAGCAGCGAGCGGTTCATGAATGCGCCCGGGTCGCCCTCGTCGGCGTTGCAGATAAGATAGCGGATGTCACTGGGAACACTCCTGCAGAACTCCCATTTCTTGAACGTGGGGAATCCCGCGCCGCCGCGCCCTCGCAGCCCGGAGTTTTTCACTTCTTCGAGGGTTTTGTCCGGCCCCATTTCCAGGGCGCGCAGGAACCCGCGATAGCCGTCGCGGGCCAGATAATGATTCAGGTTCTCCGGGTCAATGATGCCGCAATTGCGCAGGATGCGCCGTACTTGGCGGTGGATGACGGGGTGCGCATCGAGATCGGCGATGCCGTCCACGGCGCCCGGCCCCATCTTGCCGAGCGCCCATTGCGCGCAGGGGTCGTTGCCCAGCACGTAGTTGTTGAAGATGGTCCTGATTTCCTCGCCGCCGACATTGCCATAACACACGCGCGGGAGACCGGGCTTGTGCACGATGACCAGCGGTTCCAGAAAACACGGGCCGAGACAGCCGACCTCAACCACCCGCGCGCAGACGGCGCGCCGCGCGATTTCCTCTTCCAGCGATTGGAGCACATCCGCCGCGCCGGCCGCGCGCCCGCATGTGGCGGCGCCGACAAAAAACACCGGGCAATCGCTCTCTTCAAGTTGCTTCCATTCCGCAAGCGCTTCGCTGTAGCGTTGTTCCAACGGATTCATCACTGTGATTCCTGTTCGCCTGAGTATTCATTCAAAATGGCCGGGAGTTTCTTCGGGGAGACCCGCGCATACACATGCCCGTCAACGGATACCACCGGCGCAAGCGCGCAACAGCCAAGGCACGCCACGCGCCCCAGTTCAAATCGGCCGTCCGGCGTCATCTCCCCCGCCTTGACGTCGAGCAGTTGCTGCAATTCCGCCATGTTCTGCGCGCCGCCGCGCACATGGCAGGCCGTCCCCTGGCAGACGTGAATGGTGTGCTCGGCGGGCGGCGTGAATCGAAACTGCGCGTAGAACGTGGCCACCCCGTAGATTTCATTGGCGGAAATGCCCAGCCATTG
The DNA here is from genome assembly GCA_937951485.1 of uncultured bacterium. GTDB lineage: Bacteria > Hydrogenedentota > Hydrogenedentia > Hydrogenedentales > CAILVY01 > CALEDJ01. The sequence continues at coordinate 113,922 of CALEDJ010000005.1, forward strand.
TTCCAGCGCATCCAAGGCTTCCGGGCGCAGATACCCGTAGCGGTCCTGTATGTCCTGCAAGAGCGGGATTACGCTCCCTTGGTTTCGTGGATATCGGGACAGAATGTCCGAGATGTCCACATCGCATTCGCTTGCCAGTGTCGCTTCAGCCATATCGCCGGTCTCCGCAAGTACCGCACTCCGCAGGCAAAAAACTGCTCTCTCGCGGCATGGTTGTAATCACCAAAAAAAGGGAAACGGCTGCGGTTGCGTCCACTGCGCCGTTTCCCCGCTGCTGTCTATATTACACCTGAAATCATAACATGTTTGATGGGCGCAATCAAGGCGAAATTCCCGAAAAATCAAGGAATTTTGTGGAAATTATGAAAAAATATATCTCGAAAAGCAAGGAAGAAAGCAGCAAGAAATGGAAGATCGCGCGTCAATCAGGTGCGATATGTTCCGGTCCCCGTCCGGTGCGTTTTTCGTAATGCCCCTTCCCGCTGCGCACGTACTTGGTGAAACCGAGGCGTTCCAGATTCTTGTCGCTGGTGGCCTGTTTGTGGATGCGCTCATTGGCCCATCCGGCGATATGGGGCGGGGCGTAGATGCGCACGACCTTTTCGCCGGTTTCCGGGTGCTCGGTGAGCGGGGGATCGCTCATACGATGCACCACCTCGAAGATTTCGCCTTTGGTTCCGTCGTCATGAATAACCTGGTAGGTGTACCTTGGCATATGGCAAACCTCCCGATTTGCGCGGTCCACAGGGGTTGCCGCAGGGCGATAGTGCTATGCGATGCCCCTGCGCGCCTCATAGGCCGCGATGTCCTTTTCAAACCGCAGGGTCAATCCAATCTGATCCCATCCGTTTAATAAACGTTCCTTGAGGAAGGATTGGATGTCAAAGGGAATCACGCCGCCGTCGGGTTTGGTGATGGTCTGCGACGGCAGGTCCACGGTGAGCGCGTATCCCTGCCGGGCGCGCACTTCGCCGAAGAGCGTCTCGATCACCGCTTCGGACAGCACGATCGGCAGCATGCCGTTGTTGAAGCAGTTGTTGTAGAAAATATCGGCAAAAGACGGCGCAATCAGACAGCGGAACCCGTAATCATGCAGCGCCCACGGCGCGTGCTCGCGAGAGGAGCCGCAGCCGAAATTGTTTTTCGTCAATAAGATACTCGCGCCCTTGTAACGCGGCGCATTCATCTCGAAAGCCGGATTGGGCGTCTTGCCGTCGTCCAGATAGCGCCAGTCGTAGAACAACACATCCCCGTAGCCGGTCCGCTCGATGCGCTTGAGGAATTGCTTGGGAATGATTTGATCCGTGTCCACGTTCAGCGCCTCCAGCGGCGCGACGATACCGGTCAGTTTCACAAACGGTTCCATGGATTATCATCCTCTTCGGCGGGGCGTCCGGTCAGTCGCCCACCCGCTTTTTCATGTTGCCCTCGTTGCACCGATCCTGCGGTGCAACGGCAATCACTTGTACTGCCAATCACGTATGTCCACGAAATGCCCCATAATCGCCGCCGCCACGGCCATCGCCGGGCTGACGAGATGGGTGCGTCCGCCCTTGCCCTGCCGACCCTCAAAATTGCGGTTCGACGTCGAAGCGCAGCGGTCGCCGGGGTTCAGCCGGTCGTCGTTCATCGCCAGGCACATCGAGCAGCCCGCCTCCCGCCATTCAAAGCCCGCCTCCTTGAAAATCACGTCGAGGCCTTCCGCCTCGGCCTGCCGTTTCACCTGGTTGGAACCCGGTACCACCAGCGCCTGTTCGATGGATGGATGGACCTTGTAGCCCTTTATCACCTTCGCCGCCGCGCGCAGATCTTCCAGCCGTCCGTTGGTGCACGAACCCAGGAACATTTTGTTGATCCGAATTTCCGTGATCGGCGTGCCTTCCTCCAGGCCCATATACTTCAAAGCCTTTTCCGCCGCGAGGCGGGCATTGGCGTCGGCGATTTCCGCCAGATACGGTACACGCCCGCGCACGCCGGTGACCATGCCCGGGGAAGTGCCCCAACTCACCTGCGGTTCGATCTCCGAGGCATCAAGCGCCACCACCGCGTCATAGGCGCAGCCCGGGTCGGAGGCCCATTCCCGCCACGAAGCAACCAGTTCGTCCCAGGATTTGTCCTTGGGAAGATAAGGGCGACCCTTGAGATATGCAAACGTTATCTCGTCGGGCGAAATCAACCCGGCGCGGGCGCCCGCTTCAATGCTCATGTTGCAGACCGTCATCCGGCCTTCCATGCTCATCGAACGGATCACATCCCCCGTGTATTCGATGACATAGCCGGTGCCGCCCGCCGTGCCGATTTTGCCGATGACGGCGAGAATGACGTCTTTGGGCGTAATGCCGTGGGGCAGCGCGCCGTTGACCCGCACCTCCATCGTGTTTGATTTCTTCTGCAGGAGCGTCTGCGTGGCCAGCACATGCTCCACCTCGCTGGTGCCGATGCCGTGCGCCAGCGCGCCCAGCGCACCGTGTGTCGAGGTGTGGGAATCGCCGCAGACCACCGTCATGCCCGGTTGCGTCAACCCAAGTTCCGGGCCGACCACATGCACAATGCCGTTGCGCGGGTCGTACATGTCGAAGCAGACGATGCCAAACTCTTCACAATTCGCTTTCAGCGTTTCCACCTGCTTGCGCGACAGCGGGTCCCGAATCGGCAGCGACCGGTCGGTCGTGGGGATGTTGTGGTCCATCGTCGCAAAGGTCAACTCCGGACGCCGCACGTTGCGCCCCGCCAGCCGCAAGCCCTCAAACGCCTGCGGCGACGTCACCTCGTGCACATAGTGCCGGTCAATGTACAGCACCGTGTCCTGGCCTTCCGGCGCACACACCACATGCGCCTCCCAAATCTTCTCGTAAATGTTTTTCGCCATGCGCTCCCTATTCCTGTGCCTTCTTTTTAACGTATCCGACGCTTATCTCGGCGATTATTGCCAATAAACAGACACCTCCCCCTGGATGATTCCTGAATCGCATATTTGCCTGGGCTGTTCCGTGCCGCCTTTGACCCTCGAATGGGATGACGTAAACACCGACAGCCAAGGCCCGGGTGTTTCCTCAACGGACAATCACCGTTCTCTTGTGTTCCGTCGAATTTTAGCAGTTTTTTGTGCAGGAATGAAACCGCCGGTTTAACTGGCACATGCCCGGCCGAAAGTCTCCGGAAGTATGTTCTTCACGCTTCAGCGTGTTCTTGTCCTTCACCCCGCCGGGGTGCTTTTGTGGGGATCGGTAGCCGGTGGTATCGCTTCGCTCAACCACCGGCCAATATCCCGCACCCCTCCGGGGTGCCTGGGATTTTCGTAATACTTTAGCGGAGTGGCATGGATTGTCGTGGCGCACTATGTGGTCTTTCACATCCCCCGTCGCTCCGCGCCACCCCCTTCAAAGGGGGACATCTCCCGTCGCTTCGCGCCACCCCCTTCCAAGGGGGATGTGAAAAAACACGACATTCCCCGCTACAGGCCGCTCGGCTGAAATATAACGGATTTTCCGTCAGGGGAATGATATCTGCGCATTGACAGGATGATTCGCTAATGCGATGGCAACCGCGCATTTAACGGGATGATTCTCCAGGAATGATCTTGCCCAGAAAAAACAATTGGAACCAATCGCTGCGACGACCGTATGCTTCAAGAAACAAGCCATCTCACACAATTGCCGTTGGGGTTTGGACGGCGGGCCGCCAGTACGCGACCGATTGCTTGAGGTCGGCGATGACGGTTTCATCGGCGGGGCGGCGTTCGCGGTGGGAGATTTCGAGAAACAGCGTGCAATTGTTCACGCCGGATTCGCGGAGGGTCGCGAGGATTTCTTCGGGAACGATGCGTCCTTGGGCGTTGTATTCGGGGGTAAAAGGATAATGCCCCCCTTTGTCGCGCAGGCTCTGCTTGATGTGCACGGCGGGGTATTGACCTGCAAAGGTGCGTAACCAGGCATGGGGGTCGGTGTCGCGGGGATCGGGGGAGCGCACATCGCCGTGGTCCACATCGAGGCAGAGGAGCATGGGCACGGCAAATCCGTCGGTGCAGCGGCGCTGGATGTCCTGTGCGGCGGCAATGGTTTCTCCGATTTCCCTGGGCACGGACATCGGCTCCCAAATCAGGTATTTCATGCCGAGTGAGGCGGCGAATTCCGAGAGTTCGCGCCAGGCGTTCACGGCGTCGCGGATGCGGCGATCGCGGATTTCAGGGTCGGCGTAGTCACGCACGGCCATGATGCCGAAGTGGCTGCCGGCGCCTTCCGCACCCAGTTCGGCGGCGATGGTGAAGAATCGTTTGAACCAGTTCAGCCAGGCATGCCTGATTTCCGGGATGGGGTGCATGAGGTGGTTGACGCGGGTAAACTGCGAGGTAAACGCGGACTGCACGCGCACGCCTTTGGCGTCGCACACCGCGCGGATGTGCTCCGCCTGATGGGCCACGACGGGGGTCGGCAGGTCCGGATTCAGCAGGTCGGCCGTGAACTGTACCGTGTCCAGACCCAATTCATCCGCAACGATGCCGACCCAGTCTTCGGCTTCCGGGTAGCGGTTGATTGCGAATCCCGTGCTGACGCCCAATGTGATTGGCATGTGCGACGTACCGATCTGTGCTTTCTGAAACGCCCTGATCCATCGCTGATGTCGGTCTGCGCCGACCCCGTGCGGCATATCCTAGCAGAAACGCTTGTGTCCGGTCTGCGACGACTTTGATGGCCATGGTGAATAGAGACGCCGAAGTTTCATACACTATGGGGAATATAGAGTCCCGGTTGGCGCACCTGGCGCGGTCACCGGGGAAACGGGATTAGCGGCTGGAAAGACCAGAGAGGAGATCGCGGCCATGGCCGACAGGGATGCGTCATCACAAGGGAAGGATCAATTTTCAAGGCGGGGCTTTTTGCAGCGGGCCTCGGCGGCGGTGGTCGCCGCCGGAACGATTGCCGGCGCATCGCGCCGGACGATGGCGGGACCGAACGATCGCCTTGGCGTCGGCGTCATCGGAACCGGCGGACGCGGCAACAGCCACCTGCAAGCGCTGAAGCATATTCAGAATAACGACAAGACCGTAGAAATCGTGGCCGTGTGCGATACCTACCGCCCCCGGCTGGACCGGGCCGCGAAAGCGTATGACGTCAAGGGATATATGGATCACCGGGAATTGCTGGCCGATCCCGCGGTGGACGCCGTGTGCATCGCGACGCCGGACCATGTCCACGGGTATCAGGCGATTGACGCGGTGCGCGCCAAAAAGCATGTGTTCTGCGAGAAGCCGGTGACGCATTGGCGGCAATTCGCCCTGACGAAACAACTGGCGCAGGAAGTGAAGGCGTCGGGGATGACCTTCCAACTCGGCACGCAGGGCATGTCGGATTCCGCGTGGCACCAGATTGCGCAATTGGTCCGGGAGGGACTGATCGGGCAACCCATCCACGCGGAATGCGGCTATTTCCGTGTGGGCGATTGGGGCGAACGCGGGATGCCAATTGACGATCCCAACGCGCAACCCGGCCCCGATCTGAACTGGGAAGCCTTTCTGGGGGATTCCCCCAAGCGCGAGTTCGATGTCAGCCGCTATTTCCGGTGGCGCATGTATGAGGACTATGCCGGTGGGCCGTGCACGGACCTCTTTCCGCATGTGCTCACCCCCGTCGCCGCGATGATGGGCGCAAAGTTTCCGTCTGTGGCCGTCGCCACCGGAGGCAAATTCCGCTATGAGGAGCGCGAAGTGCCCGACACTTTCAACATGCTGGTGGACTATCCGGAGAATTTCACCATCGCGGTATTGGGCACACAGGGCAACGATTATCAAGCGACGGAAAACCGGGGCTCCGCATCGCGCGTGCCGGTGATTCGCGGGTGGGACGGGGCGTTAACGGTGCAAGGCAACGACATCGTCTTCTATCCCGCCCACGGTTCCGACAAGAAAGAACACCGCATCCCCATCGAACGCGGCGAGAACCTGCTCCATCATTTCCAGAACTTTATCGCGTGTTGCCGGGCCGGGTCGCAGGACACCTTCAGCCCGATGGATCTCGCCTATCACGTGCAGACGGCGCTGATCATGGCCTACTATTCACTGCGCGAAGGCAAGGCGGTCCGTTTCGATTTGGAAAAGGAAGAAATGGTGCTGTAACCCGCCGCCGGCGGCGAGGAGGAATCGGCCATGGGAAAAATTGCGATTGGCGTCAATATGGAATTCGTGCGGCATGCCGACAAGTCGTTCGAGTGGGGCGTCGAGAAGGCCGTTGCGCTCGGTTACGAGTACGTCGAACCGATGGTGCATTGGGGCCGGGAACTGCTGAGCGAAGCGGGTTATTTCCACAGCGTCTCGATGCTTGACGACCCTTGGCGCGTGAAATCGGCCTGCGAAAAGGCCGGGGTGAAACTCTCCGGACTGTCCGCGCATTGTCCGCTGTGCAAGCCGGAGATCAGCACGGAATACCTGAAGCAGGCCATCCGGTTCGCGGCGGAATGCGGCGCGCCGGTCGTCAACACCGACGAAGGGCCGAAGCCGTCGTGGACCAGCGAGGAGGAGGATCACGTCCTCATGCGTTATGTGCTGAAGGAGGCGTCGCTCGTGGCGGAGCGCCGGGGCGTCCTGATCGGACTGGAACCGCATCAGCAATACAGCAAGCATCCCGACGGTCTGGACCGCATTTACGGCCTTGTGGACTCGCCGGCCATCGGCATCAACTTCGACACCGGCAACAGTTACCTCTGCGGGCATGACCCTGTTGAATGGCTGAAGCGGGTCAGCGACCGGCTCGTGCATCTGCACGCCAAGGAAATCCCCAAGGCGCAGGCCGAGGCCGAACGCGGCAAGGTGACCGGCACCGCCGTCGGGTGCGCCTGCGGCGAAGGCGTCATTGACTGGCCCGCCGTGGTCGAAGTGCTGCGCGGCGCGCCGCGCGACATCGTCATGAGCGTGGAATGCGGCACCGTCGAAGAAGCGGAGCGCAGCATCAAGCATCTGAAATCGCTGATCGGCTGACTCCATCGGCGTTGAAAAAAGGTTCTGTTGCCGGCGGTTTTATCCGGCGAGTGGCATCGTTGGGGAACCGCGCGGTGGCGCACAGACGATTTATTTATCGAGAAGGGAGCGGAAGGCATGGCGAAGATTGCGTTTGTTGGTGCGGGCAGTCTGGGGTTCACACGGGGCTTGGTCCGGGACTTGTTGACGTTCCCGTTGCTGCGTGACGCCACGATTGCGTTGATGGACATAGACAAGGAGCGGCTCGATTTTGCGTATCGGGCCGTGAAATCCATCGTGGAGCGCGGAGGCTATCCGGCGAAGGTGGAGGCCACGCTGGACCGCAAGGAGGCGTTGAAGGGGGCGGCGGCGGTGTGCTGCACGATCCTGTGCGGCGGGGTGAATATCTGGCGGCATGACATCGAGATTCCGAAGAAATACGGCGTGGACACGAACATCGGCGATACGCGCGGCCCCAGCGGCATCTTCCGCGCGCTGCGGACCATCCCCACGATGATTGACATCTGCAGGGACATGGAACGCTATTGTCCCGACGCGCTGTTGTTGAACTACACAAACCCCATGGCGATGCTCTGCCGCGCCATGCAGCGCACCTCCAAAATTCAACTCACGGGCCTCTGCCACAGCGTGCAGGGCACGGCGGAGATGCTGGCGCACTGGATCGGCGCGAAGATGGAGGAAATTACCTACGTCTGCGCGGGCATCAACCACCAGGCGTGGTACGTCGAGTTCAAGCGCAACGGGAAGGACGCCTATCCGGCGATCCGCCGCGCGGTGCAGCGCAAAGAGATATACAACGCCGAACTTGTCCGCAACGAGATGTTCCTGCACCTCGGCTATTACGTCACCGAATCCAGCGGCCACAACAGCGAATACAACTGGTGGTTCCGCAAGCGTCCGGACCTCATCGAAAAATACTGCACCACCGGCACGAACTGGAATCCGGGCGAATACGCCTACATTCTCAAGGAATACCAGCGCGTGGCCAGGACATGGAAAAAAGAGGTCCGCGACTGGTTTGCCAAGGGCGCGCCTTTTCCCCTCGAACGCGGCCACGAATACGCCGCTTACATCATCAACGCCCGGCTCGGCGGCGATCCGTTTCTGTTCAACGGCAATGTGCCCAACACCGGCCTGATTGACAACCTGCCGCGCGACGCCTGCGTGGAAGTGCCGGTGCTCGCCAACCGGCGCGGGCTGAACGCCATCCATGTGGGCGCGCTCCCGCCGCAATGCGCCGCCCTGAACAACATCAGCGTCGCGGTGGAGGAAATGGCCGTCGAGGCCGCGCTCACCGGCGATCCCACCCTGGTCTTTCATGCCATCGCCTACGATCCCCTTACCGCCGCCGTGTTGTCTCTCGCGGAGATCAAAAAGATGGTCGGGGAAATGTTGAAGAAAAACCGCCCGCATCTGCCGAAGTTCAAGCGCATTGACATTTGATCGGATTCGATGTTCGGATGCTGGTGACACTTCAGGCTGCGAAGCCGGTTCTTTTACTTTGCGCTGCGCTTGATTAGATCGTCAGACGCTTGCGCGGGAATGATGACCGTATTCCTTTGGCGACGTATAAGGTTCTTGGCCGCCGCAACAGCGCGTCATGCGCACACTATCAGGACAACATCCCCGCAAAAGAATGAAAGGGCCAATCCATGCGCTATTATGCCCGGATGATCGCTTCACCGGATATCCGCCGACATGAAGGAAAATGGCATGCAGCCTGTCTCGCGCTTGTCATATGTATGCTTGTCACAGTCGCCGCCCCTGCCGCCGAGACCATCGCCGATGGGTTGATTGCGTCCGCCGAGTCGGGCTGGCCGCAATGGCGCGGTCCGCGTCGCGACGGGATATCGGACGAGAAGGGGCTTCTGGGGGCGTGGCCGAAAGGGGGGCCTTCCCTGCGCTGGAAGTTTGACGGTCTTGGCATTGGATGGTCATCGCCCATCGTCGTGGGCGATCGGGTGTATATCACCGGGGATGTGAATGAGGACCTTGTGCTTTGGGCGCTCGACCATGAAGGCAGGGTGCAATGGCGAGCGCGGCATGGCGCGGCGTGGACGGGGTCTTATCCGGGGTCGCGGGCCTCTTGCGCGTATTCGGGGGGACGCCTCTATCTTCTCAATGCGCATGGCCGACTGGCCTGCTTTGACGCGGCGGACGGGACCGAAATATGGGCTACGGACGTGCTCAAGCGCTTCAACGCCGAAAACATCACGTGGGCGATGAGTGAATGCCTGCTGGTGGACGGGCCGCGCGTCATTGTCACGCCCGGAGGCAAAAACGCGCTGGTGGCGGCGCTGGACAAGCAAACCGGGGAGACGGTCTGGACCACTCCGCCGATAGAAGACGAACTGGCTTCGTATTCCTCGCCCCTGCTCTTCGCGCATGCGGGCCGCCGCATCATCGCCAATTGTTCATCCCGCCATGGCTTCGGCGTTGACGCCGACACCGGCGAACTGCTGTGGACGGTGCCGCTGAGCAACCGCTATCTGGTCAACGTCGCCATGCCGATTTACGGGTCGGGAAGCGTGTTCTATGTGACGTCCTATGCGGAGGATGGTCGGCGTTACCGGCTGATGGCAGACGGGCGCGGAATAACCGTCCAGCATCTCTGGACCGCGCCCATTGACACGGTGACGGGATCGGGCGTCCTCGTTGACGGCGTCCTCTATATTTCCGGCTATCAAAAAGCCAAGTGGTGGCTCGCATTCGATTGGGAGACGGGAACAATGAAATACGAGCACAAGGGTCTGAGGACAGGCGCGGCCATTTATGCCGATGGCCGGCTCTATGTGCTCGATGAACGCGGCGCGGCGGCCCTGTTGAAACCCGCTCCGGATGGATTTGAAACCACCGGACAATTCCAGTTGACCAGCGAGCGGGTGCGCGATGCCTGGGCGCATCCGGTACTGCTCGATGGCCGCCTCTATCTTCGTTATCACGATACGCTGTGGTGTTACGATGTGAAAAGGCCGGAATGATGCCGCGAAGAGTATCGTCTCCGCCGATCAACTCAACAAAATGAACAGCGCCAGCGCAATCAAACCCGAGCCAGCCGCCGCAATGGCCTTTTTCCTTAATGAGGGCCGCAGCAGAGACATCACCGCGCCCGTCACAAGCACCACCATGAAACTGATGGCGAAGCCAACAGCGTACCATTTGAAAAACGCGCCGCCCTTGGCCTTGTGCAACTGCACCATGCGCCGGAAAAATGTCGTGTTTTTCACCTCCGCCCGCACCTTGCCGGGGTCCTCCGCCGGCGAGAGAAGCACATCCCGGTTGCTGCCGGTCCATTCATAAACGAATGAGGCGCCGGTGCGGCGGATGCGCTCACCGCCGCTGGGCGGCGAGAAACCTTCTGATTCAAGCAACGCCATGGCCATCGCACGGCATGTGTCCAAGTCAGCCTGCAGCGGGGCGTCCACGGGCAACACGTACTCCTTCGTCTGGTAACTGCCCACGATGCCCATGGTGTAGCAGGCGCCGGTGATGAAAAACAGGACCGCGGCGGGCAGGAAAAAACAGGAGAGAATCAAATGCACATTGATTAAAAAATTCAAACTCTTTCCAGACATGGCACCTCTCATCTTTACGAACGGCCCTGCCGAAGAAATTTTTATTTGTCTTATATTATGCCCTATTTAAGACAAGATGAAGCAAAAAGTTCCGTTTAGGACAAGACTTGAGGATACCGGGTTCTTTTCGGGCGCAGGACAGCCTATTCATCCGGTTTTCGTTTTGCGTCTTTTCGGGATACTTCCAGGTAACGTTCTCGGCAATATTCCACCAGATCGGTTGCGCCGCAATGCCGCGCGGCGCGCTTCCACAGCCGTGCCGCCTCACCAGACTTGCCCATGTCAATCAACAAGTCTGACAATGCATTGTATGTCTTCATGTCATCGGGATACAGAGTGAGGGTTTCATACAGCGTCTTGAGCGCCTTGTCGGTATTACCTGTTCCGGATTGCGCCTGGCCCAGGAGCCGTAACGCCGCACGGTGATGGGGATAATCGCGGACAAACATTTCAGCGGCTTCCAGCGCTTCGGCATGGCGCCTTCGCTCCACCAGTCCCGACACCCAGGTCATGTAAAGAAGAGGGTCTGGTTCGGGATATTGCGCCGCGCTTTGGATGAACAGGAACTCGTCTTCGTGGGTTTCAATATCGAACTTGGAATCAAAGTCGCGAACGACTTGCTCCAGGGCGCGGGTCACCTCCTCCGAGCAACTTTCGTGTTTCAGAATGACGTAATGGATGTGATGGACCATTTTGACCGGCGGAATGCCCGACATCAACATGCAGTCCTCAAAATCCAACGAAGATGGTCCCGCATCTGCACGGCGCACCCAGTCCGGCAGAATCTCCACGACGCGGTCAAATATGGTTTGCGCCGCCAGGTATGCCCCTTTCAAATTGAAGTGACAAGGGTCGTAGAAGAACTCCACGCCGGGGCACCCGTGCGGACTTGCCTCCCGTATCGCCCCTTTTACATCCGCCAACACCACCCCCATGTCCGCACATTGTTCCGCCGTCTCGCAGATGATGTCGTTGATGGCCTGTTTGGCGCGGTTGTAAATGAAACCATCCAACTCATGGGCCTGAATGAAATGCTGGCAAGCCGCGTCGAAGTCTTCAAGCGCCCACAGGCATGTTCCGAGGTGAAAATGCAATTCAGCATGGGTGTCGTCCATCTCAAGCGCCCGCAGATACTCCGCGAGCGCCGACGGGCAGTCGCCCTGCTGCTGCAGCAGGCGTCCCCGCTGGAAGTGCTCTTCCCATCGCCGCTTGTGTTCCTCGGTCATCGGGCGCAAATGCTCGGAGGTTTTCGGGCACCAGTGCCGCCAGTTCGCGGGCACTGTACACAAGACGGTGCGCGCTCCCGCGCGGTGCGCAAGCCCGATCATGTCATGCAGATTCTGCCGGTAGTAGGCGTAGATTTTCTGCGCGGCGGGATTGTCCGCCCGCAGTGGCCGCCCAAAGGCGCGGTCCGGACTGAACGCCTGCTCATTGGAGAAGAGTTGCACGAGACGAAGATTCCGCGCAAACAAGTACATGCGAATCCACCAGAGCGGCAGAAGGTCTGTCGTCTCTCCTGGAGGCGGCTGAACAGGGCTGAACGGGCCGTGGACCTCATTGTTGCCCATGTAGATGATAAACAGGTCCGGTTCCAGTCGCGCGAGCGTTCTGGTCTGGTGCAGCAACATGTGAGAGTTGATGGCCATGTGGGCCGTATTGAACACCTCGAAACGCACGCCGGGGTACCGGCGCTTGAGCATGGCATGGAGCATGCGCCCGAAACTTTCGTGCGGGGAAGGGCTGCCGTGCACGACGGATTCGCCAATCAAGAAAATCCGGCAGGCATTGGGTTGTTTCGATTTGGGGATGCAGCAATCGCTGGCCTCCCATGCCTCCTGTAATGGGAACAGCATTGGCCGGAAGAACTGACGGTTTCGGGTAAAAAACACTTCGCCCTTGTGCGTCTTGCGCAGAAAGGGGCGCTTCGCTTCGCCATAGCCATACAGCCGCAGGGACCATTCCACGCAGCCGACGATACCCAGGGGCAGCAGGAGAAATAGAAAGCAGTAACGCGCCAAAGAAAGCGTTATGGACCGAATTCGGCTCATGGCGGACACGGTCGTGTTTTCCTTCGCAGGCCCGTGGCCCGTGGTATCCCGCTACGGATTGATTGATTCGACATACTCCCGGAATGCCTCCGCGATGCGGGCGTCTTCGGCGGAACCGCGATGGACGACGAGGCGGTAGCGCAGCCGGAAAGATTCGCCGGCGGGCAGGGTGAATTCCTCCTCGTGGGGCCAGCAGACGCCGAGAAAGCCGTAGTGGCGCATGATCCAGCCGGGATGGGGGTAGCCGGGGTTGCCGGGATGCTGGAAGATGGCCGCGCCGGAGAGGGGGCCGTCGGAGTGGACCGGATAGGAGACGTCGGTCCACGGGGTGTCGTAGCGGAGTTGGTCCTCGTCAATCGGGCCGGCGGCGGTGGTGAACTGCATGGGTTTGCGGGTGGCGTCGGGACGGAGGCAAAGGCCGCCGTAGCCCTTGTCCTTTGCGCCGAGAAAGGTGGCGGTTTCGCCGCTGACATTTTCGAATTGGAGGTCAAAATCAATGTCGCGGCGGTTCTCGCGGACGGGATGCACGACGATGCGGATGGTCTCGCGGATCAGTGGTTTTTCCGGGGCATCGAGATACACCCACACGTTGTTCACGGCGATTTCCGCGCGGTCCTCGCCCGCCTCGCGCGCAATCCATTTCTCGTGCAATTGCCGGGCGCTGCTGGTGACCCACACATCCAGCGGTTTGCCGCCGATGCTGCACAGGGGCCACGCCCAGAAGACGCCGCGATGATGGAAGTGGTCGAGCGGAAAATCCTGCGTCATGACCTCGCCGTCCAGGCCGTAGAGCGGATGGATGTAGCACGACCGCCGGTGCTGTTCCGGCACCAGCCGGGGCGGTTCCACCGTCTCGTAGTTGTACACGAAGACGGGCTTGCCGTCGTCGAGCAGCGTCAGCGATTTCCCGTCGTCCTCCAATGAGAACGCCGCGCACAACATGACAAGCGTGGCCAGGTATGTCATGGCTTATTCCTCCTTGCCGCTGTCCTTGGCACGGGATGAACACTTCATCGCAGAGGCGCTGAGGCCGCCATGAAACGCAGAGCAATGTCTTGTTCTGCTTTCCTTTGGACTGCGGTGGCTTGCCACCGCCTTCATGTGTCCGGGCTTGCCTGGACGCCCGCTGCGGCTCTTTGCGATCTCTGCGCTGAATTTGTTCCGGGCCGAAATATTCTTTCTTCTCGTTGGCTTCAAGCGTCGGCGTTCAGCCTACCATGTTTCGGCGGCGGCTTCCAAGAACGCCTCGATGTTTTCCGTGGGCGCGCCCGGCGGCATGCCGCCGCCGCAGGAGAGCAGCACCCCCGCACGGTCGTTCAGGCCGCGAATCAATTCGCGCACCGAGACGCGCACGGCGTCGGGAGTGCCCTGCGCCAGCACGTCGCGCGGCGGGATATTGCCGAGCAGGGCGACTTCCGGCCCGGCGAGGCGGCGCACTTCGTTCATGGCGTGTTCATGGCTGAAGTTGAAGCAGTTGACGCCGGCCTCGGCGAGATACGGCGCGCAGACCAGGCCGTGGGCGTCGTTATGGAAGAGGCGCACCGACGCGGGGATCGCGGCAAAACACCGCTTGAGACAGGGCAGGGCGAATTCCCGGAAGTCCGCATCGCCGCAGAAGCCGACGAGATCATCCAGCAACAGAATGCCCTCAATCGTGGGGAATGTCGCCGCCTGCAATTGGAGCCATTCCACGAGGAAACCGGTAATCTTGTCGAGAAACGTATGCGTCGTGTCGGGCGCCATCTTCATCGCCATGAGAAATTCCGTGTTTCCCAGGAGGAATCCGGCGATGTTGAGCGGACCGCGCGTGACCGCGAAGCGGATGACATGGCCCTGCGCCTCGATCATCGGCCGCGCGTGTTGCAGCCGCTTGATGACGAACGGGGCGAGGCCGTCGGTGCGGGGATTGGGCGCGGGCGCGGCGGCTGCCGCTTCGATGCTGTCAAAGCGGCGCTCGGCGAAGGGGAACTCGTTCTCATGCCAGACACACTTGGCGCCGAAGGCCGAAGGTTCCGTGCACATGCCCCATTCCGCCCAGAAGCCGGGCAGGAAAATCACGCCGGGGAAACGGCGTATGGCGGCAAGGTGCGCATCGAGCCAGCGCGATTCGCCCGTGTAATAGTCCAGGATGCTCATGCCCGCCCAGTTGGGCAGCCAGGGGCTGTCAACGATGAATGCGACGACGGGCCGGTCCGGCGTTTCACCGGCCACAACGGCGCGGATGCGGTCCCACTGTTCCTGTGTCATGCGATGCTTTTCCCGGCTGTCCCGGCCATAAAATGATTGCAATGCACTATAGCAGATTGACCGGGACAAGCACAGTCAACAGCATCGCTGCAAAATCCCCCGGACCTGCAGGGGCTGCGGCGTATCAACAGATTTGTACATTTTTGCGTCACATATCCTTCCGGACCAGCAGAGGCTGGGCCTGTTCTTCTTCCCGGCCTGCAGGCGATCCCTGCTTGGCTGTCCCGGATGTGTTCGGGGATTTCAAATACCGCTGCTGGCAACTATGGATTTTGTCGCAACGGAACACATGAAAGGCGGACGGCGCGCACGCTGGAGGTCATACCGAAAGACGCGGGATGATGGGAATGTTCTGGAAAAACGGGTGCCGCAGGGAAGAATGCCTTCCCTGCGGCGTGCACATCTACCTCTGCCTCTGAGCCAGTCTCCTCACCGGAGCCAACATGCCCCTGGCATTCCGGATGCGCAAAGACTAGGATAATTGCTGTTTCATGCCCTCCACTGTCCCATATTGGGACACCGAGCATAATGGATGCAGCAACCTCCTGTTCCAAGCGATGCGGGTTGGAAGCGAACAACCGGGGGGTGTTTCCGGTGTGTGGGGTGCGGAAACATCCCTGTATTCCTGCCGTTTGATAGCATGGCTGCCCGCTTCCAAACCGTATCTCCGGTCACGCCGGTGATTCATCTGTGGCCTGTGGCACGCACGATGTCTTTACGTTGCCGCCAAAGGTATTGCAAGGATGGTGCCAACGATGATTGACTTGACCGGATATTTCTTAATCTATTGCCATTACTTGCATTACAACGGTATCCATTTCTGTGGCGAAGGTTTTCCGGTTTCCAGGACCCCGCACGATTCCCAATATGGGACGACAGAAAATCCCAAATTGGGACACAAGGATAATTTGTATCCCATATTATCGCCCACCGTACGGAGGAATAAGCGCCCCGCTGCGGTCCATGCGGCGCTTATTCATGCCGCCCTGAGCAATTCGGATCACAAAGCGGGATTGTGTTTGGGCGGATTGCTCCCTTTTGCAGCGCACTGCACCGCACCGCGCGCTGGGCCGTCGCGGTGGGCATTCCTGGTAAGACGGATTGCGCGGTTGAGTTCGTGTGCCTGGGGGCGTTCAGGATGCTTGTGGAGGTCGTCGTGGGGTCTGTTGCATGTTTTGATTCAAACGTTTGACTTAAACAAACATTTGAGTTAAAATGGAGGAACAATGGCGCCACAATCCCGTGGATTTGGCGACAGCGATAGGGACGGGTGATTTTCAGTCTGAAAGCAGACAAAGGAAACAGCCGCATGGCGCAGGAAATGGCGGGCAGAAAACTGGCCCTGATTCTGGCGGCGGGGGAGTTGTTCGCCGAAACGGGGCTGGATGGGACAAGCGTGCGGGCGATTGCGGAAAAGGTGGGCGCAAACATCGCAGCGATCAACTATCATTTCGGCGGCAAGGAAAACCTGTACACGGAAGCGCTGCGTCATGTCATCCAGGAATGCGAGTGTCGGGGGGCGCGGCAGGCGCTGGAAGACGAGAGTCATTTCGCCACGCCGGAGCGCAAGGCGGCGCTGCTGCGCGACCTGGTGCGGGAACGGTTCACCTCGTATTTTTCGCCGAGCCGCCCGCAGTGGTATGGACGGTTGGTAATCCGAAGCATGCTGGACCCGACGCCGTCGCTGGAGACCGTGGTGAAACAGTTGATGTTCCCGGAACATGAGGCGCTGGTGCAGGTCTTTCAGCGGATCAACCCGGCGTTGACAGCGGACGCGGCGCGCCTGTGGGCCTTCTCGCTGATTGGTCAGATCGGATTCTATGTGTTCGGGGAATCTGTCATCCTGATGGTCTTGAACACCCGACGCTATACCGCAGATTTCATGGATGCGGCGGCGGAGCATGTCTCCCGGATGATGATCGCTGCGATGGGGCTTCCGCTCCTCGCCGAGCATTGAGGACGGCAGAATGGGAAGAAGTGTTTGGAAATGCGCGGCGGCGCTGCTCCTGTCGGCGGCAATAATGATTTCCGGGTGCGCGACCGGCAAATGGGAGCGCATGCGGTCCGAGCAGGCGACTGCGTTCCGGGAACAGATCAACGCGCGCATGGAGGCGATGCTTGCCGATGGCGCGGCGCTGGACCTGGAAACCTGCGTTGATACGGCACTGCGCAACAACCTGACCATCAAGACCGCCGAAATTCAGCAGCGGATTGCACGGCTGGAGCGGAAGGCGGCGTTCGCCAATTTCCTGCCCCAGGTGCAACTGGACATGAAGTATGTGACCTGGGACCGGCAGCCGCAGAGCCGGATGATGGGGCTGCTGAGCGTGCCCATGCACGATCAGGACATGCTGAACGCGGAATTGGGTGTGCAGATGCCGATCTTCGTGCCCGCCACGTGGTATCTGTATGCGATGCGGCGGCGCGGCGCGGAAATCGGCGCGCTGGTGACGGAGCACACGCGCCGGCAGATTGTGTTGATGGCGACCGCGTTGTATTTCCAGTGCGTCGCGTTGGACGCCGCCATCCCGGCGCTGGAGAGCCAGGTCGCCGCCGCCGAGACCCTGGAACGCGAGGTGTGGCTTTTCTTTGATGAAGGTCTGGTGACGGCGTGGCAGGCGGAGCAGGCTTCCGCGCTGGTGTTGTCGCGGCGGACCGCGCTGGAAAAGACCCGCCGCGCGCGACGTCAAGCGGGGGCGGACCTGCTCGCCGCGATGGGCTTGTCGCCGGTGGCGGAGACGGTGCTGGTGGCGGACACGCCGCTGGAAGCGCCCGATGATGCGCTGGAAGACCTGGTCTTTGAGGCGTTGATACGAAATCCCCGGCTGATCATCGCCGACCGGAACGTGACCATCCAGAAGAACCGGGTGCGGCTGGCCATAGCGGAATTTCTGCCTAAACTCGTCGGCATCCTGAACCAGTCGCACACGTCCAACAGTTTCACTCGTTATCCCGATGCCACCATGTTGGGCGTGGCGGGTGTCATGACGGTTTTCAACGGGCTGGAAAATGTGCGCGAGTACCAGATAGCGCGGCAGGCGCGCGAGGCGGCCTATGTGCAGCGCGAAGAGGCATGTTTTGCGGTCATGTCGGGGGTGGTGCGCGCGTGGCTGAACCTGCAGGACGCCCGCGATGAGTTGGCGCTCGCGCGCAAGGCCTATGAAGTGGAATCGGCGCGGCGTGTCGAGGTGGAGGCGCAATGGCGGGAGGGGCTGGTGAACGCCTCTGACCGACTCGATGCGGCGGCGCGATGCGACATCGCGCAGATGCGGGTAACGCAGGCGGCCTTCAGCGAGCAGGTCCGCATTGCGACCCTGCTCGAATTGCTTGGGCGGCCCATTACGGGAATGGAACATGAGGAAACCGCATCTGAATCGTCGGAAGCGTCAGCGCCGGCGCAAAGCGAATAAAGAGGTGCCAGGAACATGAATGCGATCCGCAAGTACGCTGAGAAGGTGACAGGACAATTCCCGCACAGCGCGCGCGGCCGGGGCGGCTCGGTCTGCGCTTTAATGCTGGTTCTGATTGGCAACGTTTTAATGGGATGCTCCAGGGGCGCATCGCAACCGGAGGGACATAAGGCCGACGCGGCGTTCCGACCGCCCGTGGTGCCCGCCGCCGTCACGCTGCGCGATTTGGAGGAGCGCCTGACGGTGCAGGGCAATGTGGAGTCGAAGGACAGCGCGCAGGTGCATCCGCGCATCCCGGGTGTCCTGGATGAAATCTATGTGGACCTGGGCGATGAGGTGGAGGCGAACAAGACGCCGCTGTTTCAAAGCGACTCGCTGAAGGTGGGCAAAGCGGTGGAGATCAGCAGACAGGACCTGGCGGTCGCCCGGCTCGGCGCCCGTGAAGCCGAGGCGAATCTGGAGCGGATGCAGGCGGATTTCGACAAGGCGGAGATTGATTATCACCGTTTCAAGCGGCTGTATGAGCAAAACGCGGTGACGCTGGATGTCTTCGAGCGGCAGGAATCGCGTTACAAGCAGACGGCCGCGGGACTGAAACACGCCAAGACGATGGTGGAGCATGCCGCCGAGCGGGTGCGCCAGGCAGAGTTGGCCCTGCAGATCGCGGAGAAAAACCTCAGCGATTCATTGGTCTATGCGCCGATCAGCGGGCGGATCAGCCACCGCTTCCGCGAACCCGGCGAAATGGGCGACACGGGCAGGCCGGTGGTGCGGATTGCGGGGCTGGACCCCCTCGAAGTTTCCGCGTTTCTCCCCGCCGCACACTATCCGCACATCATTCCGGGGGAAAGTCGGGCGCGCATCCAGGTCAGCGGCATAGACCTTGGCATGCGGACCATCACCTACAAAAGCCCGACCATCGAACCGACCCTGCGTTCCTTTCAGGTCAAATGCCTGATTGACGGTCCGCCGGAAGGCGTGGCGCCGGGCGCGATGGCGCAGATCGAAGTAGTGCTCCAGCAGCGGCGGGCGCTCAGCGCGCCGACGGCATCCATCCTGACGCGCGGTGACCGGCAGGTCATTTTCCTGCTGGACGGCGATATGGTGAAGATGGTGCCGGTGGAGGTCGGACTGAGTTCGGACGGCTGGACGGAAGTGCGTGGCGACGGCATCGTCGAGGGGGCGCTGGTGGTCAGCATGGGACAGTATCAACTGAACGACGGCATGCGGATCACCGTGCAACAGGAGGCCTCCTGATGTTTTTGGCCAATGCCTCCGTGCGCCGCCCCGTGGCGATGTGCTGCCTGATCATCGGCCTCATCATCCTCGGTGTCAATACGTAC
This sequence comes from uncultured bacterium, assembly GCA_937951485.1. Classification (GTDB taxonomy): domain Bacteria; phylum Hydrogenedentota; class Hydrogenedentia; order Hydrogenedentales; family CAILVY01; genus CALEDJ01. The sequence continues at coordinate 133,515 of CALEDJ010000005.1, forward strand.
CGAACCATGCGTGTTGAGTATCTTCCGAAGATGGATGCGCCGTACTGCACCATCCTCACCGTCTATCCGGGCGCCACGCCGGAGGAAATCGAAACGGACATCGCCAAGCGCATCGAAGATGCGGTGGTATCGGTGGACGGCATCAAGCACATCAAATCGGTGTGCATGGAAAACGCGAATCTCATCCTGCTCGAATTCCACCTGAACGTGGACATTGACGCTGCTGCGAATGATGTCCGCGAGCAGGTGAACATGATTGTCAACGATCTGCCTGCCGACGCCCAAGAGCCGAAGGTGTTGAAATACGACATCAACGCAAAACCAGTCATTGACCTTGCGCTCTTCGGGGATGTTCCGCTGGATGAACTTTTCGACTATGCCGATAACGATCTGCGCGACCTGTTTTCCGTGATTCCCGGCGTGGCCGACCTGCAACTCATCGGCGGTTCCAAACGCGAGGTGCAGGTGTTGCTGGACCGCGATGCGCTGGGCGCGCGGGGCCTGACCAGCATGGCCGTTGTCGAGGCGATCCAGAAGGGCATCCGCACGATTCCCTCCGGCCGCATTCGTGATGGGGGGACGGAATTCGCCGTCAAGTTTGATGCGGAATTTGAGACCGTCGAAGCCATCGGCCTGCTGGAGGTTGCCGGGGCGGACGGCGCGCGCTGTTACATCAAAGATGTGGGCCGCGTCGTCATGGCGATGGAGGAACAGCGGCAAATCGCGGAGATTGACGGCCAGCCTTGTGTGGGCATTCGCGTGGTGAAGAAAGCCGAAGCGAACACCGTCGAGGTGGTGAACCGCGTCAGGGAGGCCGTGGACGAATTGAATCGGCGCCTGCCGGGCGGCATGCAACTCTCCTGGATTACGGACGACGGCACCTTCATTGAGGCGACCGTGGACAGCACGACAACGAGCATTCTGCAAGGCGTGCTGCTGACGGCGCTGGTGCTGTTTATTTTCCTGCACAACATCCGGTCCACCATCATCGTGGCGATCACCATGCCGCTGACCATCCTGATCAGCCTGTCCTTCATGCAATTTCTGGATTACACCCTGAATCTGGTCACGCTGACCGCCATCGGACTTTCTGTCGGCATCCTGGTGACCAACTCCATTGTGGTTCTGGAAAACATCATCAAGCGCCTGGAGAGCGACCCTCACCCCTGGCGCGCCGCGCGCCACGGCGCCAACGAAATCGCCGTGGCGGTATTGGCCAGCGCCGGCACCAATCTCGTGGTGCTGTTTCCCATCGCCGCGATGTCAAGTCAGGTTGGCGTGATCTTCCGCCCCTTCGCCTTGACCATGGTGATTGTAACCGTCGTGTCTCTGTTCATTTCCTTTACCCTCACGCCCATTCTCGCGGCGGTGCTCCTGAAATCGCGCAAAGACCGCAGCCCCAAGAGCCTGTCGGTGCGCGCCGAGCACGCCTGGAATCGGGGTTTTGGCGCAGTTTCCGGAACTTATCTCCGTTTCCTGGCCTTTTTCTCCCGCCACAAATCACCTGCGCTGATTGCCCTGACGTTCACCGTGGTCATCTTTGTGCATGCGCTGACGCTGGCGCCGCGAATCGGTTTCGATTTTATGCCGCATCCGGACCGGGGGGAGATTTATATCAAACTCGAATATCCCACCCACTACAGCCTCCGGATGACGGAATCCCGTGTGCGCGAAGTGCAGCGTACGGTCGAAGACTTGCCCGGACTCAGGCATGCGTTTGTGACTATCGGCAAGGTGCAGGGCATGATGGGACAGGTGAGCGAGGGTGTCTATCTGGCGCAAATCCTGCTCAAGTTTGTGGACAAGATGGACCGGACCGTGACGGTGAATGAGTTGATGGACGATATTCGATACCGCTTGCGCGACCATTCCGAATGCAACGTCACGGTGACCGCCGCCTCCGGCATCGGCGGCATGGAGTTGCCCCTGCAACTGGAAATCGCCGGCGACGACTATGCCACGCTGAACCGTCTTATTCTTCATGCCTTGGAACTTTCATCGGAAGTTCCCGGTCTCGTGGATGTGGATACCACCGTGCGCGCAGGCAAGCCGGAATTGCGCGTGCGCCCTGATCGCGCCATTCTCGCCGACATGAAGGCGCCGGTGATCGGCGTGGGCATGGCGCTGCGCGGCAACCTGGAAGGGCTTGTCGCGGGCGTCTATAAAGAGCAGGGGCGCAACTACGACATCCGCGTGAAGTTGGAGGAAAAGGAGGGAAAGCACCAGGTCCGGGAGTTTCTGTTGCCCGGCGCTCCAGGTCATCCCATTGTGCTCAGCACGGTGGCGCAGATTGAAGAGGGCCTGGCGCCGGTGCAGATCATGCGGCATGACAAACAGCGGGTCGCCCGCCTCTTTTCGGAGTTGGAGCACGGCAGACCGCTGGGCACCGCCGTGCAGGAACTCAGCGCCCTCATAGACGCGCATATCCCCCTGCCGCCGGGATATTCCTACAAGTACGTCGGCCTCTATGAACTCATGTCCGAAGGCATCGCGGATTTCCTGGAAGCGGGTATCCTGGCGGTTATTCTGACCTACCTCGTGCTGGCCGCCATTCTGGAATCCTGGCTCCGGCCCTTGATCATTCTCATCACCATCCCCTTGGCGCTGATCGGCGTCCTGTGGGCGCTGGTGCTTGGCGGCGAGGCGATCAACATGTTTGTCCTGCTGGGCTTTGTCATGCTCATCGGCATTGTCGTCAACAACGCCATCCTTATCATGGACCTCGTGAACGAGCGCCTGAAAGCGGGGGATTCCCGCCGCCAGGCCATGCTTTATGCCGCTTCCGAGCGTTTCCGGCCCGTGCTGATGATTACCCTTGCCGCGATTCTCGGCATGCTCCCGCTCGCATTGGGCCGCGGCCTCGGCAGCGAAATCCGCAGCAGCATCGGCGTCGCCTCCATCGGTGGCATCGCCGTCTCCGCAGCGCTTACGCTTATCGTGCTGCCCCTGCTCTTCAACTTCTTCACGCGGTCCGGGCCGAAAAGCGGCGGCAACGCGCCGAAGAATACCCCCAAGGATGACAAATCACCCGAGGACGCCGCAGCGAAGCCTGGGGAAACGCCGTCCCCCAAAGTGAAGAAATCCGACGCCGCCGCTGAAGACACGCCGCCGGAAAAAACCTCTCCCGCCTGAGAGGCGCGTGTATTGGCGTTCGCGGGCATTGCCTGTAAATGGCGACAACGCGCCGCACAGGTTCAGGGATGTGCGGCCAGCGGGCGGATACGGAGATTGCGGAAAGCCACGGGGCCGTGGTCGCCCTGGAACATGATGGGTCCGAGCGGCTGTTCGTCTTTGAAGAGGGCGGCGCGGGTGGGGCCGCTTAATTCCTGGTTTTCGTGAATCACGACGCCGTTGTGCACCACGCGCACGAATGCGGCGTTGGCGATCTTGTTCCCGTTTGCGTCGAAGCGCGGCGCGCGAAACACCACCTCGAATCGTTGCCATTCACCGGGCGGCCGGGAGGCGTTGACGCGGGGCGGGTGGCCGTCGAAACCGCGTTCGGCGTCGGGGATGCCGGGGTCTTCGCGCCAGCGCTGGTAAATGCCGCCGCAATCGCTGTGCTGCGGCGTTTCGACGCCCCAACTGTCGAGAATCTGGATTTCGTAGCGGCCTTGAAAATATACGCCGGAGTTGGAAGCCTGCGGCACCATGAATTCAATTGCCGCCTCGACGTCGCCGTGTTCCGCCCTTGAGATGAGATGCCGGGTCCGGCCGGTATCGCCATTGAGCGCAACACCAACGCCGGGCATGCCTGAAAGCCTCTTGGGATCGTTCGGGTCAAGAACGGCATCGCCGGCAATTTTCCAGTCGCCCAGCGGTTCACGGAAGGCGCTCAGGTCCGTAAGCGGGATGACGCCCTCGTCGTCTTCTGCGGTGACGCCGGCGGCCCACCGGATGGCTTGCGCCACGAGGCGGCGGTAATTCGGGCTGGCGAAAATGTCCGGGCCGTGGCCGGGCTGCAGGTAGCAGACCCGCGCATTGCGGTAGTGCTTGGCCAGCCCGACGATGCGGTCGCTCTTGGGGTGGTCGGTCGTCAACAGCACATGTGCACTGGGGTCAAAAACCGCGCCGTTGTAGGTTTCATCCACGATGGTGAAATCCGCAACGCCGCGCGTTACCGGGTGGGCGGCGTCGGCGACGCGTACAACGAATTCCACGTCGTGCTGATAGCCCGATTTCGGGTGGCGCACACCAGCCACTTCCTTTTCGTTGAGGAAATAACGACAGCCGATGATATCCGCAAACTCCGGCCAATCGTTGAAGGCGGCCACCGCATGGTGCAGGGCCACCAGCCCCACGCCCCGGTCCAAAAGAGCCAGAAGATTCTGTTGCCTTTTTTCGGAAATGCGCTGGGTCATGTTGTAGAGCACGATGACGTCATAGGGCCACGCGGAGATGTCCTCGAAAATCTCGCTGTCGTCCTGCTGATGCAGCATCACGCTGTCTATGTCCGCGAAGGACGCAAACATGGCGTCAAAGGCCGCTTTGTCGTAACCGTGTCCGGCGGTGACCACCGCCGCTTTGATCGTATTCGCTTCGGCGGCGCCCGTCGCTTGCGCTATAAGGCCCGCCGCAATCAGCGCGCACCACAGAGTCGTTGTTCTTTTCATGTTCCACATGCTCCTGTTCTGCCGCCCATGCGGCTCTCCTTCTTCAGGATAACGCAAACACCGGCGATTGCGCGAATTGGCGGCGGATGCAAGGCAGGCAAATGTTTTCAGGTGTGTCGTCTGCATTCCTGACAGGTTGAAGCCTGGACTCCGGATCTTTGCATTTTTCCCAGTCAAGCAACGCGGGCGCGCGCCGCTTCCAGCGCGGCGGCGAGTTGTTCGGGTTCCTGAGATCCGAGGAGGTAGCGGCGGCGTATGGTGTCAATCAGGACGCCGCGGTCGCCGCGGGCATTGTAGAAACGGCAGGATTTTCCTTCGAATCGGCCGAATCGCAATCCCCATCCTCCCGCATCGCGCAGGGGCCGGTATTGCACGATGCGGATCGCCTGGATGTCGGCGATGGGGATACGCGCCCAGAAGATGGGCACAATCGCTCCGATCCGGGCGTACACATGGTCTGGATAGACCTGAATGACCAGTTGCAGCAGATTGATCAGGACGGGGACAAGTGCGAAGGAGACCAGCGCGGCATAGCGCAGCGGCCGCATGTCGGCGGTCGCGTTCGTGACGAACCACACGTTCACCGCCGCCCCGACCAGCAAGGCGACGATGACAAAATAGACCCACAGGGCAAAACCCTGTCGTTCTTCGTAAATGACGCGCGTGTCCATGGCCTTCCTTTCTCTTGGGGTGCAAACCGGTTTGACGCCGTCCTGCCGGATAGATACCCCCGAACGCCGGGAATAGTCTTGCGGGGAACGGGATTCCCGTTTCGGATGGCGACCGGTCTGCACGTGCGAAGGTGGTGCATTCCCTGCGCCTATTCATCCGGGAACATTTCCGGGCGCAGGCCGATGTTGACCACGCTGCACGCCAGAATGGGCGACAGCCCCAATGCTTTCGCCTGGGCGACCAGTTCCTCATCTTCGGAGCCGGGATTCAGGAAAAACTCGGCCGGGCGCATGCGCGCAATCTCCGGCAGCAGTTTCCTGCCGACGCCGGGCGGCACATACAGCGACACGCGGTCCACCGGACCCGGCAGGTCGGCGAGACTGCCATAGCATTTCAATCCCTCGATTTCCTCTTCCTGCGGATTGACCGGATACACCGTCCAGCCGCCTTGGAGGAATGCGCGCACGGCCTTGTTGCCGTATTTACGACGGTCCGCCGAAGCCCCCACGATGGCAATGCTCTTGTTCATCGAATTCACTCCTCCACACGGTTTTCTTCCATCATCGTTGCTGTCCACTATTAATTTGGCATTCGGCCGTTTCTTTTTTGCCCTGCGCTTCGCCAAGAAAGGGCGAAGAAGGCCGGCCCGCCGAAAGTTCTGTGAACTTTTCGGGATTCTGTCGTGTCGTCGGGCTTTCAGCGCAAAGTATACAGGATTCATGACGTATCCTGTCCGACTGAATCGGGGGCTTGAAAACCTGTGACATTTCAGCCCTATGGTACAAGAGACAGGTCTGATTTCACACTGCCCTCATATCTGCCATTGCGCGTCCCACGCCGCCATCGGGGGCGATTCGCTGAAGGAGGTGGGGGACTCGAAATGACAAAAGGGACAACTGTTCAGCCGGTTGGTGAAGCCCTGGATTCCGGAATCTATATGGGACGACACCGAAGCCGGATATTCCCGGGGGAAATTGCTCCTGCACGTGCCGGCGGGACCCATCAAGCAAATGCTTTACCGCATGCCTCTTGACGCAGGAAGCGGTATTCTGGTATAAGTAATATTGATCATCGGCGCAGGAATTCAATGTAGATCGTATCTATATGTATACGCAGGTATTTAGTTGAGTTATTTATATGATACGCATCTGACGGTGGATTCGTGACCGGACAGGGCAAGGCGTCAAAGGGGCGGGTCAAGTTCAGAAGTCGGGGTCCATGGCCTTGGTCTCTTGGCTGGGATGAACGGTTCAGGCGCGGCGTTGCGCCTTTTCCATATGCAGTGGAGTAATATCTTCAGTCGCGATGGGCTGTTTTTTCCGGGAATGTGACCTGAAAAAACGCGCGGCTGATCATCCCAAAGAGAGGAATCTCGCCATGCGGACCCATGTGTCGTTCCCGTTTCGGTGCTTTGTCATCAGCGCCATGCTGTTTTCCGGCGCGGTCGGACTTTCGTTCCCCGCGGCCCATGCGCAGGGCGACATTGACTGGTGCAGCATCCAACCGTGTTCATTGTCTTTTTGCCTGAGCCTCGGCTACAACGCCGGATATGAGCAGGCCACGCGGGACATGTACGCCGCCATCCCGTTCATCGGCAATCCCGATCTGATGGACCTGAATTTCAACGGGATGAAGGATGTCGCGGAGGCGCGCCTGCTGGATGCCATTCTGGCCAACCGCCAGGCCCCCAACCATTGCTGCGTTTATAATCCCTACATCCAGAATCGGATTGCCGCGGCCCTGATCGCCCCGGCCATCATCGCCGCCTTGGACCAGATTCCCGAATACCTGCGCCCGAACATCACCTCAAATCAACTCGCGGCCTGGATGGCCGGACTGGCCACGAGCGGCCAGGCGGAAACCATCAATGCCACCTTGTCGTTTCTAACCGTCCTTGTTCCCGATCTGCCAGACATTGATCTGGCCGTTTTTGACGGGTCCGCCCAGATTTATCTCGCGCCCGGGGGACACGCCGACGCCGACGGCGTCTGCAATCGGGGCGAATACAATGCCGTGGTCAGCAGCAGCACCTTGGAGCCCATCACCGAGCAGGAGTTGGCCGGCTATGTCGCCGCCGCCATGCATGCCGCCGTGAACGATGACGGCGGCGGTTGCCCCGTATGTGAAGGGGAAGGCGAGGGCGAAGGGGAAGGAGAAGGAGAAGGCGAGGGGGAAGGCGAGGGCGAAGGGGAAATCCCCTGCCATTATGCGGAACCATGTACCTTGGTTTGTTCCGGACAGGCCCGGAGCGTCGGACTGGAGACGCTGCTGCGGACCATTTATGGCAACCCGCTTATCGGCCTCAATCCCGATACCCTGGACAACGACAGTAACGGCATCGTGGACGTCGCGCATGCCAAACTGCTGGATACGGTGCTTGCAACCCCCTCGTTGCCTGTCTTCTGCTGCGTGGACGCCGCCTATGAGAACAATCTGGCCCCCGCGCAAGCCGTTGCCGACGCCATCTATGCCGCCGCTCCCTATCTGGGGTTAGTGTTGCCTAAAGCGAACTTCATCGCGCTGCTGCGCGGCATCGCAACACTGGGCGAAGAAAGTACATTGCAATCTATCGTGGACCTGTTACGGCAGATTCCGGGCATCCCTGCCATTGACATCAGCGTATTCGACATGTCCGCCGGGCAATACTTGGGCGCAGCCTTTGGCGATGCCGACCGCGACGGCGCATGCAACCTCGGCGAATACAACGCCGTGGTGACAGGCCCCGAGGATTTTGCCGCGTTTGTCGCGGCGGCGCTCAATCCGGCATTGCGCGATGATGGCGGCGGTTGTGATCCATGTGAAGGCGAAGGCGAAGGCGAGGGCGAAGGCGAAGGCGAAGGCGAAGGTGAAGGCGAAGGCGAAGGCGAGGGCGAGGGCGAAGGCGAGGGCGAAGGCGAAGGTGAAGGCGAGGGCGAAGGCGAAGGTGAAGGCGAGGGCGAAGGTGAAGGCGAGGGCGAAGGTGAAGGTGAAGGTGAAGGCGAGGGCGAAGGTGAAGGCGAAGAATGCGTACTTGCAGCATGCCCGGATTTCGACAGTGAAGGTGCGGCGTTCATCGCCCTGTTGTCTGCACTGCTCGGAATGGTCCTGCCGGGATGGGACGTTTGTGATCTGGATTCGTCGGGCATTCCGGACAGTTGGGAAATCGCCCTTTTCGAGGAAGTCATATGTCGGGGGGGCGGCGATTTCGACGATGCCCCGCTGTGCGCGTTTCTTCACAACCGCGCCATTCTGCGCGGAGAGACCGATCCCGGTGTCGTGGGACCGTTTGAAAATGTCCTCGCGGCCTTGTTGTCCATCAGTACGGAGATGCAGGACACCATGCGCACCCTGGGTCTTCTGGGCGGCTACGTCGTGGCCGGCGCCACGGAAGCCGGGGAACCCTTCTCGGCGACTGGTGACCCGGATGGGGACGGCCTGATCAACCTCGTGGAATTCGGCAGCGTGTTTGAGGCGGGGCTTGGCCGCGCAGCCTATGTTCAGGCCGCCCTGACACCCGATGGCGGCGAAGGCGAAGGCGGAGTGGAGGGCGATATCCATGCCGCCGACCTGAATGGCGATGGCGTCATCTCGCTGTCCGAACTGCTGCGCGTCATCCAGTTCTTCAATACCGGCGGCTACCACTGCGCCGCGCCGCCGGACAGTACGGAAGACGGTTACGCGCCGGGCGCCAATCCCGCGCATCAGGAGTGCACGCCGCATTCCAGTGACTACAATCCCCAGGACTGGCAGGTCAGCATCTCCGAATTGCTGCGTTTGATTCAGTTCTTCAATTCCGGCGGTTACCATGCGTGTCCGGAAGGCGAAGATGGATTCTGCCCCGGCCATACAGTCCGCTGAATCCAACCGCATTCGCATACATGCCGCCCCCTGCCGCCGGCGGGGGGCGGTTTCGTGCGCACCCCGGCAACAATGTTGTCATGCCCGCCTGGGGATGCGCATATTTTCGGGGAAACTTGAAAAAACCGGGGCGAAAGCGCGATCATAGGGCATCCCCAGTGTTCTTATGCCCCTGACTATCATCTTTACTGGGAACAACAACCACCGGAAGAGTGTCCGAGTTGATTCGCGTTGTCCATGGCGGCGCTTTTCGGCAGGAAGGACGCACCCGGAATCGTGGGGGTGGTCATTGCGCGTGATAGGGCGCATCGCGCCACATTACGTGGCAACCTGGTATGAACCAGCACTTTTGCTGCTGAAGGAAAGTCGTTTTCATGAGTGACCCTGTTTTTGCGCCGGTTCCGACGTCGTTCAGTTTTTCGAAGACGGAACTGGAGATCATTCGTTTCTGGAAGGAACGGGACATCTATCACCGCAGCCTGAAGCAGCGGGAGGGCGCGCCGCGTTTTGTGTTTTACGAGGGGCCGCCCACAGCCAACGGCATGCCGCATCCCGGCCACTGCCTGACCCGCACGATCAAGGACATTTTCCCGCGTTACAAGACCATGGCCGGGTACTATTGTGAGCGCAAGGCGGGCTGGGACACGCACGGTCTCCCGGTGGAGGTGGAGGTCTGCAAGGCGCTGGGCATTCTCGACGGCGGCAAGGCGGCCATCGAGGACTACGGCATCGAGGCGTTCAACCGCCGCTGCATCGAATCGGTTTTCCGTTACAAAAAGGAATGGGAAGACCTGACGGATCGCATCGGCTTCTGGGTGGACCTGGATGAAGCCTACGTCACTTTCCACCAGCGTTACATCGAGAGCGTCTGGTGGGCGTTGAAGCAACTCTTCGATCGCGGTCTGCTCTACAAGGGCCACAAGGTGGTCTGGTGGTGGGCGCAGGGGGGAACGGCGCTGTCGGCGGGCGAAGTGGGCGAAGGCTACCGCGACACCGACGACCCCGCCATCACAGTCGCGCTGGCGCTCACCCCCGAAAGCCGCGCGCGGATCGGCATGGCCGACCGCCCGGTGAGTCTGCTCATCTGGACGACAACCCCCTGGACGCTCGTCAGCAATTGCGCGGCATGCGTGGGCGCGGACATCGAGTACGCCGTGGTGCAGCCCGACCCCGCCAAGCCGGATTGCCATATCCTGGCGGGGCCGCTGGTGGCATCGTATTTCGGCGAAAGCGCCGCCATCCTCAAGACCCTCAAGGGCGCGGATTTGCTGGGGCTGCGCTATGAGCCGCTGTTCAATTACGACACGCCGCGGATCATCGGCACGGGACGCCCTTCTGAAAAACACTGGCTTGTCATCGCAGGCGATTTCGTGGACCTCGCCACCGGCACGGGCATTGTCCATATCGCCCCCGCATTCGGGGAGGATGACTACCGCGTCTGCCGCGAACAGGATGTCGGCTTTCTGTGTTTCATCAAACCCGATGGCGCGTTTGACGACCGGGTGACGGATGTGGACCCCTACGACCAGACGCCCCTCGCGGGGCAATTCTGCAAAACGGCGGACAAGGCCATCATCCGCATCCTCAAGGAACGCGGGCTGGTGCTCCGCCATGAGCAGTACCGGCACGCTTATCCCTTTTGCCCGCGCGCGGAGGATGACCCGCTCATTCAATACGCGCGGGAGAGTTGGTTCATCCGCACGTCGGATTTCATCGCGGATTTTCTGGCGAACAACCGCGAAATCCGCTGGCAGCCGGAGCACATCCGCGACGGGCGTTTCGGCAATTTCCTGGAAACGAACGTGGACTGGGCGCTTTCGCGCGAACGTTACTGGGGCACGCCGCTGCCGGTGTGGGTCTGCGAGAAAACCGGCTACATGGAGTGTATCGGTTCCTACGCCGAACTGATGGCGAAGCCCGGCGTAGCGGGCATGGAATGCTGGGAACGCGAGAAGGCGGAACACCCGGAACTCAGCGAGGATCTGCGCATCCACAAGCCGTTCATTGACGCCATCACCTACCAAAGCCCCAAGGATCCGTCCGCGCGGATGCGCCGCGTGGCGGAAGTGATTGACTGCTGGTTCGACGCGGGCTGCATGCCCTTCGCGCAGTGGGGCTACCCCCATGTTCCCGGATCGGCGGAAAAATTCGAGGAACGTTTTCCGGCGGATTTCATCAGCGAGGCGATTGACCAGACGCGCGGCTGGTTCTATGCCCTGCTGGCCATCAGCACGCTTGTCTTCGGCAGGGAAAAAGCCCCTTGGCCGCATCCTTTCCGCAACTGCATCTGTCTCGGTCTCATCCTCGGTGAAGACGGGCAAAAACTGTCCAAGCGTCTCAAGAATTACAGCGAGCCGGCGGTGCTCTTCGAGAAGTACAGCGCCGATGCGTTGCGCTGGAGTTTCATCGCGAAGAATCCGCCCACGACCAGCACCCGCCTCTCGGAACGCATCGTGCAGGAAGTGCAGGGCGAACTCCTGATGCGGTGGTTTAATGTGTACAGTTTCTTCACCATTTATGCGAATCTCGACGGCTTTCAGCCCGCGGCGGCGCCGCCGGAATTTCTGCGCGATATGGCGGCGGACCCTTCTGCGCTTGCCGACCAGCCCGTCGCCGGCGCTTCGGTCTGCCCCTGTGCGCCCCGGGACGCCCGCTGCGAATTGGACCGATGGGTGCTCCACGAACTCGACCGGACCGTGCTGGAGGTGCGGGCATCGCTGGACAACTACGAAACCTTCCCCGCCGCCCGTGCGATTTCCGCCTTTGTGGACAGCCTCTCCAACTGGTATGTGCGCCGCAGCCGCGCCCGTTTCTGGGCAAGCGAATGGACGCAGGACAAAGCCGACGCCTACTGGACGCTCTATGAATGTCTGCTGAAACTCGCGCGACTCGCCGCGCCGTTCACGCCGTTCTTCAGCGAATACACGTGGCGCGCGCTGGCCGCCCCGCTGCCGGGCGCGGCCGAAAGCGTGCATCTGGCCGCCTATCCGGCGGCCGACCCCGCCGTTATAGACCGCGACCTGCTCGACGGCATGGCAATCACGCGCGAGGCGGTCACGCTGGGGCTGAGCGCGCGCCGCGCGCAGAACATCAGGGTGCGTCAGCCGCTGGGCCTGTGCGAACTGGTTCTCACCGACGCAACCCTGAAGGAGGCGCTGCGCCGCCATCTGGATCTCATCCAGGAGGAACTGAACATCAAGCGGGTGGAATTCTGCGATACCCCGGAAATGTATGTGGCCTACGAGGTGCGGCCGAACTTCAAGACGCTCGGACCGCGCTTCGGCAAGAAAGTCAACGCCGTGCGCCAGGCGCTGGCCGCCGCCGACGGCGCAGACCTCCGCGCGCGCATGCAGACCGGTGGCATCCAACTCGACATCGAGGGCGAGACCGTCGAACTCGGTCCCGACGATGTGGATGTGCGGCTCACGCCGAAGCCGGGCTTCTCCGCCGCGCAGGGCAGGAACATGGTGGTGGTCATCTCCACCGAGATCACCGAAGAACTCCGGCACGAGGGCTGGGTCCGCGAATTCATCCGGCTCGTGCAGGAAATCCGCAAGGAACAAGGGCTGCCCTACGATGCGCGCATTGATGTCCGGCTCCGCACCGCCGACGAAGAATTGGCGGCGGTCATCGCGCGCTACCGCAACGCTATCAGCGGAGAAGTCCTTGCCACTTCCCTCGAGGCCACGGACGAACCCGGCGACGGCGCAAAAACCCTGGAGATTGACGAGCGCAGCGTCGCGGTGCATATTGTTCCGCATACCGCGCCGGCGCAATAGAGGCTGAGATTCTGGCCTGAACGGCATACTCTCTATTGCTTCCCGGTAAGATTGGAAGCAATGCAACGAGTTGAAACCAAACAAGGTGCTGCTGGAACAAATGGTGAAACGGGATTGTTCAGATCATCGTTGTCCCGTTTTACGCTTCAAGAAACAGGTATCAGATATTTGAGGGTGCACCATGAAGAACATCCCCCGGCGCTTCGCGCCACCCCCTTCAAAGGGGGATTTCACTTCCATGACCCTAAGTGGAGTTGTACGCCCTTCTAAAGGGGATTTCGTCTCCATCCTTCAAGGGGGATTGCATGCCTTTGAATATGTGCGCGTTACGAAGATGCGCCTTTACTTGGAATCACGACAAGAAAATCCCCCTTTGAACGCGGTGGGGCGGAGCGCCGGGGGATGTCCCCCTTTGACGGGGGTGGCGCGAAGCGCCGGGGGATGTTTCTTCTCTTTCCAGGTTTTCGTCGAGGGACAATAACAGCAGGGAGTCCATTATGAAAGCGGTGATAATGGCGGCGGGGAAATCCACCCGCACCTATCCGTTGACGCTGACGCGCCCCAAGGCGCTGCTGCCCGTCTGCAATAAAAGCATCCTGGAACACCAACTGGAGGCGCTGCCGGACTGCGTTGACGAGGTCGTGCTTGTCGTGGGTTACAGGGGCGACATGATCCGCGAACGCTTCGGCGATGTCTTTGGCGGGCGGCGCCTGCGTTACGTGGAGCAGAAACAACAACGGGGCACCGGCCATGCGATCCTTGTGTGCGAAGATGCCATTGATGGCCCCTTTCTCGCGATGAACGGGGACGACCTCTTCGCGGCGGAGGACCTGGCGCGGATTGCCGAGGCACACCAGGCCGCCCTCGCGAAGTGTGTCGAAGACCCGCGCCTCTACGGCATCTATGAAACCGACGCCGAAGGGCGCGTCCTCCGCCTCGTGGAAAAACCCGGCGAGGTGTTTTCCAATCTGGCCAACATCGGTGTTTATAAATTCAATCCGGACGTGTTTGACGTGTTGCGTCGTACGCCGCTGTCGGAACGCGGCGAAATCGAAATCACCTCGGCGGTGCAAACGCTCGCGGAGACCGGCGAATTCCGCGTCATCGAAGCGTCCGGATACTGGCTGCCCATCGGATATCCGTGGCATCTGCTCGACGCAAACGCCTATCTGCTCGATCACCATTTCCGCCCGGAGGTCCTCGGCGAAATTCATCCCGCAGCGCATATTACAGGCCCGGTGGCCGTCGGCAGGGGCACGATCATCCGCCCGGGGACGGTCATTGAAGGCCCCGTCTGCATCGGCGATGACTGCATCATCGGCCCCAACTGCTGGATTCGACCCCACAGCACCATTGGCCACGGCTGCCGCGTCAGTCAGGCCAGCGAAATCAAGAACTCTATCCTCATGAACGGCGCATGCGCCCCGCACCAGAATTACGTCGGAGACAGCATCCTCGGTGAAAAGGTCAACCTGGGCTGCGGCACGGTCACCGCAAATTTCCGCCATGACGGGCGCACCCACGGCTCCGTCATCCAAGGCGTTCTTATTGACTCCGGCCGCACCAAACTCGGCGCGGTCTTCGGTGACCACGTTCACACCGGCATCAACACCTCCATCTACCCCGGACGCAAACTCTGGCCCCACACTTTCACCCGCCCCGGCGAAATCGTGGATCGGGACATCATCGGCGAGGAATAGAACGCCTTGGCCGCCTTTGTCTTGCCACCGTTCATATTTTTTAACGCAAAGGCGCAAAGGAATACTCACAGGCCATTGATTACGCGATGAATGCCATTCTTGACCGAGCGTTCGCCGAAATGAATCACCAGACCAGGTTTCAGATTGCGCAGGCGTAAACAGGTCAGGCACTGGGCTTCAAATATTGCACTGTATTGCGTTGTGGCCTTGTTTTCCACGATAACGAGGTCCTCGAAACACATCTATGACCTGAGGCGATACCAAGAACCGGCTTTTGCAGAGGATCGGCAAGGGCACTTGCCGGGTTCCCTTCAGGCCGCGATGATCCAATTCCCAAAGCGGCGCCTTTTGGTAAACACTCTCCAGCAGGCCCGGCCCGCCCAGTGTCGGGTGCGCCTCAATCGCAGCATCCACAATCACAGACGCGATGTCGTTTTCTTTGAGTTTCATGCCCTTCTCTTTGCGTTTTGCGTTAATCCGCCATCAGCGCCTGCCAGGTCGGCCGCTCCAGAAAACTCCCGGCGACATGGCCTTCCATTTCCTCGAATTTCTTCCAGGGCATCGCAAAGGTGAACAGGTTCTTTCCGAGTTGCTTGCGCACGCCAAGCCGCGCGGAGAGGTCCGTCATGCCTACCACCGCGCGTGGGGTTTTGGCGGTTGTTTCTTTGCAGGGAAAGATGCCGATGCACTGGCAACCTGCGGCGAAGGGAATCCGCACATTGTCCACGCCCGGGCTCCCATAGTTGGCGAGCACAACAAGCGCGGCCAGTTGGTCCGGATTCGCCATGAAAACAATAACCTGCGGTTGTTCTTTTTCAAGGTGCACTTCAGGCAGCGGCTTGAAGATCACATATTTCGCCGGGACTTGCATGATCGGGAGGTTTTCGATGAAATCGCGTACGAGTTCCGGCGATTTCATATAGCACTCGCCGTGCAGGAAATCGTCCATGAGTTCCGCCGTCATGTACGGCGCGATCTGTTTCGCGACCGCCCGACCCTCCGGCGAGGACTCGTTGCCCGTGGAGAGGAAACGCTGGAAGCATTCGACACCCCCCGGAAACTTCAGGTACTCGTTGCCAAAGCCAAGTCCCACGCCCCCGCCCCAGCAGCCGTAGGTTTCGGGGCTGAACACCGCGGTCTTTCCTTTTGCCGCCGCCGCCAGCCACCACATCACACAACCCCACTTTCCCGGTTTGAATGCCACCACCCTTTCCGGCATCTCGTCCGTCCAGAGAATGGCCACCGGCGGATAGGCGGCCTTGATCGCCGCTGCAATTTTGCTCTCCATGAGATGTAATTCCTTTTTTTGCGGTAAACTGATGTCGCTTCATTATGCGGCGATGATCCGGACCACGCAAATTACGCCTGCGCAATCCTGGCGATGGAAAAGCATAAGCAATCTGCGCGGATGGAAACGCGGGTGATTGGGGGGGCATAATGCCGCTTGGATGTCAATCAACCTTGAGAGGGTCTGAACATGTCAACGACAGTATCTTTCCTGCGATGTTTTCTGATTGTTGCGATGCTGCTGTTCTCCCTTTCCTGCATGGCGCAGGCGCGCGACGCCGCCGCGTTTTTCCCTGAGACGGAGGACCCCTTCATGGGCAACTGGAAGGGGCGCTGGTCAGCGGAGGAGGATGTTAATCCGGACATTGCGGCGCAGGTGATTGCGCGTGGTCGAAACCGCTACGAAATCCGGATCGTGTCGAAATTGTTTATGCGTTGCCCACCGCTTGCACAATTCGAGGTTGAACCCAAGGGCGATACGATTACCTTCAGCGAGGCCGGCATTCGCGGGAAAATCCAGGGGGGCCTGTTCACCGGAAGCCAAGGCAAGAAAACCTTTGAGATGCGCCGTTATGTGCATGAAATCCCCACGCTCGGCGCCCCGCCGCCGGAAGGCGCGCTGGTGCTGTTCGACGGGTCGAATTTCGATCAGTGGGAAGCCGCAGAGGGGTGGGAAATCCTGGAGGACGGCGTGGCGCTGGTTACGCCCACCGGAAAATATCTGGTGTCGAAGGGACGTTTCAGGGATGTGAAACTGCATGTGGAATTCATGCTGCCTTTGATGCCGACAGCCCGCGGGCAGCAACGCGGCAACAGTGGGGTTTTTCTTCAGGACAAGTACGAGGTGCAGATACTCGACAGTTTCGGGCTGGAAGGCTATTACGACGAGTGCGGTGCGCTCTACAAGGTCGCCGCGCCCATGGTGAACGCCTGCCTGCCGCCGCTGGTCTGGCAGGCCTATGACATCGAATACCGCGCGCCGCGCTTCGACGAGGCCGGCAATCTCCTCGCCTATCCGCGCATGACCGTTTATCACAACGGCGTGCTCATCCACAACGATCAGGAGATGCCGCAGATTACCGCGTGGAAGGAACGAGAACGGCTTGAAGCGCCGCCCCGTGAGCCCGGCCCCATCAAACTGCAGGGACACAACAACTTCGTGAAATTCCGCAACATTTGGCTTGTTGAATTGGACGGCGACCGCTGATTTTTTGCTTAGACGGTTTTTGCTTTCTTCAGGCCCGCCCATCGCCCGGCGCGCGGTCAGGCGTGTTCAATGCCTGCGTGGCGCGCGATTTCGTCGCTGATGGTGACCAGGTCGCTGCGGTCGAGTGCGTGAATGTCGCTGCGCCCGCTGATCCGCGCAAACGTTTCCAATTCGCGGCGCATGGCCGCGAAGCAATTGACCAGCCGCTGCGTGGACTGGCCGACGTCAAATCTGGCGCGCAATGCGGGGTCCTGTGTGGTGATACCGACCGGACATTTCCCTGTGTGGCAAACGCGATATTGCTGACAGCCGATCGCGATCAGCGCGGCTGTGGCCAGCGCCACGGCGTCCGCTCCCATGGCCAGGGCCTTGGCGATGTCCGCGCTATCACGGAATCCCCCGGTGATGCAGAGGGTGGCGGGGCAGCCGGCTTTGTCCAGGAAGCGTCGCGCACGGTACAGGGCGTAGACCGGGGGGAGACAGGTGTTGTCTTTGACAAAGACCGGCCCTGCGCCGGTGCCGCCGCCCCGGCAATCAATGGTGATGAAATCGGGTTTGGCGGCTGTTACAATCGCCAGGTCTTCCTCGATATGGCCTGCAGCAATCTTGACGCCCACGGGCCGGCCTTCCGCCCATTCGCGCAGTTGGGCCACGGTGTGAATGAGGTCTTCCGGACGTTTCAGATGGAAAGGGCGGTTCGGCGAGACGCTGTCCCGGCCAAGGGGAATGCCCCGGATGGCCGCTATTTCTTTCGTGATCTTCGCTTTGGGCAGATGGCCGCCGAGACCGGGTTTGGCCGCCTGGCCAATCTTGATCTCGACGGCATCGGCCTGTCGCACGGCCTCCTGGCGATACGAAAAATCCGCCGTGCCGATTTCGTAGATGTAGATACCCGCTTCGGCGCGTTCGTCCGGAAGCAGTCCGCCTTCGCCGGAGCAAATCGCCGTGCCCATGCGGCGCGAACCGCGCGCCAGCGCTGTTTTCGCTTCACGCGACAACGCGCCGAAGGACATGTGCGAAACGTAGAACGGGATATCCAGTGTCACGGGGCCTTCCGCCGTTGGGCCGATCACCGTGCGCATGACCACCGGCTCGTCTTCATTGAGAGGAAGCCGGTGTAACTGCGCGCCCTTGAAGAGGATGTCATCCCAACCGGGCACTGGGCATCTGGTGCGCATGGCCGTCACTTCGCTCTGTCCTGTAAGCGCCAACTGCTGGATGCGGGCGAAGCGCGGTTCGACGTCATCTTTATCACGTCGCCACGCGGCCAGATAATCCGCGCGCAAACCGCGGGCCTCTGCGTGGGGTGCTGCTGCCTCGGCGGGCTTTTGCGCCTCGAAATCATCGGGACCTGCGCCGCACTGCGGGCATTCCGAGGGCGGCTGCTCGCCGGTGTGGACATGACCGCACACAACGCAAACCCACGCCGCAGGGGGCGTTGCGGCGCGTTCATCGTCCGCCGCATCCGCTATTTCGATGGCTTCGAACTGGGTGGCATCGGCCCCGCAGACCGGGCATTCTTCGGGTGGCTCCGGACCTTTATGGACATACTCACAAACCATGCAGCGCCATGTCTTGACTTTTTTCCCGGGCATTGATGCAGTCTCCCCGTTGCGCTGAACACGCGACAGACCATTCAGCGCCAGGTGCGGGCCTATTTGATTTCCATGAAGCGTTCGCGTGGCGCATTGCACACGGGGCAGCGGTCGGGCAGTTCATCGCCGACGATGGTATGGCCGCAAATGGCGCAGACGTAGATCGGCGCGGCAGGCAGGTCTTTTCCCGCCTTGACGGCGTCCAAGGCCTCGGCATAAAGATTGTAATGCGTTTGCTCGACGGCCATAGCGTTCTTGAAACTGATCTCCGCCTTCTTGTCCCCTTCCTGAATCGCGGCTTCCACATAAGGGGGATACATTTCCCGGAACTCATGGCCTTCGCCGGCCATGGCTTCCGCGAGATTGGCCGTCGTGTCATCGATACCGCCCATGGCGCGCAGGTGGGCATGCGCATGCACGGTCTCCGCTTCCGCCGCCGCGCGGAACAGTTTCGCCACCTGCGGAAATCCGTCCTGTTCGGCCTTCTTCGCAAATGCGAGATACTTCCGGTTGGCCTGGCTTTCCCCCGCGAACGCCGCTTTCAGATTCTCTTTGCTACCCATGATGTCGTCTCCTTTCTCCGGCGGCGCACGTACGGCACCCGCTGTTCGGGTTCTTCAGACAGAGATTTTCCCCATGTCGTGGTGATTGTCCGGAAGCATATCAGAAACGATTCAGACCTTTCATTTTTCGTGACATTTTGGCCGACTGAAGCAATCACTTCGCGTAATCCCGACGAATGTACTGATTCAAGACAGACGCGCGGTTCATGTATGTTGAACATGGTCTCCAGATGAATTGGCGCTGATTCGGCGTGCGCCGTCTGTTCGGCGCTTTGGCTAAGTTTTCCAATCCATGCTGCCCTATCCAGGCAACGCGCCGAACAGACGGCGCACGCCGAATACTTGCCTCCGCGAACCGTGGGATGCAACGGGGGAGAATGTGACTGATATTGCAAGGTCTTGGCCAGTTGGTGTTCCCTGGGGCTCATGCGGCATGATAGGTGTCGGTTGAAACGATTTTGGGAAACATGTCCGGTTTGGGACCGGGATATCGGAGAGACGATCATGAAGAAAAAGACATTGGGGCGGCGGGCGTTCATGCGGGCGGCATCGGGAATGCTGGCGGGCGCGGGGGTGGGCGCGCTGGCGTCGGGGCGCTGTGCGCCGGCGCGGGCGGTGACAGCGAACAGAAAGCGATTGGCGGTGTTTCAGTGCGATGTCACCCCGCCTCTGGGCACGGTTATGTACTCCAGTTATGAGCCGTTGACGGTGGTCGAGCATCCGCTGCTGGCGAAAGGCGTCATCCTGGAAGAGGACGGCGTCTGCCATGTGCTGTGCGCGGTGGATTGGTGCGAGTTGCTGAATTCAACCCATCGCATGTTCCGCGAGAAACTGGCCGCCGCAACGGAAACGGATATTTCGCGGGTCGCCGTGCAGACGGTGCATCAGCACACCGCGCCCTATGCCGACGGCGATGCCTTCCGCCTGTTGCAGGCGGCGGAGAATCCCCCGGCCACGCCCGGCCCGGAAACGCTGGAAGGGCCGGCGGATCGCCTGGCGGAGTCGGCGCGCCGCGCCATGGCGTCGCTTGCGCCCTATGACGGCGTGGGGGTCGGACGGGCGAAGGTGGAGCGTGTGGCGTCGAACCGGCGCGTGCCGATTGGAGAGGGCAAGGTGGGGTTCCGGGCGAGTTCCTGCCGCGACCCGAAACTGGTGGAGGCGCCCGAAGGCGAGATTGATCCCTTCGTCAAGACCGTAACGTTTTTTTCCGGCGACACGCCGCTGGTCCGGATGCACTACTACGCAACGCACCCGCAGAGTTTCTATGGCGACACCCGCGCGTCATACGATTTCCCCGGCATGGCGCGCGAAACCCTCCAGGAAAAGGAGGGCATTTTCCAGATTTACTTCACGGAATGCGCGGGGGACATCGCGGCGGGGAAATACAACGATGGATCGCGCGAGGCGCGCGAAGGGTTGTATCAACGGTTGCTTGCAGGCATGGAGGCGTCGGTGTCGGCAACAACACGGATTCCGCTGGAGGAAATTCGCTGGCGCACGGAACCTTTGCGGCTCACCCCGCGCGATGACGCCGGATATGGCGAGGCGGAAATGCGCGCGCAGTTGGCGGCGAATCCCGCCGAGACGCCCCGCAAGCGATACGACGCCGCCTACGCCCTCGCCTTTCGCGAACGCGCCCACGTTCCGTTTGAATTGAGTTCGCTGGAGATGGGGGGCATCCACATCCTGCACCTGCCCGGCGAACCGATGATTCCCTACCAGTTCTACGCCCAATCCCTGCGGCCCGACGCGACGGTGCTGGTCGCCGGCTACGGCGACTGCGCGCCGGCCTACCTGTGCCTGGAGCGGTCCTTTGCGGAAGGCGGCTACGAACCTTCCGCGTCGCTGATAGTCCCGGAATCAGAACCCTTGATCCGCGCGGCAATTCAAAGATTGATGGGCATGGCCTGATTGTTCCGCGCCGCAAACGTGATACCATAGACGCATGAAAAATGCGTTCTGGTTTGCCGCCGCCGGTGTCGCCCTGGTGGTCGCCTTTATTGCACAAAGCCCCTACATGGCTTTTGCCATGTACGCTTTCCTGCTGCTGGTGGGGCTGGCGAACCTGTCGTCGCTGGCGTGGATCAGCGGCCTGGACTGCGAGCGGAGCATCAGCCGGACCACCGTGCAGCAGGGCGAAGATGCCGAAATCGAGGTAACGATACGCAACGACCGGGGCTGGCCGATCCCCTGGATTTATTTTGAGGATTACCACCCCCAGGATTTTCCGCGCGTCGGCGACAACAAACGGCTGGCCATCCTGATGCCGGGCAGGTCCGTCACGCTGAAATACCGGCTGACCTTTCCCCGGCGCGGATACCACAGGGTCGGGCCGGTGCTGATGGAATCGGGCGACCTCTTCGGCCTGCAGAAACGCTTCCGGACCGGCGTCCGCCGCGATTACGTTTCGGTGCTGCCCACCGTCGCCTACATAGACACCTTCAACATCGCCGCGAAGCGGCCGCAAGGGCCGGTGCGCATCTCGAACCGCATCTATGAAGACCCGACCCGCATCCACAACATCCGCGAGTACATCCCTGGAGACCCGATGCGCGCCATTCATTGGAAAGCCACGGCGCGTACCGGCGTGCTCCACGTGAAAACCCACGCACCGTCCAGCGTCACCGGCGGCACGCTTATCCTCGATCTGCACGAGGACAGTTACCTGCCGGAAAAACGCGAGGAGCGGATCGAACTCGCCGTCACCACGACCGCATCCATCGCCTGCCTGCTCCAGATGTCGGGCGAGCAGGTCGGCATGATCACCAACGCGGGCGATGCGGCAGAGGCCGCCCGCTATGAAGTGGAAAGCCAGGGCGCGCTCGCCCGCGACGAGGCGGACGAATATCTTCAGATGGAATCCGACCCGACGCGGATCAGCCCGCTTTCCGTGATGACGGCGCGAAGCCCGATCCAGGCCATGAAGATCATCGAGAATCTGGCGCGGGTTGTGCCGGGCCGAGGGCTGGACGCCGTGAACATGATTCTCTCCGAACACGAGCGCCTCCCGCGCGACGCAGCCCTGCTGCCCGTCGTGCCGCAGGTGAGCGATCGGCTGGCGTTGACGCTCGCCTCCATGAAGGAAGTCGGCTTCAACGTGACGGTCTTTTTCATCAAGCACCAGCAGGGCTACGAAGAGGCGGCGTCCCTGCTCGCGCCGCACAACATCCACGTCTTTCACATCGAGCATGAATGGAGTCTGCACGAGATTTCCCCGGCGAAGATTGGACAGTAAAGCATAACGAAGCCCGCCGACCAGAAGCACAAAGGACACAAAGGACATAAAGGACGACAAGGACAGCAAGGCCCAAGAGAGTCAGACAGAATGAATAAAACGACAAACACAACAGCCATGCAGCAAAGATCATTCTCCATGCCTGTTCGAGAATCTGTTCTTTCAGCGTGTGCCTTTTGCGCAATATGGTTGTCTTTTCATTTGTCTTTTGTTTTCCTGGGCGCTAAACCGTCCTGTATGTCCTTTTTGTCCTTAGAAAAATTTTCTCCCCCCCGGATTTTTCCCCATGCCCCCTGAACCCTATAACCCAAACCCCGATCAAGCCCCGGATATCGTGGAGCGCACGGATTTCCACTCGCTTGTGCGCACGTCGGACGCGCCGCCGGAGGCGTTGCCGCAAGGGCCGGCGTCCGCGCCGCCCAAGGACCGTCTCTCCCGCACGGACTTCTCGACGCTCAAGACGCATTTCAAGGCAGCGCCCGCAATCAGACCCCGCCGCACGATCACCGACAGGCTGATAGACGTTCTCACCCCCGTGATGGTGTTCACGATGGTCTATGCGGTCATCTATTTCCTGCTCGATGTCCGCTATGTGTACACGGCGGTGCATGACGCCAACCTGCGCTGGGTGGCGTTCTGCTTCGTCATGGGCGTCGTGGCGTTGAACCGCCTTATCGCCCAGGAGAACATGTACAGCGGCTACATCTACTTCATCGGGTTGGCGGGCGCGGTCGGGCTGTACACCCTGTCCACCACGGGCATGTACGCCGTGGGTTCCGTGTCGCGCAATTTCATGAATGACAACCCCTGGCTGGCGACGGCCTTCAATCTTGTCATCGTGGCGTTCACCTGGTGGCTGACCAACCGGCTGACATACGAATGCTGCATTGACGAGAACCGGGCCGCGGGCGATGTGGGCATTCTCACCGGCACCGCGCGGAAATTGCAACAGGCCATGCAGCGGGATCCGGAAGGATCGGCGCGCCGCGCGAAGCGCCGCAAGAAAGAGCCGTTGCTCATGCCGTTCTACGAGTTGGAACCCTATGACCCGCTGGAAGGCCCGAAACCCGACACGCAACCGGCGCCCGTGCGCCCGCCGAAGTCCCCCAGTCTGGCCGACCGCATGGCCGGCCGGCATCCGGGCATGTCCATCTTCTATTTTTCTGTGCCGGTCATGTTTATCTTTGCGGTGGGACTGCGCATCGTCCAGCACGGCGGGGCGCCGATGGTCAGGTCGGGCCTGATGTACATGACAATATATACGGTGGCCGCGCTCATGCTGCTGCTGCTGACAAGTCTTGGCGGTCTCCGCGAATATTTTCGGGTGCGCGGCGTCGCCATGCCGCCGGGCATCGGGCCGTTCTGGATAGGCCTGGGCATCGTCATGATCGCCGTGGTGCTGGTCGGCGCGGCGCAACTGCCCAAGCCCGGCCTGCCGCCGATGCTCCCTGTGGACGAGCACATCGCCGACCCTTGGGCGCGCGGCCGGCACTTCCAACTTTCGCCCATGGCCGCCACCGCCGTCGAAGCGCTGGAGCAGTCCCGGTTCATGGAACGTATCGGCAACACCGTCCTCGTCATCCTGGGACTCTTCCTCGCCTACGGCGCGCTGAAAGGCATCGGCGCGATTGCCGCTCGGTTCGCCCGCAACCGGGATGTCCTGCCCAAACCCGTCACCCGCTTCTTCGACGGCGTTGAATATGTCGCCGCGCGCCTGACGCGCCTGCCGCAACTGCCCAAGGTCAAGCGCCGCATCCGCATCCAGCGCGACATCGCCACCTGTGCGCGGTATGGCAATTCCATGGCCGACCCTGCAAAGGCGGCCCGCATGACTCCCGCCGACCACGTGCAGTACGCCTACGAGGCGCTATGCGCCCTCGCCTATGACCTCGGCGTGCCGCGCAAGCAGGATCAGACCCCCTACGAATTCATTGACGCCTTTCCCGAAGCGATGGAGTCGCTGCGCGACGAGGCGGCGGAACTCACCCGGCTCTACGTGATCGCGGCATACTCCCCCGAAACCGTCGGCCCCCGCGCCCTCGACCGCCTCCGCCGCTTCTGGATCACCTACCACCGCGTCCGCAACCGCCTCGTCAAATAATCGCACCGACCGCTGCATCCCCGCGCCCCTCGTTCCCAAATGCAATTGCTGATCAGGCTGATGGGTGGGTTCCATTACGCCGCGCACAAATACAGCCTGCCAGGCGCTGCGCGGTTTTGCGCCTTTGCGTTCATCGTCCTGCAGGGTGGGTGTAGCGAAGCGGAACCCACCATGTTCCTATTCAGGAATCCGGGCGGTGATGCCTGGGAGCGGCCCGCCGCCGGGGGCGCGGAGGCGGGCGCAGGCGTTCCAGTCGCCGCCCTGCTGGAACACGGCCATCATGAGGGTGTTGTCGCCGGGCCGGAGCGTCACATCGAGGACGTCCTCGCCGGGGGTGAGCGTGCGCCCGACGTTCAGCGCGTGAATCTGCTCCCCGTTCAGCCACACCTTCACGCCGTCATTGCTGCCGATTTCCAACACCGCGGGCATCGCTTCGGGCGCGCGGATCACGGTGCGCAGGAACGCGACGCGGTCGTTGCCGCCGATGGCGCGGTTGAGATCAATGACCCACGGCGCGTCCGGGTTGAGACCCATCGGCATGATGCGCCAGGGGACCGCCGCGTCGGGCGACTCCGGCGGAAAGGTATCGAGAAAAAGCATCAAAGCGCCTTTGCCGTCTTCGAAATACGGCCCGGCCACTTCCCACGCCGTCAGGTAGCCGTCGAAGCCGTCCACGGCCCGGATCACCGCCTCGGCCTGTGCGCGCAGGTTCTCCGGGGCGTCCGGCGACAGATAGCGCTGTACGGCGGCGCGCGCCGCGTCGGGATACGCCCCGCAAATGGCCTGCGCGATGCGGACGATGGCGTTGTCGGCCTCACCCGCGACTTCGGCGTCTTCGCGCGCCTTCTCCGCCAGGGTCAGCGTCGCCAAGGCGGGCGCATCGGCCAACCCCGCGAGGACGGCGCGCTTTTCCCCGGCGTTTCGCGCCAGGGTCATGGCCTCTTCATGGCGTTGAACCCGATCGCGCATGGGCAGGGTCAGCGCGGCGCGCAACTGGCGCACATAACCTTCAAAGGCGCGGTCGCGTTCTCCGTCCGACTTGGGAGTGAGCACGGCGGCCCGTAGATCATCGAGGGGTTCCTGGGACGGCCAAGCGGCCAGCGCGGCCAGCGCCGTGAGGCGCGCATCCGCGTCAGCGTCTTCCAGTGTCGCGCGCAGCGCCGCCAGGGTTTCCGGCGCGGGCAGGCTGCCCGCCACACGCAGCAGCGCAAGCCGCACCGCCTTGTCCCGCGCGCCTTCCAGGCGTTTCAGGACCAGCCCGACACGCTGCGCTTCAGGAAGCGCGCGTTGGGCCACGGCGATGACGGCATTCTCGATGGCGGGCATGTCGCCGGGATCACGCGGGGCGGCCAGCAGGTCCAGGATCGCGGGCACATCCTCGGCGGCGGCGGTCACTTGCGCGCCGCGGATAGCCTCGCGGCGCACCGCGTCGTCCTTGTCCGAGGCGAGCCGCAGCAGCAGCGCCTTCTCGTCCGCGGCGTTGCGGTCGGCCAGGGCGCGGACCGCCTCCACGCGCAGCGGCTGCCTGCCCCGACGGGTGTTTTCCGCCAGCACGCCGTTCACGTCGCCGCCGGGCAAGGCGACCAGCGCCTCGCGTGCGGCGCGCCGCAACTCGCCGGTGGCGTTTGCCGCCAAATCCAGCAACAGCGCCACCGACGCGCCGTCACCGATCGCGCCCAGCGCCTTTACCGCCGCGACCCGGACCGATTCATCGCCGTCCCGCGCGATGCGTTCGGCGGCTCCGGCCGCCGCAGGATCGCCGCGGTCGGCGAGCGCGCTCAGCAGGATGGACTGATTTCCCGGCGTGGCGGCTTCCAGCGCCTCGGCGAAGGCTTTTGTTGCGGCTTCGCCGGGCAGGCGCCGGGTGTCGCGCACATAGCCGGCGGCCACCTGCATCAACACGGGATCGGCGTCGCGCAGGGCCGCGCTCACGCGCGCCAGCGCCTGATCCGGATCCGCGAGGATCAGGCCGCTCAAGGCTGCCGCCCGCACATGTCCCGCCTCGCCGACGCCGGAAAGCCGCTGGTACCACGCGGCGGCGTCCGCCGCACGACCTGCTTCCAGGAGCCGCTCGGCGCACTGGAGGCATGCGTCCGCCACGGCGGCGCGCCGCGCGCCGCGTGCGTCCGCCAGTGCGTTGCCCAGCGCCGCGCAGGCGGCATCGCCGCCGATATTTCCGAGCGCCGCGGCCGCGGCCGCGGCCAGGGATTCCTCCTGATGCGCAAGAAACGGAATCAATACAGGCGCGGACGTCGCATCGCCGCGCCGCCCCATCACTTGGATGAGGCCCAGTTTCCGCGCATCCGGCAGGGCGTCCAGCGCCGTCGCCAGCGCCGCCGCCGCTTCCGGTCCCGGAATGCTCTCCAGCAGTCGCTGGCCGATGTCCGCCGTGGCGGGGTCGGCCAGCAGCGACGCGGCCACGGGGACCGCGGATGCGTCACCGATCACGGCCAGTTGCCGGCAGATGAAACGTTTCGCGTCAATGGGGCACCCTTTCGCGAGCAGGTCCGTCAAGCGTTGCGCCAAGGCGCGCTGGGCCGCGGGGTCGCCGTGGGCCGCGTGGATGGCGGACTCAATGGATGTCAATGGCAGCCGACTCTGACCAAACTCATAAACGGCAAGCCGCGCGAACGCATCGTCCAGCGGCATGGATGCTTCCTGCGCCCCCGCGAACGCCGCCGCAAAGACGGCCAAAATCATCATTGCCATACGCATTGCATATTCCTCCCGGGTTTCTTTGGGAATTACAGGGTCCACGGGGTCCGCATGGAGGGGATCATCATGCGGTTGGCCTCGTCGTCGTTGATGAATTGTTCATTTTCAGGGTCCCAGCGCAGTTTGCGGCCCAGCCGCATGGCGATGTTGGCCATGTGGCACATGGTGGCGGTGCGATGGCCCGCTTCGACGGGCGCCTTGCATTCGCCGCGCGTCTTCACGTTCTCGATGAAATCAACGTGGTGGCCGCGACTGCGTCCCAGGCGGATTTCGTTCGGGCCGATCACTTCCCGGAGCAACGAGGCGGGTTCCGCCTCCAGATCGCCGCCGTGGATGTGGATGAAGACCCATCCGGCGTCGCCTTCAAAGCGGATGCCGCGCGGCGCTTTGCTCTCGCCGATCATGCGCACGCCGTTGGCATATTCGAACTGGAACTTGTATTTCATTGCGGTGTTGAACAGGCCGTCGGGCGGGAACCAGCCCTCACCCTCGACCGAGATCGGACCGGTATGATCGGTGTTGTTGCCCAATTGCCCCAAGTCGATGATGTGCGCACCGCGGTCGGTCATTTCGCCGCCGCTGTAATCGAGGATGTAGCGGAACCAGAAGTGGCAGCGTTTTTCCGTGTATGGCTCATAGGGCGCGGGGCCGAGCCAGAGGTCATAGTCAAAGCCTTGCGGAATGGGCATCGGCGGCTGGTTTTCGATGGGACCGTGGTTGTCCACCGGCATGTTCACGCGGATGGTATGCAGTTTGCCGATGCGCCCGTTGCGCACCAGTTCGCAGGCGAAGCGCGCATTGTCGCGGGAACGCTCATGGCTGCCGGTCTGGAAGACCCGGCGATAGCGCCGCACCGCGTCCACCACCGCGCGGCCTTCCGGGATGGAATTGGCCAGCGGCTTCTCGCAGTAGATGTCCTTGCCCGCCTTGGCGGCGGCCACGCTCATCACCGCGTGCCAGTGGTCCGGGGGTGCGAGCATCAGGGCGTCAATGTCATCGCGCGCCAGCACCTCGCGGAAGTCGTTGTACTCCGCGCAGCCTGAAAACGTGGCCCTGTCCGCGCGGCCGGCGTAGTATTCCTCCACCATGCGCCGCGCCTCCGCGCGATGATTCGCGTCCACATCGCATACGGCGATCATCTGCACATCGGGCAGGCTCATCAGCGCCCGCATGTCGTGGCGGCCTTGGCCGCCCACGCCGATGGAGGCCATGACAATCCGGTTGCCTGGGGCGGTTGCGCCGTTTGCGCCCAGGGCGGACGCCGGGATGATCGCGGGGAATGCAGCCCCCGCCGCGGCGGCCCCGGCGGCGCGCTTCAGGAATCCGCGCCGCGTGATTCGTGTGCATTCCGACATGGTGTTTGCTCTCCGTAGTGAATTCCCGCGTAGTTACAGGCGGCGCCCCGGCGTGTCCATGCGCCGGAACCAGACAACTGCGCCGTGCTTATGGGCGGGATGCATTATACTGCCTGAATCCAGGCGCCGCGTCAAACCGGTGCCCCCGCTTGCGCTTTTGACGGCGACAAGGTACCCTGTTGTTGAATTGGATGGTGGATGTGCCGGGCATTGACGGTCCGGAAAGGGTCCGGGCCATATGCCGGAAGGAGAGATCATTCCCTATGAAAAACATGCGTTGGACAGGATGCGCCGTCCTGTTGACGGCGGCGCTCGCCGCGATGGCCGTCGCCGATGTGCAGGTCTCCATCACGCTTACAGGAGACTTGGATGAGTTGCTGGGTATCCTGCAGCAGTTGCGGCGGATGGGCTATGGCGGGGGGGGGTATGACGAGGACCCCTTGCGGCTGCGTGTGCACAGCACCCACCAGGCCCAACAGGAGAGCGTAATGCTGCCGCCGGAAAACGAGACAGTCCCAGTGGAAGAGGAAGCCGTTCCGGAACTGCCGCCGCAGCCTGTCATGGCACTGAATACGCCGGCGATCGAACCCGCCTCTGCGGCTGCCGGAAGCGCCGTGCGGGTGACGGTGCAGGTCATTGATATGGAGAACGCCATTGATACGCTTTCCGCAATCTTGAACGCCGCCAACGTCACCGCGGATTTATTTGACAATGGACAGAACGGCGACATCGCCGCGGGCGACGGGATTTGGTCGGCCATGTTGGCCCTGCCGCCGGATTTGCCCGCGGGGCAGTATGAAGTGAAGATTCTGGCCTATGACGCCAACGGCGCGCCCATTCTCACCTTGACCCCCGACCAGCGCGTCACCCAACTGAGCGCCGTCCTCCCCCTCGCGGTAACGCCGCCGCCCGCGCCGTAATCAAGGTCATAGCGCTTTGCCCAACACCGGGCTGTCGGCATTGGCCTCGCCGTTGGGCTGATAGCGAATCACCCCTGAACAATCAATGTAGAAACCATGCCACCCGGTCCGTCCAAAGACAACCGGCGTGGCGTACGCCCCAAAATTACCCGGTACGCTCTCCAGGCGATACTGGTACCCGGCGCGCGCTTCGTCCCATTGACCGCTCAAGAAGGGCGGGTCCGTGTCCGTCAACGCCGCAAATTCCCCGGCATAGACGTGGTGGACGGTGTTGTATGTGATCTGCGCATCAAGAATGACCCGCAGGTTCGACACCGCCGCCGTCTCATTGGATTGTATGCGCGCACGAATGTAATTCGGCACGGCCAGCGCAGCGATGATGCCGAGAATCTCGACGACAATCATCATCTCCAGCAGTGTAAATCCATAGTTCCTTTTCATGGCCTGTCCTCCGCAGTTCAGTATTCTGTCACTGTACCACTCCGCGAAAGAAGTGCAAGAATGAGGCCAAATCCGGAAAAATAACCAAGTTATTGATATGCAATGACTTGTGAATTACGCCATCCAGATTCTGTGACGCTCGGCGTTGTTTCGGGACCATTTTTGTCATTCTCATGAGGTTTCGTATGACAAAAATTGAGAGCCGCCGCATCCGCGATGGCTCCCAAGAGCAGTTGATATGGCGTCTTATACGGGTTCTTTCGGGGAAGATGGTCCTTGCGCCGCCTGTTTCATCATGTGTTCATGGTATTCCTGAACCCGCAGGGCGTACAGGCGCTGCAATTCGGCGGTCACCTCGCGCAGGGTGCCGGTTTCCTCGGGGGTGAGATTGCCTTGGGTCTTCTCCTTCAGCATGACCAGGACGCTGATGTAATACTCGGCTCCATCCAGGTCAATATAGATTTCCTTGGTTTCTCTTGGCGCGATAACGCCCAGCGTCATCAATCCCTGTGCGGCCAGAAACTGCACAAGCCCCTGAAAAGGTGTCGGCTGTTTTCCCTCGTTGTGCGCGTCGCCGGCCGCGTGGGAGGCCGGTGTATCGGAAGCAAGCGCCTCGGAAGCAGGGGCTTCCTGCGCCTTTCTTGCCGCTTCTTCCTTCTCCCGCTTGACCTTTTCTTTCCAGTCCTCGTCCACGATGATTCTGGGTTGATCTTCCGCCATCAAATCGCCCTCCGCATCCAGGGATGCCGTAATGGACAGCACTTGCAAAGCGAATCGCCCGGCCCCGCTGGTCGGGGCCGGGATTCTTCAGAATAACACGAGCCATTGCCGCCGTAACGCTTTTGAGGCGTCATTTCTTGTTCTTATGGCGGTTCAGCCGGCGCTTCTTTTTGCGCTTGTGCTTGTTGATCTTGGCTTTGCGGGTCTTTCTTCCACCAGCCACTCCCAAATCCTCCTGCGGTTAATGCCTGTTGCTGCAGCGCGTTTTCGAACGCCAGGCCGCTAACGCAGCCAATCCTCGTCCGGCATGGCGTAATGCAGCAATTCTTCGTCCTTAAAATACAGCGCGATTTCCCGCGCAGCGGTTTCCGGCGAATCCGACGCATGCACGATATTGCGCCGCCCACTCAAGGCGAAATCGCCCCGAATGGTGCCCACCTCCGCGTTCAGGCTGTTCGTCGCGCCGTTCATTTTGCGCACCTGCGCAATCGCGTCCTCGCCTTCCCAGACCATCTGGACGCTGGGTCCGGAGACGATGAAAGCAATCAGCCCTTCATAATACGGCTGGCCTTCATGCTCCGCATAATGGCGCTCCGCCTGTTGGCGGCTGAGCGTCAGCATCTTCATCCCGACAAGTTTGAGACCGCGCTGTTCAAAACGCCGGATGCACTCGCCGATGAGCCGCCGACTCACGCCGTCCGGCTTGACCATCACAAAAGTGCGCTCCGTCACGAATCATCATTCCTTAAAATGCATTGAAAGGTCGCCCGGAATCTTGCCCTCACAAGGAACGGGCAGGGCACACAGAACCGTTCAAGAAGAGAAGTATAACAAACGCCGGGGGTTACGCGCAAACAGCCCCGCGCAACGCGCATCACCCGCTGGTTTTTCGCCTTTGCACGGTCTATACTGAAGGTGCTGTTGGTCGTTGTGTGGATATCAACCGAACGGGGAGGAAGTCGGGTCATGCGCATGACGAAAACCAGGGAAACGATAGCGGCGATCTTTGCCATTGTGTTGATCATTGTGTTCGCCGCGATTGCGACGGGGCTTTTCGGGTGGAATATCCCCGTGTTGCGGGATATCGCCAACGCCCTGGGCGTGGGCGGATGAAGCCAATGCGCCCGCGAATGGCAACACAGGACGAACAGGACCTGTAGGACAGACAGGCCCTATTGCATTTGTTGAGAGAACTGCGAAGGCAACAGCCGAAGTCAGGGTCTTTTTTCCCGTCCTGTAGGTCATATTGGTTTTATACGTCGTATTCGATCTGAATTCGACAACATGTTGCCAAGGTGGAAATGGCGGCGCGTCCTGTGGGGGGAAAGGAGTGCATACCGGTTGGCGTGGAAGCGGCGATGCGGGCATCCGGTGGTCCGGGCGGCGATAGCGGCGGCATTGGGGTTATGCGGCGCGATGCCGGGGTTTGCCGATGATTCACGGGAGGAATTGTCGGTCTGGGTGATCTGGCGGGACAGGGGTCTGGAAGCGGCCTTCCGCCGTTTCGAGGTGGAATACCCCCGATACAAGATCATCCAGGGTTTTCATACGGGGGTGCTGGGGACCGGCCAGCAGAAACTGCTGACCGCGATTGCGGGACGCCGCCCGCCGGACCTGCTCATCTTTGACAGGTTTTCCGTGGGGGAATGGGCGGTGCGCGGCGCGCTGGAGCCGATGAATGCGCTGGTCGCCGAAAGCGTCCGGCAGGAGGCCTTGGCGGAGGCTGCGCTGGCGGCGGCGCGCGCGGGACAACCCGAAGCGGCGGCGCAGCCGCTGCGGATTCTTCGCGATTCCTTCGCGATGTTCGAGGGCGGCCATATCATCGGGCGGATTGACGCGGCCTTGGCGGCCATCGCCGACGACGCTTCCGGGGCGCAACTGCTCCCCATCGCGGAGGAATTGCGCGACCTCTGCGATGGCATCCGTGAGGAGGAGTTCTACGAAGCCTGCTGGCAGGAGGCCAGTTATGGCGAGGGCGACGAACGCGAGGTTTACGCCATTCCGCTCAATTCCGACGACCGGGCGCTTTACTACAACGAGGACCTGCTGGAACGCGCGGGCTTTGTGGATGAACATGGCCGCGCGCGTCCGCCGCGCGATTGGGATGAACTCAAGGAGTACGCCATCGCGCTGACGGAGCGCAACGAGACGGGCGAAATCACCCGCATCGGGTTTGCGCCGAATTACGGCAACAGTTGGCTCTATCTCTATGGCTGGCAGAATGGCGGGCGCTTCATGTCGGAGGACGGGCGCACCTGCACGCTGGATGATCCCCGGATCGTCGAGGCGCTGGAGTGGATGGTGGAGGTGTATGACGCGCTGGGCGGCATCGAAAAGGTCGAGGTTTTCCAGACCACCTTCCAGGGTGGCGAGTACGATCCGTTCATCATCGGCAAGGTCGCGATGAAGATTGACGGGGACTGGTTCCTGACCTCCATCGCCGACCTCGCGCCGAATCTGCGCTTCGGCGTCGCGCCCGCGCCGCCCCCGAAGGGTCGCCCGGCCATCACCTGGTCCGGCGGCTTCTCCTGGGCGATACCTCGGGGCGCGCGGCATGTTGAAGCCGCCTTTGAACTCACGCGTTTTCTCACGACGGAGCGCATGTGGCGGTACCAGGCGGAGGTCAATGCGCGTTTCTTCCTGAGCCGGGGCCGCGCCTATGTGCCGCGCATGGCGCCCATGCCCGCCATCAATGAATGGTACAACGAGACCATGATCGCCGGGAATCCCGACCTGCCGCCCCGCGTGCGGCAGTACTATCCGCTGTTCACCGAGTTGATGAATGTGTCGCTGTATCGTCCGGTTACGTCGGTGGGCACGTATCTGTGGGATGCGCACGCGCGCGCGGCGGAAAAGGCGTGGCGGCATGCAATGACGCCGGCGGAAGCGCTGGAGACGGGGCGACGCACGGTGCAGGCGCATCTGGACCGCGTCTATTCCGGGGTGGAATACGCGCAGGTGCATTGGGGCCGCGTGGCTGCGGTGGTGGCGGCATTGCTTGCGGCGTCGGGCGCGTGCGTATTTTTCCTGGGCGGCGGCCCGGCGCTGTGGCGGCGCTTGCGCGAACCGGAAAGCCGCGCGGCGCTGTGTTTCGCCTCGCCTTGGCTCTTCGGATTCTCGCTGCTCACGGCAGGTCCGATCATCGCTTCGTTCATTTACAGTTTCTGCCGCTACGATGTGCTGAACCCCGCCGAATGGGCCGGACTGGAAAACTATCGCCGCCTGCTCTTTGATGATCCGCTGTTCTGGAAGTCGCTGGGCAACACCGCGTACATGATGATCGGCATCCCGCTGGGCATGAGCGTCGGGCTGGCCATCGCGTTGCTGCTGAACACGGACGTGCGGGGGATGAAATTCTACCGCACGCTGTTCTATCTGCCGGCCATCGTGCCGATGGTCGCCAGTTCGATCCTCTGGATTTGGGTGCTCAACCCGACCAGCGGCCTCGTCAATTCATTTCTGCGGATGTTCGGCGTCTCGAATCCGCCGTTGTGGCTGCAAAGTCCGTCGTGGCTGCTGGGTTCCAAGGCGGCGATTATTCTGATGGGCTTGTGGGGCGCGGGCGCGGGGATGATCATCTGGCTGGCCGGACTCAAAGGCATTCCCGACCACCTGTATGAAGCGGCGGAAATTGACGGTGCGGGAACGCTTCGCCGCTTCTTCAACATCACCCTGCCGATGCTCTCGCCCTACATCTTCTTCAACCTGATCATGGGCGTGATCGGCACCATGCAAATCTTCACGCAGGCGTATGTGATGACGATGGGCGGTCCCGACGATTCCACCATGTTCTACGCCTATTACCTTTTCAACAATGCCTTCAATTACTTCAACATGGGGTATGCGTCGGCGATGGCGTGGATTCTGCTCGGCATCGTGTGCGCGCTGACGGTGCTGCAACTCTGGCTGTCCCGCAGGTGGGTCTATTACGGAGGCGAATGACATGGCCCGCCTGCTGACAGCATGGGCGATCTTTCTGGAACTGACGGCGCTGGCGCTGATCGCGCTGGCGGTGGCGCTGGGTCGTTTCGACCAGGGAACGACATTCTTCCTCGTGCTGTTCGGCATCCTCGCGGCGTCGGCGATGGCGGTGGGGTTTGCGTTTCCGAAGAAGACGGGCGCGTCCGTCGCCGTGCACGGCATGCTGGTCTTCGGTTCGGTCATTTTCGTGTTCCCTTTCGTCTGGCTGGTGGGCACCAGTTTCAAGTATCCGGAGGAAATCGTCGTGTATCCGCCCAAGTGGATTCCCTCCGCGCCGCATGCGGTTGACGAGTCGCCCTATGTCAGCGCGGAACTTTACAAGCCCGTGGAGCGTCCGCCGGGGATGTCGAGGGATCGCTGGGAACGGCTCTGGCCTGCCATCGAGGCGGCATTGTGGACGCAGGCGGTCGCAATACTCGGACCGGAACGCACTTCGGGCCTGGATGCGGCTGAGATACGGTCGGCTGTCACGCAGGGGCTGTGGCAGACGGTCGCGGCGGGCATGCCCGCCGATGTTTGGGAACAGCCTGACGAGGCATTGACGGCGGCTTTCGCCGGACGGGTGGACGAGGGGCGCGTGGACGATGTGTGGACCACGGTGTTCCGCTGTGTGGCGTTGCGCGATCCGTTCATCACCGCTGTGGACCGCCGGGAACATTTCCTGGGGGACGGAAGCCGGACCCTGCTCGAAGATCATGCCGTCCCGGTCGGCGATGTGCGCCTTAAACGCCGCCCGGTTTCCCTGACAGCGGCGGAATCGCCGCCACCCCTGATTATGGAATATGGATTCGCGCGGGCGCGGCGCGCCGGCATCACGGCGGACCTGCCGCTGCCCGTGCCGGAACCGGAACTGCTCAGCATCACCCTGCCCATCCGGCAGGACAGGTCCTGGCACCGGCTCGGTTTCACACTGGAATTCGGCGGTCGCCGGTATGTCTCCCGCAATGCGCTGTTCCTGGGCCACTACCGCTGGCAGGAATTGACGTTCAAGTTGTCCGACCGCGACAGCCGCGACGAGCGCGACCTCGGCATCTGGCCGTTGACCCCCGCACCGCGTCATGACGGCGCGCTGGATGCGCCCGGACGCATGCGCATGATCCTCCATGTTGACCGCGCCTCGCTGCCCGCCGCGACGCTGTTCAAATACACCCAGAGTTACCGGAACGCATGGAACGTGGGGCAGTATTGGCGTTATTACATCTTCAACAGCGCGTATCTTGTGACATTGACGGTGTTCGGGCAGATTCTGAGTTGCTCGATGGTGGCGTTTGCGTTTGCGCGGCTGCGCTGGCCCGGACGCGATGCGTTCTTCTTCCTGCTGCTGGCCACGCTGATGCTGCCCGGACAGGTGACGATGATCCCCGTCTTCCTCATCTTCCGCACGCTCGGCTGGTACAACACCCTGAGACCGCTCTGGGTCCCGGCCTTCTTCGGCGGCGCGTTTTTCATCTTCCTGCTGCGACAGTTCATGAAGGGCATTCCGCGCGAACTGGAAGAAGCGGCGCGCATTGACGGCTGCGGCTACGCCGCGATCTACTGGCGCATCATCCTGCCGATCATGAAGCCCGCGCTCGCCGCCGTCGGCATTTTCACCTTCATGGGCACCTGGAACGAGTTTATGGGGCCGCTCATTTACCTCAGCGATCAGCGGCTCTTTCCGCTGGCCCTCGGCCTCTTCGATTTCCGCGCCCAACACGGCGGCGATTTCGGCATTCTGATGGCCGCGTCCACCATCATGGTGCTGCCTGTCGTGGTGCTTTTCTTCTTTGCGCAGAAATACTTCATCCAGGGTGTCACGTTGACGGGATTGAAAAACTGACGGGGAAAAACACAGCGGCGAAAGACCGGACGAACACCACGAAAACGACGTTTCGGTGTTTGGCTTCCCTTACATAATTGCTTCAGTCGGGCAACATACGATTCACATTCTTTGCATGGTATATAGATGGACGGTGACGTCGGTGTTTACACGCCGGATATCGTGAAGATCGTTCAACGCTTTCCTGCCGCTGCATGCCCCGCGCAGGGGGGACAGGTACAATTGCCCGCAGTAGCGGGTGTCGCGGATGGCGTGGATGATGTCGCCGGAGTGCAGTTCTTCGGCAATGATGAAATTGCCGGATATCTTCACCTTGCGCCGTTTCCTGTTGATTTCTCCGGCTTTCTTCATTCCCGCGGTCACTTCGGCAGCGGTTTGTCGTTTTCCCAGGCGCGCCAGGGCGGCATCTGTGGCTGCTTCCCAGCCGATATTGACATACACGTTCTCGAAGGGCAGCGCGTCGAGCATGTCAAAGGTGCTGTCCGGCGCTTCGCAGAGGGTTTTGTTGGTTGAGAAGAAGAACAGACTTGAACCGAGATGAAAGGACGCGCCGCAACGGAATGCATCGAAGGATCGGCGCGCGGCGTATTCCAGCAATGGAGAGGCAAGCGCGTCGCATTCTCCAAATACAACGGCGTTGTAATTACAGAGGTCGCTTCCATAGATTTCCGGCAAGGCGTCAATCTGCCTGTCAATGTCGCTCTTGCTTCTCAAGGCAAAAGGCGCTTCGCCCCGCGCCACGCAGAATCCGCAATCATTGACGCACCCATCCATGACCTTGACCAGGATCACCCGGTAGTCAACATGGATGGTGTCCGGCGGGAGCACGCGCATGTGGCCGTGGATGCTGTGCAACTTGTCCGCCACCTGCTGCAGGTGTTCCCGATCATGCTTCGCCGCTTTGGCCAGGAAATCCCAGAGCCGGTTTGCATCCATTGCGGACGCGGTTTCCGTTCCGGATTCGGAGTGCACCGCGGGTCTGTCCCGCAGCCAGTCCCGAATGTCGCCTATCAGCGCGTCAAAGGCAACGAAAGCCTTCGCGACATAGTCTCTATCAAGGCCCTTATGACCGGCAAGCATCGGCAGGTCTGTCCTGCCGTTCACGGCCCACGCCGCATCCCCGATAATCGAAGCGGGATGGGGAATGCCGCCGTGCGTCCAGACCTTGTCATAATAAATCCAGTCATTGGCCATGGTCCGTTGCAGCCAGTCCCAACTGTGCGGAGAAGGGAAACCGTCTATTCGGTGGATTCTGCCTTCCAGGTCGAAATTGAAATTGTAGGCATCAGAGAGAATCCGGACGAATCTTCCGAGAAAATCATGCATCCCGGCCTTGTTAAAGGTTCTGTTTCCATCCCTGTCCAATTGGACTTTCACATTCCCGATGCGCAAGGCAAGTACTCCAGTTCGTGCATTCGGTGACGGATTTCTGCCGCCCAAAAGGTATCAGATCATCGTCCTTGAGAGCGAAGCGACACAATGTGCCGCTGAGTCAAGCGGTCCGCTGCAGGCGAACAAGCGAGAGGGGACCGTCTCTGTGTTCCGCATTAACGCTTTTTCATTTCGGGAGAGCATAAGCGACCGCGAAATCTGCATGGACGATGCAAAGCGTCATGACAAACCGTATCCCGAATCCGGCAATGCCGACAAGGGTGCTGTGCTGCGATTGCGGCATGCCCGGGGGCATGCTACAATCCGCGGCGTCGGGCGTGGGAGAACGGACCGTGCCGGAAAAAGGACTTTTTCTTCAGAACATCATCGCGATCATCTGGGATTTTGATCGCACGCTGTCGCCCCGGTACATGCAGGCGCCGCTGTTCCGCGCCTACGGCGTTGACGAGGACTCCTTCTGGCGCGAGGTGCGCGCGCTGCCCGCGTATTATGCGCGGGCGGGCATCCGCATGCAGGCCGACACCTGCTACCTTGGCCACCTGCTGACCTATGTGCGGGCGGGCCGCATGCCGGGCCTCTCCAACGCGCGCCTGCGCGAACTGGGCGCCCAAATCCCCTTTTTCCCCGGAGTGCCGGACATATTCGACCGCCTCGGCCGGGTGCTGGATGCGCCGCCCTTTCGCGAAGGCGACCTCCGCCTCGAGCATTACGTCGTCAGCACCGGTCTTGCCGAGATGATCCGTGGGTCCGCCATCGCCCCGAAACTCGCGGGCATATGGGCTTCGGAATTCATCGAATGTCCCGCCGCCCCCGGATTTGATGCCGACGCCGCGCCGCAATCCGGAGAAATCAGCCAGATCGCCGGTCTGCTCGACAACACCACGAAAACCCGCGCCATCTTCGAGATCAACAAGGGCGTCAACAAGGTCCCCGAAATCTCCGTCAACGACATGATCCCGGAGGAAGAACGCCGCGTGCCATTCAAGCATATGGTTTACATCGCCGACGGCCCCAGCGACATTCCAAGTTTTTCCGTCGTCCGCAAGCACGGCGGCCTCACCTATGCCGTCTATGACCCCGCCGCACAGGACCAGTTCGCCCAGGCCGTGCGCATGCAGGAAACCGGCCGCATTGATGCCTTCGGCCCGGCGGACTACCGCGAAGGCACCCAGACCGACCTCTGGCTCTGCCTCCAGGTGCGCCGCATCGCAGAGCGCATCATGGAACGGCGCAAACAGGCCCTCGGCAGCCGTGTCGCCCCCGGCCCCGTCCACAGCGACAGCGCATGATTCGCCCCGGCAAAACCTCAGAAAGGAGTAGCATTTTAACCGAGTGGCGTGCAGCGGGGAGTGTCGTGTTTTTTCTACATCCCCCGGCGCTTCGCGCCACCCCCTTCAAAATGTGGCCGCGGATTTTCAAGATATGTTGAAGGGGCTGTGTGAAACACCCTTGGAGTCTTGCCGTCGTTTTTCGGCACGGTCGGGAAACCGGCCGCAATAGACAATCCGCGACCGATGACAGGAGCCGCCATGCTGCGAAAGAATGTGTTGTTGATCATCGCCGATGAATTCCGCGCGGACTGCCTGGGCGCCGCGGGAAACCCCGTGATTCAAACGCCGCACCTCGATGCATTCGCCCGCGAATCGGTCCGGTTTGACCAATGCTATGTGCAGACCTCGCCCTGTGGTCCCAGCCGCATGTGCATTTACACGGGGCGCTACCTGTGCGCCCACAACTCCAGCGATAACATGACCCCGTTGATGGCGGCGGAGGATAATCTCGCGATGCACCTGCGCCGCCACGGGCTGGACCCCGCGATCATGGGATACAATGACTACGCCATTGACCCACGCATCCTGCCGGAGGGTCACCCGCACAAGACATCGTTGTGCTACGACTATTTCCTGCCGGGCTTCGAGGTGGCGCTCGACCACGAATACGATTCCCCGGAGTGGTACGCCGCGCTGAAGCGCAAGGGCTATCCCCCGGAGATGTGCCGACGCGAGGTGATGTACGCGCCCAATGTGCCGCCGGAAGGTCCCGGCGATCACAACCCCTTTGTCTATCCCGCGCATTACCGGGCGGAGGACAGCGAATCGCAGTTCATGACCGACGTCGCGGTGGATTACTGCGCACGGCACAGGGGTGAGGGATGGTTTCTGAGCGTGAACTACATCAAACCGCATGGGCCGTATATCTGCCCGGCTCCCTACCACGCCATGTACGACCCGGCGGCCATGCCGCCGCCCGTGCGGCGCCCGGAAGAACTCACCCGGCCCCATCCGTATTTTGCGAGGCTCCTGCTGAACGCGCCGGGCGAACTCATGCAGGAACGCGACTGGCGCGAACTCCGCGCCTGCTATTACGGCATGATCTCCGAACTGGACGCCTGTCTCGGCAGGCTCTTCAGAGCGATCAAGGAAAGTGGTCAATGGGACAACACGCTTATTATCTTTACCTCGGACCACGGCAGTTACATGGGCGACCACTACCTCGTCGGCAAAGCGCATTTCTACGATACCGCGTTGCGCGTGCCATATATACTGCGCGACCCGGACCCGGCGGCCGACGCCACGCGCGGCAGCGTAATCAGCGACTTCTGCGAATGCATTGACACCGCCCCCACTGTCTGTGAATTCTTCGGTCTGCCGCCGCATGATCGGTTCCAGGGGCGCAGCCTTCTCGGCGCGGCGCGCGGCTTGGGGGATACGCCGCCCAGACCCCGTATCCACCATGAATATTACTACTATTCGTCATTGAAGCCGGAAGAACGATCGGTCGCTGACCCCGACGCCTGCCGCCTGTGGACCGTGCGCGACCGGCGTTTCAAATACGTCCAGTTCGGCGAAGAAGCCCTTCCGCCGCTGCTTTTCGATCTTCAGGCCGACCCCGGTGAGTTCGAGAACCTCGCTGCGCGCCCGGAATACGCGCTGAAAGTCGCGGAGTACTGTCAGCATCTTCTTCGTTGGCGCATGCGCGTTGAAGATACCCGCATGGAACGATGGGCCAACCGATACCGCGCGTAAGCCGTGCCAAGTGGGGTAACAGGGGCAAATGCCATGACTTCGCTGTCTGCACCCCATTCAATGACACTGCCGTCCAAAACAGGCTGAACGCTTTCTTCTGGATTCTCACGATATGGCTCCGGCCTGAAAGGCCGTCATACGTCAGCCCAGGGCAAGGCAGTGGATTAGTTGAATAGTTCATATGTACGCCCTGAAAGGGCGAAACAATCTTTCAAATATGATCATGCGCCATTCGCGCCAGTCTATTCCCATGCGGCACTGTTGCCGCGTCCCTGCTCTTTCCCGGTAATATTTCAAAACGAGGGCGCCTGTCATGGGGTGATTGACATGCCAAAGGAGGCTGTGTTGTAATGGCGCGCGGGCAGGAGATGTGTGAAATGGCGGCGGAAATACCTGTTTTTGGGTGGTTTTTCGGTCTGCGATGCCGGCGGCCGGGGGCCATTCCCTGATGTTGCGCCGGCCGCGAGGATAAATCCATGAGCAGACGCATGAAACGGGTGGTGGTGTCGAGCGGCCTTCAGGAAGCCGAGATTCGCCCGCCCGCGTTGTTGTCTGAATTCAAACGCCTGTCGCTGCAGGATGCCATCGCTTTCTTCGGCGATCCGGCGCAACTGGTTGAGACGCCGTGCCCGGCTTGCGGGGCGGACGCGCGGGAGGCCGTGTTCAAGAAACACGAGTTCTTGTACAACCAGTGCCGGGACTGCGAGAGCGTGTATGTGTCGCCGCGCCCCACGGACGCCGCATTGGAGCGCTATTACGCGCATTCGCGCGCGAGCCGGTTCCGCGTGGATCACTATTCCCGCGACACGGCGAAGGCGCGGCGCTATCATCTGCTGGCATCACACGCGAACTGGATGGGGCAGATTTACGATGAAACGGGCAACCGCGATGCACGTGTCTATGCCGATCTGAACAGTTATTCGCCGCAAATCTTCGACGAGATGCACGCGCTGGGCGTTTTCGACACGCTCTTGAGCGTGGACCCGCTGCTCCCGCCGGAGCGGGAGTCGTCCGCGCCGGTGCGCACCATCGCGCGCGCCGAACTGCGCGATGCCGGCGCGGTCAGCGCTTTCGAGAAGATCGAGCACCAGTTCAGCCCGTTCGACTATGTGCGACGACTGCGCGGGGCGCTCGCGCCGGGCGGTCTGTTCTTTTTCACCACGCGCACGATCAGCGGCTTTGATCTTCAGGTGCTGTGGGACAAGACGCCCTACATCTTTGTGCCGGAACACCTGAATCTGCTGTCCATCGAGGGCATTTCGCGGCTGCTGGAACGCTGCAACATGGAATTGGTCGAGTTGAGCACGCCGGGCCAGTTGGACGTGCAGTTCGTGCGCCATGCGCTGGATCAGGACCCTTCGATCCGGCTGCCGCGCTTCGCGGGCTATCTGGTCACGCGGCGCGACGCGCTCGCCCACGCCGATTTCCAGGAATTTCTGCAGAAACACCGCCTGAGTTCGCATGTCCGTGTGGCAGCGAAAAAGGCGGGGGAGTAACGCCGATGCACAGACTCGCGCAATTGTTCTCGCAATCCGCATCGTTCGCCGACTACGCGCGCGCCTATGCCGCGCGCTTGCATGAGGTCACGATGGCGCTGGATTTCGACGCGCTGGGCCGCGCGGCAGACCGCATCGCGCAGGTCGCGGACGCGGGGCGTACGCTGTTTGTCATCGGCAACGGCGGCAGTGCGGCCGCGGCGGCGCACCTGGTCAACGATTTGGTGGCGGGCGCATATCTGCC
Source organism: uncultured bacterium (assembly GCA_937951485.1). GTDB lineage: Bacteria > Hydrogenedentota > Hydrogenedentia > Hydrogenedentales > CAILVY01 > CALEDJ01. The sequence continues at coordinate 176,210 of CALEDJ010000005.1, forward strand.
GGACGGCCCCAATTTCCGCGCAATGTCGCTCACGGACAACATTTCCACGCTGACCGCGATCGCCAATGACTGCGGTTACGAGCAGATTTTCGAGCGGCAACTGGCGGTGTATCTGGCGCCCGGCGATGTGGTGCTGGCGATGTCGGTCAGCGGCAACAGCGAGAACATCCTGCGCGGGGTGCGCTATGCGCGCGCGCGCGGCGCGACCGCCGTCGCCCTGTGCGGCTTCGACGGCGGCCGACTCGCGGCGGCGTGCGACATCGCGATTCACGCGCCCACCACGCCCGACGAGTACGGGCCGGTGGAGGACATCTTCGGTATTGTGGGCCATATCCTGAGCGGGCACCTGTCCATGAGGCGCGGCAAATGGTTGCACCATTGAGCGCGCAGCGACGGAGCGGCAACATGACGGACACGGTGCGCATAGGCATCATCGGCTTGGGCAAAATGGGCATGATCCGCGCCCAGGAAGTGGAGAAGCATCCCGCTGCGCAACTCGTCTGCGGTTATGACCCTGCGCCGCAGCGTTTTGCCGAACGCTTCCCCAAGGTGGCCCTCTGCGGCAGCATGGAGGAATTGCTCCGCAGCGAGGTGGACGCCGTCTTCGTCTGCACGCCCAACCGCTTCACGCCCGGCGCGGTCATCGCCGCGCTGGATGCGGGCAGGCACGTGTTCTGCGAGAAGCCGCCCGGCCGCACCTTGCGGGACATCGAGGACATCGTCGCGGCGGAACAGCGCCACCCCGGCCTGAAACTCAAGTTCGGGTTCAACCATCGCTACCATGGCGGCATTCAGGAAGCGAAGCGGATTGTGGACAGCGGGCGGCTCGGCCGCATTCTCTGGCTGCGCGGTATTTACGGCAAATCGGGCGGCGCGGGGTTCGAGCAGGAATGGCGCAATAACAAGGAGATGGGCGGCGGCGGGATTCTATTGGACCAGGGTATCCACATGCTCGACCTTTTCCGCTTTTTCTGCGGCGATTTCGTCGAGGTGAAAAGCATGGTCACCACGGCGCACTGGAACATTCCGGTCGAGGACAACGCTTTCGCGCTCCTGCGCGACGCGCAGGGGCGCATCGCCATGCTCCATAGTTCCAGCACCCAATGGAAGCACCGGTTCAGCCTCGAAATCTATCTCAGCGAAGGATACATCTCGGTCAACGGCATCCTTTCCTCGACGCGCAGTTACGGGGACGAGACGGTCTCCGTCGCGCGCAAGCAATTCAATGAGGGCTTCGCCCAGGGCAAGCCGCGCGAGGAAATCATCTATTTCGACGCGGACCCCTCATGGGAACTCGAAGTGGCAGGATTTCTGGAAAATATTCTGAATGATACGCCGGTGGAATCCGGTTCCTCCGAACAGGCGCTCAAGGCGATGCAACTGGTTTTCGCCATTTATCACGGCGACGACCGATTCATGCAATCGTCCGCCGCGCCGCTGGAGGCATAACGCAACGCCCCGCCATTCATTCGTTTCCTGGCTGGAATCCGACGCAGGGGGATGCAGATCAACATAAGGCGTATTGCGGCACCAGGGAAATCCAGGACGGCATTGGGAAATAACGGGGCAAGGCGCATGATCGCCTTGCCCCAAAGCATTTTGCGGAATTCCTTTTCAGTCCTACGACATCAGATCCATGAACTCCACCATACCCCTGCAGACGGGCCATTTCGTGGAGTAGCGCAGGAACTCGACGTGCCCGTCCATATACAGGACATTGGCGCCGCCGGGAATATGGCTGAAGTAACTCTGGTCGCCCCATACGCCGGGCTTCCAGACCGTGTCCCACTGCACCGGAATTTCGCTCTGCGCCATGGAGGAGGCCGCGGGGTTGTTGATGTCGGTGATAAAGAACCGTTCGATCCCCTCACGCAGCCGATAGACCGTCTTGCCTGTACCCTCAATGGCAACGTCATTCTCAAAACGTTGGGCGGTGGGGGTTGTCGCCGCCTGGGCGAATACGGTGCCTATGGAGGCAATGAGGGCCCAATTCCAGCCATTCGAGGGGATTGGTTGATTCACATCCACCCCTGGCATGAACAGGTCCTGCGCCATAAGCGCCCAGCCATAATAGGTGTACGAGATTTCCCAGAAATAACAGGGGTTGATGTAGCCGTCCGGGGCGGTGGGGTCAAACTGTTTGGTCCATTGCCGCAGTTTGTCCATTTGCGTCCGGCCGTCGGCGTCCGAAGGACAGATAATGACGTTGATGTCCGTCAGGTATTCCGGATACACCGAAGGCCCGTGCCAGAACTGGTTGACGTTATTGGGGTAATTTTCGTCGCACGGGGGAAAGAGCGTTCCCTCGGAGGGCGCCTTGTATTTCATCATGGTGGGGAAGGCGCCGCCCCTGCTTTCATTGGCATACATTTTGAAGACGATTCCCAGTTGCTTGAGATTGTTCTGGCAACTGGAGCGGCGGGCCGCCTCTCTGGCGCGCGCCAGCGCCGGCAGCAGTATTGCCGCCAGGATGCCGATGATGGCGATCACCACCAGCAGTTCGATCAATGTAAACCCTGCGTGCTTTCTCATACTGAAATTACTCCTTCTGTTGTGCGCGCCGTGTGCGCGCCCTTCGTTACAACCAACCCGCAACCCTGCGGGAAATACGCGAAATGCCCTAGAAGCGCCGCCTTGCGCCGGGATGCTTCGGACCCATGTCGCCGTACCAGCATCCCTCGCCGTAGACCAGCTGCGCTTCCACGGGAAAGAGATTGCGCCGCACATCCGCCAGCGTCTCTTCCCAATCCCACTCCCTGAAATACGGCCGCCAGCCATAGGCGTCGGCCAGCCGGTTGAAAATCCACCACATTTCCAGGATGGGCGCTTCGATTCCCAGCGTATGCTCCGGGAATCCCCCTTCAATCAGGGTGTATCCGCCTTCAATCAACGCGCACAGGCCAAAGGCCATCTCTTCGACCGTCGCATCGCCCTTGAAAACCAGTTCGCCGTCGCGCATCGCCTCAGTCAGAAGACCATGCAGCACCGCCACCGTCTCGGATTCCCGCCGGCGCACCGCGTCGAGCCGCGATGCCTCCCCTTTCTCCCGGATGGGGCCGGTGGCGATGTGAATGATGCGGGAGTCGTCAGGCCGCAGGCGCGCAAACAGCGACACCGCCTCGCCCACCGCCACCGCGCGCGCGCGGGTCTTCCCCGGATAGGTTATGGCACGGCGGATCATCGCCAGTCGTCGGTCCAGGCATTCCGCCGCCAGTGCCAGGATCACATCTTCCTTGCAGCCGAATTGAAGATATATCGTGCCCTTGGGATATCCCGTCGCCGAGGCAACCGCATCCATCGTCATGCCATAGTAACCGTGCTGCAACAACAACTCGCGCGCCACCGTAAGAATGCGTTTTCTGCGGGATTGGATGCGGCGCATCATCGGGGAAATGGGTTCCGCGTCGGTGGCCATGATTCGTGTCTCTTCCCAAAACTGACGAAACGTCGTTTTTCGCTCGAAGGATACAACAAAGATGACGAAATGTCAAGGGATTGCTATAACAGAGGCATTGGTGAAAGGGGCGTTTCGGACCCCCGTTCCCATCAAAAAACCCGGATATTTCGGGTTCTTGAACGCAAAAACAGTCCATTTTGCAAATGCCTCTGACACGGTGCCTATTGAAGCAATCACTTCGCGTACCCCGATCAATGCATGGATGCAAGCCAGCCGCGCCGGTCATGTACGCTGAATGTTGAATACGGTCCCCATCGAAATTGGCGCCCTCCAGATGACAGCCCCTTGAAAACCGTGTGGTGCAAGGTCCGCGAAACATGCTGCCACATCATGCGAGGCGGGAGCGTCGCGGTGGTGCGTTGCACTGTGGGAGCGGTGTAATGAGGGGGATGGAACTGAGGTCCAGAACGCCATTTCGCAAATGCCTCAGCATCGGAGAGCATTGACGGATTTCGCCGGTTTCTGTTACGATCATTATGTGATGAAAAGTGGAAATAGCCGGTTAAGCCGTTTTTTTATGGCGATGGTGGCGGGGATGGTGGCGGGGGCCTTGGCGGGCATGGTGATAAAAAGCGGCCTGCACCGTTGGTCGGGGCGTGCTTCGCCTGCGGGGGATGCATCTTCAGCGCCCCTGGCGGACATAGATAAGACGATGGGGTCGGAGGCGGCGTTGCGATATGCGCAGGCGCTGAAGGAGGGGGACTGGGAACGGGTGATAGACCAGACCCTGTGGATGCGCGAACGGTTGGATTATGTGCGGTTGGAGGGCGGCGGCGAGGAAGAGACGGCGCGTGAGCGGCAGTATCTGGCGCGCAGGCTGGCGGAGCGGTCGCCGGAAGAGAACCAACTGCGCCCGGAGGGCGTTGAAGACCAGTTTGTATTTGCGCCCGGGGTGGAGGTTGCGGTGGCGGGGGTGGATGCCGGACGGGATGATCTGGAGCGCCCCGTGGCGGCGCGGACCTGGCTTCGGGTGACGTATCCCCGCCGGGCGCAGGCGCTGCGCGACGAACGGAATCTGCCGATTCGCGCGATGACGGTGGGGGTGAACGTGGACGAAAAAGGTTATGTGCTGAAGGCTGGTGTGATAGGAAACCTGGAGATAGACATGGACTCGGTTTCCCGAGATTGGAGCATGTCGGTGGGAGGGTAGTGTGATGCCGCTTGCGAAGTGCGCCCGGTGCAACCGGATATTCAACAAAACGACGTCGCCTGTTTGCGGGCAGTGCGAGGCCGCGGAAGAAGCCGATCGGGAGAAGGTGCGCGAGGTGATCAACCAGGAGCCGAATCTGAGCGCGGACGAATTGGCGGCGCGGGCGGAAGTGGATATTCGCGTGGTGTATTGGATGATAAACGAAGGACAATTGACGTCCATTGAAACCGCAAAGGATGTGCGATGCGGCCGTTGCGGCGCGCCAGCCATCAGTCTGAGCAAAAAACTGTGCCAGTCATGCTTGGACAAATTGAACGCCGAGATGGCCCGCGCCCAGGCCAGCATCAAACTCGACGCGAAGCGGCCTGTGCAAATTGGCGAGCGCATGACCGTGCACAAGACAATAGATACGAAAAGGAGAACCTGAACCGGATTCGCGTATATCGCAGGCAGGATGTTGGCGCGGACCAGCGAAGGGCCTCCAGGGATGACGCGCGATGAGCAGCAAGGAAAAATGGGGCGTCGCCGTGCTGATAGGCATTTTGTCAGCGTGCGCCATGGGCCTCATATGGATGCGGACCCGTCCCGAAGGCCCCTACCGGGGCTTCGACAACAATGTCGTCGTTGAACAGCGTTTACACAACCTTCAGAAAAGCAGATAAGCAATCGTGATGCAACCATCTCTCAGCGGAAAATCCCGGCTGATCGCCGTTTTTTTTATATGCGCGGCGTTCGGCGCGCAGGCCGCCGGACCGGTCACCTTCACCGCCCTGGTGGATGGCGAATCGCGCGCCGCCGTCGTCACGCCGATATCCGTGCAGGATACGCCGTACCTGCCGCTGGTTGAACTCGCCCGGCAGTTGGGGGGCGGGGTGCGCCTGGCGCCGGCGCGCATCCAGGTGGATTTGGCGGGAAAAAGCGCCGTTGCGGCGGTCAACGACAGCGCCGTGGAGGCGTCCGCGAGCCGCTTTTTCCTCCGCCATCCCGTGATTCGGCAGGACGGGAACGTGATGATTGCGTTGGAGGATATCGAGGTGTTTTTCTGGCGGGCGTTTCAGGTGTCGCTGCGGATGCCCGAAGCCCCCGCCGAAACGCCGGTCGCCCCGCGCGAATCCGAGGAACTTGAGGCGGCGCGCATCCTGACGGAATGGTCTCCAGCCCCCCCGCCATCCGAGGAGTTGCCGCCCGCACCGCCTCCAATACCGCCGGAAATCGCGCCACCCGCCGCGCCGCCGGCATCCGCCGACCCGGCGTTGCATGTGGCGACGCCGTCGCTGGAAGCGGCTTCGGAAGCGTTGATGCGGCTGGACGCGGCGCCGCCCGCTCCCCCGCCGGCGCCGCATGCCGGAACGGTGGACACCATTGTTGTGGACGCGGGACACGGCGGCAACGACATCGGCAGCGGCGGCCAGGGCGGTTTGCTGGAGAAGGACCTGACGCTGGCGCTTGCGCTGGCGCTGCGGCAGGCGCTGAAGGAAAAGTCGGACTTGCGGATCGTGCTCATCCGCAGCGAAGACCGCGACATGCCGATGAAGGAACGCGTAAACATCGCCAATCAGCAGCGGAATGCGCTGCTCGTCAGCCTGCATGGGGGGGCGAGTTTCGCGCCCCAGGCGAATGGCATTGCGGTCTTCTGCGCACTGCCTCAATCGTCGGGTGGAGAAACGGGCGACCGGGCGCGCGCGGAGATGCGGCGCGACCACGCCGCCACCGGCAGGCATTATGCCGCGCATGTGGCCGGCGCGCTGGCGGAGACGACCCAGGCCGCCGCGCGCGGGGTCCACGAAGCCCCCCTGCAACTGCAACGCGACCTGAACATGCCGGTGGTGCTTATCGAGGCGGGTTTTCTGAGCAATCCCGCCGAGGAGGCGCTGCTGGCCACCCCGGCATATCAGCAGTCGCTCGCGGAAGGTATCGCCACGGGCATTATCCGGGCGCGCGACGCCATGCGCGCGGGGAGGGCGAATCCGTGAACGCCGAAAAGCGCAAACAAATCCTCCAGCGGCTCATGCTGGCGGTCTGGGCGATGGTCACGTTGGTCCTGGTCTTCTGTCTTGTGCTGCTCATGAACGAAATGACGAAGCGCGGCCGGGACCCCTTCGCCGCCATCGCCCCCGCGCCGGCGGCTGAAGCCCCTTCCCCGATTGCGGCGCAGGACCGCATCCGGGCGGACGCGATGGCGACCACGCGGGAAATCGTCTGCTATTTCGGCACAGGCGACGGACGCGCGCTCTCCCCGGAAACACACGCCATCGAGTTCAGCGATTCCACCGTGGAGAACTGTCGGCGCGCGCTGAAGGCGCTTATCGCCGGTCCGCGCGACATTCTTGCGCCGGTCCTGCCGGCGACGGCCCAGGTGCGCGCCTTATATCTGCTCGAAGAAGGGGAACTGGTGGTTGATTTTTCGCGTGAACTGCTTTCGGAACACGCGAGGTTCAAGAGCGCCGCGCTCGAAGCGCTGATGGTCTATGCGGTGGTGAACACATTGACGCAGCCGGCGTTGCAAGCGCCCTCGGACATGACGGTGCGCCGTGTGCGGTTTTTGTTCGAGGGGTCGCCGCCCCAGGAGATATTTCCGGCGCATCTGGATTTGAGCGAACCCGTGGCGCCTGACGCGCGGTGGGTTGAGCAAACAGCGCAGGATGCGCTTTCCCATGGGTGATTGCGACCGTCCCATCGGGGTATTCGATTCCGGTGTCGGCGGCCTGACCGTGTTTCGGCAGATTGCGCGGCAGGCGCCCCGGGAGTCGCTTATCTATCTGGGCGATACGGCCCGGGTCCCGTATGGCACAAAATCCCCGCAGACCGTCATCCGTTATGCGCGCGCCTGCGCGGCGCTCCTGCTGGAACGCGGCATCAAGATGCTGGTCGTCGCCTGCAATACGGCATCCGCTTTTGCGATCGATGCACTGCGCGACGGCCTGGATGTGCCTGTAATCGGCGTCATCGAACCGGGTGCGCGCGCCGCCGCGCGCAAGAGCCGCACAGGCCGCATCGGGGTCATCGGCACCGTGGGCACGGTCGCCAGCGGCGCGTATGAGAAGGCCATCGCCGGTGTTGCGCCGCAGGCGCGGGTATTCGCCCGGGCGTGCCCGTTGTTCGTGCCGCTGGCGGAGGAGGGGTGGACGGAAGGTCCGGTGCCGGAATCGGTCGCCCAGACCTATCTCGCGGCGCTGCTCGACCACGGCATTGACACGCTGGTGCTGGGATGCACACACTATCCCCTGCTGGCGGGCGTGATTGCGCGGGCCGCCGGCCCGGCGGTGGCGCTTGTGGACAGTGCGGAAGAGACCGCCGGGGCGGTCCGGGAAACTTTGGAGGCGCTGGCCTTGTCGCGCCAGTCCGCCGACCCGCCGACGCGCCGCTTTCTGGTCAGCGATGACCCGGATGGATTCGAGCGCATCGGCCGCCGTTTCCTGGGCTGCGAGATGGACTATGTGGAATGGGTGGACTGCTGATGCCCGGTGCCAAGACGCCAACGCCGACAAAAGCCAAGGGCGCGCCTCCGCCGCCCGCGCCGCGTGGCGCGGGCCGGAGCGCCCGGCTGTATTATTTTTTTCTGGTGAGCGCCATTCTCGCCGCGCTGGCCGCCGCCGCCGCGCTGCTGATCCAGTTTTTTGAAACCCGACCTCTGAATCTGCGTCATCACAGCGCACGCCTCGCCACCATCGCTGAACAAACGCTCGTCGAGCATTTCGTGCCCGCGGAGAGCATCCGGCGTCATCCCTCGGAAGTCCGGCGCGATGACGGCGCGGTGTGGGACTTTTATCTCTTCGATGCGGAAGCGCCGCGCCACGCCGCCGTGGATGGCGTGGTGCAGGTGCTGCGCGAAGCCATGCTCAGGCATTACGTCAATACCGCGGACGCGCCGGAGGAAGGCGGCGCGCGCCGCATCTCCCTGTCGCTCGGTGAACGGGAATTCGCCCGATTCATACTGCGGCCCGCCCCCCCGCCGCGTATCATGCGACGGGACCTGCGCGCCTCCTGCGAACGCCTCGCGCGGGAAATCGAGCAGTTGTTTCCCGACGCGCTGCAACGCGACGGCGCCCTGGACCGCGAGGATGACGCCGCACGGTGGACCTTCACGCGACTTCGGGTGCGCGGCGCGGCGGAACTCCGTCCGGGCGATTTGCTCGAACGGATCGGCGCGGTGATTGGAACGCTGGATATCGCCGCCACGACGCGGGAGGATGCCGCCGGAGCGGTCGTGGTGGACATCGCCTGTTCCGGCAAACCCGCCGTCGAAATCCGTTTCGCGGCTCCCGCGTCCGCTGAGACCCCGCCCCCCCCGCCGGAAAGCGCCCCAACGACGGCGCCGCCGGAAGCGCATAAGGAGGAAACCGGCCTTTCCGCTTCGGAGGAAATGCCACAGGAAGTCCCGGAAGCCGATGCCGTCGCACTGGAGGAGCCGGAAACTGCTGCGCCGATACCGGCGAAGGTCGCACGCGTGGCCATTGTTCTCGACGACGGCGGCTACGGAGGTGAGGTCACGGACCGGGTGCTGGACCTCGACACGCGGCTGACCCTGGCCATCCTCCCCAATACGCCTTTCGCCAAGAGCACCGCAGCGCGCGCGACCGAAAAGGGCTTCGAGGTGATGCTGCACATGCCGATGGAAACGGATGGCAATGCCGTCAAGCCGTTTCCCGGCGAGATCAGCCCTGCAATGGACCGCAAGGAGATTCAACGATTGACCCGTGACGCCATTGATCAGGTTCCCGGCGCGCGCGGCGTGAACAATCACCGGGGTTCGCGCTTCACCGAAGATGCGGCGCGGCTGAATGACTTCTTCGATGTGCTCAAGGAGGAACGGCTCTATTTTTTGGACAGCCGCACCCACGCCGCTTCCAGAGCCTATGATGTCGCCCGCGAAAAGGGTGTGCCCGCCGCCGCGCGCGACGTGTTTCTGGACAATCACGCGGACACCGAGTATATCCGCAACCAACTGGCGAAACTCGTGGAGAAGGCCAAACGACAGGGCAGCGCCATCGGCATCGGCCACTTCCGCAACGCCACCGCCGAGGTGCTGGCGGAAGAACTGCCAAGATTGCTCGAAGCCGGCGTGGAACTGGTCCCCGCTTCGGAATTGGTCCAATGACAAGCATTCTGGGCATCGAAACCTCCTGTGACGAGACCGGCGTGGCCGTGGTGGCCGACGGGCGGCGGGTGCTCGCCAATGAAGTGGCCTCGCAAATTGACATCCACAAGGAATTCGGCGGCGTGGTGCCGGAGATCGCCTCGCGGCAACACACGCGGGTCATCTCGCAATTGACGCGGAAGGCACTCGGCATCGCAGGCATTGAAATCCCCGACGCGGTGGCGGTCACGCGCGGCCCCGGGCTGATGGGGTCGCTGCTGGTGGGACTCTGTTTCGCGAAGGCGATTGCCTATGCCTGGAACAAACCGCTGATCGGCGTACACCACATCGAGGGGCACATCTTCGCCGCCATGCTCTGCGATTCCCCCCCGGAATTCCCCTTCCTTGCGCTCGTGGTCAGCGGCGGCCACACGCAACTCGTGGATTGTCCCGCGCCGCACCAATACGCCATACTCGGCGCCACCCGCGACGATGCCGTCGGAGAATGCTTCGACAAGGTGGCGCGCCTGCTCGGATTGCCCTATCCCGGCGGACCCAGCATCCAGAAAGCCGCCGAAGGCGGCGACCCTCAGGCCTTTCGGTTCCCGCGCGCCATGCTCGATGCGCCTCACCTCGATTTCAGTTACAGCGGCCTGAAGACCGCCGTGCTCTACACCCTCCGCGATGACCCCGGCGCAAAGGACCGCCTGCCCGATCTCGCCGCAAGTTTTCAGGAGGCCGCCGTGGACGCGCTGCTGGCCAAGACGCGCCAGGCCATGCGCGAAACCGGCGCGCGCCGCCTGGTGCTCGCGGGCGGCGTCGCCGCCAACCGGCGCCTGCGCGAACGGCTTCTGGCGGATATTGACGGCGACGTGTTTCTTCCACCCTTCGCCTACTGCCTCGACAACGGCGCGATGATCGCCGCCGCCGCCGATTCGCGGCTGCGGCATGGCCTGACCGACCCGCTCACCATCACCCCCGACGCCGCGCTGCCGCTGTAAGGGGCGCTCGTTTGGCACGCAAAACGGGGGCAGGTGCGGCGCGTCCGGGGACGCGGCGTTCATTGGTGCACGATGATTCTTGGGTGGCATTGCTACGAATCCGGATGTTTTTGACCCGAAGCCGTGTCGTGTATTACTATTCACAAGCGATATGTCTGATGGTGCATAACGGGAGCAGGAACGATGGAAGATCGGGATGCGTTGATGGAGGCCGTGAAGCAGGCGGCGGTCGAGCGGGATGGGCGGATGACGCTGTCCTGCGCGGAGGCGTTTACGCTGGCGCGGAGCCTTGGCGCGAATCCGGGCGCCGTCGGCGCGGCGTGCAACGAGGCCGATGTCAGGATTGTGCAATGCCAGTTGGGTTGCTTCAAGTGATGGCCGTGGCATCGCAGAGAAAAGGCGCCATTCGGCCGGGCTTCAACGTCTGGCTTCGCGGCGCGGACCCGAAAGCGGTGTTCGGACGGGGGAAGTGGCGTCTGTTGGAGGCGATCGAATGCGAGGGTTCGCTGCGTGCGGCGGCGGATGCGCTGGGGATCAGTTACCGCAAGGCGTGGGGCGATTTGCGGGAGGCGGAGGCGGCGCTGGGCGTGATGCTGCTGGCGCGGCGGCGTGGGGGCAGCGACGGCGGCAGGTCCACGCTTACGGATGCGGGCAGGAAATGGCTGCGGGAATACCGCCAGTTTCACGCGCGGGTGGAAAAAGCCGTGGCCCGGGCCTTCGCGGCGTGGGAAAAAGGGATGCAGCGATGAAAGATAAAACCAAGTACAGCGACGAACCAATGGGGAGGCTCCGGGTCGTCCCTGATTTCCTGCTTTCGCCTGAACAACTTGTTCTGAAAGAGGATCAGGTGAAAGTGACCGTTTCCTTGAGCAGGAGGAGCGTCGAATTTTTCAAGAGCATTGCCCGCAAGCATCATACGTCCTGTCAGAAGATGAACCGGCGTGTGGTGGACCTGTACACCACGCATTATGACGCCGGCGAGCGACGGGCTGCCTGCAGGGCCGGCGACCGGAGCCGGGCATAGGCATAGGCCTGAAAATGGCATTTGGGATAAAGAAGAAATACGGCATGAGAACAGGAGAAGGAAAACGCAATCAGGGAACGATCTTGAGTCGCCCTCACCCCACCCCTCTCCCGGAGGGAGAGGGGGTTTTTGGAAGGAACAAGGATGGCGTCTTACCCCGTCTCCCGGAGGGAGAGGGGGTTTTTGGAAGGAACAAGGAT
>CALEDJ010000006.1 GCA_937951485.1 uncultured bacterium
CCCACCCCTCTCCCAGCGGGAGAGGGAGCAAGAGCATTCCTCGGGTTGCGCGGTAAACGCCCTCTCCCACTGGGAGAGGGAGCAAGAGCATTCCTCGGGTTGCGCGGTAAACGCCCTCTCCCACTGGGAGGGGGAGCAAGAGCATTCCTCGGGTTGCGCGGTAAACGCCCTCTCCCAGCGGGAGAGGGGTGGGGTGAGGGGGAAGGCCAATATTATCGAAGGCTATTTCAACGCTAAGAATGTTTTGGACAGCACTGACTCCAAAACGCGAAGCAGGCAAAAGCCTGTACACCAGAACTTCTGACACAATCACAACGGAGGGTTCTTGCGATGCGGAGCCGTTGTCGAATCATTGTTTCCATTCTTTTGCTCGCGGCATGTGACACATGCTTCTATGCCGTCGCGGAACACAACCCCGGCATTCATCGCGTGACCGACTTCGGCGCAAAGGGCGACGGTGTCACCGACGACACGGTGGCGTTTCAGACAGCCTTGGATGCAGCGACGGGAGACGGTGGGGGAGTGGTCCTGATTCCCACCGGCAGTTTCCTCATACGCGGCAATCTTGTGATTCCCGACAACGTCGCGCTGGAAGGCGTATGGCGCGCTCCGGTGCGCGGCGAACCGCCCGACCAAGGCGGCACGGTCCTGCTGGCCATTGCAGGTAAAGGCGAACTCGAAGGAAAACCCTTTATCGAAATGCATATGAACAGCACGCTGAAAGGCGTGACCATTTTCTACCCGGAGCAGATCCGGGCCAATCCGCCCATCCCCTATCCCTGGACTGTCCAAGGCGCAGGCAAGGACAACATTACCATTCTCGACGTTACGATGGTGAATCCCTATCAGGCGGTGGACTTGGGAACCAGGCCAAACGGACGCCACCTCATCCGCAATCTCTACGCCTATGCCCTGTTCAAGGGGGTGTACATCAATCAGTGCTACGATGTCGGCCGCCTGGAAAACATCCATATCTGGCCCTTCTGGGACATAGACCCCCAGAGTCCCCTCTGGGTATTCACCCGCGAAAACGCCACCGCTTTCATCATCGGCAAGACCGACGGACAGATGGCACACAGCCTGTTCAGCATCTTTTACAAGGTGGGCATCCATTTCATTGACGGCCCCATTCATGACGAAAACGGCGAAATCGTGTCATACGCCGCCGGATGCGGCATGTACACAAACTGCTACTTCGACGTCACGCCTTGCGCCGTGCTCGTGGATGCCGTCATGGAAACGGCAGGCGTCAGTTTTGTCAACGCCTCAATCATGTCAAAGATCGTGGTCGGACCCAGAAATCAGGGACCGGTGAAATTCACGGGCAGCGGATTCTGGGCAACGAGCGACTTGGATTCCCACGCCGTACTGGAAGGGCGGGGCACGGTCTTTTTCGAGTCCTGCCACTTCAATGACTGGGACCGCAAGCGCCGGGGCGCGCCCTGCATTGACGCCAACAACCGGCGGCTCATCGTCACCGGCTGCGATTTCCCCACCAACCGCGACGATCACCAGATCGTCCGCCTGGGGCCACGGGTCCGCAGCGCCGTGATCGTGGCGAACACGATGCCGGGCGGTGCGCTCATCACCAATAACGCCCCGAAAAATGCGGACATCCAGATCGGCCTCAACGCTGTGGAACCCAAGCCAAACTACGTGACAGAGTGGCTCGTGCTGGCGGGATTCCCCAACCCCGACGTTCCGGACCCCGCCCCCGGTGCGCCCACCCGCGCGGGCTATGACACAGATTATCTCACCACCCTCGGCGGCGAGGCGAATGCCACTGTCACCCCCGACACGGCGGTGGACTTCACAGACGCCCAAGGCAATACCCATCGAATCACCGCCAAGACCTTGCGCGCCGACACCCGCCGCTATATCAACCTGCGCCGCGCCTGGGACGAGAGCCACCGCGTCGCCTACGCCTTCACCCACATTTACTCGGACCGCGACCAGACGGCCTGTTTCGATGCCGGTATGAATGACGGCGGCAAGGTATATGTCAATGGCGAATTGGTTTATAGCCGCTTCTCTCCCCTCGGACAACAATGCCGCCCGGGCATTGACCTCTTTGAAGCCCCGCTGAAAAAAGGGTATAACCCAATAGTGCTGAAAGTAGAAGATGGCGGAGGGACCCGATGGGAGTTTGTCTTGGAGGTCTATGGCGAAGACGGCGACCCACTACGGACGGAAATAACCCCATGAAGCCAGGCGTCTGTCCCCGGTGGTCCACATTCGTCCATGTCCGTCCGTGTTGGTCCCTATCATTGTTTTTCTTGAAAATACCCCGGCGTTTATGGTAAAATCTTTTTGTAACAATGCGAAAAAACCGGAATCGGGTAAAACCGTCAGTACGGTTTACTTGAGTCTGGGCAGCAATCTCTCCGACCGCAAAGCAAACCTGCGCGCCGCATTGGCGCGTCTGGAGCAGGTGGAAGGGGTAATGCTGACTGCGGTTTCGCATTGCTACGAGACCGAGCCCCTGGGCAGGACGGACCAACCGGCGTTCCTGAACCTGGCCGCAGAGATCTGTACGGAATTGACTCCGATGGAACTCCTGAATGCGGTGAAGGGCATCGAGGCTCGGCTGGGACGTGAACCGTCGGAGCGTTGGGCCCCCCGGATCATTGACATTGATGTGATTCTGTGGGAGCACAAGGAGTTGACGACGGAACGGCTGACGTTGCCGCACAAATCGTTCCGCGAACGAGCCTTTGTGTTGGTTCCGCTGGCCGAGATCGCGCCCGGCGCCGTGGACCCTGTGACGGGGAAAACGGTGGCGGAACTCGCCCGCAGCGCCGAAGCCCGGGGCCGGATTGAAAAGCGCGAGAAGTTGTCTCCTTGAACCGCTCCGCTTGGAGCCCCAACGGGACCGGGACGGGTTCGTCACGGTTCGGGAGAAAGCGCCAGTGTCATCGCGTGTTACCACGGCGACCTTCCGGGAACGGAAGCAGTCGGGCGAAAAAATCGCCGTACTCACCGCCTATGATTATCCTTCCGCCTTGTTGCAGGAGGAGGCGGGTGTGGACGCCATCCTCGTGGGCGATTCCCTGGGCATGGCCATTATGGGGGGCGAGGATACCCTCAGCGTCACCATGGACGACATGCTGCATCACACCCGCATGGTATCGCGGGCCGCGCAGCGGGCCATGGTTATCGCCGACATGCCGTTCCTTTCATATCAAATCACCCCCGAGGAAGCCCTGCGCAACGCCGGCCGTTTCATCGCTGAAGCCGGCGCGCAGGCCGTGAAACTCGAAGGCCCCGCCGAACGCTTCGGAGGCGCCATCGAACTCATTCTCAGGGCGGGCATTCCTGTCATGGGGCACATCGGCCTGACCCCGCAGTCCGTGCACCAGATCGGCGGCTACAAAGTGCAGGGCCGCGACGCCGCAAGTCGTGAACGTCTGAAACAGGAAGCCTTGGGATTGCAGGAATTGGGGTGCTTTTCCATCGTGCTGGAATGCATCCCCGCCGATCTCGCCGCCGAAATCACCGCTTCCATGCAAATCCCCACCATCGGTATCGGTGCGGGCGCGGGATGCGACGGCCAGGTCCTCGTGATGCACGACATGTTGGGCTGGGGCAAAGCGCGTTTCACCAAAACCTACGCCGATGTCCGCGCCGCCATGCTCCAAGCCTTCAAGGATTACACCGAAGAAGTGAAAAGCGGCGCTTTTCCCACGGAAGCGCATGCCTATAAATTACGACAGGACCGCGAAGGCGCGGCCCCTGCCAGGAGTGAATCCCCTTATGCAAGTGTTTCGCCACGCGGATGAAATGCGCGCATGGTCGCTTTCCCGGAAATGCGCGGGGAAGCGCGTGGGCTTTGTGCCCACGATGGGCGCCCTGCATGAAGGCCACCTCAGCCTCATGCGCGCCGCCGTGCGCGAAAACGATGTCGCCGTGGCAAGTATTTTCGTGAACCCTGCGCAGTTCGCGCCGAACGAAGACCTCGACGCCTATCCCCGCACTTTCGACAGCGACCTCGAAATGTCGCAGGAGGCCGGCATCCACGCGATCTACGCGCCAACCGCGTCTGCCATGTATCCGGAAGGATATTCCACTTATGTAAACGTCGATCGGGTCTCTGAGGGCCTGTGCAGCAGGACCCGCCCTCATTTCTTCCGGGGCGTAGCCACAGTGGTTGTGAAACTGTTCAACGCCGTCCTGCCGGACCGCGCTTATTTCGGCCAGAAAGACGCTCAGCAATACGCCGTCATCAAGCGTATGGCGCAGGACCTGGACATGGGCATCGAGATCATTGAAATGCCCATCATTCGCGAACCCGACGGACTCGCCATGAGTTCCAGAAACCAATACCTTGGCCCTGAAGACCGTCAACGCGCCCTGTGCCTTTCTGAATCGCTCTTCCGCGCACTGGATGCCCTGGAAGCGGGCGAAAGGTCGGTCGACAAAATCGTCCGGATGGTCCGCGACGGCATGAAGGACGTGGACATTGACTACGTCGAGATTGTGGACGCCGAAACCATGCAGCCCGTCAACGAAATCAATCGCACCGTCCTGCTGGCGGTCGCCGCGCAAGTCGGCCCCGCCCGCCTGATTGACAACATAAAATTCGCGCCGCCGGAAGCCACCGCCGCGCAATAAAAGTTCCAACGTACAGTTCGGGAGTACAGTTCTGGAGTACAGGCTTCAGCCTGCAAAAGTCTGAAAAGGTCTGGAGTACAGGCTTCAGCCTGTGTAGTCCGCAGCGCCTTCGCGTCTGCCGCAGGAGACAAGCCCCATGATGTTGACCATGTTCAGAAGCAAAATCCACCGCGCCACGGTGACCGAGGCCAACCTCAATTACACCGGCAGCCTCACCCTCGACCGTGAACTCATGGACGCCGCCGGCATGCTGGCCTATGAACAGGTGCATGTCCTCAACATCAACACCGGCAGTCGCTTTGTCACCTACATCATTGAAGGCGAACGCGGCAGCGGCGTCGTATGCCTCAACGGGGCCGCCGCACGCCTCGGCCAGCCCGGCGACCTCGTCATCGTGCTCACCTACGCCCAGATGACCCCCGAAGAAGCCCAGAACTTCAAGCCCACCCGCGTCCTCGTGGACGAAAAAAACCGCGTCATCAAGGTCGAAAAATAATTGGGAACGTGCCCGCCGCTGTAATGTGACTCACGGCGGCGGCAGAGCGGGACCGGTGGGCTGCTGGGGGGTGGGCGGGCCTTCCAGTGCGCGCCGCCATTCCCCCGGCATGTCGCCGAGGTTCATGCCGGTCTTTTCGCGCAGCATCTGCGCGGCCCGCGCGCGTAGCGCGGGATTGCGCTCCATGACGTCCACCAGCAGAGGCACGCTCACAGGCGAAGGCCATTGCGCAAGGGCCGCCACCGCGCGCTCCTGCAGATCGCGGTCAATGGCGACTTCCCGCAGGGCGACCGCACACAGCGCATCGAAGGCTTCAGGGCCGCCCAACCCCGCCAGCGCCTCGACGGCGATGACCCGCACCGCCCTTTCGGAATGTTGCAAGAGATTGCGCCACACCGAGACCAGCCCGAGTTCGCCCATTCGATACAAGGCATCCGCCCCAGCCACCGCCAATGCGGCATCATCCGTCAAGACCGTCTCCACGAGCACGCCCGCCGCTTCCTCGCATCGCATCCACCCCAGGCAAAGCGCCGCAGCGCGCCGCAGCGCCACTCCCTGTGTCGCATCCTGAAGCACTGAAATCATCTCGGGACCCAGAATCTCCCGTAATTCTGGAATATTTCGGGCAAATGAGGTTCCGGGCGCGCCTTCCAAGGCAATTACACGGTCCAGAATACGGTCCCGCAGCCAAGGACGCTGACCGGCGGCATCGGGGCTTCTAAGTTGGATCCGCAATCCCTGCGCCGCCACGCCGCCAACCTGCGGGTCGGGATCAAAGAGAGCGTCCATCAAACGGCTGAGCGCCTCCCGGCTGGCGAACCGCGCGTAACCTTCCACCGCCCGCATCCGGGCCGCCGGGTCTGCCGACCGCATCATGGCATCCAGCAATGCGAAACCGTCACCCAGAGACGTATCCTCGCCGGGATATCGGAAAACAGGGGCGGCCTGCCCCCGCCACAGCGATGATTCCGCCTGTTGGTTCAATGTTTCGGCGCGCCTGAGTGAGGAAAAAAATGCCGGGTTGGAAGCAGCCGCACCAGGAAGCCGGGAAGATTCAGCCAGAACCATGGAAGGTATGGACACCAGGAATACAGTCAAAGCCCACTTGTTTCGGCAATTCAGAGTCATTTGCTTGTCAACGCAGTTCCGATAAGAAAAACCGACAGTTTGCACCCGTTCCTCTTTCTGATCCCTGCATTCTGCCTCAATACCCTGCAATAATTCAAAATAAGGTAACACTTCAGGCGAATGAGTTGTCCGTTCGAGATTACCCTGTCGGCTCTTTACAATATGTCACCCTTGGGCGGCGGAGCGCAGTGCGGCGTGAAGTCAAGCAATCTTAAACGAATTAAATATCCGGATTGTCGCGCAATGCTGTGCTTTCAATAATGCCTTTCAATCAACCTATAGCATTGAAAAAAAAGAACTTACATAATTAGTGTCCTCATGAATTGAATATCAGCATGGATTCTTTCGCTGGACTGGGGAATAGAATAGAAAATACGTATGTTCTTGTAAACAGCCGTCGGTAGAGGTCGTTCCCCCTGGCCACACCGGCGGCCACAGTCAGCAATGACTGATTCCCACCACTGGCGAGTGCATGTTCTGCAGTCCCCCCGCTGCATTGCACTCGCCTTCTTCCTTTTTCCCTCAAATCAACCTTGGACTGCCTGTATTGGTTTCCCGGCGAACTCACCGACAGACAAAAAAGACCGTATTCCTTGGAACCCATTGACATTCTGGAGATTATCAATTACAATACGCGAACGTAGAAATCACGCTGAATTACTTCGATGCGCATTACCCGCCGATTGCATATGAGATGTGTACGTGGGTGAGAGTGGGGCGAGATACTTCGAATACCTCGAAAACGCGCAAAGATGATTAGATAGATTGAATTGGTGTCAGGATTCTGTAAAAAGGAGACCATACATGACCCTACGCTTCGCCACTGGTGTGTGGATTTATTCCAGCGCCGCGGATCGTTTCTGCGTGGACGGCTACCGCGATACACCGAAATTACAGGAAATATTGTCCAACATCAGCAAGATCAAAGGCGTAAAGGCGGTGGAGATTCGCCAGACGGATGTTACCCCTGAAATGCCGGTCAAGGAAATCAAGCGGTTGCTTAAAGAATACGGCCTGCTCTGTTCGGGCGTGACCACGAGCCTGGCGCATTCACGGCGTTTCGCATTGGGCGGCTTTGGCCATCAGCATCAGAAGACTCGTAATGCTGCCATTGATGAAGGCCGCAAGGCGGTGGACATGGCGCGACAACTCGGCGCGCTGGATGTGACATTGCGCCTGTACAGCGACGGTTTTGATTATCCATTTCACGTGGATTACACAACCCACTGGAATACGGTGATTTCTTCGATTAAAACCATTGCGAAATACGCATCGCCGGACATCAATGTGGCGATCGCGTACAAGCCGCGCGAACCGCGCAAGTATCTGACGGTGTCCAGCGTGGGGAAGGCGCTGTCCATGTGCCAGGAAATCGCCATGAAAAATGTCGGCGTGGCCATGAATTTCTCGCACGCGCTGATGGCGGGGGAGAACCCGGCGGAGTCCATTGCGTTTTTGACCCGGGCAAACAAACTTTTTCAGATTTACTTCAGTGACGCGTATCAATTGTGGGACGACATGATGATCCCCGGCAGCCTGCATCTGTGGGAATCGCTGGAGGCGCTGTTCTACCTGAAAACCAGCAAGTACAAGAAATTCATCACGATAGACGTATTGCCCCAGCGGATTGAACCATCACATGCCCTGCAGATTGCGATGGGCAATCTCTCCATCCTCTACAAAAAACTGGAAAAGATGGACCCCATTGAAATCCGGAAAGCGCAACGCACGCTGGACGCCGTGGAAAGTCAGCGGATTATCCGGCGGGTCATGTTGCAAAGTTAAGGGTGTGGAAAAAAACCGACTGAGTTGAAATTTTGATCGTTGTGTGTATCAATAATAACGCTGGGCGGACAGGAGCATGGGGCCGCCCGGCGTGCCTGTTTTCGGAGGATGCGGGACGTTGTTGACAGGAAATACCGGCGGTCTCAAGGCGTCACAAGTCAAGCGACTGGAAGGCTTGACCAGGCGCCGCGCAGGCGCTGAACGGGTGATTGCGCCAGAATTGGCGCGGACGCTGACGGAACTGTCCCACGAGATACAGCGGCAGGTGGGCGTGGTTATTGATCGGCGCGGCCATGTTTATGCGGCCACGGTGGGGGACGCGCATTCAATCGTGTTGCCGGCCATCCCCCGGCGTGGACTGGACCGATTCTGCGGGCTGCGTTTCGTTCACACGCATCTTCATCGCGAAGGCATCAACGACGAAGATTTGACCGATCTGGCGCTCCTGCGCCTGGACTGGATTGCGGCGATTGAGGTGCTGGAAAACGGTCTGCCCGGCAGGGTGCATCAGGCGCATCTGCTGCCGGACAACGAAACAAACGCCGCTTGGGCCATCCTGCCGCCGATCAGCGTCCACCAACTCCCCGACGATCTGGCTGAAGCCATTGACGCGCTGGAAGACGAGTTTGCGCGCAAGCGCACGCCGCGCCGCGCGGGTGATGACCGGGAGCGGGCGGTGCTTGTGCATGTATCCACCCTGCCGCCGACCCAAGCCCACGATTCCGTCCAGGAACTCCGGGAATTGTCACGCAGCGCCGGCATTGAAGTCGTTGCGGAAATTGTTCAGCGCCGGCCCACCGATCCCCGCTATGTGATGGGCAAGGGCAAATTCCGCCATGCGCTCATCAAGGCGATGCAACTCGGCGCGGACACCATCGTATTTGATTTGAACCTTTCCCCATCGCAGGTGAAGACACTGTCGGACATGACGGACTTGAAGATTCTGGACCGCACCCAGGTCATTCTGGACATTTTCGCGCAACATGCCATAACCCGCGAAGGCATGATCCAGGTGGAGTTGGCGCAGTTGCGCTATCGCCTGCCGTTTCTCGGTCTGCGTCAGACAGCGCTCTCGCGGCTGACCGGCGGTATCGGCGGGCGCGGCCCCGGCGAAACACGCCTGGAAATTGACCGGCGGCGCGCCCGCGAACGGGTCACCCGCCTGGAACGCGAAGTCGCCGAATTGGGTCGTCGGCGCGAACTGCGCCGGGGCGTGCGCACGGCACGCGGCGTGCCGACCGCTGCCGTGGTCGGTTACACGAACGCGGGCAAGTCCACCCTGCTCAACCACCTCACCGACAGCCATGTGGCCGCGCAGGATGCGCTTTTCGCCACCTTGAATCCTGTGTCGCGGCGTTTGCGTTTCCCGCGCGAACGCGAAGTCATCATCACGGATACCGTGGGATTTATCCGAAATCTCCCGAAAGATCTGATGGCGGCATTTCGCACAACATTTGAAGAACTGCATGATGCGGACCTGTTGTTGCATGTCATTGATGCATCCAGCCCCGATTTAGAAGAGAAATTCGAGGCCGTCCAGGAACTCCTGACGGAACTGGGGTTGGACAGCAAACCGATCATTTCCGTCATCAACAAGATTGACCGCTGCGATCCCGCAACAGTGGAGGGGCTTGTCTATCGGTTCAATGGCATCCCAATCTGCGCGATTGATCGCGACACTTTCGGCCCCCTGCTTGAAACGATGGAAAGAATACTGTGGACAGAAGCGCCTGCCGCCGCGGAGTGTCCCTGATGTCGCCGTGGCGCCATAAGAGCGGGCACCGGCGTCCATTTGGACAAAGCGCAGCGGCTGGAGCCATCCTGTCGGCGCTGCTTCTCGTGTGCGCGGGTCTGCCGGCGTGGGGGGGAGACTTCGCGCAGGCGTTGTCCATGCTGGAACAATGCGAATCCCTTCGACGGGAATACGCCGCCGCCCTGGAAACAGACCAGTATGAAGCCGCCGCGCAGGCGCAGGAAACACTGCGGCGACGCATGCGGGAAGCGCGGGCGCTTTTTGAAAGCGCCGGCATTCAGCGGACGCGCGATGAAGCGGCAGTGCTGAAATATGCGCAACTGCTCGACGATTTGTCGGAATATGACCTGGCCGCAGCAGTCTTGGAACCTTTGGTTCGAAGCAGCCCCGACGACGCTTCAATTCTCGTTCGCTATGGCGAAAGCCTGGCGGCCATCGGCCCCGCGCGGCGCCAGGACGCATTTGACGTACTGCGCCGGGTTCTATCACTGGCAGATGAGGATAGCGTTTGGAGGGCGCATGCGGCGCTTGGCATGCTTTACTGGCGGGAAGGTCTGTATGATTTTGCCCGCGAAGCCTTTGAAGCGGCCCACGAAGGGAATCCCGAAGACGTGCGCAGCCGCATCGCTCTCGCGGCGTGCCGTTGCCGCGCGGGCGAAATCCTCGATGCCGCGCGCATGCTGGACGCGCTGGGACGCGCCGCTCAGCCCTTTGACGCGGAGACCCGCATCATGCTGCGCGAGGCATTATACGGATTTGATCTCGGACGACAGCATTTCCCTGATTCGGCGGAACAGCACGCGGCCTATGCAAAACTGTTATATCGCGCGGGACGCATCGCTGATGCGATCCTGGCGGCGCAACGCGCCGTCCGCCTGGATACCGACGATGTCGCCACCTGGAATTTCCTGGCGGCAATGCATATACAGACAGGCAACGTTTCTCAGGCACGCAACGCCTATGAACAGTCCCTCAAGGCGCAACCTGACCAGCCACAGATTCGCGGCGCTTTGGAGGCGATCCCTCCGAACCAGTGATGCCGGGTCGTTTTCACCAGATCAGTTTTCGTTCCTTCGCCTGGCGCAATAAATCATCCCGGAAATCCGGATGCGCAATGCCAATCAACAGGTTGGCGCGCTCCTGCTCGCTCCGGCCACGCAAATTCACGATGCCATGTTCCGTGACGATGTAGTGCACGCAGGAACGCGGGGTGGTTACTATGGTTCCAGGTGCGAATTCCGACACAATACGCGATTTCACCTCGCCATCCTTCGTGGTATAGGTGGAGGGGGTGCAGAGCATGGACTTGCCATTCTTGGATATCGCCGCGCCCAGTACGAAATCCAATTGCCCGCCGGTGCCGGTGTAGGTCAGGCCATGCAGCGATTCCGAGTTGACCTGCCCGGTCAGATCAACCTGCAAGCATGCGTTAATGGCGGCAAAATTCTCATTTTGACCAATGATATGGGGATTGTTCGTGTAACTGGAAGAGCACATCTTGAGGTCGGCGCAATCATTGATGAAACTGAGCAGTTCCGAGCCGCCCAGCACGAAACTGGCGGTCATCTTGCCTTTATCCACCCCTTTCCGCGCGCCAGTGATCTTGCCGGCCTTGTACAGTTCCATAACCCCTTCCGGAATCAGTTCGGTCTGGACGCCGAGGTCCTTGAGGTCAGAATGTACAATGAGATTTGCCACCGCATTCGGCACGCTGCCATAGCCGATTTGAATGCATGCCCCATCGCTTAACTCGCCGAGGATGTGTTCGGCGATACGTTCATCCGTTTCCGAAATGGCCGGACTGGGCACCGGAAAAATGGGGGGATTGTCGCCTTCAATGATGTAACTCACTTCCGAAATATGCACGCGGCATTCTTCTGTGGGATAACGGAAGTGGCGATATGTCTCGTTAATCTCCGCGAAAAAGACCCCTGATGCCCGCACGTCGGCCAAGGCCAGCGCCGGGGAAGGCCAGAAATGCAGGTAGCCTTCATTATCCGGCGGACTGACCATGAATGCCGCGAAATCTGATCGCAGTTCGCCCGCCCGGAAAAGGGCTTCATACGAACCGAGACGCGCCGGAATGGACGTGGACCGCTCCGGGGGGATCAGGTTTTCGATGGGGCCCCGGAAAAGCGAATGCAGTCTGAAAGTGCGTCCTTCCGGGTCCGCCATGAACACTTCCATCGGCGGCGCCAATCGCAGTTCGCTGCGGATGATGACGTTTTCCAACTCCCCGACGCGCTTGGCGAGCGCGGCATCCACATAGCGGGAACTGGCATTGAAGGCATAATAATCAACGATCTGATTCGACTGAATCATTGCCGCCGCATCCTCCGCTGAAATCAGTTTGCGGCGGTATTCTTCCATCACAGAACTCATGGCATTCCCTTCCTCATTGTTACCCAAATTATGCCGGGATCAACGCGTCGAATCAACTTTGTCTTATTTATAATATGGAATAAAATATCATATGTAGAATATCTATAACATAATGAATCATCGAGTAGAAGCAAAAACCTCTCGAAAAGCGATTTCCATTTGCGTCACAACGCTGTCCATGGAAGGCGCGCTTCCCAGGAGCAACTGCAATGATCCCACCGGCTTGCCACGAATGCCGCATGGCACGATATGCGAGAAATGCCGCATCTGCGGGTTGACATTAAGCGCCAGGCCGTGCCAGGTAATCCAGTTGCGGATGGCGACGCCGACTGCCGCCACCTTGAATCCGTTGACCCAGACGCCGGTGTAACCCGGGATGCGTTCTCCCTGCAGCCCGAAAGGGCGTATCGCCTGAATCACGACTTCCTCGAGGGACCGCAGATACCAGCCGACGGAACATCGCCAATGGTTCAGATTGAATATGGGATAGGCGACAATCTGGCCGGGGCCGTGGTATGTGAGATCGCCGCCGCGGTCTGTTTCGATGACTTCAATGCCCTCCGCCTGAAGTGTTGCGGAATCGGAGAGCATGTGCTCCGGGCGCGCATCGCGCCCCAGCGTAATGACAGGGGAATGCTGGAGGAAGTACACGGTATCCGGGGCTGTTGCGCTTTCCACGGCATCTCGGCGCGCGCGCTGCACAGCCGCCATTTCCGCATAGGAGATTGTGCCCGGGATGCGGACGAATGCGATATCGGCACTTGAATGAGATTTCATTGCGCGCAGCGCCCGCCCGCCAGGCCCATGCATCCGCTTTGAAACCATTTATACCGTTGCGGGTTGCACCATGTCAATGGCATCGAGAATCTGTTCTTCTTCCGCTTCGACCGTCAGCGGCTCTTCGGCGGCGGCTACCGCAGAATCGGGATCCTTCAGTCCATGCCCGGTAAGAATGCACACGATGCGGATGCTTTTGCCGGTCAACGGTTTCTCATTGTCAAAGTAGCCGTTTTCGGCCAGTTTTATCAGACCGGCCACGCTGGCGGCGCTCGCGGGTTCCACAAAGACGCCCTCGGTGTGCGCCAGCAATTTATAGGCTTCCTTGATTTGATGGTCGGTCACCATGCCGATTACGCCGTTGGATTGATCCCGCGCCTCCTCAGCCGTTTTCCAACTGGCAGGATTGCCGATACGAATGGCGGTGGCATAAGTCTTGGGGTCCTTGACCGGATGTCCCAGCACGATGGGCGCGGCGCCTGCCGCCTGGAATCCGAGCATACGCGGCAGGTTCTCGCTGCGGCCCGCCGCGTGGTACTCTTTATACCCCTTCCAGTAGGCAGTGATGTTTCCGGCGTTGCCGACGGGCATCGCCTGGAAATCCGGCGCGATGCCGTCGAAATCATCCACGATTTCGAAGGCGGCGGTTTTCTGTCCTTCGATGCGGTAAGGATTGATGGAATTCACCAATGCAATCGGGTATTCATTGCAGATCCTGCGCACAAGCCGCAGGGCATCGTCGAAATTGCCCCTGATTTGGATAACCCTGGCGCCATGGACCATAGCCTGGGAGAGTTTGCCGAAGGCGATTTTCCCTTCGGGAATCAACACGGCGCATTTGATGCCGGCCCGCGCGGCGTAGGCGGCGGCGGACGCCGAGGTATTGCCGGTCGAGGCGCACATAACCGCGCGGTATTCCTCTTCGACCGCTTTGGTAATCGCAAGGGTCATCCCGCGGTCCTTGAATGACCCGGTTGGGTTGAGTCCTTCGTACTTCAGCCAAATCTCAAGTTTGGGGTGAATGGCGGCGCTCAGTTTGTAGGCGGGCACCAGCGGCGTGGAACCTTCGTTGAGGGTAATGATGCGGGTGTCTTCGTTCACCGGCATATAACTTCGGTAGCGCTCAATTACACCGGCGTTTCGCATGAATGCAATCTCCTCCTACAGCATCCTCAGTATGTGGGTAGGCTCGATGATGAAATCCAACTTGTCAATTTCGGCCAAGGCCGCCATGATGCTCGATTCTACCGTTTCATGGGTGATCAACACCACATGCGCCGAGGCGTCTTCGTCCTCTTCCTTCTGAATGCACGATGCGATGCTGACGCCGTGTTTTCCGAGGATGGTGCAGATGCCGCCCAGCACGCCGGGGTGGTCCTCGGTGGTAAACCGAAGATAGTACCGGCCTTCCAACAGGCCGATATCGCGCACCGCAATGTTGTGCGTGTAGCGGAAAGGAGGAGGCGCGGGCGCATCGCCGCGCCGCGCGATGTCAATGATGTCGCTGACAACGGCGCTGGCGGTGGGGAATTTACCGGCCCCGCGGCCGTAATAGAGCGTGGGGCCGGCCTGGTCGCCTTCCACATAGATGGCGTTGAATTCGTTGCGGACCGCAGCCAACAGGTGCGTGTTGGGCACAAGAGTGGGGTGGACCCGCGCCTCGATTTCTCCTTCATGCTCGCGCACCACCGCCAGCAACTTGATTTGATACCCCATCTCTTTTGCATATGCGACGTCAAGGTATGTCACCTTGGTGATGCCCTCCACGTAAATGGCACCCAGGGGGATTTGAGTGCAATAACACAACGAAGCCATGATCTGGCACTTGTGGGCGGTGTCGTGTCCCAGAATATCGAGGTCCGGCGGCGTTTCGGCAAAGCCTTTCTCCTGCGCGCGCTTCAATACGACATCGAAATCCGAACCCTCTTCGGTCATTCGGGTCAGAATGTAATTGCAAGTACCGTTGAGTATCCCGTATGCGGCGCGGATGCGGTTTGCAATCAATCCCTCGCGAATCGCCTTGATGATTGGAATGGCCCCGGCAACGGCGGCTTCATAGCGCAGTTCGACATTGTTCCGTATCGCCGCTTCGGTTAACTCAGGTCCCGCGTTCGCCAGCAGCATTTTGTTGGCGGTGACGACATGTTTTCCGGCCTCCATCGCCTGCAGAATGAACCGCTTGGCCGGTTCCAGGCCGCCGATGAGTTCGCAGACGATGTCCACCTCCGGATCCGCAAGGAGCGCCGTGGCATCGCTGCTCAGGCGCACCCCATCGAGATCATAATCCTTCAGCAGTTCCTGCCGCAGTTCCGCGACATGTTTCAAAACCACCTGCACGCCGGATTTGTCACGGAGGACGTTTCCATGAGACAACAGCGTTTCGATCACCCCGCCGCCCACGGTTCCAGCCCCGATTACACCCACGCCACAAGACATTCTCTACCCTTTCAAAAAATATGCAATATTTCCGCAAGACGCCGCCGGCGGCCCGGATCGGGTTACCCGGCGGCCTCCAACACACCCAACAAATCCCCCACAGAAACGCGGTCGCCTTCGCTCACACATTGCTCGATAAGGGTTCCCGAAACCGGACAAGGCACCACAAACGCCGCCTTGTCGGTGGTCACCTCGAGCAAATCGTCCCCGGCTTCCAGCGTATCACCGGGCTGGGCCGACCAAATGGCAACCACCCCGCCCTGGACGGCGTCGTCTTCATCGCCCAAATCGGGCAGCCGCACTTCAATCCGCATGACAATACACTCCACAGCCTGCGGTCTTGGAAGCGCCCCGTGATGCCTGCGCGCGGGATTGTCCCTCAAATATGGCCTCGGAACGATAGGAACTACGCACGAAGGGGCCAGCGACCGCAAAGACAAAACCGACTTGGCGCGCCAGTTGCTCATACTCCTGGAACTGTTCCGGCGTCAAGTACGCCGCGACGGGATGGTTTCTCCCGGTGGGTTGCAGGTATTGGCCCATCGTCACTGCGACGCACCCGGCAGCGCGCAAATCTTCCAAGGTGCGGCGGACTTCCTCCGGGCGCTCCCCACATCCAAGCATGAACCCCGACTTAATGAAACAGTCCGACCCGAAGCGCGCCGCGATTTCCAATGATTTGAGGGACCCGCGATACGAAAAACGCCGATCGCGGAGTTTGGGCGTCAGTCGCTCCACTGTCTCGATGTTGTGTGCATAAATCTCAGGACCGGAGGCCAGCACCCGCCGGATGGCATCCGTTTCGGCGCGGAAATCAGGAACCAGCACTTCCACGGTGGCGTGACGCAACCGCTGTTTCACTGCGGCGACGCAGTCCGCGATGTGTCCAGACCCCTGGTCCGGCAGATCATCCCGCGTCACGCAGGTGATGACCACATGGCGCAGCCCCAGACGCGCCGACGCTTCGGCGACGCGCTCCGGCTCCCCGGCAGCCGGGCTTGCTGGACGACCGCTGTTCACCGCGCAGAACGCACAATGCCGGGTGCACACGTTACCCAAGACCATAAAAGTCGCTGTTCGGCGCTCCCAGCATTCCGATTGATTCGGGCAATGGGCGCTCTGACACACCGTATGTAAATGCAATTCACCCAACAGGGTTTTCACTTCGCGGACCGTCAGACCCGAAGGCCAGGCACGGCGTATCCACGGCGGAAATTGCGGTTGCGCTTCCATAATGCCAATCATTCGTTTGGGCAGGCGTTCATATCCCGATACACCATTATAACACGCGGCGCAAAGGCGAAGAAATTCGATCACATTGACTCACACAGTTTCATTTGTTATCATCCGCTTCGTTGACTGGACCGTTTTGAAGTGCGCGTCTGGCCGGAAGAAGGACCACATCGGCGGTGTGAGGAGTGACGTCTAATCGCCGTTGCGCATCCCGTGTTTTGGCCCTTTCCAAGGGAATGGACGCGCGTGTCCGGCGCTGTTCGGCCCCCATCGCCGGATGCAGCGGCGGTGGCGTCGCAGTATCCATGGCCAATGAAAGGTTCAAGTCCGTGTCAGTTATCATCGAAACGCGGGATCTCAACAAAATCTACGAAGGCGCCCTGCGCGGGCAGGATGTGCATGCGCTGAAAAACCTCAATCTTGCGGTCAATTCCGGAGAGATTTTCGGCTATCTTGGACCCAACGGGTCGGGAAAAACCACCACCATCAAGATGTTGCTGGGCTTGATCTTTCCCACTTCCGGAAGCATCGAGATTCTTGGGACCACCGATATCGCCGCCGCAAAGGTGAAGCGCAACATCGGCTATCTGCCGGAAGGCGCCTACTACCCCGATTTCCTTCAGGGCGAAGAGATTCTGCGGTACTATGGCCGGCTCTACGGCCTCGCCGGGGCAGAATTAAACAATCGTATTGACGCCGTGCTGGAACTGGTGGGCATGACCTTTGCCCGTAAGCGTCTGCTGCGCGGGTATTCCAAGGGCATGCGGCAGCGCATCGGCCTGGCGCAGGCGCTCATCAGCGATCCGCAAATCCTCATCCTCGACGAACCGACCACCGGCCTCGATCCCATCGCCCGCAAGGAAATCCGCGACATCCTCGCGCGCCTGCGCGATGAAGGCAAGACCCTGTTGATCTCCAGCCATGAACTGCTGGAGGTGGAACTGATCAGCAACAGGGTCGGCATCCTTTTTGACGGGGTCCTGCAAACAAGTGGCACACTTGATGACTTGCTGACGACACGCGAAGTCCTTATCGAGGTGGACAACGTTTCACCCCAATCCATCGAGGTGATTGAGAAAGCAGGATTTCGGATCGAAGACCGGGTTCATCAACGCATGAAACTGCGCGTGCCGGAAGGCCGGTCCACCTATGAAGCCCTGGAATTGTGCAAAAACCAGGGGCTGACCCTCGTGGGCGTCATGCCGCGCCGCGAAACCCTCGAAGAACTCTTTGTTCGTGTCATCGGAGCGGCGGAAGCCGAACGGAGAAAAGCATCGTGAGCACCCAGGATGTTGTAAATGCTGGTGGGGATGCCTTGGCGGCCCGGAAACCCACCGGGAACGGCGTGTTTTCAACCGTTGCAGATTATCTGAGAGGCCCGTGGTGCATTGCCATTTACACGTGGCGGGAAGGCATCCGGAAAAAAACACTGATGGGGTTTCTCATCCTCAGCCTCCTGGTCATCTTTGGTTCCACCTTCCTGTCCGCATTTCTGGACCCCTCCGCGGAATCGGACATGGAACTGAAACTGATAAAAGACATCTGTGTCACCACGATATCCATCTTCGGCGTACTTATCACCATTTTTATTTCCGCTTCCGTTGTTCCAAATGAATCGGAAAACAAGGTGATTTATACGGTATTATCCAAACCTGTTCGGCGGGTGCAGTACCTCTTGGGGAAATTTCTTGGGGTTCAGTTCATCATCATTGTGAATCTGGCGCTTATGGGCGGGCTTTTCTTTATTGCGCTCTATCTCCGCCAATGGGTGCTGCCCACCTTATTGCTTTGGTCCATCTTGTTGACCTATTTTGAATTTCTCATTATTTCTGCATTCACCTTTGCGATCTCCTGCGCCGCAACCTCCTCCGTCCTGCCGACCATCGGCGGGCTGTTCATCTATATCACCGGCACGCTCACGGAATATCTGAAAGACGTGGAAGTGCGCTCGGGGCAATCCGGGGAGTTCTTCGATGAGATGATCGGCTGGCTGGCCTATGGGCTGCGGAATGTTTTGCCGAATCTTCAACATTTCAGCCTTAAAATGCAGATTCTGGATCGCGCTCCGAACGATCCGCCCACGGATGTGCTGATTCCCCATTTGATGGCTTATGGTCTTATCTATGCCGTGTCGGGATTTATCATGGCCTATCTTATCTTCCGCCGCAAGGAGTTATAGTCGGCGATGAAGCGATACCCTCATATTATGCTGTTTGCGGCGCTTGTCGCATCTCTCGCTGTCGGTTCGGTACAGGGGTGCCACTTGCGGCACTTGCGCGAAGCGGAAGCGTTTTACCGCTGGTTGCTTGCCGCCGCCACCCATGAACGCCTGTTCAGGGATGACGCCGGCGAATTCAGCGACAAGGAACTGTTCGACACAGTGGCGCGGAAAATTGAGTCGGACATTGCCGACTGGGAAGTGGAGGACGACCAGGCGGATGAGGACGTCAGCACGCTCAGCCGCGTAGCGGGCGACAGGCGTCATGACCACGCCCTGTGGAATTACGCCCGAGGCAGAACGCTAAAGGAGGAGCGCAGACGGTTCCTCCAGTTGGCGCGCGAACGCAAGTTGTCCTATGCCCGAGATATTGACTACGCGGAAGCGCAGGCGGGCGGCGTCAACCTGTTCAATCTTTTCTTCGGATTTCGGAAAGTGGCCGCCAATTTCGTGTGGATTCAGGTGGACCGCTATTGGCATCAGGGCATGATGTACCGCATGATCCCCCTGATGAAAACCTGCGTTCTCCTCGACCCCAACTTCATTGACGCCTATCTGCTTGGCGCATGGCATCTCTCCTACAACGCCACCGCCAAAATGCCCGACACGCCGCCCGCACTCAAGAGATGGCACCCGAAATATCAGGTTTGCCTCGGCGAGAAGGAACTCTACTATTACCTTGCCATCGATTTTCTCAAGGACGGCATCAGCAAAAACCCACGCAACTACAAACTCTACTTCGACCTGGGCTTCGCTGTGTACAAAAACAAACTCAGCGACTACCCCAACGCGATCCGCTACCTGCGCGAAGCGGTGCGTCAGCCGCATGACCGCTGGGTGCCGCGCCAACTCTATATTTGCATGGAACTCAACGGACAATACGCCGAAGCCCTCGCCGGGTGGCAGGATTATGTAAAGCGCTTTCCCGGGACCGACATCGCACAGGAAGTTGGTCCACGTTTCATTCAACGCAACACCGCCCTCATCTATGAACTGCGCGCAGAGGAGGCTTTTGCGGCGGCCGCGGCCGCCACAGACCCGCAGGAAGCAGAGGCAAGACGCCAGGAAGCCTATGATTACGAGCAGCGGGCTATCCAAATCTGGACCGAAATGAAAGAGCCTTACGCGGAATATCGGCTGGCCCGCCTGCATGCGCTCCACTTGACCGAAGAAAACCGCTACATGGAAGCGGTGGCCATGCTCGACAAGGCCAGATGGGAGAATCCCGCGAACTTCGACGATGCCTCCGACCTGATGATCGAAATCAAACTCAGGGGCGGCCTGCCGCTTTCCGTTTCAGAGAAAAAGGCAGTGTTGCGCAGAGAGGCGGGGGACATTTGCCAGGGCATGCCGGAAGACATCCGCAGACAGCGTCTGGAAGAAGCCAAGGCCGCAGGCGTGCAGCATGATCCTGAGTTGCTCGAATCGCTGGAATAGACATTCCGCTTTTCTTCCCGGGACTAATTCGGCCGCGTATTCGTGATGAGAATCATGCAAACGGTGCGTTTTACCCTTCAGGCGTTCGTCGGAAGCGAAACGAAGCATATGAAAATACTGGTGCTCAATGGAAGCCCTCGGAAAAACGGGACCATCGCTTCACTTCTCAAAGCCGTAACGGAACCTCTGTCATCGGGGCATGATGTCGAATGGATTGATGTCTGTGAACTCAATATGAAATTCTGCACGGCTTGCATGGCCTGCAGAGAGAAAGAAACATGCATCCTTTCCGAAGATGACGCGCATATTGTGGGAAGAAAGATTCAAGAAGCCGATGCTCTGATCCTCGGCACGCCGACCCACTGGGGAAACATGTGCGCGCCGCTGAAGATTCTTTTCGACCGCAATGTTCCAGTATTCATGGGAGAAAGCCCGCGTGGCATGCCGATCCCAAGACAAAAAGGAAAATATGCGGTGATAGTGACCGCATGCACAACCCCGTGGCCTTTCAATTTCATTTTACCCGAGAGCAGGGGCGCTATCCGCGCTGTCAAAGAGGTTTTGCATTATGGAGGATACAAAATATTGGGCACAGTGACGAAACCGGGCACCAAGAAGTCAAAGGAAATCTCGAAATCCTCAATAGCGAAAGCAAAGTCTTTGGGGGAGAAACTTTTGCGACGGTAGGCCGATAACAACCACATGGCAATGGAGTGTCAATATTTCTGCATTCCATTATAAATTTGCGGAACGCTGAAATCGTTAGTTGATTTTTTGTAGAGCGGGTTGTATGCCGGACATTCGGAATATCCTGCAACGTAATCTTGACGCGGTGCAGCAACATATCACTGCGGCTGCGGCGCGGGCGGGACGCCCCCCGGATGCCGTGCGGCTTGTCGCGGTCACCAAAACGGTTGGCCCGGACATTGTCCGCGTTCTGAGGGATTTGGGCGTTACCGAGTTCGCCGAGAACAGGGTGGAGGGCGCGCGCGAAAAAATCGAGGCGGCGCCTGCCCCCGCCTGCTGGCACATGATTGGCCCGGTCCAGCGCAGAAAAGCCCGCGATGTGGTCGCGCTCTTCGATACGGTGGACTCGATAGACCGGCTCGAAGTCGCCGCAGCGTTGCAGCGCCGCTGTGAGGAACAGAACCGCCACCTGCGCGCCCTGGTCGAGGTCAACGTATCGGGCGAGGCCTCCAAGCACGGCTTTGCGCCGGAGTCGCTCGACGACGTCCTTGCGGCCATCGCCGACCTCGACCGATTGCATATTGAAGGCTTGATGACCATGGCCCCCTTCGATGCTCCTGAAGAGGTGCTTCGCGCGGTCTTCGGCCGTTTGCGGGAATTGGCGCAATCGCACCATCTGCCGGAAATCTCGATGGGCATGAGCGACGATTACGCCGTTGCCGTGGAAGAAGGTTCCACCCAGGTGCGCATTGGAAGGGCTTTATTTGAAGGGATATAATCGCACGGTAAGGAGTCTGCATGAAAGAACAAATTGAGGCGCTGCGCCGGGAGGCGCTGGACGCCATTGCCGCCGCTGGGGATTTGAAGGCGCTGGAAGAAACGCGCGTTCGCCTGCTGGGACGCAAAGGACGCCTCACGGAAATCCTGCGCGGCATCAGCCAGACCCCGCCGGAGGACCGGCCTGTCCTGGGTCAGGCGGCCAACGCCGTCAAAGCCGACATCACAGCGGCCATCGAGGCCAGAAGAAATGCGTTGGAAGCGCAGGCGGAGTCCGAACGCGCCCGCGCGGAGTGGGTGGACCTGTCCCTTCCCGGCCGACGCCCCCCCCGCGGACATATGCACGTCATCAACCAGGTTTACGACGAAATTCTCGATATTTTCCATGAATTAGGCTTCCAAGTGGCCACCGGCCCGGATGTGGAGACGGAGTACTACAATTTCGACAGCCTGAACACCCCGCCCGACCATCCGGCACGCGACTCCCATGACACCTTCTTCGTCAAGCCTGGCGTGGTGCTGCGCACCCATACCTCGCCGGTCCAGATGCGCGTGATGGAAAAAACCGCCCCCCCGGTGGCTGTCGTGGTGCCGGGGCGGGTCTATCGGGTGGACTACGACGCCAGCCATAGCCCCATGTTCAACCAGGTGGAAGGGCTGCTGGTGGATGAAGGCGTCACCTTCGCCGACCTGAAAGGATCGCTGATGTTGTTCATCCACCGTTTCTTCGGCAGGGATACCCGCGTCCGCTTCCGACCGCATTTCTTCCCCTTCACAGAGCCTTCCGCCGAGGTGGACATTTCCTGCACCGTTTGCAAAGGCCAGGGGTGTCGCGTATGCAAGCACAGCGGCTGGCTGGAAATCCTCGGCTGCGGCATGGTGCATCCCAACGTGTTCGCCTACGCAAAATACGATTACGAGAAATACACGGGCTATGCCTTCGGCATGGGGGTGGACCGCATCGCCATGCTGCGACATGCGATAAGCAGTATCGGGCACCTCTTCGAAAACGACCTGCGCTTCCTGGAGCAATTCTGACATGCGTATTTCTCTGAACTGGTTGAAAGAATATGTGGACATTCCCGTGGATGCGGACACACTCGCCGAACATCTGACCATGCTTGGCCTGGAAATCGAAGCGATGGATCGTCCCGGCGCGGAAATTTCCGAGGTCTATATCGGCCAAATCCTGTCCATTGAACCGCATCCCGACGCGGACAAACTGGTCGTTTGCCGCACCGACATCGGACGCGAGGATCCACTCCAGATTATCTGCGGCGCAACCAACATGAAGGTGGGGGATAAGGTGCCCACCGCAGTCGTCGGCGCGACGCTGCCCGGCGGTTTCGCCATCACCCGACGAAAAATGCGCGGCATCGAATCCTTCGGCATGATGTGTTCCCCCAAAGAGTTGGGGCTTGGCGAAGACCATCAAGGTTTGATGATCCTCGAACCCGATACACCCGTGGGGGCTGATGCCAGGACTATCCTCGGACTGGACGATGTCATTCTGGATATTGAGGTAACCCCGAATCGCGGGGACTGGGCATCCATGATCGGCGTGGCGCGGGAATTGGCCGCCTTCTATAACACGCCGTGCCGCATCCCCGAACTGCGCCTCAGAGAAACGGGTGAAGCCGCAACCGCCCTGTCATCAGTGACCATCGAGGACCCGGAAAAATGTCCCCGCTATATCGGCCGCGTCTTAGACGGGGTGCGCCTCGGCCCATCACCCGCCTGGCTCTGCCGGCGTCTCATCGCCGCAGGACAACGCCCCATCAACAATGTCGTAGACATCACCAACTACGTCCTGCTGGAAACCGGACATCCCCTGCACGCCTTTGATTATGACAAATTGGCGGAAAACCGCATCGTGGTGCGCTGTGCGCGACCGGGAGAATCAATGGCCACTCTGGACGGAACAGTTCGCCAACTGACCCCGGACATGCTCGTCATCGCCGATGCCAAGGCGCCCCAGGCGGTTGCCGGGGTCATGGGCGGTGCGGACAGTGAAGTGGGGGAGGGGACCTCGCGAATCTTCCTGGAAAGCGCCTGTTTTCATCCCGTCTCTATCCGGAGAACCTCCCGTGCATTGGGCTTGGTTACAGAGGCTTCCCAGCATTTCCAGCGCGGTGCCGACCCGGAAATGGCCGTCTATGCCATTGACCGCGCCGCCATGCTCATGCAGGAACTCGCGGGGGCGCGTATCGCGCCGGGCCTGCTCGACGCCTATCCCAGGCCCTGCATGACACCCGTCATTCGCCTCCGCCATGCCCGCGCAAACGCCCTGCTGGGTACCGATATAGACGCTGAAACACAACGCAACATCCTCCGCCGACTTGGTTTCGGCATCGGCAATGACACCGACGAATCCTGTGACTGCACCGCGCCCACCTGGCGGCCCGATGTCTCGCAGGAGGCAGACCTCATCGAGGAAATCGCCCGGCTCCACGGCTATGAAAAAATCCCGGTGACGCTGCCGCAAGTCCGACAGAGCGAGATGGTATTCGCGCCACATGAATCCAAACTGCGCAAACTGCGGCGACTGTTGGTGGACATCGGGCTTACGGAACTTGTCAACTGGACCTTCAGTTCGAGAGATAACGTGCTGCGCGCCAAACTCTCACCCGAATACCTCGACATGGTAACGTTGCAAAACCCGCTATCTGAAAATCATGCCACAATGCGGTCCAGCCTGATTCCTGGTCTGCTGGCAAATGCCGCCTTCAATCTGAATCATGGCGTAGAGCGCATGGCTGCCTTCGAATTGGGACCAGTCTATAAGCCATTAAAAAATAATAACTTACCTGATGAACGCATGAGGGTGGGCGTGGTTCTGGTCGGGCCCAGACAAGAACCCCATTGGAGCGAATCCCTACAACCCTTTGATTTCTATGATCTTAAGGGTGTTGCGGAAACCATACTCGACTTTTTCGATGAAGCAGTGAACCTGTGCGAGAACGATTTGGACATCTTCCAGCCCGGACAATCCGCTGAAATACAGGTAAATGGCGCCCCCTTCGGCGTGCTGGGAAAAGTCTCCGTGGCTGTCTTGAAAGCCTTTGACATCGAAAAACCCGTCTATCTGCTCGAACTGGACTTGAAGCACTTGCTCGAGAAACCCAAGATTCATCCCCAGTTTGAAGCAATGCCAGCGTTTCCGCCATGTCTGCGGGATATGGCGGTCGTCGTGGACAGGGAGGTGCCGGTCGGCAAACTCCTTGCCGCGGCGGCACAGGCAGGGGGGACTTTACTGAAAAAAATAAACGTGTTCGACGTCTACACCGGCGAACCCATTCCAATCGGCAAGAAGAACGTGGCACTGAGCCTGGCGTTCCAGTCGCCGGACAAAACCCTCACCGACGCGGACACTCAAAAAAGTTGGGATAGAATTCTGAAGCGCCTGGAAAAGGAATTCAATGCGGTGCTCCGATGAATGAAATCGTCCGGAAATATCTGCGCAAATTGGAAAAGAGCGTGGATGACATCGAAAAAGTGCTCCAAACGCACCGTACGCATCTGCAATCGCAACAAGAAGCATATGAACGACTAACCCAGCAGTATTGGAGCCGGGGCAAGGAACTGAGCGTGCTTTCCGATGCCTCAACCAGGCTGGAAGCACTGAGTCGGGAAAACGAACAATTGCGGAGCACTTTTCAGCAAGTCCGCGCATCGCTCCAGCGCGTCCGCGATTATGCGAAAGACCTCAGCGAGGCGGTGCGTCAATGAAGAAGACCTTTATGAACGTCAAGATCGCCAACGCTACGGTCAGCGTGCCGATGTGCGAAGACGAAGAAACAACCCGCCAAATCGCCCGTATGGTGTCTGATCGAATACAGGCTATCGAAGAGAACGCAATAAGAATTGACAGCCACGCTTTCGCGCTCCGTGCAGCCTACGAGTTCGCCGCCGCTCTCCACGATGCGAAGAAAGACCAGCAGGCCGACGAACAGCAAATTGCCACAGCACTCGATGCCATCGCCACGAAGTTACAGAACCTCGCTGACGAATACGCCATCCAGAAATGAACCGCCCTGAGATGCCATGCGTTACACCGCAGGAGTGCTGCAACGAAAGATGGCTTGCCCATGATGCCAGGCGGCGCGGGAGTGCGGGGTCCTGGCGTTACATTGCATCAGCGGCGTGACGAAAGACTGAGGCGGGGTAAAGAGCGGGGTAAACGCGGGAAAATTCTGCCTTTCTAAAAAATAAGCGCATATATCTGTTTTTATCTGTTTATGATCCAGCCACGGCAGCCGCGATTATGTACAAAAACCAAGGTTTCAGCGTCCGATAATATATATTATGTTCATTATAAAACACAATTCCTGATTGCTCTATTCTGAAGCAGATCTATGTATCCCAATCATTCGACGTGGCTTCCATGTTAACGATGTAATTTCTTTGTCATATTTACACCTGAATAACAATATCAGGTAAAGGAATATAAATAACTGATTTATAGGAAGTTAAAAATCTTATATTCAATGTAAATTATTTTCAAAACGTGACATTTTCAGTGGTTTTTGATTTCGTACGATCTTGAAAAGACCTCCTGAAATGCACCGATTAGGGCCGCTGAAGTGTGGGTGCCCGGCCCAGCGCATGGCCTATCGGGACCCGGATAAACTTAGGGTCGAAATGCGACGAAAAATTCCCTGAATTAGCCAGCAATGGCTGGACAGCGGAGTCAGGGATTTTGCGGTGTTGTTCTCCCCCCCCCAGACCTTTCACACATGGCTCGTGCAGCCTGTCAGCCTCTTCCAGGAACTTCAGGCAAAATCTCTCATGGTCGGAAAAGAATTGCGAGTTGCGTGCGTCACGTTCCGCAATAGAGGCCATTCGCCACCAGAACGGCGCGGCTGCGAATCACGCCGTCTTCACGCACCTTCTCGTAACGCGCATCCAGCACCAGGTACGGACAAGACTCCTCTTCAATGACTTCGTGATATTCTTCTTTCCAGGCATGGTGTTGGCTTCTTATTGATTTGTTGTGAGCAAATTTCCGAGATCGTCATGCCCTCTTTTTGCAGAACTTGTGAAGCATAACCATTTTTTGTTTCCCTCACCCCACCCCTCTCCCAGCGGGAGAGGGTGTATATGGCGAAACGTATGGAACGCTGTTGCACCCTCTCCCGGCGCTCGGCAGGCACGCCGTTGACGCTCACCGGCGCTCGGCAGGCACGCCGTTGACGCTCACCGGCGCTCGGCAGGAACGCCGTTGACGCTCACCGGCGCTTCTTTCGGCGCGGTTCCCCGCACGGTGATCTGCAATTCATCGGGGGGTTGCTCGCCGTCATGACGGTTGAGAATGTCGCCATGGCACGGGAAAGCAATATGGAGCGGACATATAAGGATCATTGGAAGAACGCACTGAATTCTCCTGTCCAACGATTGCAGTACCAGAAAGGCTTGCAAGAACGATTGCCCCGAAGAGGACCTGACAATGGAAGTTGGCATTCATTTACTTTTCGCTCTCATGGGAAGAGATGCCTGATGCGGCGGTGTCCGCCTGGGGCACAACAAAGCCCTCCTCTTGAGGCTGTTCCATTTCAGCGCTCATCAGGATATCGAACGGCTGGTCCACCAGATTGAAGACGCGTTGCATGCCCCGCCGGGCACTTTGCAGCGCGGACCGTTGTTCGGGAGTGATTTCACCGAGTTCTTCATTGAGCAGCATTTCGATGAAGCCCAGGATTGCCGACAAGGGAGAGCGTAGCCGCTGGGAGACGGTCCGGATGAATGCGCGGCGCATCTCGTTGACTTGCTGGAGTTCGCGGTTGATTTGCTCCAGGCGCATGTTGGCCATGCGCGCGGTTTCCTGCAGGTTTTTCTGGCGCGTGATGTCGTGCAGCATGGCCACGAAAAAGCGCTGATTGTCACGCATAAACGAACGCACCATCAGGTCCACATTGCGTTCCTCGCCGGATTCGGTGATCGCCAGCGCCTCGCCGTGAAATTCGCCCCGTGAGCGCAGGTTCGCGAGCCTGTTGGCCAGCGCGCCGTCGTCGAACAGGAAAGCGCGGAACCGTTTCCCCAGCAGTTGCTCCCGTGGCAGGCCGAGAAATTCGCATGCGCGGTCGTTCACATCGGTGATAAACTCATTCTCCCCATATACCAGAATCGGCTCTGCAGTGCTGTCGAGGATCGCGCGAATGGCTGCCCGGGATGATGCCAATGCCTGAGCCTGGCTTGTGGCTTCCAGTCGCGCGGCGCGCAGTTGCGCGCCAAGTGTACGCAGCATCCATCCGCACACCAGGATGGCGGCAAGATGCAACCCGATGGGCGGATTTGCCAGATTCACCCCGACAATAACCCACTTGACCAGCACCGTGAAGGCATAACAGGCACAACATATCAGGGCTACCGTGAAAGTATTGAGGAAATGCGGCACGTAGGTTGAATAGCCGATGATGAACAGTACGTACAGCAGCGCGACCGGGCTTTCCTCCGCGCCCGTCAACCCGACTGCGAGGGAAACGTCAATGAGGTGAATAACGAAGTTGGCCGGACCGAGGAAAAATGCGAAGCGCCCCGTGAAAAGCACCCAGTGCGCCAGCGCGTTGTGCAGAATGACCATTACGGCGACAATGCGGAGGTCCGGCGTGTAGTACGGGGTGGAGCCGATGGCGTAGGCGGCCACAACAATGAACAGAACAGCATAGCGAAGCGCCAGCAATGCCCACTCGATTTGCACCACCCGCGCCAAGCGACTGTCCACTGCGTCGCGCGTCATCGCCGGCGCAATACGATCAAAATGCGCCCGTATTCCCTCCATTCCACGTTGCATGAGGTATTTCTTTCCAGTTTATTTGGACACAATCCGTTCTTTGTGCACACTTTTTAATCATAGCACATTGACTCCTTCCGGCAATGTACAGGCGTCGTTGCGGTTTCGGGGATTTTGTCCATCAGGCAGGGTTGAGACAATGCCGCCGTCAGAATTCAGCGACATCTTCGTGGAATGGCGCAAGATGTCGAATCATGCCATTTTTTCCACATCCCCCGGCGCTTCGCGCCGCCCCCTTCAAAGGGGGACTTATACGACGTCTGACATTACGGTGACCTCGTATAAAGTTGCGCGCCAC
Source organism: uncultured bacterium (assembly GCA_937951485.1). GTDB lineage: Bacteria > Hydrogenedentota > Hydrogenedentia > Hydrogenedentales > CAILVY01 > CALEDJ01. The sequence continues at coordinate 28,809 of CALEDJ010000006.1, forward strand.
CACCTGCAAAGAGGGACTTATACCGCATCCCCAAGGGTAACGCATACGCACATTGTTCGTTGCCTGAAATGGCGCAAAAAAATCCCCTTTGAAGGGGGCGGCGCGAAGCGCCGGGGGATGTCATCGGTAGCGGCATGCCAAAAAATCAGCGCAGAAAAATGCTTTACGCCTTTCGGTCAAAGGGTTACGGAATTTATGGATTTCGCGTTGCATCGTGACCGGGCTTGTGGTACTCTACGGTCCCGTTGCTGAGGCGCGATGCGCGCCGGTTCAGGGAACGGGGTTCATTCCCTCCTGTTCTTGCCTGGGTGATGTGTGCAAGCGCATATTCAAAGCATTGCGAGGTATCCTGTATGAGTGAAGAATCCATTGGGCCGCGTATATTGACGGTGATTCCCGCCCGTTATGCCTCCACCCGTTTTCCGGGGAAAATAATCGCGCCCCTGGCCGGCAAGCCGCTCGTGGCGCATACCTATACGCGCGCCATTCAAGCCAGATTGGTCAGTGAAGCGCTGGTGGCCGCGGACGACCCCAAGGTCCGCGATGCCCTTGTCCCGCTCGGGATCCCCGTGGTCATGACCCGTCCGGACCATCCCAGCGGAACAGACCGCATCGCGGAGGTCGCTGCCCACCGGGACGCGGACATCGTGGTTAACGTGCAGGGCGATGAGCCGCTGATTGACCCCAGTACGATTGATGCCGCCATCCGGCCCCTGCTGGAGCGTCCGGAGGTAATGATGAGCACTGCGCGAGTACTGCTGACTGACCCCGAAGAAATTGCCAATCCCAATGTTGTGAAGGTGGTCTGCGATACCCGGGGCGATGCGCTCTATTTCTCCCGCTGTCCAATCCCCTATATTCGGGATGCGGCGGACCGCGCACAGTCGCCCCGATGCCATTGGCAGCATATTGGGTTGTACGTGTACCGGCGGGATTTCCTCCTGCAATACGCAAAAATGCCCCAGACCCCCCTCGAAAAACTGGAGAAGTTGGAACAGTTGCGCGTGTTGGAGAATGGATTCAAGATTGCCGTGGTGGAAACAGGTTATGAGGCGCTGGGCGTGGACACGCCGGAGGACTTGGAACGGGTGCGTGCGCTTCTGGAAAATTAAGGAAAGGCTCTGTCCATGACGAAATACGTGTTCACGACTGGCGGCGTGGTTTCCTCGGTGGGCAAAGGGGTGCTTTCCGCGAGTTTGGGGTTGCTGCTTGAGGCGCGCGGTCTGCGTATCGCCATGATGAAATTTGACCCCTACATCAACGTGGACCCCGGCACGATGAACCCCTTCGAGCATGGGGAGGTCTTTGTCACCGACGACGGCGCGGAAACCGACCTGGATTTGGGGCATTACCAGCGGTTCACCCGCGCCAAACTTTCCCAGAAAAGCAACGCCACCACGGGCGGCATTTACAACGCCGTTATCCAAAAGGAGCGCCGGGGTGAATTTCTCGGGAAAACCGTTCAAGTAATCCCCCACATCACCGATGAAATCAAGTCGCGCATCCGTATGCTGACGGCGGATTCCGAAGACCCCATTGACGTGGCGATCATCGAAATCGGCGGCACGGTGGGCGACATCGAAAGCCTGCCGTTTCTGGAGGCACTGCGCCAGTTCCGCCTTGATGTAGGCCCCCCCAACTGCTGTTTCATTCATGTAACGCTCGTGCCGTTTATCGCGGCGGCGGGCGAACTGAAAACCAAGCCGACCCAGCATAGCGTGCGCGCCCTGCGTGACATCGGCATCCAGCCCAACGTGATTGTCTGCCGTACCGGATCGCATGTCATGGGTCCTGAACAGCGCCATAAGGTGGCGTTGTTCTGCGATGTGACCGATGACGCCATCATTAACGCACAGGACATCTCCCCTCTTTACGCGATTCCCCTGAATTTCAAGCGGCAGAAGTTGGATGACACCGTGCTTCGGCTGCTTGGCATCGAAGCGCCGGCGGGCGATTTGTCGGAATGGGAAGCCATGGTGGAACGGCTGGTGTCCGCGCAAGAGGAAGTGCAGATTGCGGCGGTCGGCAAATACGTCAACCACGACGACGCCTACAAGAGCATCAACGAGGCGTTTGTGCATGCAGGCGCCGCCAACGACTGCAAGGTGCGCCTGACGTGGGTGGACTCCGAACAGTTTGAAAAGGGGGTGGATGTCGCCGGGGCGTTGAAGTCTTATCATGGCATTCTGGTCGGCCCCGGTTTCGGCACGCGCGGAATCGAGGGGAAAATCAAGGCGGCGCAGTATGCGCGCGAGGCGCAGGTGCCATATTTCGGTATTTGTCTGGGTATGCAGATGGCCGTGATCGAACTCGCGAGAAACCGGCTCGGACTGCGTGAGGCCCATTCCACGGAGATCAATCCGCGGACGCCCGACCCCGTCATCAGCCTGCTCAGCGAACAGCGCGGCATTCAGGACCTGGGCGGCACGATGCGGCTGGGCGCCTACCGCTGTGAATTGAAGCCGGACACAAAGGCCCGCCAGGCTTATGGCGAAGACGTGATTTTTGAGCGACACCGCCACCGCTACGAATTCAACAACGCCTACCTGGAAGCGATGGTCGGCAAAGCCGGCATGGTGGTCAGCGGCATCCATCCCAAGGGCGATCACGATCTCGTCGAGATCATCGAATTGAAAGACCATCCGTGGTTCTGCGCATCGCAGTTTCACCCGGAATTCAAGAGCACGCCCCTCCGACCGCAGCCCCTCTTCCGCGAATTCATCGCCGCCGCCCTCCGCCATAAAGCGGGAACATAGATCACCGCTGTGTATTTCTCAGTCTCTTGGTGAGAGCGGCAAAGAATAAAGAAAAATCGTGTTTTATTCAAGGCGGCATCGCGCGCGGTCCGGATATTTGCTGTTGCCTTTCAGGGATTGTGTTGATCGTCGGCGGAGGTCCAGAGGGGGCGGCGGGTTTTTCCCTGTTTTTCGAGTCGGCGCGCGGTCAGGAGCCGGCGTTCCTGCTGCGCCTTGCGGATGCGCGGCATCCACAGGCGCAGGTCGTGGTCGGGCCCCAGCATGCGGCCGATGAACGGGACCAGCATGGCGTCGTTGAGCAAATCGCAGAAGGAATCGTACAACTGCACCATGTTTTTCATGCAGCGTTCTTCGGTGTATTCGGCATTGAGGACGACGCCGTCCAGGTCAATGAAATAGAAGCGGACGCCATCGCGTGTGAAAATGTTTTTTCCTGACAGGTCGGCGTGATAGGCGCCGGCGGCGCGCAGCCGGTTCACGGCATCCGCGAGGCGCTCCAGAAAAAGCGCGATAGTGTCCTTGCCACCGCCGCGCTGCACCAGCGCCAGCAGAAACTGCTCGACGTTCCGGTGCCATTCGAGATACCGGGTAATGAACGTATTGCCCAGAATAACGCCGCTGAAACGTGTTTCGATGAATGCGATTGGTTCCGGCACATCAATACCCTGACGACTTAAATGCAGCGACGCCTCCCATGCCCCGCGGTATCGGCTGCGCCGGAAGGTGTGTTTCAACAGGCCCGTCAGATTCCGGCGGCTTTCCTTGATGAGCCAGGGGCCGACCCGCCGCACAACGCTCTTGCGCGACCGTTTGATGGTGTCGCCGGGTTGCGCCAGAATTTTTCGTGCCTGGTCCACCGACAGGTCGGGATGAAGATGGTAAACGTGTAATCCTCTGCGAACAGGATGGTATTTTTCCTTAATGTCCCCGTTCATAGATGTTTTCGTCCGGAAATCGCGTCCGATATCCTTCCCTTGCGTTCGTATATCCTGCTCAACCAGGGCGGCAGCGCCTCGATGCCGTATCCCTTGCAGATGGGCGCAAAGAGTGCCACGGGCAGGCCGTTCTTTTCAATCGAGCGGCGCAGCCGCAGGAGGTTGCGCGCGCGCAGCAACGGGGTCAGGTTGGGGCGCAGGACCGCGTTGTCGAAATCAATGATCCACGGGCCGCCCTCCCCCACCAGGATGTTGCGGACCTGCAAATCCGCGTGCCAGATGTCCATGTCGTGCATGCGCCGAATCAGCGTGCCGCAGGCGCGCAGCGCATCTTCGGCGTGGGGTATGTCCGCCTCGACGTATTCTTGCAGGGTTTTCGCAGCGACTTCCTGCGTGGCGATGGCCCCGCGCAGGAGCAGTCCCCGGCGTTCCCAGCATACCCCTAACAACGGCGGTACGGACAGCCCCTGCCGTTCCGCATGAAGATGCAGCCGGAACTCGCGGCACGGCCGGTTCTCCAGGATGTAGGCGTCCCGCAGGATATGCCGCATCATCCCGCCGCGCTGATAGCGCCGAATCAGCCCATGGCCCCCGGTGCAGGCGAAGCGGAGCAGATTCCCCCTGCCGCCGGCATGCAGGACTTCGCAGCCTTCGTTGTCAAGCAGCGCCTCCGCGATGCGGTCTGCATCGTCCTCCCTGACCAGCGCCGTACTGCGTCCACGTCGTATTGTGTGAAAACCGTCCACCGCGTCTCCCATCGCGCTGATTGCCACCTTATGGAAAGATATTGGGCTATTTTCGAATCCTTTTTCAATGCGCGGCCTGCGCAAAGGTCTTCTTGCACGGCCCGCGCGAAAATGCGCTATACTTCCGCCACTTATCAAACGCATCAACGCATAACCTTCTGTGAATACCCCATGTCATGAGCATTGTTCGTCTGGAAAACGTGAGCAAGTATTTCGCCGGCGCGGCGGTGCTGGAGGGCGTTGACTTCCGCGTGGAGGAGGGGGAACATATCGGGCTGATCGGGCGCAACGGCACCGGAAAATCCACGGTGTTTCGGCTCATTACGGGGGAGATTCAGCCCGACGGCGGCGTCATCGAGCGCATGAAACGGGCGCGGATCGCATGCCTGGCGCAGTTGCCGCAGGTGGCGGCGGGCGCGACGATATTTGACATCGTGCTGCATACTTTTCAGGATTTGATCGAACAGGAGCGCGCACTCGCCGCGCTGGAGGACCGGATGGCGGCGGGAGACGAGGCCGCGCTGGCGGAATATGGTCCGATGCAGGAGCACTTCGCCGCGCGCGGCGGCTACGAATTCCGCGGCAAGATCAAACGGGTGTTGCAGGGGCTGGGCTTTCCTCCCGAGGAGTTCAACCTGCCGTTCCACGCATTGAGCGGGGGGCAGCGAACCCGCCTCATGCTGGCGCTGGTGCTCTTGCAGGATGCCGACCTGCTCCTGCTGGACGAACCGGAGAATCATCTCGACCTGGAGGCGCGGGAATGGCTGGAGGAATACCTCCGCCAATCCCGCGCGGCGGTGGTCATCATCTCGCATGACCGGCAAATGCTCAACGCCGTCGCCACGCGCCTTGTCGAGGTGGAACGGGGGAATCTTTTCAATTACAGCGGCAATTACGCTTTTTATATGGGACAAAAAGCGCTGTTGCGGGAACAGCAACAGCGCGCCTTTGAGCGTCAGCAGGAATTCATCCGCAAGGAAGAGGCCTGGATTGACCGGTTCCGCTACAAGAATACCAAGGCGCGGCAGGTGCAAAGCCGCATCAGGCGGCTGGAAAAGATGGAAATGGTGGATGCGCCGCCGCCGGAGGCGTCCTCCGCGACATTCAACCTTGGCCCTGTCGTTCGCAGCGGGGCCGTAGTGCTCGAAGCCAGGGACCTGTGCATGGGCTACGGCCCGCTGACGCTCTACAAGGACTTGTCCTTCCAGGTCCGTCGCGGCGAGCGCATCGGCCTGGTCGGACCCAACGGGTCCGGCAAAACCACTCTGCTGCGCCATCTCTCCGGGAAAATCCAGGGGCTGGGCGGCACGGTCACCCTCGGTCACAAGGTCACCCTGAACTACTATGAGCAGAATCATGAGAGCATGAACCCCGCGAACGATGTACTGACGGAGGTGCATTCCGTTCGCCCGGAATGGACGCCGCAGGAAGTCCGGTCCTTTCTGGGACGCTTGCTTTTCACCGGCGATGATGTCTTCAAGCCGGTGCAGGCCTTGAGCGGGGGTGAATTGAGTCGCGTGGCCATGGCGAAACTGATCCTGGGGCGGGCGAATCTGCTTCTGCTCGATGAACCGACCAATCACCTGGACATCGCCTCGCGCGAAGCGCTGGAAAACGCCTTGGCCGAGTTTCCGGGGAGCATTGTTCTCGCCAGCCACGACCGCGCACTGATTGACCGCCTGGCGGATCGGCTTATCGTCATTGAACGGGGCAATGCCTCTGTTCACCTCGGCAATTACGCCGAATATCACCGGAAATATCTGGAATCGTTGGCGCCGGCGCCCCCCAAGAGCACCGATGAGGTGCTTAAAATCCGTCGCGCGCAAGAAGAACGTGAGAAAAAGAAAGCCCGCGACCGCGAAGACCGCAAGCAGCGCCGGATTCTGGAGCAGTTGGAACAGGACATTGAGAGCATGGAGGAATTGCTGGAAACTTTTCACGAGAAATTCGCCGCACTGGACCCCGCGGATTACGTCGCCGCGCAGCGGCTCAATGAAGAGTACAGCGGGCTGAAGGCTGATTTGAAGGCGCTTTACGAAGAGTGGGAGGCATTGGTGGATTGATTTCAAAGAGTCTGCGTTACCACGCGCCAGGGGCATGGAGTGCAGAAAACCCGCATGACGGAAAAGGGCGAGCAGAAAAAACAGTTGACATTTGGATGGCAACGTGCTATTAATTGTTGCATGCGGCGGATGTGCCGCGGAGCAAGGATAAAGTGTGTCCAGAAGGGAGAACCCGGGCGCCATGAAGCATCACAAATGCATCACGCGAAAGCCGCAGTTGTCACAGGTATCGAATTTCCAGGCATGGAAAGATTTCCTGGTGGCATTGACAGATCAGATAATCGAGTTCATTTTTATCAAAACCCGTTGACAAGGAACCTGTTATGAAAACCGAGCGCCATCTGAACCTGATTAGTCGGTCTCCGCGCTGCGCGCAAATCAGCAATTTCCAGATCAAACTGGAAAGCACGACAGAGATCATTGACCGTCTGCTGCTTGTCCCGCGCCAGCAACCGTGGAAGGCGACCGGCCCAAGTGGTAACGGCACCGATACCACGACGGGCACAATCCCAGGCACCACCACGGAACTGTGACCCAAAGTCCTTGCCGAATTGTGCAACGCCTTCACCCTGCATGTGGGGAGAAGGCGTTTTCTGTTCAGTAAGAAGCATGCCAATCGGCAGAAGCGATATCGGTAATCAGTGCTGTCGAAAACAGATTATTAAGAAGATGAAAGACCATGCCCAAAACCCTTGGAAAACCCTGTTGAATCAAGATAATGTGGCGGGCTTATCCTGTACGCAAACCTCTCCGCGGGAATTTCTGAGACATCATTGATCTCTGCACCAGGGGGTACTGTTTTGTTCCCCCCTCACCCCACCCCTCTCCCAGCGGGAGAGGGCGTTTAGCGCGCAACCTGAGGCATGCTGTTGCTCCCTCTCCCTCCGGGAGAGGGGTTGAGTTGCGTGCGTCACGTTCTGCAAAAGAGGCCATTTGCCACCAGGACGGCGCGGCTGCGAATCACGCCGTCTTCACGCCCCTTCTCGTAGCGCGCATCCAGCACCAGGTACGGATAAGACTCCTCTTCAACGACTTCTTGATATTCTGCTTTCCAGGCATGGTGTTGGCTCCTTCTTGATTTGTTGTGAGTAAATTTCCGAACTCATCATGCCCTCTTTTTGCAGAACTTGTGAAGCATAACCGAATTAGCCAGCAATGACTGGACGGCGGAGTCAAAGATTTTGCGGTGTTGTTCTCCCCCACCCGACCTTTCACAAATGGCTCGTGCAGCCTGTCAGCCTCTTCCAGAAACTTTAGACAAAATCTTTCACGGTCGAGAAAGAATTCCGTTGAGCGCCAGCGCGGTTTCGGGAACTTCCGGCCCACGGTGCACACCTCGATTCGCACGGGTCAGGTCGCATGCCGTGAGATGGATGGCTTGGGTCCGGTCCCCGGCAACTTCGAGGAAAACCTGGGTATCGGGCGCGGCCACAGTCCCCGACAGGAAAGCATCCCGTACGTTCACGAAATGCAATACCGCCGCGCCGTCCGGCGAGGCCAAGGCATGCAACCCAGTGACACGAATGCCCGCGACATTGTCCATTACGATAGCGTGGCCCGGAACGCCCGGCCCTGCGGGGGTCGGATGAAGACTGGATGGGTCCCAGGAAACATTGCGGTAGTCGTCGGCCTCGAGCCGCCAGAAGTCCTCAGCATACAAGAGTTGAACATTGTTCAGGGTCAAGTCTTTTATGTGACGGACATACAGCCCATAGGCCGGTAACCCGCCGAACATGCGTGATTCCGGATACGCTCCTTCAACTTCAGGTACGGCTTCATCGGCTGGCTTATAGGTGGAACCGCCGGTATATGTAAACCTGACATTGCTCAGGCTTACTCCTTCAACAGGATGACCTGGTATTCCGGTGATGGAACTTGCCAGCGTTGCGTTTGTCGCAATAATATTATCAATATTCACGTTTTTCAGGGTGCCGGGCACTGGTGACGGCATATCACGCCCGCGATTGCCCAGGCGGATAAAAATGGGCGCTCGTATATCATGCATGACCACGTTCGATACGGATACCCCATCAATATGAGCGCCATCTACGGTCATGATGCCGAGGCCGGCATTGGCGGGACGATAGCGCCCCTGGCTGGCCTGTTCCCCCCCCTGGAGTCCCTTCATGACACAGTTGCTGAGAACGATTCGCTTGAAGTCGCCGCCGGATTCGGTGCCTAGTTTGAACGTGCTGCACGCCGATTCGAGGTAACAGTTGGTGACAGATACATCCTCTGTGGAACGCCGCCCGCCGAGCGAAAAACTGGATTTCAGCACAATGGCGTCATCCCAACTGACAATGTGGCAGTTCGCGATGCGCACATGGCGGCTTGCATCCGGGTCAATGCCGTCGGAATGGGCGTTGAGGATCATTACACCATCTATGTTGACATAATCCGTGCCGAGCAAACTGACGGCGTAATTCGGCGCGTTTCGGATGGTCACATCCCGGATTTCGACAAATTTGCAGCGCTTGAGCGCTATGGACTTCGGTCCCCCGCGCCGTTCACGGTTGCTGTCAATGGTCCCCCCGCCGAGGATGCCCACCCGATCGGCATCTTCCGCCCAGATCAGCGAAAAATGAAAAAACGACGTTTCGCGGTCAGCGTCATTTGGGAAGTCAATCGTTTCATAAGGGTCATAGTCGTCGTCCGAGGGACTGCCGAGGATCGTTGCGCCGGGGTCAAGCCACAGCCGCACGCCGCTCTTCAGCCGGATGCTGCCGGACAGATAGACACCCGGCGGAAAATAGACGGTTCCCCCTCCCCCATCCGCACAGGCGTCAACGGATCTTTGGATGGCGGGGCTGTCCCTCGTTTTGCCGTCACCAACCGCGCCATACGCCGTGACCACATGGGGCGCGGGTGGGACAGTACTTGCAGCAGACAAAGCCCCCACAGCACATTGGATGAATATGAAAAAACATAACACACCCGTGAGCAGCCCATTCACCATGACGCTTCTCCCCGCACACCGTGCTTCGCCAGAGAATCAATGTGGTCACGCCATAATGTCCAACGGCTGGGAAAAAAGCAAGAAATCCGCCGGACGCATTTTTGAGGTGGGCTGCTTTACCTCATAAAGGAACACCCACGCTTGACATCATCGAGGATAGTTGGGGAACCGACCTTGAAGAACGCTCATTGGCATATACCTGGCTTCTTGTTGGATGCTGCCTTAAATCTTGCACCTTTTTCAGTCAAAACGTGTGCGCATGGGGCAAAATCAGGCAATTTGCCGGGATGCGGCGCTGATGTGTTTGATGGGTAAGAACAAGCGAAAAACCTGTGTATTTTCAGGGAAAAATGATGGAGCGGGACACGGGGATCGAACCCGCGACATCCAGCTTGGGAAGCTGGCACTCTACCAACTGAGTTAGTCCCGCTCAGCGGCACAGGGATCGTAACATCTTTGGGGCGGGTTGTCAACAGCCATAAAACGGGATTGCACAGAAGTGGCAGTCGGATGGCCCCATCATGCTTTCTGAAAGGAAGGGGGTGCCGTTTTTCAACACGCATTCAGCAAGGCGCGGCATTTTCGTTTTTGGGTTTTGGGGGTGACAAATGACTGCGTTGACTCCGCAGGTGTTGCTGGCTATGATCGCATTGAGGAGCAAGGGCAGAGGTCCGATGTCATGAAGTTGTCCGAGGCGAAATTGGCGGTGATTGGTGTAGTGTTGGGGGTGTGTCTTGCGGGCGCAGCGGATATGTCCGTGGAGGATATTGTACGCCGCAACGAATCGGCGGTGGTGACGTTGACAGGGATTCGCGAAAGTGACGGGGCCACGGTGCAGAGCAGCGGTTGCTGTTTTCCGGGCGGATTTATCCTGAGCGCGGCGCATCAGGTCGCGGGGGTGCGTAATTTGCGCGCGCGCCTGTCAAGGGGCGGTGAATTCCCGGCGCGAATGATCGCAGTGGACATCACAAAAGAAATTGCATTGCTGCGGGTGGATGAACCATTCCCTGCGAATGTGGTGGTCGGGGATGCCTGGCGCTTGCGCAGCGGGTCCCCGCTGGTCTGCATTGCGGCCCCGGCGCATCTTGATCTGACGGTTGTGACGGGCATTGTCTCCAGCATGAATCGGACCTATCGGGGATATCCGGTGATCCAGGCGGACATGCGCGCCGCGCCGGGTTCCAGCGGGGGTCCTGTATTTGATGCAAACGGCATGCTGGTGGGGCTGATCATTGGACGTTTGGAGGAAGAGGCGTGGGTGACGGTGGTGAACCCGGTGAACAATGCATATGACCTGCTGCAACGCCATGGCATCCCGGTGCCGGCGTTCGCCGGTCGGCCGTCGCGTGATTCCAGTGACACGGAAAACGAGGAGACGCTGTCCCCCGCTTCGGACATCAGCGAGCGCGACCGGCTTGCAGTGGAAGCATATAACCGGGGGGTGGCCGCGGAAGATGCTGTGGAAAAGGCAGCCGCTTATAGGACGGCTGTAACATTGCTGCCGGATTTTTACGAAGCATGGTTCAATCTCGGCGTGGCGGAGACTGTACGCGGTGACGTTGTGGCGGCGGAGGCCGCTTATCGTCGCGCAGCGGCGCTTCGTCCGGAAATGCCGGCGCCGCACCGTAATCTGGGCCGGCTCTTGTTGCGCTGTGAACGGCGCGAAGAGGCGGTCGCGTGTTTTGCGGAGGCGCTGCGGCTTGCGCCTGACGCGCCGCAGTCCCACAATGACTTCGGCGAGGCCTGTCGCCAGACGGGCCGCCTGAGAGAGGCCGTTCAAGCATTTGATGAAGCCCTGCGCCTTGATCCGCGTAATGCGAAGGTTTATTACAATCTTGGATTGACCTACGCGCAATTGGAACAGAACGAGGAAGCGGTCGCTCGTCTCCGCCAATACCTTGAACTGGCGGGCGAGACGCCAGACGCCGACGTGGTGCGGGTGTGGGTCGCCGAATTGACACAGTAGGCGAAAGGAGGCGTCTTGCAGGAACAAGCGCATCCCGACAGGTTGGGCCGTTACGAAATCGTGCGCAAACTGGGGGAAGGGGCGATGGGCGTGGTCTATGAGGGCCGCGACCCGAAGTTGGGGCGGCGCGTGGCGATCAAGACCGCGCGGCGCGAGTTGATGTCGAGCGGGGCGATGACCGAGGAATTGATGCAACGTTTTCTTCGGGAAGCGCAGGCGGCAGGCGCATTAAACCACCCCAATATCGTGACCATTTACGACGTCGGTGAAGAAGGCGATGTCTCCTATATCGCCATGGAGTATCTGGAAGGTTCCGATCTGCGGGATGTGATCGCCGACCGCCGGTGCCTGTCCGTGGAAGAGGTTGTCAATCTGGGGGCGGTCATCGCCGAGGCGCTTTCGGCCGCCCACGCTCAGGGCATCGTGCACCGCGATGTGAAACCCGCCAATATCTTCGTTCAGACCGACGGCCGGGTCAAGATTACGGATTTCGGGATTGCACGGGTGATTGATTCCACGTTGACGCAGGAAGGCACGCTGATTGGCACGCCGCACTATATGAGTCCGGAGCAGTTCATGGGGCAGCGGGTGGATGGGCGGTCGGACCTGTTCTCTCTGGGAGTCATTCTCTATGAATTGCTCACGGGAGAAAAGCCCTTCAGCGGCGAGGCAATCAGCACGGTGATGCATCAATGCCTCAGGGTTGACCCGATTCCTCCGGAAGACTTGAATTTTGCAGTGCCCAAGCCCTTGGGCGGCGTGGTGATGAAGGCGATGAGCAAACGTCCGGACGGACGTTATCCCGATGGGCGCGCCTTGGCCGCAGCCCTGCGGGAGATCCTCAAGCCCGATCCTGATCCAAGCGTGCTGAAATGCACACCAGCCGCGAGCGAAGGCGAGCGGACTGTCATTGTTCCCTCCGACAATCTGGGCGCAACAACGCTATCGTCCGCACCGCCGCCCGGCGTGGAAGAAGCGATTGAGACCGCGCGTTTGGATGTCTCTGTGAAAGAGGACATTTCCCCACCCCTCTCCCCCACGCCGTCCGGCGCTTCATCGCGGCACAGGGCCCTCATGGGCATTGCCGCAGTGCTGGCGGTGTTTATCGTTGTCCTTGCAGGATGGTTGTTGCCGGCGAGAGACGCCGAGGTGACAACACCGAAGGGAAACGGGGTGCCGGCCACGGTGCCGATTCGGGTTTCTGTCGAGGTTTTCCTGGCGCGCGACCTGGACACGTACCTTGAAGTGGACTCCGCGATGGCCGCGCGCACAGCGGAATCCGGCGAAAACGGCGATTCACTTTACGCTGCAGTCGCCCGATTGGAGCAAAGCGGACGGATTGTCCGTGTGCCCGGCGCTTCGGTGTCAGTCCGCAATGCGACAGACAACACGGTGCTGGGCGAAGCGGTGACCGACAGCGACGGGCAGTGCAGTGTTACGGTGAACGCCACCCCGCCGAATGTCATTTTTGATATACGCCATGGCGCATTCGAACGTGAGATTCCGATGCAGGGCGAGCGTCGGTGGCAAAGAACGCAGTATTTTGCAGTACGGGAATAAAGTTTCTGTGCCATACGACCGGCAGCGAATAGCAATCATGAACGCACCATGATAATCGTTAACCGGATCCCAATATGTTCGCCGAAAGCGGCACCGATTTGCAGTATAATGGAGAACGAAACGGAGATACAGGGGTGGAACTATGAACGCGATGCGCGAACAGGAGGCCCTGAGATGAGGAACCGCACGGCATGGTGCGCAGTGTGGGCGGCGTGCGCGCTTCTGCTGGCGACCGGGGCCGCAGTCGGCCAGTTGGCGCAAGGAAAACCGGCGCCCAGTATCCACGCGGTGGATATTCACGGCAAGGCCGTGAACCTGGACGCGCTGGTCCGGGAACAGCCGTATCTGGTGATTCTTTATTTTTTCTCCGTGGATACGGGCGAAGACATCGCGGTGAAGTTGCGCTATCTCGACATGCGCTACGGGCGGGACAAACTCAAGATCATCGCCCTCGGCATGAAAGAGGACGAAGCGGCCCTGAAAGCCTTTGCCGACCGCCTGAATATCCGGTATTTTCTTATCCACGCGGACAGCATCGAGAATGCCCCGTGGCTGAAGGAAATCTATAGTCTGCCGCTTACCCTGTTTGTGCAGGCGGACCCGGAAAAAACAATCGAGCGGGTGCTCGTTGGCGGGGGCGCGGGGCAGGCGCAAATTCTGAAGGAGGTGGCGGAGAACCTTTACCAGCAGCGCCGCAGCGAGGCGCTGGAAATTGTCGAGGAGGCGATCGCCTCCGGCGAGGATCCGAAGGAGGCGGCGGAACTGAAGGGTTTCATCTTGACCGCGGAGGGAAAACTGGACGAAGCGGAGAAAGAGTTCGGACGGATTGATTCCGCGGCGGGGCTGGCGGCGGTGGCGCTGGAGCGGGGTGACCTGGATTCCGCTGCGCAGATCGCGGCATCGGCGCCGGATGATGGCTATGCGCAGACCATCCGGGCGGAGGCGCTGATTCGAACCGGGAAAACCGCCGAGGCCGCCGAAGCGCTGGACACGGCCGCCACCGCCGCGAAGCGGCCCTGGCAGCAATCGGAGGCCGTCAACCTGCAGGGGCGCGTGGCGCACATTGAAGGCGACGCCGATAAGGCCGTCGCCGCGTATCGGCAGGCGATCGCGCTGGACCCCTACAACGTCATCGCGCTCAGCAATGAGGGCGCTGCGCACCGCGAAAAGGGCGATTTGGAGAAGGCGCGGGAAACCCTGGAGAAAGCGGCGCAAATACGTCCTGACGATTTGACGGAGATCATGGTCCGGCAGGTGCGGCGGGAACTGGAGGAAGCCAACGATGTGAAGCGGGCCGAGTTGGTGAACGCGCAAATCGCGGAATTGGGGAAGCGGTTCCGCGAATTGAAGGCGTCCGGTGCGATCAAGGATACGAATGACTGGACCAGCCGCCCATTGGTCGTGGCTTTTCTGCCGTCTGCGCGGCAGGAGAGCGCGTTGTTCGAGCGGGCCGGGACGGCGGTGGCGGTGCAGCGGGAAATCGAGGCGCGGCTTCAGGGCAGTGGCCGGATGAGTGTGGTGGAACGGCAGATGCTCGACAAGTTGCTCCAGGAATTGAATCTCGGCAGTTCGGAACTGGCCGATCCCGCCACGCAACGGCAGTTGGGGCGCGTGCTCTCCGCCGGCGTGCTCGCTTTCACGGATTTCGGGCGCATCGGGTCTGATTTGATCATGTATGTGCGCCTGGTGGACACGGAAAGCACGCAGATCGTGGGGCAGGTCACAAGCACTGTGGATGAACGGCGGCCATCCGCGTGCATCCAATCCGTCGCGGGCGAACTGCTGGAGAAACTGTCAAATAATCGGGAGTTGCGTGGTCTGATCGCCGATATCTCCGACCCGGAGGCTGTTTTGATCAATATCGGCGCGCGGCATGGGGTGGAAACGGGACAGGTGTTCACCGTGCTGGCTGAGGGCGACCCCGTGGAAGCGGCTGGCCGGGTGATTGCACGCCGCCAGCGGCCTGTTGGAAAACTGCGCGTGACCCTGGTGGAAGCGGACTACGCGGTCTGCGCGCCCGTGGAACTCCGCGAAGATGTTCCGATCGCCAAAGAAATGAAGGTGCGCATCTTCAGATAGTCCCTCATTCGCTGATGCGGTTGCCCGATTCGGATTGTCTTGGGGAGTTCCCGGATCGGGGCGGGATGGGACGCCATTGCGTTTCATCGGGGCGCTTGAGTTCACAGGGACGGTACCGGATTTTGTAGTTCATGCTGTCGCAATCGCGGATGTAGAAACCCATATAGTAGTATCGCAATCCCCAACGGCGCGCCAGATCAATCTCGAACAGCGCCGAATAGGTTCCCGGACTCCAGCGGGCGAAGACGGGGTGGAAGAAGCAGTACACGGTTGACAGCGCATCGTCCAGACGGTCCACAATGCCGACACAGGCAAGGCGCCCTTCGGCGTGAAACTGGATTTCCATGGTGCGCCCGCCGAGACAGGAATCCACGAGAAATTCGCGGTATCGAGGCTCGTCCACTTTGTGTTCATAGTCATTGTGCTGGAACTGAAGATATCGCCTGTAAATATCCAGTTTTTCATCACTGAAGGACGGCGCCGCAATGGACGCTTCAAAAATGCGCCGACCCCGATTCCAGATGCGCCGCTGTTCCTTGCTCATGCGGAATGTTTCCAGCGGCACGCGCAGGGATTGGCATTCGTCGCAGCCCTGGCAGACAGGGCGATAGGCGTAACAGCCGCTGCGCCGATAGCCTCGGTCGAGCAGCAGGCGATACATGGGGGCGGCGGCGAAACCGTCCACAAAGCGCAGCGTGGCGACGCGGTCGGGCAGATAGGGGCATGGCTCCGGCGCATCCGCCAGATGCATCCAAGCCTCCGTCATGCTCAGCCGCTTGTCCATATGTGCGGTTCCAGATTCCAATGATGTTGGCCCGCCTCTCCCCCATCGCCATGGTTCATGTCGGAGCGCCCCAGGTAGCCATCCAGTACACGAAGGCGATGAGCAGCACCACCGAGAGCGCAAAGAATCCAAAACCCATCATGCCCTCGCGGCTGGGAACGGGGATTTCAAAGTCGGGATGGTTGATGAGTTTTCGGGGTGGCGGCGGGGTGACGCCGGGGGGCAGCATGAAGGGTTCCGGCATGTGCGGTTCACTTTCGCGGACGGGGGTGCGCAGGCAGGCGTAGACGCGGTCCAGTTTTGCATCGGGCATGCGCGGCGTGACCAGACTCACGAGGATGCCGGTAGCGAAGCCGGCCGTGAGATAGAAGAACATCTGCCAGGAAACCCGGAAACTGCCGTCCCAGATCATATACTCCGGCAAGGTTTGCACGGCCCAGTTGTTGAAGGGCCGTGACAGCGTGAAGAAATAGATGGCAATGCTCACCAGTGTCGCGGCCCACGCACCAGCGGGGGTTGCCCGCCGCCAGAACAGCCCCAGCCAGAATGCCGCGCCCATCATTGCCTGAAGGGCGAAGAAGATTTCCAATCCCCTGGGGACATTCGACACCGTGAAGGCAAAAATGACGGCGGTGGCCACGATGACAAGAGACGCAATGCGACCGACAAGCACATAGTGCTTGTCGTCCCGGCCGGTTACGAGGAATCGCCGGTAGAGGTTCTGGGTGAAAAGGCCGGAGCAGGAGACCATGAAAGCATCGCAGGAAGACATTACCGAGGCCAGCAATGCGGCGAGAAAAATGCCCACGAGGCCCGGCATGATCGCGGGAAGCAGGTCGCGGGCGACGTTTCCATAGACCAGGTCCGGCTGGGTGCCGGTCAGTCCGGGATACATCACCACGGCGCAGAGACCGATGACGGTCCATGCAATCGTGCAGAATCGTTTGAGGAGGTTGCCGCCTGCAAAGCCGACCCGTCCGTCCATTTCGTTGCGGCCCGCCGCGCAGACTCCCATGATATGCGGCTGTGTCACGATGCCGATGAGCGCGTTGACGCACAGAATGGCGATGTGGAACGCGTTGATCTCGCCGGGCGCCACGAGGCTGAACATGTGTTTGTCGGCGATCCCGGCGTGGAGTCCGGCAAAACCGCCCACGGCTTTCAGGGCAAACGGCAGCAACATGAACGAGAGGAGTATGGTCAGCATGCCTTGAATGAAATCTGTGATGATCGCCGCGCCCAGTCCCCCCGCAATGCCGTAAATCACAAAAAGCGTCGTCATCGCAAATATTGCGACATGCCGGCTGATCATGCCGTTACTGACCGCCTCGATCATCGAGCCCGCGCCCAACTGAATCACGCCGATGTTGACCGTCAGCACAATGACGCCCACCATGGTATACAACCCGGCGGTGCGCGGCCCGTACCGGGCTTCGAAGTAGTCCCCCGTAGTAAGCGCACGCATGCGGCGGAAGACAGGCGCAATAAGCCAATAAAACGGGGTACAGAAAAGCCATAACCACTGATACCAGATTCCGGAAAGCCCGCTGGTGTAGGTCTTGGACGACACGCCCACGGCATCGTTGCCGCTGGTGCCTGCGCCAAAGGAAAAAAACACCATGAACGTCTTGCCGAAGCGCCGCCCCCCTATGAAAAAGTCCGCTGTATCGGATACGCGCCGCGCCGACCACAGCCCCAGGCCGGCAATAACCACGAAATAGACAACCAGCGCTGCCCAATCCCACAGACCGATTCCAAGCATGAACAAGGGGATCCCTTTTTTTCCCTCGGATTATTGACAAATATCGTGCAATCAGAGGCTCTTGCAAAACCTTCTGTTATCCAATGCAGCACGGACATCCTGCCCATGTTTTATGGGCGAGACGCCCATGCCACGGGACGTTTTGCAAGAGCCTCATCATACCGTATGTTGTCTGGTGACTTCACCCCCAAAACGTTTTGATCCGCAAGATTGGCGACGCATGAAACACCTTTGGGCTGTCGGATTGCAGATTACTTGAAAGCGCATGGGAATGAGAGTACCATGAGGATGCTGCTGCCAATGTGATTTGGACCGCATGGCGATGGCGAGAAATCGCTCGCCCGGCTGAGACCGGGATTTGCTGCGTGTGCATGGTGCATTAGCCATAAGGTCCGGGAAAATGGGGCGGTGAGTATGAGATGCGCCCGAATGGAGGCGCACAGCGGAGAGAAACGCAAAGTAAATAGGGAGGTATTCAAGCCATGGCGAAAACACATCCGGTGCAAAAACTCTTGACGCTGGCGGGGAAATTCGTAGCCGAGCAGCAAGGCGACTGGGACCACGAGGCCTGGGAGCGCCTGTTGGCGGAAGCGGCCCAATCAGGAATGAACATGGACGATGAAGCCAAGCGCAATCTCGGCAACATCCTGGAAGGCTCAAAGTATTTCTACCACAAGCTCCCCGCAAAAGCGCCGCGCAAGCCCCGCGCCAAAGCGAAAAAAGACGCCTGATACAAAGCACGACGGAGGCTTTTTTCCAATAACCTCGAAAGGGGCGTGGTGTCTGCATTAAACGCAGCGGGCAGTCGTTTTTCCGATTTGTGTTTCTGGTGTTTTTTGTGGCCTTTTTCTGGAAATTGGCCGCACAGGGATCGGAAATCACAGCCTCATTTTTTGGCGACATCTCGAATTCGCCGGTAGTGCGCGTGCGGGACTCTATGCAAGGTCAGGCACTTATTTTGTGAATACCACCACGTATTTTCCGATAGAACACCTCAGATGCATGAATGGAGTTTTCTTTCGAGGCGATGGCGGCGGGCGGCGGCGGCAATGCGCTCGCCGAGGGCGGCGAGATAGGCGTTGCGCACCACGGGGGAGAAGAGTACGCGGGCGTAGCGGTCCACGAGATCGGGATAATGCTTCCGCAGCAGCGATTGCACGGATTCCCATACCTTGGGACGTGGGTTCAACGCATCCACCCACAACACATCCACACGCAGTTCCGCCGCGCATTCAAAGAGCGCGTTCAGGCTGTCGGCGGAATCCGACAGAAATGGAAGCAGGGGGCCGAACATGATCCCCGTTTGAATCCCGGCCTCGCGCGCAGCGCGCAGGAGGGCAATGCGCCGTTCCACAGGACCGGCGGCGGCCTCCCATAACCGGGCGACGGCGGGGTCCAGCGTGGTGATGGTCGTCGCCACACGGGCATTGTGATCGGCAAAAAGATCAAAGTCGCGCCGGATCAAATCGCTTTTTGTCAATGCGTGGACCGCGAAACCGTGGTCCAGAAGAATGCGGCAGCATTCCCGCGTGAGCCGCCGCTGCGTCTCCAGCGGCTGCCACGCATCACAGGCGCTGCTGACGAACACCGACCCCGGCGGCATCCGCCGCACCTGGCGCGCCAGTGCCTCCGGCGCGTTGGTCTTGACGTCAACGAACGCACCCCATGCTTCCTCGTGGGGATGGAAACGCTGCATGTAGCGGGCGTAACAGTAGGCGCAGCCATGCTGGCAGCCCACATAGCAATTCATCGAATAAGCGCCGAGCGATGATCGGTTCAGCGTCGTCTTGCAGGAAATCTCCCGAACGACCGGCGATATGGACGCGCGCGTGTTCATGGCATCAGTCAGATTGAATCAACCTGTCGGATCCGCTGCCAACATGATGTCATGCTACGTTTTGCTGCGCAAGGGGATGGCGCACAGCGCCGGGAGATGTGTCCCTGGCGCGGCATAGCCCCAGCCACATTTATTGGGCTGAATCCCACGAAAATACCGGCGTCATTTCCGCGCCAAGCGGGAATCCAGCGATCGCGCGACGGGCGCTTTCGCTCTTCTCTTGACGCCCCCCGCTTTCGCTGGGGTAGATGCAAGTGAAAACAAAAAAGGTCACACAATACACAACAGAGCGACAACCGTTACCAAACATCTAAGCAAAACGCACAGAAGTCATGATCGAAGAATCTGAATATCCTGCCTGAATCCGGTTTACTTGGCCGAAAGTTTCAGGGCGGCTTCGGCGACGCGAACGCCAAGGTTCCGGGCGGATTCTATTCCAAACTCATCCTTCATGATGTCGTCTTCGTTGTCCCGGTTCCACAAGGTCGCCCCCTGGTGGGCGCGCGGTTTCCCGCCCACAAGCATCATTTCATGGCAAAGCATCACTGTGAGGATTTGCTCGATAACCAGTTCCTGACCGCCGTTGCGATAACTGCCGACCGAGAGTGCGCCGACCGGTTTGTTGGCCAGCAACAGTGTCGGCGTTCTCAACACCGCCAGGCGTTCCAGAAAGGCTTTGCACAGCGCGGACATAGATCGGAAATACGATGGAGAACCGATGATCAGGCCCCCGAGGTTCGGCGAGCGCAACAGCGGCAACATTTCCGCGAAATCGTCGTTGATATCCAAATCCGAACTGGAAGAAGTTCCGTCCGATCCGAAAATCGCTTTTCCGCCAAGGTCCAATAGTTCAGTTCGTATGCTCGGATGGACACCGCGCGCCGCCTCCAAGGCAACGCCGACCGCTGTCGCGGTGGTTTTACCACGACGCGGACTGCCGGAAACGCCGACTATCAGGACTGTGTCGGCCGGTTCATTATCCTGGACTTGTCCGGCGGCTGTGCCGGCGAGCAATCCACCTCCAATGGACAGTCCCATTCTGGAAAGCATCTTTCTGCGTGTGACCTTGTTGCGCATGGCGTCAGTCCTCCTTTTTTCAGAGATTCTTCTGTTCCCGTGTCAATTTCACCCAACCGACGTTGCCCATATGAACCTTCGCGCGAGCACCGCACGGAGGTTTCATATTTTGTCCTGTAAGTTACAACTTTGACTTACCTCGTATCATATGAACCAATGCTGCGTTTTCAGGCATATGCGCACGAGCATGAGCATGACGGGGACTTCGATCAGCACGCCGACGACGGTGGCCAGCGCTGCGCCACTCGACAGGCCGAAGAGCATGACGGCGGTAGCGATGGCCACTTCGAAGTGGTTTGACGCGCCGATCATGGCGGCGGGCGCGGCATCCACATAGCGAAGTCCAAGCAGGCGGGCCAGCGTATAACTGATGGCGAAAATGAGGCAGGTCTGGATAAACAGCGGCACGGCTATCCAGAGAATGGTCAGGGGATTGCCAAGGATGACCTCCCCCTTGAAAGAGAAGAGCAGCACCAGGGTGATCAAGAGCGCGATGATGGTGATGGGGGTCAACACGTGGAGGAATTTTTCCCTGAACCACGCCTCACCTTTGGCGGCGAGAATCCACTTGCGGCTGAAGTAGCCGGCCAAGAGCGGCAGGGCGACGTAAATGGAGATGGACAGCAACAGGGCCTGCCAGGGTACCGGGAGTTTTCCCACCCCGAGCAGGAAGCCGCCCAGAACGCCGTAGAGCACCAGCATAGTCAGCGAGTTGATGGCGACCATGACAAGGGTCAGACCGTCATTCCCCCGAGCCAGGAAGCCCCATACCAGCACCATGGCCGTACAGGGGGCGATGCCCAGCAGGATGCATCCGGCGAAGTAACTCCTCCAAAGCGGCACCTGAAGCATCTTAATGCCTTCATGCATAACCACCGTTCCCGCGCCATGCGTTGCGCCAACTGGCAGGTCGAGACCAAAAGGCATTTTCACCAAGTCAACGGCCTCCGCGCCGATGAAGCCCCGGAACAATGTGCCGAGAAACAACAGCGAGATGGCATACATGGAAAAGGGTTTAATACACCAGTTGACAAAAAGGGTCAGGAGGACGGGCTTGCCGCTTTTTCCCGCCTGAATGACGCTGGCGAAATCAATCTTCACCATAATGGGGTACATCATGAAGAAAAGGCACAATGCGATCGGCAACGATACAACGGGTGCTTCATTGACATAAATTGCGAGACCATCAAGAAAATGCGCAAACCCGGGCGCAATTTTTCCGAGAATGATTCCCCCGACAATACACAATGCCACCCAAAGCGTCAGGTAACGCTCGAAAATGTTCAGACCCTTTTCGGATTTTCCATCCTGGTCACATTCAGTGCAGTAACTCATGGTTCTTTCCTCCCGAAAAAACGTTGAAAAATCATGCTTGATAATATTGCCTCAGGGCTTCCGTCCCCGCAGCGGCGGCCTTCGCGATGTTCTCGTCAGAAACGGGCGTCTTCCCCTTTTCCATCCCCAGGTCCGCGAGTTGGATATGGGTGAAATGATTGAAACCCGCCTGCTCAAGACAATGCCTGGCGCAATTGATGGGGCAACCGTCAATTGCTAAAATCGCGGCGCTTGCCTCAGTGCTCTTCATGATTCCACTGATGCGTCCGCCAATGCCGGCGAGACAAAACATTTTGCCGACAGCCTCACGGGTCATCCTGCGGGCGGCCTGGTCGGCAATCGCGCCCACATCCGCTGCGCCGGAGCAGGCGAAGATCAATGTTGGCGCAGTGCTGCATGAACAATTCTTTTCCTCGGACATCTGTGCCTCCTCTCCTCTCATGGATATTTTCTGGAATCCCGGTCAATTCTTCTCGGGCTTCATCGCGTTGATATCCAGACTGGTTACAAAATCCGATGCGCACATCCCTCGTGGCAGCGCGTTCATGACTTCCCGGTAGAAGGGATCATTCACGTCCAACATCGCATCAATGTGATGGTCATTCGCCTGCACGCATTATCAAGAGGCGTATTCATGGCGTCATTGTTCCTTCAATTCCGGGAGCGATTCCGGCAGTGTTTGCACATAGTCCCGGATGGCATCGCGCACCCGGCGATAGACCGCGAGCACGGCACCTTCGTCAGTCAGGTGGCGCGTCAGGGCCGGGGGATCATCGAATCCGGCATGAACCACCCTTGCTTTGCCTGGAAACAACGGGCAATGCTGATGGGCGTGGTCGCAGACAGTGATGACATAGTCAAAGGGAATGTCCATCACCTCGCGTACATGCTTGGAACGTTGCCCGGAGATGTCCACCCCGGCTTCGGCCATGACTTGCACGGCGCGGGGGTTGAGTCCGTGGGTTTCAATGCCCGCCGAATGGGCCTCCAGCAGGCCCGGTTTCAGATGTCGCGCCCAGCCCTCGGCCATCTGACTCCGGCAGGAATTGCCGGTGCACAGGAACAGGATTCGAATGGGAGATTGCATCTTGCGCTCCTTAGATCATATATGTTCACGGCGCGATGTATATCATGTAAATACCGCCCAGCAGCACGAGCACGCCGCAAACCCGTTTGATAATAACAGTGCCGCGGGATTGTTCGTTCCAGTCGAGATATCTTTGCACCAGTTCAGTGCTGGTTCCGGCGACCACGATGACGGCGCAGTGCCCGATGCCGTATGTCAAAAGCAGCAACGCGCCATAGGCCATGTTTGCCGCGCCGAGCGCGAAGGTGACGCCGAGCATGGGCGCCATGAAGGCGAAGGTGCATGGTCCCAGCGCGATGCCAAAAACCAGCCCCAGGATCAGCGCGGCCAGCAGGCCCTTGCGCTTCATATTGACCTGCCCCGGTCCGGACCACGGCATCGGGATGATGTCCAGCAGGTGCAGGCCGACGACAAAGAAGATGACCGCCATGAAGTAGTAGCCGAAGCGTCCGACATCGCCCATCATGCGGCCGGCGCCCGCAGTAATCACGCCAATCAGGCCGATCGTCACAAGAATGCCGGAAGCGAACAACAGCGAAAGCACGAATGCCCGTCCAGTGGTGATTTTCCCCTGCTCATTGACAAACCCGATGATCAGCGGGAGACTGGCGAGATGACACGGACTGAGCAGGATGCTGAGCACGCCCCACGTCAGCGTCGCCCCCAAGGCGATGGTCGGACTGCCTTCCACAGCGCGCGTCAATGTCGTGAAGAGTTCCTGCAGCATTGTTTACTGGATTCCCATGGCTTTGAGTTCTGCTTCCATTTCCTGCATGGAGAGTACGCCCGTATGGCGGCGCGTTTCCTTGCCGTCCTTATCAAAGAAAATTTGCGTCGGGATGCCCGTCACGCCATAGCGCGCCGCGAGGATCGGTTCCTCATTCACATTGATGAAAAGCACCTGCGCTTTGTTTTCGTACTTCTTGCGCAATGCTTCGAGCACCGGCTCCATCTGTTTGCATGCGAAACAACCCAGGGCGCCGAAATCAACGATGATCGGTATGCCGGCAGCCCGCGCTTTGTCAACAGGATTGTCACGCATTAACGCGTCTTGTTCCTTCACCCATGCGGCGCACACCAGAATGGGCACGCGCGTGCCGATGCTGCGAACATAGTCGTTGATGGCGCTGCGGCGCTTTTCTTCGCGCAACGTCGGCAGAATTATGTCCGTGACATCTTCCACTTTCGCGTCGCCGAAATACATCCGGTAACTTTCGTAGAATGCGGCAATCTCCTCTTCGGTGGGTTCGGAGGGCGGAACCGCCTTTTCCAGATATGAGAAGATCAGTTCCTCATCTGTCTTGCCGGAAATATCCGCGCCATTTTTCGCCGCATCTTCGCGCGCCAGGGAACGCAAGATGCCCACTCCAGCCATATTTTCCAGCACGAAAAACGCGCTCTTTTCGAGCATGGGCCGCAAACGTTCGGGCGCCTTCGCCACTTCCGCCCGCACTTCGTTCACCGCGATTTCATAATCGCCGGATTTCAGTACCAACCCTTCAGGCAACGATGCCGTCCGGGCATGCTGAAGCACGTTGGTGGCGAGACCGGGATAGGCCTCCTGCAACACCGTCCCCTCGTCTGCGACGCCAACGTCTGGCAGTGCGGCCATGCACGCCGACAAAAGCATCTGTGCAAGGATGCGTGAAAACGTCATTGTTCTTCTCCATCCGTTTTCCCGGCATCGTTATCGGTAAAGTCAAAGCCCAGTTCTTTCCATTTCCGAAGGATATCCTCCTTGGAATAGAAGCCCTCGTGCCGGAATAGTTCTTTGCCCGAGGGATCGATGAAGATTTGCGTGGGAATCAGGGTGATCCGATATTGCCTGGCGGCGGCTTGGTTCTCCCACACGTCAATGAATTCGACGATCATGCGGCCGGCGTATTCTTTCTTCAGTTCGTCCAAAATAGGCGCCATCATCCGACATGGAATACATTTTTTGGCGCCGAGGTCCACCAGCCGGGGAATTTTCGGAGCCGCGTCAGACGCCCCGCCTGCGCCGGTCTCGGCATGCCCTTCGGGTATCTGGCCCTGTTTCATTATCAACGTTCCAGCGACCGCCAGGACCACGGCGCACATAATGCCGATTTTTACGTACATATTCATGAACCGAGCCACTCCTCCAGGTTTACGAGGCTTGCACGCACTTCATCGCGGATGTAAAAACGCATGACCTCGTCATCGTCCAACAAGTCCCATACTTTTGTAAGATTCTTCCAGGAGGTCTCTTTGCCTCCGTGGATTTCCGACACCACAACGGATTGAA
This sequence comes from uncultured bacterium, assembly GCA_937951485.1. Taxonomy (GTDB): domain Bacteria; phylum Hydrogenedentota; class Hydrogenedentia; order Hydrogenedentales; family CAILVY01; genus CALEDJ01. The sequence continues at coordinate 54,018 of CALEDJ010000006.1, forward strand.
ACTGCAGTTGATAACGGTCGGCATAGTGGGCTTGGTCCGGTTCATCCAGATTCACCGGATACCAGCGCAGTTTGCCTGTCGCCATTTCGGAAACAAATTCATCCTCGACCGCCTGGTGCGCCAGCCATTCAATTTTTTGACAGGCTGGACACCGCAGGGTGCGGTGAAAGAAATACACCACAACACCGTCCGCCGGGCTGAATACCGGATCGGATTGCACCTCAGCGGACGGACTGCCGCATCCGGCTATGGCAACCACCGAAGTGGCCGACAATAACAGCCATTGCCGAAAATATATCGTGTGCGGTTTTCGGTTCATGCAAGCATTTTCTTGATTTCATCCGCACTGGGCACCTTGCCCGCCACCTTCACCTCGCCGTCCACCGCCAGCGCCGGCGTCATCATCACACCAAAGCCCATAATCGCATTAATATCCTTTATCTTCTCGATTTCGTATTCAATGCCCAAGGCCTGCGCCGCCGCCTCGGCGTGCTCCGCCAGTTTGGTGCATTTCGCGCACCCTGTCCCAAGAATTTGCAACTTCTTCATCGCACTATCCTTTCTTGTGTTTTTCCATTTCTCAGGGAACAAAATGTAACTTTGACCACGACAAAGTCAAGCGACACCCATACATGAGAAAATCCTTATAAATTCCCTTTTACTCAATATGGCTTAATATTTGTATAGTATTTCACTTTACTGACTTCCGCTTGATGTCTGGATAAGACAATCAACATGTTGAACGACCTTCTTTGTTGATAAGAGGATATACAGACACGGCATCAAAAACAGCGCCACAAATACCTCGATCAGAAGGCCGCCGATGGCAGCCATCGCCATGGGTTGTAGCATGTCGCCCCCTTCTTCAAACCCGAAGGCGAGCGGAATGAATCCAACCAGCACGATAATGGTCGTAATGACACGGGGACGAAGGCGGATTTTTGCCGATTGCAACACGGCTTCGGCTGCGGAGTATCCGCGCTGTTGCCGCAGATCATTGGCAAAAGTTAGAAGGAGAACACCGTCATTGACCGTCACGGCAACGACAACCAGGACGCCGATGATCACAGTTGCGCCAAGCGGGAATCCGGTAAGAACCATGATGAAAACCAGACCGGCAAGGCAGAAGGGCACGCTGCCCAGAATAAGGGCGGGCAACTTTATGCTGTTGAACTGCACGGCGAGCACAATAAACGAGAAAAACACGGCGAATATCAGAATGCTCAACACGGCGCGCTGCATTTCCGCCATCATCTGTGCTTGACCGCCATAATAGATATCATAACCCACCGGGCGTTCCAATTTTAAAATGGCTTCTTTCAGTTCAGATAAGGCCTGACCGATGCTTGTGTCCATGACATCCCCGCGAACGATGACCTGCTTCACCTGGTCTTCCCGAACGATTTCCACAGGCCCGACGGCCTGTTCTACGACGGCCACGTCTTTTAATCGCAAGAAACCTCCGTGGGCGCGATTAAGGGGAAGGTTCTCCACGTCTCTGCGGCTGATAATTTTGCTTTCGGGTATAACGACCCGGATGTTGTAGTATTCATCTCCATCACGAAACCGGGTGGCGATCGCGCCGGTGATAAGCGATCGCATCGTATCGGCAATATCGGCGATAGACACACCCAGTTCGGCGGCGCGCGCCCGATCAACACGCACCTGGTATTCAGGCTTTGTCATGTCCATTGAGACATAGACATTCGTAAAATGGGCCAATTGGTTCATCGCTGCGGCGGTCTGCCGGGCAAGTTCGTAAAGCCTGGAAATATCCTGGCCCATGATCTTCACTTCGATGTCGGCGTCACCCAGTTTTCTTATTCCTTTCAACTTCATTTGCATCACCATGGCCATGCCGCCTGGAACTGGAATTTTTCCCACAATGGGGCGGAGATACTCAATGTATTGTTGTGTGCTTATTTTTCGGGCGTGACGTGGAATAAGTTGAATGTTCAATTCGCCTTCATTAGCAATCTCATAGGTGTAAAGGCCCCATACTTTGCCGCCGGCCAATGTAAACAGGCTTTCGATACGTTCATCTTTGCCGATGCTGCGCTCGATTTCCGCCAAAACGCGGTCCGTCTCCGCCAAAGACGCGCCGGTCGGCAGTTTTACTTTTACCATGATGCGGCCATCGTCCATCTGCGGCAAGAACTCGGTTCCCATTCGGCCCACGAGCAAGATTGCAAGAAAGAGAACCGCCCCAAAAACAGTAACAACGAGCCAGCGTGCGGCAATCGCTTTTGCCAGCACCCATCCATACCCTTCGGTTACATGTTCAAAGAATCTTTGAAAACGACTGGTTCTGGTTCTTTGCTCTTTTTTCCCAAGCACCAAGGCGGTCACCATCGGCGTTACCGAGACAGCCGTTATGAGGCTTATCAAGACAACGCCTGCGATAACAAGAATCAACTCACGAAATAACAGGCTGACAAGCCCTGGAACAAAAAGAAAAGGCGTAAACAGGGCAAGAAAAGATAGGGTGGCCGCGACTACCGCCGGCCCGATTTCCGCGGTGGCATCCACCACCATGGGATTGGTCGGGGCTTCGGGATCAATATGGCGCCTTCGCGTGATGTTTTCTATGACGACAATCGAATTGTCCACCAAGACACCGATGGCGACCACCAATCCGCCCAGTGAAAAGATATTGAGCGAAAACCCCGCCACTTTCATCAGACCGAAGTTCACGATGAGAATCAGCGGCAGGGCCAACATGATAACCAGCACCTGCCGCCATGACCCCAGAAACAGCCACACAACAATGATGATCAGAATTGCCGCTTCAAGTGCGGCATTCCGCACACCGTTCAAGGCGGTGCGAACATAGTCGGCCTGGTTCTCAACCATGCCCAGGGTGATGCCTTCGGGCAATGCGGGACCAAGTTCCTTGATCCGCCGGTCAACTGCGTCGGCCACTTGGACCGTGTTTGCATTGGCCTGCTTGAGTACGGACAATTTGACGCAGGGATTGCCGTCGAGTCGGGTGATGACCCTGACCTCCTCATGGGCATCCAGCACTTCGGCGACATCCCGGACATAGACTTTCGCCTGTCGATCGCGGGTCAGCAGGACATCGCGAATCTCGTCCAGCGACTGGTATTCGCCCATGGTGCGCGCGATGATTTCCTTTGGTCCCACAGTTACACGGCCGCCAAACTGCTCGATATTCTCTTCGCGCAGCCGTTTAAGCACATCGGCAAGGCTCAGGTTGAACTTTTCGAGGGCATCGGGATCCAGGTGGACACGGATTTCCCGCTTTAGCCCGCCGACAATCTCCGTACCTGCCACGCCGGGGACCGCCAGCAACTGATCTTGCAGCCATTCATCCACCCAGGTGCGCAGTTTGACCAGGTCCCATTGGTCGCTGCTGATGGTCAGTTGCACAATCGGGAGTTGGGAAGGGTCCGCCTTGATGACAACAGGCGGATCTATGTCCGGCGGCAATTGCCGCGCCGCACGGGCCATGGCCGCCAGTGCGTCCTGATATGCCACGTTCACGTCAACGCCGTATTGAAAATTGACCAATAGTGTGTACATGCCTTCAATGGAAGAAGACTCGAGGTAGTCCAGGTCGTCCACAGTGGCCATTTGGCGTTCCAAGGGATCGGCGATATTCTTGTCAATCTCCTCCGGCGTTGCCCCGCGCCACCAGATGTGGACCTTGATCATGGGGTACGTAATGTCTGGCAGAAAATCCACCGGAATCGCCCAAAAACCATACAACCCCAGCACCACCAGCGCCACGACAATGGCGCTGGTGGCCAGCCGGCGGTTTACGGAATAATGGGTTATCTTCATTGGCCCGAATCTTTGGTGGGTTGCGGTTTCCCCGTCCCGCCGGGCGTTTCCTTCGCCTGGCTTGCGCCCGCACCAGGCGGGGAACCGGACAAACGAATTTCGGCACCGTCCTTGAGTCGTTCCTGGCCCGACACAATGACCTTTTCGCCTGCTTGCACCCCCGATACAATCTGAATACGCGCGCCATCTTCAATACCGATTTGGACGCTGCGTTGTACACATTTTCCGTCTTCGGCGACAAACACGACCGTGGCGCCTGAAGGCGAAATCACAACCGCTTGAACCGGCACGGTGATGGCGTCGGCAACCTCTTCCAGAATCAATCGAACACGTCCGAACATGCCGGGCGACAATGTGATGTTTTCCTGAAGCGCCAGTTCGATGGTTCGGGTTCTCATCCGCGGGTCCAATTCAGGAAACACGCGGACGACTTGCGCGGACAATGTCTTTCCGGGCATTGCGTCAAGGCGGAGTTGCGCCTTCATGCCTTGTTGCACCGCGGAGGCATATGATTCGGGCACGGCGCAACGGATGACCAGCGAGGACAGATCGGCCATTTCAAGAAGAGGCGTTCTCACGGACGCCATATCCCCCCTGCGCGCGAAGACCTTCGTGATGGTTCCGGTAAAAGGCGCCGTGATGAGGCATTCGTTCAGGCGCGCCTGTGCCAGTTCCAGTTTGGCGGCGGCTTCTTTCACCACCGCTTCCTGAACGCCGATGGCAGTGGGCGTAAAACCCGACTCGAGCATTTCGAGATGCTTGCGGGCGGCATTCAGTTTTGCTTCCGCGGCCGTCTGCCTGACACGCGCCTTTTCAATCTCCTCACCCGGCAGGGCGCCGCTCTCCACCAGTTGCATGATACGCGCCAAATCGCTTTTTTCAAATTCGGCGCTTTCCGCGGCTTCCCGGACACTCTGGCGGGCCTTTTCGATTTCCTCCGGCCGCGTGCCGGCTTTCAGGTCATCCAACTTCGCCCTGGCCACGGCCAAGGCGGCTTCTGCGGCCTTGACCTCCGCCCGATACATTTCCCGCTCAATTTCAATCAATTTTTCGCCCGCCTCAACCTGATCTCCCTCCCGCCAGGGACAAAATGCGATGGGACCTTCGACCGTGGCGCTGATCTGTATTGATTCCACCGGCACAACTTCGGCCGTCAGGTCCAGGGAACGGACAATGTCAGCAGGGGCCGCTGTTTCAACGGCAACCAGCGGCACACGCCGTTGCGGCGGCGCGGCGCTTTCGCCACTGCCGCATCCCATCGAAATGAAAGCAAAGAGAAAAACTATCAGCAGCGCGGTGCAAGCGCCTATTCCAAGCCGTTTGCATCGTTCTATGCGTTGGTGCGTGTTCATTGCATGTATTCCCCCGAAGCCAGTTGAACTTGGGCCTTGGCGATGCTGTAATCCGCCAGTGCGCGGTAATAACTTGTCTGCGCATTAAGCAACGCGGCTTGTGCATCGAGCACATCCACGATGGCGCCTTTTCCAAGATCATATTTCTGGCGCTCTATCCGCAGACTTTCTTCCGCTTCCGCGATGCTTTCCCGGCTTACCGCAACGCGTTCCCGCGCGGAATTCACATTCAACACCGCCGTTTCAACCTCAAGTTCTATCTGCAGTTCAAGTTTACGCAAGCGCTGTTGCGCCGCGTGCAGCCGGGCGCGTTCCCGAGCGATCTGAGCCCGAATCCGGCCGCCGGTAAAGACGGGCACATCAACGGTGACCCCGACGCGACCCACATCCTCGAGAGCATCTGCGGCCTTGGTGCTCGATGGTGTATAACGCTGTGAAGTCATTCCCTGGGGACCCCAGGTGGAAGACAACGAACCGCCGCCGACGGGAACGGTTCTTGTAAGCGATGGATTGCCGCTCGCATCAATTCCAACGGAACGTGAACTGGCCGAATAAGGCGCGCCGTTGCCGTCAATTCCCCAACGTATCCCGTAGGCACCTTCCAGCGAGACTTGTGGTTCCCGCTCACCCCGCGCGATGTCCACTCGCCTGGCTTGTGCTTCCAACGCTGATATTGCTGCGGCGTAATCTTTGCGCTGTCTGAAGGCGCGCGCGACAATTTCTTGCAGATTTTCGATATGTTCCATGTCCGACCCGGGAAGTTCACCTGAAATATCCACTTCAGCCGCGAGACCTTTTTCAAGTCCCATTAGATTCGCCAGCACCCGATGTTGAACTTCATAGACGTTCTTTTCCTGAAGCACTTGGTGCTCCAAGGACGCGAGACGGACCTCCGTGCGCATCGCATCCACTTTGGCCGCCTTTTGGGCTGAAATGAGATGATGAACACGCTCCAGGTGCTGGGCGAGCACGTTGCGGGAAAACTCCAGGGATTCGACAACATGCCGCTGCGCCAGAATGGCATAATACGTGCTCGTTACGCTGAAAATGAGTTCCTCTCTTGTGCGCGCCAGCCGTTGCTCCGCGGCCAGATCAAGCAACTCTGCGGCCCGGATTTCATTGACGATTCGGCCGCCGGCATAAAGCGGCAGGCGCAGTACGAGGTCTCCGGAAACAATATTTCTGGTGAAGAAGGTCGCCTGTCCTGGGCCCATGGGCGGCACCAGGCGCTGATCATCCTGATAATGGAAATAACTTCCTGTGAAGTTAAGACTGGGCCAGCGCCGTGCGGCGCTGATTGTTATGTCCGACGCGGCTGCGGCTGCGTCCCATCTTTCAGCGGACAACTGCGGATTGTTCCGAAGCGCTATCGCGATGCATGTGTCAAGCGACAACGCTGTTGGCAGGGAGTCAAGACCCACGGCCTCCTCCATGGTCTCGGCGATGCCTGCATCGGGCGGGGTGGGCGGCGTCAGAAACGGTATCGTCGAACTTCGCGGGGCACTGTGCAGCGCGGTGGGCGCTATCGAGACACACCCAGCGCCCATGATCGTCAGTACTGTGCATATCAGAATTATCATGAAATAAATGGATATAATTGAGAAGACCTTCCCATCAAACTCATCCATTGCGCCAGCGCTTTCCTAATGGAAAAACCCGAAAATCATCCCCGCGACAGTGGACATCACCACCACCAGCCCGATATATATCAGGGTCTTTTTCGTACCCATGATGCTACGGATGACCAGCATGTTCGGCAGGGAGAGCGCCGGCCCCGCCAAAAGAAGGGCCAAGGCCGGACCTTTACCCATGCCGGCGCCGATCAGTCCCTGAAGTATCGGCACTTCCGTCAGGGTGGCGAAATACATGAACGCGCCGACGACCGCCGCCAGCAGGTTCGCCCGGAAGGAGTTGCCGCCCACGGCCCATTCCACCCACCCGGAAGGGATCAACCCCTCGTGGCCGGGACGCCCCAGCAATGCCCCCGCCGCCAATACGCCCAGGAAAAGCAGGGGCAGAATCTGTTTTGCAAACCCCCAAGTCGTCTCGAACCATTGTTCCATTTCCCCGCGTGTCGTCAAAGTAATCACGGCCAGGCCCGCCGCGCCCGCCGTAAACGCCCAGACAGGACGGTCCGGAAGGATCAGCGCCAGCACCGCGACAACAACGGCCGTCAGCGCGATTTTCCACCAAGGTATTGCAAACCAGCGCCCGAGCATTGCGCCCAAGGCTGCGCCGCAGGCGGCGGTAATGATCCACTTCCAGGCGAAGACGGCCTGCCAGAATCCTTCGGCCTGCGCAGGCGCGCCCCAGTTCGCAAAAACAAGAATGCCGACCATGGATGCGAAGTAGGCGGTGTTCTGCCATAGAGGACGCGTCGTTTGCGGTGGCGCCGCAAAACGCTGCGCGGCCGCTTTCGCATGCTCTTCCCGGCGGTAAATGAGATGCATGCACAGACCGATGAGAATGCTGAACACGATGGCGCCGACCGCCCGCGCAATGCCGATATCCGTGCCCAGGACACGCGCCGTCAGAATGATAGCGAGCACATTGATTGCCGGGCCGGAGTACAGAAACGCCGTGGCCGGTCCCAGTCCTGCGCCCATCCGGTAAATCCCCCCGAAAAGCGGCAACACCGTGCATGAGCAAACCGCCAGCACCGTGCCCGACACCGATGCCACGCCATACGCGACACCCTTGTGCGCGTCCGCGCCCAGATACTTCATGACCGATGCCTGGCTGACGAACACGCCGATGGCGCCCGCAATGAAAAAGGCGGGCACCAGGCAAAGCAACACATGTTCCTCGGCATACCATCGCACCAGATGCAGGGCTTCCAGCACGGCGTTGTCAAAACGCGCCTCACCGACCGGCAAATGAAGCGCGATCAGAAAGCCGAACAGCAACAAGGCCGCCGGTTTCCATTCTTCCTTCCACTGCATATGGTTAGATTCTCCTCGCCGTATGGGGCGCCGCAGCACGCCTGTAATTGGTCGCCTGCCATATTTGCCAAATATTCATGTATCGGATATTCACTTCATCTTGTCGCCGATGGAATCGCTGCGGTCAGCCACGCGCCAGCGCCATGCGTCGTTCGGCGTTTTCCTTTACGACGTTTTCGATGCAATCAAAGAACCCGAGAATACACGGGCATTGCAGGCGGTAAAAAACCTGAAGACCCCGCTTGTCGTCCTCGACAATCCCGGCGTTCTTGAGTACCGACAGGTGCTTGGATACTGTGGACATGTCCGCGCCGATCATCTCACGCAGTTCGCACACGCAGCGCTCGCCCTGGGCGAGTTCCTGCACGATGAACATGCGCGTGGGATGGGCGAGCGCCTTGATGATCTGCGCGTGCACCTCCAGACGCGCCTGGGTATGTGCATCCATGGGGGGGTCTCCTGTTTCCTATTTGACATTTTAACCAAATATTCTCCCCATGTCAAATGGACCGAACGAATCAGACGGGCAGGCGCGCCGCGCCGGTCATGGCGTATCCCCGGCGCATATCCATTCCGGGGCCAGCGCCACGTGCTTGATGCTTTTCCCGACATTGCCCGCGGGCTGATGGGTGTAGGTGACGTGGATGCGGCCGTCCGCCGCCTGAATCATGAAGGGATAATGGAAACTGCCGCCCTTTTCCCGTTCAAGATGCCGGGTCCATTTCCAGGTTTCGCCTTCGTCGTCGGACATTGCCAGCGCCAGGCTGTCACGGCCTCGCTCGGTATCGTTGCAGGCCAGCACCCAGCGGCCGTCGCGCAGGGTCAGCGCCTCCACGCTGGCGTTGGGATTGGGGAAATCCGTCGGCACGGCCACCGACCAGGTCTCGCCATCGTCCCCGGATTCGCTGCGTAGAATCCGGCGGAGTATGTCGTTCTCCTCGCGCATGTAGGCAACGAGCGTGCCGTCCTTCTTGCGGGCGAGGCTGGGCTGGTTGAGCGCCGCGCCGACGATGGGCGCGCTCGGTCGCCACGACGCCCCGTCGTCGTCGGAAATCGCCATCAGCCCGAACAGAAAGCCGTCGGAATAGAGCGGCAGCAGGATGCGGCCGGACGGCAGCACTTCCGGGCGGCAGCGTGTCATCCATCCCCGCTGGCGCACGCTGAGATTCTTCGCGTCTTTCAGGATGCGCGGCGCGGCGCGCATCAGGAACCATTTCATGCGCGGTTCCGGGTCGGGGTATCGCATAGCGACTTCCGCGAGACCCTCTTCCGTCGCTCGGACGAAACGGTCGCCGGGATCGAAAAGCATCAGGTCCTGCCAATGCCATTTCGGCGGCCCGTCCCCCTCGTAGTCACGGGACCTGCGGAAACGCAACAGCGAATCCTCCCACCGCTCCGCAGGCACCGCAATCCAGAACAGCCACAACTCCCCGTGCCGGTCCACAAAGAGCACCGGATTGCAGTCCGGGAAATTCGGTGTATCCGCCATCGGAAACGGCGCGCTCCAGGCCGACGCCCCTTTGCGCAGGCGCGCCCCGAAAAGTTGCACATCCATGCTGCGCCGCTCGCCCGACCCCTGGAACCAGCAGGCGATGAAGTCCCCGTTCGGGCATTCCGCGATGGTGCTGGAATGGGTGTGCTGCTCCTGCAAAGGAAAAATCAGTTCTGCATGAAAATATGGTTCGGCATGACCGGCCCACGCGGCAAAAACTCCGATAACAGCCAGAACTGCCACTGTCCCCAGTATCCCTGACGCGTATCGAATATACATTTTTTGTTCCCCTCCGTTATCATGGTTCACGTCACAATGGTATCGTATCCGATGAGGATTCTGCACGGGGGGCATGCCGCGAACGATAAAGACATGTCACACGGGCGTCCAGGCAAACCTGGGCGCAAAACAGCGGTGGCAAGCCACCGCAGTCCAAAGGATATGGGGACCTGCGGTCGGATGAGCGGGAATACATGTGATTGCGAACCATCTGTAGTGGGAAAGGGCGGACGATGATGCTTGATGGGAAGGACGTGGAAGTGATTGCGTCGCGGCTGGATGAGGCGACGCGGGAGCGGGTGGCGGCGGCGGTGGACCGGATTGTGGCGGCGAAGGATCGGGGCGGCCGCGTGGCGGTGGTGACGGGGAGCGGACCGAATGTTCACGAGGGGGTGACCACGCTTATCGCGGCGATGATGCGGGCGGGCATCGTGGACGGCGTGTCCACGAGTTCGGCGGTGGTCGCGCATGAGATGGGCGGCACGCTGGACAAGGTGAAGCGTTGCCAGGGCGCCGCCGTAGGGGTTGCGGAGCGTTTTCTGCCGCGCGGCGGCGAGTTTGAACTCACGCTGATGGACGACGCAACGCTGGATGAAATCCGACAACATATGCCGGTGGACATGAGCCTGATCTCCCGGCTGAAGCAGGCGGAAGGCAGGACGATCATCAAGGCGGCGGGCAATCTCGGCTACCCGATGGGGTTGTGGCTTGAACTCCTGTCGCAGGAGATCATGGTCCTTGCACGGGGGCACGGGATGTCCTTCGAGGAGGTGGCCGGCCTCGGGGCGGATCCGCGCACCATGATCGGCGCGGGCGCGGCGTTGGGGCTGCCGGTACTGGTGACCATCCCGCAGTTGGTGGGCGGCGGGGCGGTCGGCCTGAACATCGGGGACAGCATCAGCCTGCGCGAGCGGGCGACGCGGCTGGCGCGGATGCTCAGCGATGCGGAGGTGATCATCGAGTCCGCCGTGGCGCTGACCCAGGAAATCCACGACGGCCCCTTCGAGCGCTATACCGGCCACGGGATGTGGTCGGCGTGGATGGGCCACTTTACCTACTCGCTGGAAGGAAAGACCCTCGTCCGCATTGACTTGGACCCCGCGCTGGAAAAGGTGTATCAGGCGGAGCGGGCGGGTGGCGCGGTGCAACAGGCTATCGCCGAGGGACTACCGAAGACCAAACTGTTCCAGGTGCCGTTCCGCATGGAGATGTCGGGCTTCGCCCGGCACGAGGGCAGTATCCCGATCATCGGCGACATCGGCGCGGTGTGGCCGCTGATTGCGGTGGGCGTCGCGCAGCGCCTTGGCCGCCCGATTGATTTCATGTCTTACCCGCAGGACACCGACAAGGGCCGGGAGATGCGCGAATTCATCGTGCGGGAGGTGAGACCGATGAGCCGCACGAAGATGATAGCGGGGCTGCACACCCTGATCACGAAACAAAAAGAATAGGGCCTATAGACCATATATGACCTACAGGCCACATGAAAGTCCGCTGGACACCGCCCAAAAATGGCCGCTCAACGTCCATGGTGGATTCCGCTCGGCTTCACCCACCCTGCAAAACTCCCTCTCCCCCCGGGAGAGGGGTGGGGTGAGGGGGCATGTCAATATGATCGAGGGTTTTTCTCAACGCCAAGAATGTTTTAGACAAAACTGATTCGCTCTATGGTTTCCCGTGCGTTACATCACAGCCCGGCGTCAAGGGCTTTCTGCGTGGTCATTGCCCACGCGGTGCTGATTGGGAAGCGCTCGTTCTCCGTGCCGTATCCCAAGCCTGTGGGGTCAATGTCGGGTCGGGGCACAAAGCGCAGGAACTCTACATGACCGTCGAGGTAGAGCACATTGCTGCCGCCGGGAATATGATTGAAAATGCTGACATCCAGGCCGGTTACGTCCCAGATGGTGACGATTTCAGACTGGGCCTGCGCGGAAGCGGCCGGGTTGTTGATATCCGTGATAAAGAAGCGCTCAATCCCTTCGCGCAAACGATAGATGTTGATTGGCTGCGCGGGGATTTTCTGGTTCCCGGGATGATTGAATACATAATCCCTGTCGTTGTTGATTTCCACGGCGTTCGCTTCAGCAGGGCTGCCGCCGCCCCATGGGGCAACGATGTTGAATACGTAGAAGGACAGGATGCCGGTGAATGGGTCTACCGGGACCAACCAGGCGTTGTCGGCAATCGCCCACCCAAGATAGAAATAGGAACGATCGGACGTATCTATTCCGGGCGTATAACCGATTCCCCGGGGATCGCCATCCAACAGCGAAATCAGCACTTGGCCGTTGGCGTCCAGCCATTCTCCGTTTGGACCAAGAAAGCGGCTGGGGCTGTCGGTTGCGTCCGAGGGGCAGAAAATGACATTCAAATCTGTTAAGTACTCGGGATAGGTCGCCTTCATGGAGAACAAGAAATTGCCGGGATTGACGGATTTCGGCGGAAATCTTTCGCCTTTCGACTCATTGGCGTACATTTTCATCACCAGGCCCAATTGCTTCAGATTATTCTGGCAGGAGGAACGCCGGGCCGCTTCGCGCGCCCGGGCGAGCGCCGGCAGCAGGATGGCGGCAAGAATACCGATGATGGCGATGACCACAAGGAGTTCGATCAGGGTGAAGCCTTTTTCGCGATTCATAGTAAACATCTCCTTTTTGTTGGAATTGATGTGAAAGGGTGTCGTACCCTTGACACAGACCGGGCATTATTTTACTTGAAAGGGCATTTGGTGTCAAGTATTTCGTAATTTTCATATACTGTTTGTGCTAGTATTCCTATTTGTAAACAAGGGAATATTGTGGATATGAGTTTCGTGTCCGGGCGTCTGGATCGGGAACGAAGAACGATCGCCGTGATGATCCATATGTATTGCCGGGATCACCATGGCGCAACGGAAACGTTATGTTTGGAATGTCGGGAACTGCTGGAGTATGCTGAAGCACGGTTGGCGCGTTGTCCTTTCCAGGAAGGCAAGACGACCTGCGCGAAGTGTCCGGTGCACTGTTATAAACCGGCGCGGCGCGAACAGGTGCGCGCGGTGATGCGGTATGCCGGACCACGGATGCCGCGTCAGCATCCGGTATTGGCGTTATGGCATCTGGCGGATGGACTGCGGCGGCAACCCTTACGCAAGAAGGCGGGGAAAACGGAAGGCAAGCCCTGATTGGCGGGGAGGAAAACATGCAGACGGCGATTTTACGACTCAATTGCGAGGACAAGAAGGGGATTGTCTATAACGTGTCCAGGTTTCTATATGAACGCGGCGGCAACATCATTGACGCGCAGCAGCACACGGAGGAATTGGATAACCGTTTTTTCATGCGCGTGCATTTTGACCGTCGGGAGATGACGATCACCAAAGAGCAACTGCGGCAGGAATTGGCGGCATTGGCGGATGATTTCGGCATGGAGACGGAAATCAGTTTCGGGGATGAACGCAAACGCATGGCCATCATGGTCTCCAAATACGACCATTGCCTCTATGATCTTTTCCTCCGCCATCAATACGGGGAAATCCGGGCGGATATCGTGCTGGTCGTAAGCAATCACCCGGACCTGGAACATGTGGCCGCCAATTTCCGCGTGCCCTTCGTCTGCGTGCCGGTTGACAAGAACGACCGAGAAGCGGCGGAACAAAGGACTTTGGAGTTGTTCCGCCAGCACTATGTGGATTTTGTGGTCCTGGCGCGGTACATGCAGATACTGTCGCCGTTGCTGGTGAACGCGTTCCGGAACCGAATGATAAATGTGCACCACGGTTTCCTGCCCGCGTTCAAGGGGGCGCGGCCGTATCATCAGGCCTACGAACACGGGGTGAAACTCATCGGCGCCACCAGCCACTATGTAACCGAGGAATTGGACACAGGTCCCATCATCTGTCAGGAAAGTGTGCGCGTGGACCACACGCACAGCGTGCAGGACCTCGTCGCCATGGGGCGCGACATCGAGAAGCGGGTGCTCGCCGAAGCGGTAAAGGCCCACGCCGAAGACCGCATCATGGTGTACCGCCGCCGCACCATCGTCTTCACGTGAACTTCTGACCTTACGGAGCGGTCCGCGTCTCGCCGGGGCGGTATTCTTCTTTGAGATTGGCCCGCAAGGCAGCCTCATCGAGCCAGACCGGCTTGGTTTCCCGCGCCACGAAAATGGGTGCCTGGTCGGCGTAATGGGGCGAATCCGGGCGCGAAGTGGCGCTGCCGAACTGGTGGATGCTGCGCGATCGCACGGTTCCATCCGGGTCCCAAGTGACCATCAGCACATAGGAGTCGCCGGCCTCGCCTTCCAGGTATTTTCCAGTCCATCTTCCGTAAACGCAATGCAGGATGTCCGGGCCGCCGCCCATGCCCAGGTTTACGTCCCCGCGCACGAGGCGGTTCACCTGCTCCCAAGGCACCGCAACGGACCCGTAGGTATCTTTCAGCAGATGGGCTTTTTCATGGAAAAGTTTCATCAGATCGGGAACGGGATTATCGAACATTATGGCGCGCACCACAGGTTCCATGGTGAGCACTGCGATGGCCGTGCCGGTGTTTTCCCGGTTGGTCATGAAGTCCCAGTCTTTGATGACCTCCCATGCCTCCTGGACGACCGGGTCATCAAACGGCGCGGCCTCAAGTATTTTCTTGTAGAGTTCAGCGGCCATGGAGTTCGTCGAATACGCCATATCGTACTTATATTCGTAAAATTCCTCTTCCGTGATGGAGTCGTCCGCGCCGAGGAGTTCCAGCAGGCGGAGGGCGCGGTTGGTCATCATCGTCTCAATACCAAAGGTCGGGCAGAAATCGTCGGGATTCGGGTTATCCGGCCCGATAGTGGTCCGGTATGGCGTTGAATTGCAGTTTTGAACAAAACCGGAAACAGGGTTTTTCAACCGGGGCATCTGTTCAAACGACGCATATTCGGTCCACAACGTTTCCGAGGTGTCTCCGGGAAGATATTTTTCCCAGTCATAATGCTTGTTCCTCAGGGGGAATAACGCATTGTAAATGTACCAGATATTGCCTTCCTTGTCGGCGTATCCGACATTCAAAGAAGGGATTGCACGCAGGCGCATCGCTTCCTCGAATTCGAGGATATGACGCGATTTGCCCATGCGGTAACACTGCTCCACCTGTCGGATATCGCCATAGCCGGCATAGCGTATCGCATAGACGCCGTGGGGACGTCGAATAACGGGGCCATGGACGGAAAACAGCGCCTCCTGTCTGAACGTCCATTTCAATGAACCCCAGAGCCGCACGGTGACAGGCACTTTCCGGACTTCCAGGTCGCGCCATTCGCCGTCAAACCGGTACTGGTTGGGATTCTCGGGGTTCATTTCAAGCACATAGATGTCCACGAGGTCGGGCTGATTGACGGTGTGCGCCCAGCCGAGGTTGCGGTTGTGTCCGTGCAGGATAACCGGTGTGCCGGGGAAAACCCCGCCGACGATATCCAGTCCCTCCTCGCTTTTCAGGCGCGCTTCGTACCACGCCACAGGCCCGGTCCAGGGCTGGTGGGAATTGACGGCGAGGTGGGTCTTGCCGTCCGGCGTGCGACGGGGCGCGATGGCGAAGGTGTTGGAGCCTATCGGCAGATGGCGCGTGAGAAAGCCGCCCTGTCGCGCGGCCAGTTTCGGAGATACTTCCTGTGGACGTTTGTCGCCCATCAGCCGGCGCACGGCGCCGTCCATGCCGAAGAAGAAGGGTGTCTTGGCGACAAACCCCATCACCACGTCGCGGCCTGTCGCGGGGAGCACGCCCGGTACGACTTCCTCCGGATGGAGCGCGGCATAGTGGTTATATCCGTCCGCATAGGCGTCACAGATGGCGCGCACTTCCGGGGAAAGGTCTGTTTCGTATTTGGCATCCACAATCTCACGGAATCGGAACAACTGCACCAGATAATCGAAAGGAGCCGCTTCGCGGCCCATGACGGTGGCCAGTTTCGCCCGAGACAACAGCAGCGCCTCCTGCACGGTGGGGAAATCGTCTTCGCAATGGGCATAGGCCAGGCCATAGGCGACATCCGCGTCGGTTTTGCCGTAAATATGGGGCACGCCGTAGGTGTCGCGCAGGATGCGTACCTCATATTTTCCCGGCGGCGGGATCAGGGACGCGGTGTCCAAAGGCGGGGCGCAGGAAACCAGGAAGATGCATGACAGGCAACAGGCTGATACCAGCAAAACATTCGGAGATTTCATTTTTTCTACCTCTTTTTTTCGCCGATTATTGCAAATACCACGGCCCATGAAATTCCCCCGGTCGGTATTCCCGTTTCAGGTTGGCCCGGATATTGTTCTCGTAGAACAATGTGGGCCGGGTCTCTTCTACCGCAAAAAGAGGCGCCTGGTCGGCGTAATGCGGGGAATTCGCGTCTATTGTCGCCGCACCGAACTGGTGGATGCCTTCGGACACCATCCGCCCGTCGGCGGTCCATTCGACCATGAGAAAATAGCAATCGCCGTTGACGGCCTTGAATCGGCCGTCTTCCTGGAGCGATGGGTCCAACGCACGCAGACAATCCATACCGCCGCCGAGTCCAAGGTCCAGTTCGCCCCGTTGCAGCCGCATGACGTCCTGCCAAGGGACATCCAGACGCCCATGTTTTTCCATGAGCAGTTCCGCGGTGCGGCGCAGGCGGGCAATGATATCGTCGCTTCCTTCGCGCCACGCTTGCCCCTCGACGTAAGCGCCCGATGCCAGCACGGCCAACGCGGCGGCGCGGTTGTTCTTGTCCGTGCTGCGATCCCATCCTGTCAGCAGGGCTGCGGCTTCCTGCAGCAGGGGTTCATCGGGAATCGTCGCCTCGCGCACCGCCGCCTGGAATCGGGCGGGACCGGATTTTTCTGAATAAACCTTGTCATACTTATAAGCATAGAACTCCTCGCGGGTGATTGCGGGGTCGGCCCCATAGGTTTCCAGGGCGCGCCACCCGCGATTCGTCATGCCGGATTGAATGCCCATTGTTTCCGGAAAATCTTCCGGACGCGGGTTCCCGTCTCCGTCCGTCGTGTAATACGGCGAATTGTTGCAGTTCTGGGCGAATCCCGACGGCGGATTCAACAGTTGGGGAACACTGTCAAAGGGGTGAAAGGTGGTCCACAGAGTTTCTGAGGTGTCCCCGGGAAGGATGCCGTGCCAATCATAACCCTCATTGCGGACGGGGAATTGGCCATTGTAAGCATAATAGATGTTCCCTTGACGGTCTGCATAGAGGGTGTTCAACGACGAAAGACCACCCATGCGCATGGCCGCCAGGAATTCATCCAGATTGCGCGCCTTGTTCATGCGGTACCATTGCTCCAACTGCCGGACTTCCCCATAACCGGCGAAACGAATGGCGAAGACGCCGTCCGCCCGTCGCACTGCGGGACCGTGCACCGACCAGAGCAGTTCTCGCGAAAAGGTCCACGAAAGACGGCCCCAGAGCCGCACGTTGATCCGCGCCATCCCGCGCTCCAGGTCAAGCCATTGGCCGTCAAACAGATACTGGTTGGGATTCTCCGGATTGATGGTCAGTCGGTAGATGTCCGCGAGATCGGGCTGGTTGATGGTGTGGCACCAACCCTTGTTCTCGTCGTGTCCCTTGAAAATAAGCGGCGCGGCGGGAAAGGTGCCGCCGATCATGTTCCAGCCCTCTTCGCTGCGGACGTGTGCCTCATACCACGTGACCGGACCGGTCCACGGCTGGTGCGAATTGATGGCGAGGCGTGTTGCGCCGTCGGCTGAGCGCGACGGCCCAACGGCCCAGGCGTTGGACCCCATCGCGAGTCCCCGCGTGAAAGGATTTTCCTCCGGGATGTTCATCCCAATCTGCCCCCTGTGGTCAATGGGGATGGCCCTGTCGTCCTCAAAGAGCGATTTCAGGTAATTGTCGAGGCGATAGAAAAAGGGGGCTTTCAGCGTGGCGCCCGCCACGATGTCCCTGGCTGTCACCGGGAGTTCGAGATGCGGCATCTTTTCGGGATGCAGCGCCGCAAAATGGTTGATGCCATCCGCGTATGCATCAAGCAGCGAACGGAGTTCGGGACTGAGATCGGTTTCAAATCGGGCGTCCACAAACTCCCGCACGCGGAACCAATGAACCAGATAGTCGAATTTGGCAAATTCGCGTCCCAGCACAGAGGCCATTCTTCCCCGGACCAGCAGCATCTGCTCTTCGATGGTGGCCCAATCATCCTCGCAGTGGGCATAGGCCAATCCATAGGCGACATCGGCATCCCGTTTGCCGAAAATGTGCGGAACGCCCCAGTTATCGCGCAGAATCCGGACATCATATTTTCCGGCAGGCGGAATAAAAGCGCTGCGGTCGCCGGGCCTGCCCTCGCAACCGACAATCAGTGTCGATCCGACAGTCAACAAAAGGGCAAACAGCCCCGTCAGAAAAGACCTGGACCTGGAAGTCCTGAGAAAAATTGTTGACACCGCCGCTCCCTCCCGGATGAATGGACCGAACAATATCTGCCTTGGTTTCAGAGAATGCCTGAGAAACATCCCTGCCTGGTCTGGAACCAATGCCTCAAGGCTTGGTTCCAGTGCTGTTCATAATATTCTCAGCGTTGAGAAAAGCCTTCGATACATATTGACATCCCCCCTCACCCCACCCCTCTCCCGGAAGGAGAGGGCGCAACAGCATTCCTCAGATGGCGCACCGATCTCCCGCTCCCGGAAGGAGAGGGCGCAACAGCATTCCTCAGGTTTCGCGGTAAACGCCCTCTCCCTCTGGGAGAGGGATGGGGTGAGGGGGAACAAAACGGCACACCTTGGCACAGGGGTCAATGATGCCTCAGGAATTCCCACGGAGATGTTTTCGTATAGGAAAAGCCCGCCATATCATCTTGATTCAACAGGATTTTCCAATGGGTTTTGGGCAGGGCCGTTCATCTTCTTAACGACCTGTTTTGGACAACACTGACTTGGCCCCTTAAGAGATACCCAATTTCGTCTCATCAGTCGCAATTTCAGTTTCAAGTTCAGTAGGATGTGCAACAAAAGGTCTCTGTTTGTGCTTACCACCATCCCTTTTCCGTTGACTTTGATGGCAGCAACCGTTCTGGTGGCCTGTTCCGTCACGGCCCAACCCATGTTTCCTGCGGGGTCTCCCCCATCGTCCTGTCTGGATGTGGTTGAATTGCAGGATGCGGGGCTGGACCTCAAACTTGCCGCCACCACCCTTCAGGGGCTTGTCAACCGGGGTCCGGAATCCAAGATATATCTTCAACTCGCGGAATGGGACGCTTTCTGGCTGGAGCGCCTGAAGGAGAAGGGACTGATTGCCGAGGCGCGGACCCTGTCTCCCGTGTCGCTTTTCGAGAAATACCGCGACACATACGACCGTGTCATCGTATATGACCCCGCATTGCCCGCCACGATCAACATCGCCACGATGATGGCATCACTGAAAGATGCGGTGGCGGCGTGGCCGGACCATGAAGCATGGATCAGCGCGGGCAAACAGATCGAGGACTTGCGCGGACGCTGGAAGACGAATGTGGCGGCCTATGAGTGGGCCTTCGAGACGCTCTGGCCGAAGATGAATCAGCGCATTCTTGCCTGTTATCACCCCACCGCCACTCAGCATCACATGCGCGACTATTTTGTCCGCAACCGCGTCTTTCATTGCTGGGTGACCGGTGAAGAACAGCAAGCCGGCGAGCGATCGAACCATGCCGCTGAACGCGCTTTTCTGGAAAGACTGCTGGCTGCCGCGCCGGTGAATACGCCGGTGCTTGGATTCTGGTATTCGGGGCTGGACAGGGGCATGGATGAGTACCGTGGGGCAGGTGTAGCGGGGGAATATGGAAAACTGACAATTCCCTGTGACTGGACCACGAATCTGTCTGTGCTCAGCGGCGCCATCGTGGATACCGGCCCGATGGTGGCAGCCTACCGCCGACGACTGGCGGAAGGCCGGCGGGATTACCCCTCCGACAGGGTCTATATCTGCCACAGCATCGTGGAATCCGGCGATGCGCCTTCTTATCTGCAGAGCCGACAATACCGGATATGGCAGGACCCGGCCCGTGGCGGCATACCCATCAACTGGGCAATGGGACCGGGGATATTTGAACTGGCCCCATTGGTGGCGGCGCACTATTTTGAAACCGCAACCCCGAACGACTATCTCTTCATGGCCCTGTCCGGCGCGGCTTATTGCCATCCCTATCGCAACTTTATGAAGCGTACAGCGAATCTCGAAACCGGCTGGCAGGATTATCTCGCGCTGACCGCTGCGTATATGCGCCGCATGGGATGTAATGAGATGGTTCTGTACACGGACGCCTGGCGGCCTTATGTTCGGGCGCAGCAAGACCCCGTGACCCAGCGATTCACTGCGTCCATTCAGGATTTACAGACGATTGTATTGGGCATGGGGCGGGATGATGGCATGGGTGCCCTGAACGGAAATTACTGGCTGGGGTCCCCCCCTGTGCTGGTTTCCCATGTTTTGACACGTTGGCCGGTGGATTACGCCGAACGCACCCGTGAAGAAAATATTGCCTGGCAGGTGGAAGCCATCCGGGAGCAGACCCCGTCGGAGCGTCCCGCATTCTTGATGGTGATGGCGCTCAGTTGGGCTTTCGATCCCAAAGATATCGTCGAAGTCCACCGAAGATTGGGCGCGGAATATGAAGCCCTGACCATTCCGCAATTCAATGAGGCATTCCGACAATATCATCCGCCTTCATCCGAAGGGGCGACAGATGCCGAAACCCTTTGAAAAGGAACAGGGTCTAATGATACCCGGATTTATCGGCTGAAAAAGCGGTGTGTCGCGCACAGGGAAGCCGGTTCAATTCAGAGAGGATTTCCATTATGCGGTTTCGCGCTGTTCATGGCTTGTTGACCGTCGCTGTGCTGTGCAGCGGCTGGACGATTCCTTCATTTGCGCAGCGGGCGCAAACGCCGGCGGGCTGGCGCAGTCCGGAAATCATCGAGAATCCCGAGGTGAAACTTGTGGATTCCGAGGGGGCGGGCAAACTCTACCAGGTGGGCGAACACCTGGTATGCGTCATGGAGGGGACGCATGAGGAAATGGGCTTCCAGCATGGCCGTCTGCTCGCCAGGCATGTGCGCCATGTAATCAAGGGAGGCTATTTGGTCAAGACGCTGTGGGATCGCGGTTATACGCTTGAATACGCGATGGCCCAGTCCGAGCGCATGGAGAAGCATTTTCCGACGGAATATGTCACAGAGATGAAGGCGCTGGTGGAAGGCTTGAAGGCGGCGGGCGTGGATGATGTCACCTACGAAGAAGTCCGCATGGGCGTCACCTCGTCTGAAATCCTGCACTACGGCCCCGACGCGCCGCCGGGATGTTCGAATTTTGCGGCCTGGGGGAAATGGACCCCGGACGGACGATTGATCCATGCGCGGAATCTGGACTGGAACGTCAGCGCAGATGCGCAAGATGATGCGGCAATCCTGATTTGGCGGCCCAAGGATGGCATCCCGTTCATGATGCTCGGCTGGGCGGGCGGTATCGGCAGCGTAAGCGGCATGAACGCCCAAGGCATCACCATCGGGGAAATGACCTCGACTTCCCCCGATGCCACTTTCGACGGCCTGCCGCTGTTCCTGATCATGCGGCGTATCCTGGAGAAAGCCCGGACGCTGGATGCGGCCGTAGCGATCATGCAAGCCGGCCCCCGTACCACGGGCTGGAACTTTATCATCGGCGACGGAAAAATCCCGGACGCGCGCGCGCTTGAGGTGGACGCCAAGGTCTGCGAGGTTTACGCCCCAATGGACCCGAAAGAAAACGAGAATACCGGTCATTGGGCGATGGAAGACGCCGTGCGGCGTACAAACCACCCTGTCGGTGAAGACCAACTCTTCAAACTGGCCACGGTGATGGGGCCTTCCGTCGGGATCAATATCGAGAATCGCGATCAACTCCGCGCTGCAATCCCCCTCTTGAAAATCCAGAATACCTGGCTGCGCTACGACTGGCTGGGCAAGCAAATCCAGGAGCGTCCCGGCGCGATGGATGTGCGCGACGCCATTGACCTGCTCGCCAACGGACCGGTCTTCAACCACGTGACCCTGCACTCTTTCGTGTTCGACCCCAAGAACGACGCCGCTTATGTGGCCAATGCAGGCAACAATCCGCCCGTTACCGCCACCCTGCGCGCTTTCACCCGCATTGATCTCAAGGAGTGGCTGGTTTCGGGGTCTTGAGCGTCTCCGCATTGCATCTGCTCCGGGGGCGATGGTATTGTGCGGCCAATCAAACGTGGTGGGAGAAGGAGGATGCCTGCGATGAAACGATTTCTTTTGGGCACATTGATTGTTTTATGGCTTGTCGGCGGCTCCCATTGTGACGCGGACACCGTTGCGTTGAGCAAAGAATCCTTTCTGGACAAGTGCAAAGGCGCGTGGGCGGGCCAGATGATCGGGGTCTGCTTTGCCGATATCTACGAGTTCAAGTCCAACGCCAAACCCATCACGGAACCCTTGGAGCCTTGGAAACCCGAACGCATCCATGGCGCCCTGATGCAGGACGACCTCTATGTTGAAATGACGTTTTTGAAGGCGCTTGAAGAGCACGGCCTGGAAATTACGTATGAGCAGGCGGGAAAAGCGTTTGCCGACACAAAGTACAAATTGTGGCATGCCAACCGTGTCGGACGTGACAACGTCCGGGCGGGTATCATGCCGCCGATGTCCGGGCATCCCGACCATAATTCCCATTCCGACGACATTGATTTTCAGATCGAGGCAGACCTCTTCGGCATTCTGTGTCCCGGGATGCCGCAGGAAGCGCAGCGGCTCTGCAACATCTTCGGGCGGATCATGAACTACGGCGATGGACTCTACGGAGGCATCTTTGTGGCCGGGATGTACGCGGCCGCGTATTTTGAAGATGAAAACGTGCTGCATGTCATTCAAGAGGGGCTGCGTTGCATTCCCCCAGAATCCACCTATCATCAGTGTATTTCCGACGTAATCCACTGGCACGCGGAACACCCGGACGACTGGCTTGCGGTGTGGCACAAGATTGAAGAGAAATGGCAGACCGATGAGGATTGCCTGCCGAATAACCCCGTCAACATTGACGCCAAGTTGAATGGCGCGTATGTCGTGATGGGCCTGTTGTACGGCGGCGGCGATGTGCTGAAGACGGTGGAAATCGCCACCCGCTGCGGCCAGGACGCCGACTGCAACGCCTCCACCGCCGCCGGTGTACTGGGCTGCATGAAGGGTTTTGCCGCGCTCGGCGACCATTGGACCAGCGGCATTGACGCGATTCGAGACAAGCCATTCTCCTTCACCCCTCACTCCTTTGACACGCTTATTCCGGCGTGTCAGCAGTTGACCGAAGGGATCATCAAGAAAACCGGCGGCCAGGTGGAGGATGAGGACTACGTCATTCTGCGGCAGCAGCCAAAAGCCCCCAATACATTGGAGCAGTTGCGCAGGCCTTCATGGGCGAAGATGGACTGAAAAGGACTGCAAGGACGAAAAGGACAAAAAATAAAAAACAAAAAGCATTGAAGAAAAGCCAATCCGCCTTACAATAGTCGTGTCAGGTTTTGTCAAATAGCGGCTGGTCTTTCCGTATTCGTCCTTGTCCGTGGGTGTCCGTGTCAGTCTGTGTCGGTCGTCCTTGGGGTTTCTATTTCAAAGAAACTTCCTTTCCCGATGCGGCGCTTCGGTAGAGGCCGTCGAGAATAGTGATGACATCAAGCGACTGTTCCGGTGGAACAGGGGAAGGCGCTCCCTGCGCCACGGCCTCCGCGAAAGCCATGCACTCTTTGGCGTGGGGTTCGCCGCGTTCTTCCAGGGTCAACTGGGTGTTCAGTAATTGCTTTGCCTTGTAGTCGGTGCTGAGGATTTCATTGCTGGGCCAGTGTGCGCCGCCTTTCACGCCGTAGAGCCACATCTGCATGTCTTCGCTTTCCGTTTTGTGGTGCAGCAGCCAACTCACCTCCAACACGAGGGTGCTGCCGTTGGCGAAGCGGACCATTGCGGCGGCAAACTCCTCCACGTCCCAGAATTTGGGGATGGGGCCGCCCCACGTGCTGAACTGTCCGGGCAGTTTGGCGAGTTTGTTTTGGGTGACGCCGGAGACGGCGACCGGCTTGGGGTTACCCATCATCCAGAGCGTCAGGTCGAGGATGTGCACGCCGATGTCAATGCAGGGGCCACCGCCGCTGTGTTTCTTCATGACGAATCCGGGGCGGGTGGGCGCGCCGCTGCGGCGCAGCATCCAGCTGCGCGCATGATAGACCTCGCCAAGCATGCCCTGCGCAAGCACGGACTTCAGCGCTTTTGCGCGTCCACTGAAGCGGAAATGTTGGGCGGTCATGAGCAGTTTGCCGGTCTTGTCGCGCACGGCGATCATCTTGCGGATTTCGGCGGGGGTCGGCGCCAGCGGCTTCTCGCAGATCACATGCTTGCCTGCCTGCATCGCGGCAATGGCCAGAGGCGCATGGCAGGCATTGGGAGTGCATATATCCACAATGTCAATGTCGGGGTTGCGAAGCAAATCGCAGGGGTCTTCGTACAGAAGGCTGATACCCTCCTCTTTTCCCCGCTGTTGAAGGACTTTGCCGTCGGTGTCGGCCAACGCAATCATCTCCGAGTGAGGACTTTCCTTCCATCCCGGAAAATGCGTCCGTGCAATCCCCCCCACCCCAATCACGCCCACTTTCAATGTCCTGCTCATCGTGTTTCTCCTTTGCCGCTGTTGGGAAATTGGCGCTTATTCTACGCATTTGATTGGGAAACACAAAAAAGCGCCCCCGGGGACCGTAAAGGCCCCCGAAGGCGCTTATATGTATCGTCAGTACGTTTTACGGCTTGCGGAGTATTCGTCCATGCGCGGTAAGGTACAGTTGCAGACTCAGGATTTGTCTCTCCACATCTGATTTTACTTCCGGGAAACTCATGGACATGGCGGTGAGGCCGGTTGATGCGTCCAGCCCCACAATCCCGTTGCCGGTGGTGCGCGCCAGCGGGACCGCCTGTTGCGCAAGGACATGCCGCGAAGCGGAAAACATCACGGTACTGTACATCGGGTCATACGGAAGTTGTGACAACAGGGATGCCGGGATGACATGGCTGCCATCGTCGCCCAGAAGGCATTGCACAACTCCCGTTTGAAACTGCATCGTGTCCAAGTCAAAAGCGCTGCTGCTGACGGAGACCTCCACATAATCCCCCGGCGCGCTTGCGTCCCAGGCAAGCACGAGTTCCGACGACAAATCAATATCCACCGTATTGAACCAAATCCGCGAGGTGATTTCCGGCGAGGTGAATGTGAGCAGATCAGGCAACCTGGATGCCGCACTGAAAGCGGCGATGTCAAAGCCGCCGGGCCACGAAAACTGCGTTGTTGCGCCCGGCGGAATGCCGATCATCTCGCCTTCCTGTACGAACATGCTGTACATCCAGGGCTGAATGGACATCATGGGTTCTCCCGCCATCCAGTCCGCCAACCGGACCAACGGCGTCTGGGATCCGTTGGCGCTGAGCAGCCCAGGCGCACCGGGGTCCAATGCCCCGATGAACGCCGTCGGGTCAATTTCCGGCAGCCTGTAGTCATCCATGGAGTACGCATAGACGTGGACACTGCACGTGTCCGAACCGTCAAACCCGAAGGTGTCGCCCGTACCGGCAAAGAAGAAGGCGCTGGCGTTCAGACTTGTCGTCGCCTGACCGGCATCCAAGTCCGCCACTATCCAGCCCACAAAGTCGCCATCTTCGGGATATTCCACGCTGATATTCGCTTCCACGCAGTTCCCCGCGCCGCAACTCGTGCCGGCTTCCGGCGTGACGGAAACCGGCGGTCGGCCGATGACGAACACCGTTGTTTCAATGCCGGCCAGGGCACCCATGCAGAAGTCTCCCCGGCTGTCGGTAATGCCGCGCGAACCGATCGATGAATAGACATTCACCCCGGCCACGGGCGCGCCGTTCTTGTCTGTGACGCGGCCCCGGATGCACGAGTCGTAACTGGCTTCGATGTCGCCGACGGCGATGCAGCCGCCCGTGGCGCAGGACGCGCTGGCATCGGGAACGGTGACGGAGACGTTCACGATGGGCATGGTACCGCCGGGTAGCGTGACCTCCACCTGAACGGTCGAATCGCGTTTCACATCCACACAGAAGTAGCCGTTTGTGTCGCTGTTTCCATAACTCCAACCGTTATAATCCACACCTTTGGCAATGACGGAGGCGCCGGCCACCGGCATGCCCGCGTCGTCCAGAATACGCCCTGTAATGCAGTTCTTCTGTTCAATGGGCGCGTCACAGTTCCACCATGACAGATGCGGGATTTCCGCCGTATAGACGCGGATGCCTCCCACTTCTTCCACCGTGCCGGTTCCGGATTCCATCCAGATGCCCTGGATTTCATCGTAATGCCACAGCGGCACAACTTCCCCAACGCCCAAGGGCGTGTCTTCGGGAAGGGCCAGTTGAATCGTCGCGGTGCTGCCCGGAGCAAGGTCGAGCGGCTCGTCGTCCTGGAAAATGGAGAAATCGGCCAGAGCGAAGGTTTCCAGCATGACTTCTGACCCCTGCTTGGCGGCAATCGCCATGAAGGACCCCGGAAAGGCCGCCATGTCCGCATCGCTGGTCACATCAAGCGGCGTGATATGCACCGACACCGGCCCGGTCGCCTTTCGGCCGGATTTGGTGACAAGGCCCCCCTCCGGAATATCAATCGCATTGCCCTGGCCGTCATCCACGGTGCCGCCGGCCGCGGCGTCGGAAAGCACCTGGCCGGGCGCAAGTGCTTTGAGTGCCGCAGTGGCAGCACAGGAAGCCCCGCCGAGCACCTCCACACGCACCCCGCCGGGGGCATAGCCGGCTTTCGCGAAGGTGAGCGTGCGCGTTCCCGCGGGTTCATCGTCCAGCGCAAAGCAGCCGTAGCCATCCGTGTAGGTTTCCGCGCCGCTGTCGCTCTGAACGGAGACGAAGGCAAGTCCTGCGCCCTTGGTGTCACCGACAAAACCCAAAATGACGCCCTTTTCTTCGACCGGTGCAGGAACGGTCATGCTGACAGCAAGAGACTTTGAAGCGGTTTGCGACGAAGACACCACAATAGTTCCCGTATAAGTGTCTGCGGGTCGTCCGCTTCGATCCACTTGCACCGTAATGGTCACAGGGTCTGCGGGACCGGCGCTTTCGCCGACATCGGGATTTATGGAAGAAATCCATGAGGCGGTGCTGGTGACTGCAAACGACATCTTTCCTGCCTTGCTGTTCGCATTCCAGACCTGAAATGTCAGGGAATTCGAAGTTTCTCCAAACACTAAAGAGGCCGCAGACAGTGCGATTTCCGGCGCAGGCGGCTTCTTGGGACATCCTGAGATCAGTGCGGCCGCCAACATCACCACAGCGATAGGAAACATGTACATCTTCATCGTTTCTTCCTTTCGTCTTTGTCCAAACGGCAGTGCTTATGCCCCCCGCTTATCTTGAAGGCTTATTATAGCATGTCCTTCTTCGTGGCAATGCCGGTCATTTTTCGGGCGAATGAAGCAGGCGATCATCGCTCTGTGCGCGGTTTCATCCGGGCAGCCGGACGGCAGGGCAAAAGCGATGGCAAGCCGCTGCAATCCAAAGGAAAACCCCCTGATGGCATGAAGTGACGGGACTGGACGCGGCGGTGTAAACTACGCGGGCACAAGGCGCTATGTTGGTGTACTTGTTTGGACCGCCCGGGTTCATGGAAAGGCTTTATGTCGCATAATGGAATCCTCGTGGAACCGCTCACGCCGGCGCGGGTACAGGAAGCGGCGGACATTCTGGGCCTTGCTTTTCAAAACGATCCCATTTGCGCGTATATGATTCCTGATCCGGTACAGCGTGCGGCGGTGCTGCACTGGATGCATTCGCGCTGGGCGAAGGTATTGATGGAGTGCGGCGGCGCGTTTATCACCGGGGGCGGTGAGGGCGTGGCCCTGTGGATACCGCCACACGCCAAGCCCGGCTTGGGCGCGTATATCCGCCACGGGCTGCTTCTTGTCCCCTTTCGATTGGGGTTGCGCAATCTTTCCAGGTCCGCGCGTGTTCAATTGGATGTTTTACGCCGTCAGCGCGACGAAATATCAGAACCGCATTGGGTACTGGATGTGCTGGGTGTTGCTCCGGCATTTCAGCGGCGGGGATTCGGCGGGGCCTTGCTGGCGCATGTGTTTCGGCTGGCGGATGCCGGCGGACACCCCTGTTACGTGATCACCCACAACGCCAGGAATATCGCGTTTTATGGGAAACATGGGTTTCGGCTCATCAAGATGGCGCACACCTTGCCCGACGGGCCCCCGACCTGTTCACTGCGCCGCCCGTCGCAATAAGGTCATTGGTTTTCACGTACGAGATCGTTTCCGGCGCTTTCCTGAATCCAGAAATGGTAAAAGAATTGAATCTTCTCAACGGAGTAGCCGCATTTTTCGTAAAGGCGGCAGGCCGGAACATTGTCCGCCTGGGTCACAACCTGCGCATGCGCATAACCATGTTCAAAAAACCAGCGCTGCGCTGCGCGAACCAGTTGCGTTCCGTATCCTCTGCCACGGTGTTCTGAGTCTACCGCGATAAGCCCGATGTCTCCCCTGCTCAGACGTTCGCGGAGGGTCACCATGCCGACGGTCCGTCCGTGTTCCTGCACTGTGAGTACTTCTTTGGCCATTTCCTTTCGCAAGGACCCGATAATCCAGTGCCTGTAGAGGCGCTCAAACTTTTCTCTGGGAAAACGCGGGTCAACGGCAAATCGTGAATAGCGCCCACTCTGAATCGCCAGGTCCACAAACGGCCCTGCGTCCATGTCCGGGTGATATGGGAAGACGGATGCCGGCGCGGACCCCCAATCCACATCGGCGCTGTTCAGGTCCATGAAATAGGTGGTTTTTTTATCCACAAGGTTGCCCCCCCACCATTGGACGACCTTGTCATCCATGAAAGCATCTGAAGCCCAATAGACCAGTTGAACTTCATTCCGGCGCAGGGTGTCAAGAGCCTTTTCAAGGTCTTCTGCGGACATCACTGCCGAACATATTCTTGCGGTTCGAATGCCGAAAAAACGGGTGTCCCACTCAAGCAATTCGAAACTCATGATTTTCAGGGTAATTCCTGTTTGACGATGTAATACGGTTTTCGCTGCACTTCAAGGTAGATGCGATTGATGTATTCGCAGATGAATCCCAGCGCGGCAAGCTGCACGCCGGTGAAGAAAAAAAGCAGCGCGGCAATGATAACGGCCTCGCTGGGCGCGCCTCCGACAAAAAACACCGCTCCGATCACAACGGCCATCAGGAATCCTATCAGGGAAAAGAGCCAGCCCACAAAGGCGATCAGTTGCAGGGGAGTCGCCGTGATGCTGGTCACGAGATCAAAACCTGTTCGTATGAGAACCGGCAGCGTGTAGTTGGTGCGGCCGGTTCGGCGTTCCTCGTGGTTCACCGGAATCTCGGCGATATTGCGGGTAAGCCAACCGATATCCGCCGGCAAATAGCGCGAACGGTGTTCGAAGAGGATGAGCCGGTCAATAAACTCCCTCCGATATGCC
The DNA here is from genome assembly GCA_937951485.1 of uncultured bacterium. Lineage (GTDB taxonomy): Bacteria > Hydrogenedentota > Hydrogenedentia > Hydrogenedentales > CAILVY01 > CALEDJ01. The sequence continues at coordinate 83,384 of CALEDJ010000006.1, forward strand.
TTCAGCGAACACCCACAGTCATGGAGATTGGTGCGAGTGAGGCGTCCAATGAAAACATTCAATATGCGGGAGACCATTTTACGATGGAATGCATCCTGCCGGTGCATACGCCAGCCGGAAACCACTTCATAGCCTTCATCAAGTTTTTCGACAAGTTTCGGGATTTCCTCCGGCGGGTTCTGCAAGTCGGCATCCAACGTGATAACAATGCTTCCGCGGACGATATGAAACCCCGCATACAACGCCGCCGTCTGTCCGAAATTGCGCGCCAGTTGCAACACCCTCACCCGCTTGTCTTTGTTCCGCAGGGTGCGCAACACCTCAAAACTGCGGTCCACACTGCCGTCGTCCACCAGGATAAACTCGTAAGTCCGGCCCATCTGTTCGAGCGTTGCCGTTACGCGGTCGTACAGTTTCGGCAGGATTTCTTCTTCATTGTACACGGGGACAACGATTGAAATTTCGGGCGTATCGCACTTCATGGATGTTCCTTTTTGGGGTTGCGCCCGCGGAGATTGTATAGGAGAAGGTCGGAACGCCGCAAAATGTGGGTTTCCTGAATCTGACGTTCTTACTCTGAGGGCGGAAATTCAAGATGAATTTCACGTAAGACGGCTTTTTTCACATGGAGTTCTGCACCGTCATAGGAGCGGGCGGTGATGGCCCGGATGAGTTCCGACATGGCTCCGTCATAACGCAGGCGGATGCGGGCGACGTCTTCCGAATAGAACAGCACGATGGCCTCTTGCGTTTCTGGTATGTCACGCAGCGTCGCCAGCAATGCGTCAAATCGTTCTTGAGAACCGGGATGGATTATGGTCAACAGGAGTCTATCGTCCTCCCGGGCGCCGAGTGCGGCAATCACCACTGCGACCGTTGTATCCGCAGCCAGTTTGGCCGCAGCGTCCTCCAGTGCCTGTTCGCCGCCCTCGCGCGGATTCAAACTATACACAGATGCGACAGCGCTGAGATCATCGGTCATCTTGCCGTCAATCCCCCGAAAAACACGCAGGGTGATGACGGCGCGGTTGCGAACGACATCGGCGCCGGTCGGCGCGCTTTCAGGGGCACAGGCCGCTTCGCCAACGATGAGTACGTCCATGGCGATGGCCTGGGCCATGCGGCTGCATGTCTCCAGGGTTGCGGCGGGCAGGGCGGCCAACTGCTCCGGCGTGGCTGGTAGACCCGGATGGGTGATGTCGCAGACATCTATGCGCTGTCGCCCCAGGGCCTCTTTTAGAACGGACGCCACGATATTCCCGCGGAAGAGCGCTTCTGGTTCATTTCCAGCCTCAATGCGTTCATCAATCACAATCAGAACACGGGGCATTGTGGGAAGCCGTGGCAACATGGTCGCGGCGAGATCCTGGCGCAGCGGTTTCTCCAGCACATGGGCGTCTATTTCCACCCGCGTAACCCCATCCATTTGGTCATGGCGCAGGATTTCGAAGTTGCGGACATATCCGTGGGCCTTGCGAACAATCGGGTCGAGCGGCAAATGGTCTATGCCCGGGGCCAGGGAATGGAGCACCGATATGACCGCCTCCCGACGGGCCTCATCAATGGCTGCATTCCGAGCCGCCAGCCCCACGCCTGCGGCGCGCCCTTCCGTGCGCACCGTGATGATATCCACATCCCCCGCGCAGACGTGGGCGAGACAAAACACAAGGAAGCCCCCCGCCTGGAACGCCAGGCGATGAAAGGCTTCCTTGCCAGAAACGTTCATGGGCGATGCGGTCAATTGCGACGCTGGGTGATGAGGATGAGGCGGATCAGTTGCAGAACGGCCGCCGCAGCCGCCGCGACATAGGTCAGTGCCGCCGCATTCAGCACCGCCCGTGCGCCGTCCAATTCCTCGTCCGTCAGGTATCCGCCGCTCGCCAGCGCAAGCAACGCACGCCGACTGGCGTTGAACTCCACGGGGAGCGTCACAATGGTGAAGGCGACCGCTGCGGCAAAAAGCCAGATGCCGGCCGTTATCAGCCACGGCACGGCATAGCCCATGTACCCGAGAATCAGGCCGCCGAAGATCAGCGGAAAAGCCAGCGTGGACCCGATGGACGACGCCGGATACATCAGTTGGCGCAATTGCATCGGGGCGTAGTTGTCGGCGTCCTGCAGGGCGTGGCCGACTTCGTGTGCCGCGATGCCCAAGGCGGCGATGCTCCGGCCGTGATAGACCCCCTCGGACAGCCGCAAGGTCTTGTCGCGGGGATCGTAATGGTCCGTCATCTCGCCGGGAATGCATTCGATATTAACCGCCTCGCCCAAGATTCCTTTACCGATCGCCCCCGCCACCGCCATGTTCCGGTTGCGCAGGATTAACCGGGCGACATCCGCGCCGGTCAGCCCGGCGCGCACGCCTGCTTTCGAGTATTTTGCATAGGCGCCCCGCACCCGTGCCTGCGCCCAAAGAGCAAACAGAATGGCGGGGATCATCAGCAGGTCCGCCGGATGAAACATGTAGAATCCCATCGGCATTATGTGTTCACCTCCGTATTTTACGACGCGAGGCCCGCATGGAAAACGGACCGTTCATCGCTGCGCCCGCTTCCATATCGGGTCTCCGCGTCTGAATAGCATTACTCACTACGCACTCCGCCGCGCGCAGTCATATTTGTATACATCCTGCCGGCAAAAAATATTCGTGCGCCTGTGGGGAGGCCAACTTTCCACAGGCCTCTCATCGGCAGTCATAATGCTGTTTCTGATTCCACTTTTCAATCGTGCGATGATCGTCTTGAATCGGAACACTCCAGTGTATCCTGTCTCCAGTAAAAAGATCAATTAATCTCAATAGACGAGGCATTTGCGAAATGGACCATTGTTGCGTTCAAGAACACGAAACATCCGGGATTTGTAACCGTTCACGGGGTCAAGAATGCGAAAACACCCGGGAAACCGCACTTTTTCGGCGCACAAGTCGTCGCATTTTGCCGCATTTTCGCGCCGTTCTCCCGCTGCAATTGCGAAAAACCCCATGTTTTTGGGGGGGCAACCCCGTGAACGGTTACCGGGATTTTTGATGAAACTGAGGTCCGAAACGCCCGTTTCGCAAATGCCTCCAGGCTGGTGTTTATTTAACATGAGGTTTTGCTTTGCTGGATTCCCGCCAGCGGGAATGCGGGGCGAAAAAGTTGTGACGAAGGCAAGGTGATTGAACCCAATTGTCCGAGAAACTATACTGTCGTTGCTTGATTATGAAAAAGTTTTCGCAGAAATATGAGTATAGATATATGTATGTGGCATGTGGACGGGATTTGTCCTTCTTTGGAAAGCGCCTGGGATATGAATACCATCGGTGCACGCAATGCGGTTCCCTTCAGATGGCACCCCTTCCCGCAAAAGAAACGCTGTACCGGTCATACGGGAATGAATACGTGTCCGCAAATCATCTTGGGGCCGATGGCGATGCGTATCGCCTCGGCACCCAGGCGTATTTCCATGCGATTCTCGATACTTTGTTGCGACACGGTCTCAACGGACGCATAACAAGGCGTGGAACTGCTCGCGGCGAAGCACGGTTTTGAATTGGCGGACATGCGCCCTGCGGCGCAGTTTTTCGACGGCGGACTGACCGGTGTCATTCAGCATGGTCTGATGTCAGTGAACAGGATCGGCTGGCGTTTATTGGGCATCCGTTGGCCCCTGGTAACAGGACACATTTTCGTTTTCAGGAAAACCCGTGAATGCTGAACCAAGGGACGACACTCCGATTTTGGGCGTGCTATCCCCCCTCTCTCCATTGACAGGACACAAAAGGCGCTGTTCAGCGCCTTACCTTTGAACCGGGGCGGATACAGTTTTATTTTCCGGCGCGGAAGCCCGCATCGAACACGCGCCGTTCAACGCGGCACCCTCTTCCATGACGAGGCTTCGTGTCTGAATATCGCCATTGACCACGCAGCCGGCCGCGAGTTTCAGCGCGCCGGGAGTGGTCATATTGCCATACACCTGACCGGCCAGAAATATCCTTTTCCCGGCGGAACCGCCCGCATTGAGCCGGCCGGTCTTGCCAAGTTCCAATTCTTCAGAACATTCGATTTTGCCCTCGATCAGTCCTTCAATGCGGGCTGAAACGGCCCGAACATTGCCGCTGATGACCCCGCTCGGTCCAAGCGCCAGACGACCATCCACCATGACATTGCCGGACACTCGCCCCGAAATCTCTGTGTCGCAGCCGCCGGACACTGACCCCTCGACCGTGACCCCCTCCGGAATGACCATCTTTGTCTGAACAACATTTCGCGAGCGACGAATCGCGATATCGTCCGCAATCGGCGCCGCAGGCGGCGCAACAGCGGCCATGCGATCCTCACCGCGACCGCTCTGCAACGCCTCGTTGAACCGTGCGCTCCATCGGGCGAACATCCCCGGTTTTTCGCTGCCTTCCTCGTTTTCGGGATGATTCGCGTCTCTCGCTGCATTCCTGGTCACAATGTCTTCTTTCTTGTTCATCTTCGGGTTCGCCATATGGTTGCATACGCCTATGCATATTCCCGTCCACCGGGAAACAGTGTACTCTGTCGGCGGGAAAATGGTCAACCATCGTTGTCTTGTCGGACAATTTGCAGGAGTTCCGTGATTTCCGGGGGATGCCCGTCCCAGAAGCGCAGCGGCCTGCCATCGCGCACGTAGTACATCCGGAAGGTGTCCTGGCCGATGAGCGAAAAATATAAGAGGGGCCGATTGCCCAGCGAATGCAACGGAAATTCGGGATTGGTTTCGAGCCGGAACCGTTCCAGTCCGCCTTCTTCCTCTTCAAGGCAAAGGGCAACCATGGGTGGGAGATCGGGATGCACCAGCAACTGGTTCAGTACGGGCACCTCGCGGATGCATTCTTCGCAGGTCAGACTGAGGACGACAACCAGGTACTCGCCGCTTCCGAGATCAAAGACGCCCTCTTCGGTTTCCGCGATGAATTGGGAAAACAATGCGGTGTCTTGCCCGCTGTTCAGGGGAACATCCCTGTCAAGCAAATAGAACGCATATGCCACAATAGCGACGGCGCCCAAAGCGCACAGGAAAGACTTACAGCATTTCACGGACAGACCGTCCAACCTGGGATGCTTCCAGGCGGCAAACCATCCCATGCCGCCCAGCAGCATAAGCGCAATGTTTTTCGCGATTGAAATGCCCGGACTCATCTCCAACGGCCCGAAACAGCCGCAATCCTCGATATCAAAAAACACCCATCCGTAGATAATGAGCAGCGTGAAGACGATCAACACCCCTTGCAACGCGGCATGGGTGACGTGTCGCAGACGCAGCCGCAACAGCAGCGCCATGCCGATGGCCATCTCGATGAAGAGCGTCCCAAGGGCGGCGCAGGGCAATAGCGCCTTGTTTTCGATCACGCCATAGGCGTAAATCTGCACGGCGAATGTATTGACACCGCGGGCTTTGAGCACAGCCCCGGCGATGAACACCGCACCGACGATCAACTCCGCGAATCGGCCCCATTTTGTCCAACCATGCAGCAGCATTATTTTATTGATATCTCCATTGTACTATGTTGACTGCAAAAAAATATTCACGACTCTCCAGTCGCTTGAATCAACCTGCGGGCGACCAGAACCGTCATTGCGAGCGAAGCGAAGCAATCTCGCACAGCGACGTCGCATTGCTTATCCAGATTGCTCCACTCAGCGGCGCGATGCGCCGCGCCGTTCGCAACGACGGTATACAGGTGATGCGACATCAAACCTGTCTCTTACGCCATTCGGCCAGGGCGTTACATATCTTTTCAACCGCAACGCGGCGGAAACGCGCCAGGCGCCCGGTATTGAAACACAGGATTCCGCCCGCGTATTCATTTTTTGAGTTTCCGGCCGACATTCCGACACAGAAAAAACGAAGCAAAAGCCGCCCCTGCATGACACCCATGCCTGGTCCGCAACGATCCGCATCCCGCAATCCTACCGGGCGCGCCCGCGCGATGCAAGGGGAAAGGCTTTGCTCCGCGCTCCCCTATTGCGAATCCTGTTCCTTGGTTCTTGGGATGGATTGTTCGCCGTGGGGGAGGATTTCAAGGCGGATGAGAGAGAGATAACTGGGGCCTCCGTCGAGAATGGTGAGGCGGTAGGGGTCAAGGGCGATGACCTCGCCTTTCTGGGGGATGCGGCCCAAAGCGTGCATGACCCAGCCGCCGAGAGTTTCGACTTCCTCGTCGTCAATTCTGATTCCGGTCTGCTCGAAGACGGTATCGAGGGGGGTGCGGGCCTGGATGACAAAGTCGTGATCGCCGACCTTGCGCACGAGCGGTTCTTCGTTGTCGTATTCGTCGTGGATTTCGCCGAAGATTTCTTCGAGAATATCTTCGATGGTGACGAGGCCGTCGGTGCCGCCGTATTCGTCGGTGACAATGGCCATGGACTGCTTGGCGTCGCGCATGGCCTTGAGCACGTCGTCGAGTTTCATGGTGTCGTGCACGTAGAGGACGTCTTTGATGAAGCGCCGGATGTTGTCCTGTTCGGGTGCCGTGTCCTTGAGGATGTCGAATGCGTTGACGACGCCGATGATGTTGTCAATGGTGTCTTTGTAGATGGGGATGCGGGTGTATCCGCTTTCCATGAAGTGCGCGATGAGTTCTTTCCGGGATGCGGTGTCGGGCAAGGCATGGATGTTTACGCGGGGGATCATGATCTCCTTGACGAAACGACGTTGGAGGTCCATGACGGAGTGGATCATTTCCTTTTCTTCGTGTTCGATGGTTCCCCGATCGGCGCTTTCGTCCACAAGCACGCGCATGTCTTCGGTGGAGCGCATGATGCCCCGGATGCTGCGTTCGTCGTCCACGCGGGGCGCAAGGAATTTTCTGGATATCCACGCGAGGGGGGCGGCGAAGGGTGAGAGCAGGCGATAGCAGAAATGCATCAAGGAGATCAGCGCGAGCGAGATGCGGGTGGGATGGGTGCGTGAGATGCTCTTGGGGATGATCTCGCCGAACAGGAGCACGGCGGGGGTGACGATGATCATGGCCCAGACCGCGCCCAGTTCGCGGGTGATGGGGATGGTGGCGGCGAGCAGGGCAATGTTGTTGCCGATAAGGACAGCGGTAATCATGCGTTCCGGTCGGTCGAGATAGCGCTGGAGGCGGCGGGCGTTGTTTTTGCCGCCTTGCTGGGCGAGATGGCGGACCCGGATAGGATTGCAGGCGTAGAAGGCGGTTTCAAAACCGGAAAACACGGCGCTGAAAATCAGGGCGAGAATGAAGATCATCATGAGATCGAAAAGGGCGATCATTCGGGTTCTCTCTCCGTTGGACGTTCCAGCAGGCGCATTTTCACACGGGTGATGCGCTTGCCCTCAACCGCTTCGATCGTATAGGAGATGCCGTCGTGTTCAATTTCTTCTCCCGGTTCGGGCATATGGTCAATGGCGTCCATGAGAAATCCGGCCAAAGTGCTGTGCTCTTCGTCCTTGAGCGGCACACCGACGATCTGCTCGAGTTCATCCAGGGGGAAGCGCCCATCCACGCGGAAGCACCCGATGCCTGCCGGTTCACACAACAGTTGATCCAGGTCGTCCTCTTCGCCGATGTCGCCCACCACTTCGCGGATGGCATCCTGAAGGGTGACCAACCCGCGCGTGCCTCCATATTCATCCACTACGATGGCCAGGTGTGTGCGGAGGCGTTGAGCGTGTCGGACGAAATCGGCGACTTTCATGGTTTCGGGTACGAAATGGGCCTTTCGAACGAGCGGGCGGATGGGCTGGTCTGTGCGGCCGGAGACAGCGACCGGCAGCAGGTCCTTTGCAATCAAAACGCCGGTGATGTGATCGAGATCGTCCTGATAGATGGGGATGCGGGAGTATTCGTGTTCCCGCACAACTTCAAGCGCTTCGGCGACGGTGGCATTGGCCTTGAGCGCGACCATCTCCGGGCGCGGCACGAGAATTTCGCGGATCATCGCATCGCTGAATTCCAGGATGCCCTGGATCATGTTCCGTTCATCCTCCTGTATCACCCCCGTGGCTTCGCCGTCGGAGAGGACCGACTTGAATTCTTCGTCCGTCATGAAAGGGGCCGGGCGCACCTCGCTGAAGCGGGTGACCCGAAAGATGAACCCGACCAGCAACAGGATGGCGCGGCGAAGGGGAATCAACGCGCGGTCAATCAGAATCAGGGGCGGCGCGACGAAGCGCGCGAACGCTTCGCCGTTATAGACCACGACCAATTTGGGAATGATCTCGCCGAAAACCACGAGGATGGCGGTGCAGAGAACAACGGCCAGCACGTAGGCAATCAGGTCGGACATGGCGCCGGCGAATACCGTCTCGAAGAACTCTTCCACGCGCGCGCCGAGCACCACGCCGATGAGCACATTGACGATGTTGTTGCAGATGAGAATGGAAGTGAGCAAATCGCCGGGGTGTTCCATGAGCCGCCCAACGAGTCGGTCCAGCAGCCATTCGCTCTCGCGCATGCCGCGCAGGCGCACCGGATGGAGTGAAAAGAGCGCAACCTCGGATCCGGAGGCGAAGGCGCTCGCGAACAACAGCAACAGCGTGGCAAACCATATGCGGAAGGGAAAAAGCCGCGACCAAGCGGATGCCGGATTCAAGGGCGCCTCCGGGATTTCATCGGCATGCGCCACACCCTGCAACAGGGCCTCCCTCGCAGATTCCTCCCCCCCACCTTGCAGGGTCCCCGCCAAAACGATGGCCAAGCCGACCCAAAGCATCGTCAGCGCAACGCGCCCCATACAGGGCCGTCTTGGCCCGGGGCCTTCATTTTCGCCGGACAGGGCTGTGCTTGTGTTCACGTGGGGCGCCCCTTGTTATCGGCGGCGCGCCGCAGTCTTGGGATAATGCCAGACGTCTTCAGGATTCTTCCCCAGATATTTGGCCTGCTTGTCCCTCATGCGCCGCGTTGCCGCCATATTTCCGTGCCTCATACCCAACAGGTGCAGCAGGCCGTGAGCGAACAAGAGGCGGATTTCCTGACGCATAGCGGCGCGGTCTCCGCCGCAAAACCGCTCAACCGTTTCCAAAGAGATCACGATATCTCCGAGAATGCGGACCCCATGGCAGGTCTTTCCCGGTTGCTGAAAGGACAGTACATCTGTCGGATGCGGTTTGCGGCGGTATTGTCGGTTGAGTTCCGTGATGAAGGGATCATCGCAGAACAACAGGCTTAATTCGACATCTTCGCGAACACCCTCGCCTGCACAAATGCGCTCGGCCAGGCGTTCCAGCGCATCGCGCCGGTACAATCCCCGCCGTACGGATTCATTGCGGACATCCAGATGAACCATTCCCCTTCCTCCCTATTCCGTCCCGCCGGACATGACAATGACATTGTCGGTCTTTTTCTCCGGTTCCGGTTTCGGCTCCGGATAGGCCAGGCGGGTGTGCAGGTTAGACATGATTCTGCTAGACACCACTTCGGCGATCTCATCAAGTTGTTTCAAGGTGAGGTGGCATTCGTCAAACTGGCGATCGGCCGAGCGGGCGGCGATGATTTTATCAACAAATTCCCGCACCCGCTCCAGGTTGGGATTCTTGATGGAGCGGACTCCCGATTCCGCGGCATCGCAGATCATCAGGATAGCAGTTTCCGGGCGCTGGGGTTTGGGACCTGGATAGCGGTAATCCTCTTCGCGGACATCTCCATGCTTCCGCTGCTCCAACGCCTGCTGGTAGAAAAAACCGATCTTGCAAGTGCCGTGATGTTCGAGAATGCCGTCAATAATGGGTTTGGGAAGGTGGTACCTTCGGGCGATTTTCACGCCTTCATGGACGTGCGCTGCAATGGCGCGCGCGCTCATTCTCGGCGACAGGCGATCATGAACATTCTCGCCCTTCTGGTTTTCGGAGAAGTATTCGGACCGTTCCATTTTGCCGAGATCGTGGTAATAAGCGCAGACCCTGGCCAGCAGGCCGTTGGCGTTGATGGCTTCAGCGGCGGCTTCCGCAAGTTGGCCGATCATGAGCGAATGCGCATAGGTGGCGGGGGCCTTGATGGCGAGTTGGCTCAACACTTCGTTGTTCAGGTCGGAGTATTCCAGGAGTTGAATGTCGGTGGTGATGCCGAAGAGACGCTCAAGGGGGGAGAGCAAGCCCGGCACAATGAGCAGACAAAGGAATCCATTCATGCCGATCAACGCCAGGCGGCGCAACGCCGCTTCGTTGAACAGTGAATCGGTGGCAAGTGAAATCGCCATAATGGCAAGCAGGCCGACAGCCATGGCTTGAAGAGAGGCGGCGGCCATATCGCTGCGGCGACGGACCTGGAAGATGCTGAAGACGCCGGCCATGGACATGGCGGAACCGAGGGCCAGAAGCCGCCAGTCGTAGCCGTATTGGATGGAAACGAGCGCCGCCGTCAGGAAACTGACCATCGCGGCGAGGCGAACATCCACCAGAATGGCATAGAGAATGCCGACAGCGGCCACGGGCAGCACAAATCCTGAGGGCTCAAAATAGGAGGCGATACGGCCTGTCACCAGCATTGCGGTCATCAGGAGCAGGGCAAGGTTCACTTGCGTGCGCCAGTTCTCGGGCGCGCGCCCCTGTTGCAGCAATCCCACGGAACGCAGAAGACACAGCAGGGCCAATCCCGCCAGGATGGCGTTGGAAATCGCAATGGAGACAATGCGTCGTGCGGGCTGCTGCTCGCTCTGCAACACGCTGATATAGGTTGTAACATCGGACCGGGACTGGGCGGTCCAGCGCTTGCCGCGGTCCTGGATGATCTCCCCCGCTTCCACCTGTTTCGTTACAGGCGGCACCGCTTCACGGGTGCGTTCCCGTACCCCGGCGGTATAGACCATGTCCAGACGAATGGTGTCCACGATAAACGGTCTGGCCATTTGAAGAGCGGCATCGTGGAGTTTGGCCCATTCCGTGGGTTCCGGGGTTTCCCGGGCTGCGCGCCGGGCGGTTTCTTGTAGGCGGACGCTCAGCACTTCCACCGCTTCGGTGGGATCGGGCACGGTTGCCAGTTCCATTTCGGTGCTCAACTGCTGGTCAGCCATCGGCGCATCGCGCAGAATTACAATGCGACGCGCAGCGGCGCTCAAGTCAATGTGTTCTTCGCGAACCCCCTGCATCAGCACATATTCGAGGCTCTGCATGGCCAAATCACCCAACCGGTCTCCATAACCGAAGACCAGCCGCCCAGGGTCATCGGGTGTCAACCCGATGACGGGGCGGGCTGTTTCCGCCGCGTTCGCCGGGAGTGTCATGGCTGAATCCTGGGTCTGCCGCGCCTGTTCGTCGGCAACCGGCGCGAACTGGCGCTGCGGCAGTGACTTGGTATCGGGCGTCAGCCAAAGCGTCAAAACAGCAGGGTCCGGCAGTCCTTCCGCGTCGGGAGCATCCTTCAGTGTGGCCACATAGGCCGTCACAGCACGCACGGCGACCTCTTCAGCCGATTGGGCGGAAGTCGAGTTGCGCAGCGCCTCCAGGACAGCCACCCGAACGGCGTCGCGATGGGCATTCACCGCTTCGATCCGCTGCCGCAATCCTTTCAGGGCGGTCTGCACCCGGTCTCGGTCCACCCGATAATAGTCCGGGATTTTGGCCACCGCGGCATCGCGGGCCTCTTTGGTTGCTTGCAGGTCCACCGTCTCAAAGAAAAACGCGGCGCGGATTTCCTGGTCAGCCACTTTGGAGGTGTCAATGTCTTCGGCGATGAGCGCATCGCGCTTGGGTTCCCGCGTGAGTGCAAGAACCATCACCACCAGCACTGTGGCGAGCGTCGCACCGAAAATCCATTTCTCCCGGGGCGATACGGCCGAAGCGTCCCCACCGCTGCGTGGCGCCGGGGCGCCGGGGCGCAAACGTTTGACTGTTCCACGACCGATCATCGGCTTTCCTTTTCCAGTGCGGCGCTTTCCGCAACCCGCTGCGCTTCGTTCTCATAGGCATCAACGATCCGTTGCACCAACGGGTTGCGCACCACATCATGCTTGGTCAGGTGCACGATGCCAATGCCGGGAACCTCACGCAGGATGCGGCGCGCTTCCACCAGTCCCGATTTCACGCCCCGGGGCAAGTCAATCTGGGTGATGTCGCCGGTAATCACGGCGCGCGACCCCTCCCCCAGCCGCGTCAGAAACATCAGCATCTGTTCGCTGGTCGTGTTCTGCGCTTCATCCAGGATGACAAAGGCCCGGTCGAGCGTGCGCCCGCGCATATAGGCCAGAGGAGCCACCTCGATACGTTCTTCGTCAAGCAGGCGCCGGATGCGGCCCATGTCCACCATGGCGTAGAGGGCATCATAGAGGGGGCGCAGGTATGGATTCACCTTTTCCTCCAAACCGCCGGGGAGAAAACCGAGACTTTCCCCCGCTTCCACCGCCGGGCGGGTGAGAATAAGGCGGCGCACCTGCTTGTTCAACAGGGCGGATACCGCCGCCGCCATGGCCAGATAGGTTTTTCCTGTGCCGGCAGGGCCGATCACAAGCGTCATGTGGCATTCGAGAATGGTGTCCAGATACTGCCGCTGGCCATGCGTGCGCGGATGAATGCGGATGTCTTCGCGTAAGACGGGACTGCGTTCACCGAGCACCTCGGTGCTTGGGGGCGCAATCCGCTGGCGCGCCTCCATGAGGGCGTTGTTCAAGTCCGCCAAGGACGGCGTATGGCCGCGCCGCACCGCTGCGAGCATTTCCGTGAGCAAATTTCCCGCGGCATGTGCGTTGGCATCCTCGCCGACGATCACTACTTTCGCACCCCGGTCCACAATACGCACATGGACCTCATCCTGGATGCGACGGCGCAATTCCCCGTTTCTGCCCAGGAGTTTGATGGCTTCTTCCTGGTTATTTAAATAGATTTCCCTACTCAGTGTTGTGGTCGTACCTCATGTTCGGTCCGGGATTCGCCATCCGCCCGCTCTGCGGACGGCGTCTGCGGCGTTTCGTCATACCGAGTCTCCACGCCTGCCTCTATTATACGATAAACCGTCTCTCCCGGACGCACCAACTGTCGGACGCGACGCACCGACGCCTCTATCTCCACCGGGTCGTGGTCCAGCCCCTCGACCCGCTCCTTGTGCTGAACGAGTTCACGTTCCAAGGATTCGATCTGCCGGCGGACGGCATCCACCGCCTGTTGGTGCTGCCGCTGCGCTTCATAGCGCCCGTGGATGTCGCGCTGCACGGCATAGGCCGCAGCAAGGGCCGCACACCCGATAAATACAAGGATATAGAGTATTCGACGCGTCATGGGCGCTTTCGACAGGAGAGGAGTGCAAGCCTCCTCCCCGTTGCATGACTATTTCTTCAGATTGTAAAACGCAAGCATACCGGGGAACTCGGCCTGTGCGCCCAGTTCCTCCTCGATGCGCAGTAATTGATTATACTTCGCTATGCGGTCGCTGCGCGAGGCGGACCCGGTCTTGATCTGGCCGGCGTTCACCGCCACGGCAATGTCCGCGATGGTGCTGTCCTCCGTTTCGCCGCTACGGTGCGATATGACCGTGGTATAGCCGGCGCGGTGCGCCATCTGGCAGGTGTCCAGCGTCTCCGTCAAAGACCCGATTTGGTTCACCTTCACTAATATGGAATTGGCGACGCCTTCACGAACGCCGCGTCCCAGGTATTCCGGGTTGGTGACGAAAATGTCATCGCCCACCAGTTGGATTTTGTCGCCCAGTTTCTTGGTGAGCGCGCGCCAGCCGGCCCAATCGTTTTCGTCCAGACCGTCTTCCAGCGAAATAATCGGATATTTCGCCACCCAGTTGCAATAGAATTCAATCATTTTGTCGGAGGTTTTTTCCTTTTCCGCCTCGGCTTCCAGAAGATATCGGCCGCCTTTGAAAAAGGAACTGGCGGCTGGATCAAGGGCGATCCAGACGTCTTTGCCCGCTTCATAACCAGCGGTTTTGATGGCCTTCAAAATGACCTCGACCGCCTCCACGTTCGATTTCAGGTCGGGAGCGAAGCCGCCTTCGTCGCCGACGGCGGTATTAAGCCCCTGGCTCTTGAGCACTTTTTTCAGCGCGTGGAAAATTTCCGCGCCCATGCGCAGCGCTTCCTTGAAACTGCCGGCTCCGGCGGGCATCACCATGAATTCCTGAAGGTCCACATTGTTGTCGGCGTGCTGGCCGCCGTTGAGAATATTCATCATCGGCACAGGCAGCACATGCGCGTTGGTCCCGCCGACATAGCGGTAGAACGGGATTTCCAGCGCCTGCGCGGCCGCTTTCGCCACGGCCAACGACACGGCGAGGATGGCGTTTGCGCCGAGTTTGCTCTTGTTTTTCGTGCCATCCAGGGAACACATGGTCTGGTCAATGTCGCGCTGGTCCAGCGCATCCATGCCAAGCAGTTCCTGGCCGATGATTTCGTTGATGTTGTTCACCGCCTGAGTGACGCCTTTCCCCAGATAACGCGCCGTGTCGCCGTCGCGCAATTCCACCGCCTCGTTCTCGCCCGTGGATGCGCCTGAAGGCACCGCCGCCCGGCCCATAACACCGGAGGCCAGGAACACGTCCGCCTCAACCGTGGGATTGCCGCGCGAATCAAGTATCTCGCGCGCCTGAATGCCTGTGATTCTTGTCATTTCGTTTTTGTTCCTTCTTCCGTAAAGGTTTCCTACCGCATTACCAGTCTACCGCACCCCGGCTCGGGGAGCAAGACCCCAGAGTTGGATTTGAGACAGAAAAGGCTTTGAAAACCTCCCTGGTCCTCGTCCTAGTTTTTCCAGGGAAAGAGAAAATCCCTGAATCCTCTGTTCAGGTAATCATCCTCCGCATCCCCAAAATCAATATTCACCGTCTTCGCGGCGGCACCCGAAGCACGGACCGCCGCCACGGCGGCATATTTTCGCGATAACATCTCGTAGGCGCTCGCAGACAATGCCATCATCGGCGCGATTGAAAAGCACATGAAGATGGGCGGCAGCATACAAAAAGCGCCGCAAAATAACATATATACCATTAATCCGACACAAAACAATGGATTGTCAAGCACCAACAACATACACACTTTCCATGCAGCAAACACGCCCGCGTTTTTCTGCACCAGAGCCGGCATGACCAATAGCGACGCCATGCCCGTGAAGATCAAGCACCATAGGGCCAGCGCGCTCAGGGCATATCCCAGCCACGGCAGCGTCGCGCCCAGTTGCGCGGCGTAGAACCAGGCGCTTGTGGTCAAGCATGCGAGCGCGGCAAGGAAAACGACTGCTACGCCCACGGCGCGCAGCGCATAGCGCCGCAGCCCCCAGAAAAAATCCGACAGGGCGGCATCGCGCTTCTCGATGAGTATTTTCATGAAATGGGCCATGCCCGCGCAGGCCATGGGCAGCGCGCCGCCAAGCGCCAGCAAAGCCAGCGGCGGAGCCAGCACCACCATCAACACACCGTCTCCTGAGGCCAATGCCGCCCACGCCATGCCAAGCGGCATAACAAGGGCCAAGGCGCATAAGAAATTCAGCAACAACAACTTGCCCAGATGATCATATGTCATCCAGAAGGCCATTTTCAGGGTTCGGCTCAACATGATTCATCGCAATGCGGGGTTAAACTCATGGGATTACCGCTGTCTTGCGAAGACTTGTCGCAACCCCCGTCTGTTCCGGTTTTCATTGTCGAAAAACGCCCCTCTCCGCTAGAGCAGAACCCGCACGCGACCGCGCTTGCGCAGTTCATCCATCCATTGGCGATACCGATCATCGGCATACCGGGCACGAAGAAGGGGTTCGATTTTTGTGCGCGCCTCCTCATACGATGCTTGCCCCGTCTCCTCCCGCACATCCGCTTTCAAGAGATGAAAGCCGAATTCCGTTTCGATCACGGGACTCAATTCTCCGGAATTCAGTGCGAAAGCGGCTTCTTCCAGCGCAGGAACCAAATCGCCCCGCGAAACCCATCCAATCAGGCCGCCTTCGGCGGCATCCGGGCCTTCCGAATGCATCCGCGCCGCGACCGCGAAGTCCAGCCCGTTCAGAATCTCATTGCGTAGCGCCTCCAGCCGGGCGCGCCCCTGCGCCCGCGATTCTGGATCGTTTTCCGCGCCCAGGAATATCCGGCGGATGCGCACCCGCTCAGGATGGATGAACTCTTCGAGATGCTCCTGGTAATACTGGACCATGTCCGATTCGGAGATGACCGCCTCGCGCTCGAAATCCCGGCGCTTGCGTACGCCCATCGTTATCGCCATGATCTGCTTGCGCATACGCTGGCGGACATCGCTCAGGGTTTCGCCCGCCTCCTCCAGCAGTTTCAGGAATTCCTCGGACGATCGGTACTGGCTGCGGATTTTGTCCAGGCGTTCCTCCACTGCCTCATCGCTGACCTGCATCCCCGCGAATTGCGCCTCCCGGTACAGAATCTTCATCTCTATCGCCTGGTCCAGCGCTTCGCGCACCGCCTTGTCGCGTTCGCGCTCAAACTCCTCGCGTGATCGGGCCGTGGACTGCAGATTCACCAACAGCGGATGGATTTCATCCAGCACCTCGCTGTAGAGAATCACTTCCGGCCCTACCGTCGCCACCACCATGTCCACCAGTTCCGCGCCCGAAGCCGCGCCGCCGCCGGCCACAACGCCAAGCGCCGCCGCGCATATCGTGATTACCATTCTTTTTTTCCGCATAGAAATACCCATTATCGGCCCTTATCGTTAAGGGTTTTAGAGTCATAAGGATAACACACTCTCCGCACACCGCACAAAAAAAGCCATGACAAATGTATGGCGGAAGTGGATGACGCATAGCCGGTATTATCCGAAGAACGGTAATACTGGCCATGAGTTCCCACCCAAAACCAAGTCACGATATTCCCCTCGAACACCCCCAAAGCCCGATATCTCGAAGAAACGCGCCCCCCAGATGCTCTCGGCCTTATTGATTCATTTGAACCGTAATGACGGGTGAAATGGATTTTCCAGCCAGAGGCGACAGGCTTTCGGACCTGTTCTTTGATATCAGGGGGAGCCGGCCATAATGCTCCCAGAACGACGGCAAGGTAGCCGAGTTCACAGGCTGTCCATGTCGATCGGGGTTGTTTTCCGTTCCGCGATTTCTTTTCGCGCTTTTTGCGTCGTCACAGTCAAGGCATCCTGCGTTCTGTCGAATGACTCCTGCCATTGTTGCTCTTCGCGAAGGTCCTGGATGTGCTCGCGCACATGCTCAAGCGTTCGTTCCTGAAGAGTTTTTGGAAGAGTATCCAATATTTTCAACAATGTCTCAGTGGTTGCGGACGTCATGGCGTGTCTTGCTTATGCGGCTGTTCATGCTCGATGCATTTTTGGGGAATCTACGAAACATCAACGGCATGCATTTGTAACCCTCGATTGCGATCGCAAACGACTTTCTTTTTTGTCAATTAGTTCCGATGGCGGCAGTCTCTTGCCAACAACCCCGGCAATAGCCCGACATTGCATGTGGAGAGCAGATACCGCATAATTTTGGCATGATGACTGCGGCACTCACGCTGGTCCTGGCGGCCGGCATCAGAATCTGGACGGAACCATCGCTGATGCAGACTGACGGCGGCGCGCGCAGCGCGCATGCGGCGGACACCGCGCGGGTCTATGCCGCGCGCGGCGAGTCGGAGTCATTCCAGTTGTGCTACCGGGCGGGGCGCAAGGGGACAACCAATCTCCGGGTGGAGGCTTTTCCGCCAGGCGAGCAGATCGGCGCGCCTGCGGTGCGGATGGTGGGATTCCTGGAGGCACAGCCGCCGTCGCCGCGCGCGGGTTCCTATGCGCATATCCGCCCCGACCCGTTGCTGGACGCGGTTCCCGTCACGCTGTCGCGCGGCGATACCGTGGTCTATTGGGTCACCTATCACATCCCGCGAGACGCCAAGCCAGGCACTTACCAGGGACGATTGCGGCTGCTCAGCGATGACCGGCGTCCACGCACGGTGTCGGTGCGACTGGAGGTCTTCAATTTTACGTTGCCGGAAATCCCCTCCTTGCGGGGCGTTTTCCGCATGGACCGCAACGCGCTGCGTCTGTATTACCATCTGGACGCGGTGGCGATTTCCGACTGGGCGCCGATTTACGACAACCTGACCGCGTACCGGATATCGCCGCTGTTGCGCCTGCGATGGCCGGACGACGACAATCTGGACCCGCTGCAGGACCATATCGCGTATCTCCTCGATGCGCGGCGCGCGGCATGCGTCGCTTTGGATGCCGGGCGGGATGTGCTGCCCAAACCGAATCCCGGCGTATCTCCGGACCCATTACAGCAGACGATGCAAGGCCTGATTGACTCACTGGATGAAAAGCATTGGCGCAGCCGGGTATGCCTGGCCGTGGAATCCCCGTCCAATCGGGATCAGTGGCCGGAATTGCGCGACCAGTGCGCGCGGATCGCGCGCCTGGATACGCGCCTGCCCGTCCTGCTTTCGGGGCCGCCGCACCTGTTCTTCGAGCGGTTTGTGGACCGTTGGGCGACGCCGTTCCCGGCGTTTTCGCCCGAACTGTTCGGGCGCTTTCGCGCGGGACTTTCCCTGAGCGGTCCCGCACCCCGGCTGTCGGCATCCGTATCCGCGTCCGCAGCCGGTCCGATGCTCCACGGGCAGGGGGCGTTGTCCGCGCCGGAAGACGCCTGCGATGCCAGCATTTTCACCGTGTGGACTTCCGACAAAGCCCCCACCTCGCGGTCTCCGGCATGGTTCCAACTGGATTTTGCGAATCCCACCGCGGTGAATGCCGTGAATATCTTATGGGAACCGGGGATGGAAAGCGATGCGATTGAAGTGCTGATTTCCCGCGAAGGGACCTTTTTCTCCCCCGCCACGGTCACATGGGACTATCTGGCGCCGGCGGAACCCTACGCGACCAGCGTCGCGTTGGGACGCTTCCGGTATCC
The DNA here is from genome assembly GCA_937951485.1 of uncultured bacterium. Taxonomy (GTDB): domain Bacteria; phylum Hydrogenedentota; class Hydrogenedentia; order Hydrogenedentales; family CAILVY01; genus CALEDJ01. The sequence goes on from CALEDJ010000006.1 coordinate 102,164, forward strand.
TGCGGAAATTCGCAGCCTGCGGCTGCTGTTCCGCAACAGTCTCGGCGGCGGACCGATAGGCATTGCGGAAATTGATCTGGAGATGGAAACAGAAATGGGCGTTTCGGACCCCATCGCGTCCATCGCGCCGTGGTTGCTGATTGCGCGGGATGCGTTCCCTTCGCTCGCCGCTGATGCGCTGCCCATTGAGGCGCGCCTGATTCCGTGGGTCTGCTGGGCGCACGACTACGAGGGATTCTTCTCTCCTGCCCTGAACGAGTGGCCCCGCGGCTGGCAGGAACTGTACACGCAGCGGCCGGTGCTTTGGCGCGGCGCGGAAGACGGGTCCGGCTGCCTGATATATCCCGGCCCGGACGGCCCTGTGCCGTCCGTCCGGTTCGAACGCCTGCGCGACGGCATGGAAGATTATGAATACCTGATCGCGGTGCAAAACGCCATCGCCGCCGGGCAAATCAAGGACCGCGAACTCGAAGAATGGACAACGAAGAAATTCTTCCCGCCCTGGCCCGCGCCCGAGGACCTCGCCCAGTTCGCTGAGAAATTGTCCGCCATGCGCATCCGCGCCGGACGCGCCCTCGGCGCATTGAATTGAAGGGAGACCTGCGGTCGGCGGCGTGGCGCATTCCGCACTCCGCATACCGCATGCTGTCAAACGAGTTTCCGTCCGCCCAAAAACAACCCCCGGCGCATCACGCCGGGGGTTGCGAAAACGCCACCAAGCCGCCTCACACCGCGCGACCCAGCACCTCCACTTCCACATAGTGGTTCATGTCGTTGGCCGTGTTGCCGTTGCTGTACAAGCGCACATACCGCGCCTTCACGCCATCTGCCGGAATCAGCCGCCCCTTGTGGTTTTCGATATACTCTTTATCCTTGCCCACGCCAAGGCCGGACGAATTGTCATGATCGTTGTTGTACACCGTGGTCACACCGTCCTTGAAATCCGGGTCGTTGGACACCTGCACCACCACATCGAAGTACACGCGTTTGCCCTCGTGGAAATGCCACACCAGGATCGCGTAAATCTCGTGATCCTTTTCGAGGTCAATCTGCACCCATTGCAGGCCCGCGCCCAGTTCCACCAGGCTCGTCTTCGCGTAATCCTTGTCGCCGTCGGTGATCTGTTCCAGCCGACCCACAATCGGGTTCTTGAAACTGCTGGTCACCGGCTTGCCTCTGGAGACCACCGCCGTGCCTTGCGGCGCCATAAACGGCGGGCGATCTTTGTAATCTTCCGGCTCCAGGTTCGGACCCCAGTAATCGAGCGGGGTGCCGCCGAAGAACGGCTCAGGAAGTTCGATCGGTACTTCCACCAAATCCTCGGCATGCGCCGTCCCCAGAGCGCCAAAATACAGGCATCCAGCCACCGCCAAGAGGGCCATCGTCCCACAGATTCCCACGACTTCTTTCATGATTTTCTCCTTTTGCGCCGTGTTGCGACGCGCTCTATTTTACTTTCCGCGACACCCCAGGCAACCATCCGCGCCCGGCCTTGCCGGCCCTGTTGCGCGTTTTCATACACCGTTGCACAGTGGTGATGTTGGATTATTCACCGTCTAAATGGACGCGAAACGCCGCCTGATATTCACCGCGGCATTTCCGACGGGAACCCCAGTATAGCAAATTCCCGCGTCGCTTTCATATTTTGCGCGCAGCACAAGATTTTGCGCGCAGCACAAGACTCAGCGGAGGCGAAGGCTGATCACGTCAATAGATACATGCGTCAAGCAAAGCGAGCACTTCTTCAAGCACGGCGGGGGATGCTTTGCCGATGCGCCTGGCAGCACGACTGCGGAAGTCGAGAGATTTGACCTGTTCAACCATGATATAGCCGGTTACCGGTGCATCATCCCCCACGGAGACATGGAAGGGAAAATTGCGGCTGGTGTTGGTCAATGGGCATACGATGGCAAGCCCGGTGTGCCTGGTGAAAAGGGTGTTGCTGATTACCAGGGCGGGGCGACGGCCTTTCTGCTCATGTCCGGATTGCGGGTTGAAGGTGAGCGATACGTAGTCGCCTTTAGCCGGAATATACGGCATGCGTCACCAGACCTCCCGTCCGATCGGTTCTCCCCACTCCGTCTCTTCCGCGCGATAGTTTTTCGGGATTTGCCGTACCAGTTCCCGAAGATTGCGTTTCCCCCGGATACGCCGCGTCGGCATAATGGTAATCACGCCGTCCTTCGCGGTGACGGCGACCTCGTCGCCGACGGCCAGCGCTGCCCTTTCGAGGACATCTACCGGAAGGCGCAAGCCCTGGCTGTTGCCCCATTTCTGAATTCGGGTGACCATGTCGCTGTCTCCTGATGTATAGCCCAAGTATATCCAAACATGATTTTCCTGTCAAGTAGCGCTGGTGCGTCACACCGCAGGAGCGGTGTGACGAGGGAGATATCGAAGGTTTTTCAGGGGATGTCTCACCCACCTTGAGGTATGCCAAAGACTTCCACTTCGATGTAGTGGTTGTTTGCGCTGTTGCTGTTGCCCTTGGTGTAGAGGCGGACGTAGCGGGCACGCGCGCCGGCAGCGGGAATCAGGCGGCCTTTGTGGGTTTCCACATAGAGTTTGTCTTTGCCCGCGCCGAGTCCCGCTTCGTTCTCCGTGTCATTGTTGTAAAGAGTGCGCACGCCCTCCTTGAATTCGGGATCATTCGAGACCTGGACAATGACGCAGAAATAGACCCGCCTGGCGTCATAATTGTGCCAGACGGCGACGGCGTGAATTTCCGCTGTCTCTTCCAAGTCAATCTGGACCCATTGCAGGCCGGGGCTGAGTTCCACGACGCTTTCCGGACCGAAGCCCTTGTCGCCGTCGGTGATTTGCGCCAGCGTCCCCCGGCGCGGCGTTGCCACGCTTGCAGTGACGGGTTTCCCGCGCGAGAGCAGCCGGACTCCGTCCGGCACGCGGATGGGCGGAGGTTCGCGGTGGTCTTCGGGTTCCAGGTTTTCATGCCAGAAATCGGCGGGCCGCGCGTCAGGGTGCGGCGGCGGGTATTCCACCGTCAGGGTTCCCTGCGCGAATGCGCCAAACGCAAAGCACAGCAGCCATGCCGTTGGCGCGAAGTGAATGGGCGCAGCGCGTTTCTTCCCTTGGCGTTGCGAAACCATGTGATGCGTGACATCGCCCTCCGTTTTTCAAGCGCGCCGTCGCGGCGACCAGTGTCAGTCTATCACCATCCGGCGTCGTCAGGAAAGCAGTTGACGTACTTCACGCTGTGGCGCGGTTCGGCCATCATCGGGGCGACGGCGTCGCGCCAGCGCTGGTAATGCGCGGTTTCCTTATGGCGCGCCGGGGCATCCGCGTCGCGATAGACCTCCACCAGCATGAATCTAGTGGGATCATCCTGCTGCTGCAACACATCGAAACGCGCAATGCCGGATTCCTGCATGCTGCTGCGCGCATTTTCCAGCGTCGCCTCCCGGAACGCCTCCACAGCGTCGGGCTTTATCACGCAATGCACGTGAACGATGAGCATGATCGCATCCTTTCGGTTGCAATGTCCGTTCGCCGGGAAATCTCAATGTGTTGTGGCGGGCATGTGCGCATATTCCCTGACAATCGCTTCGGCCTCTTCACGAAGCGTATGAAGCATGGTGACTTTTGGCTCGAGCCGCGTGATGATGGCCTCGCGTTCGCGACGGATTTGCGTTTCACGGGCGATGAGTTCGTCGCATTCCCGCTGCACCCGGCCCACTGCGTTGTCCACTTCCTCCTGAACCGCATCGCGGAAGGCCGCGGCGCGGCGCCGCAGATATTCCGTCACGGATTCCAGCATCGGGGGAGCGGGGTTGCCTTGGCGATCTTTGCCGCCATGGAGGAGCATGTTCATGACGTTTTCGCGGATGATGGGCAAGAGTTTGCGAATCCAGCGCTCTTCGCTCCAGGCGAGCCGGGCGAGGAATCCGCTGATGACGCCGAGCAGCCCGCCCAGTCCCGCGCCAATTGCCGTGCCGATTATGGGCACCACGGAACCGACCGCCGCACCCGCCGCCGCGCCGACCACCGCGCCGCCCGCGCCGAAGGCGGCATAGCCGCCCGCCATCGAGGCGCGGACGTTTTCCAGGTCCACCGCGCCGGGCGCGGTCAGTTGCATGTGCAGGCTGCGCACATCGCCCAGATGCTCCGCGATGGCGTCGCGGGTGATGCTCTCGGTCTCGTCCACGAAGGCGTTGATCTTGGCGAGAATGCCGGAGACGAATTCATCCACCTGGTGCTCGATGTGCGCGGCCAGCGGCTTGAACTGATTGCGTCGGGATTCCTTGAGGTTGTTGTCGATCCGCAGCCAGCCCAGAATCGGCTGGATTACATTGACATTGATCGCGCCCTCGACCATCGCGTCGCGGAACAGCGCCTCGTAACCGGGATAGGTTTCGCCGTCCCATTCGCCGCCCATGGCGCGTGCCTCGTAGCGACACATCACCTGTTCGGCCTTCGTGCGGACAGTCTCCAACTCGGCCATCAAAGTTTCCCGTTTCGCGCGGAGTTCGTCAAAGAGCGTCGGGTCCTTTGCCAGATTCAATTCGTTTTCCAGGGAAATCACAAAATCCGCCGCGCGTTCGCGCACGAACTTCGCCGCCGTCTCCAGCACCTTGCCGGCCTTGTTCTCATTGAGCAGGAAATCCAGCAGCCGCTCCTTGAGGTGCGGCAGACGGCTCTGTCCCATGAGATAGGCCGCCAGGTCGCGGACGGGATTTTCACTCGCGCGGATGCGGTCCGCCACGCTGGTGGGGAGGGAGACGCGGTTGTCGTCCAACACTTCCTGCAGCGTAATGAGGCCGCGCTCCAACTGCTGTGCGCGCAGGGCGCGGTAGCCGGAGAGGAAAAAGATGTCCGGATTGTCAGGAAGCCCGTGCCGTTTGAACGCCTGCATCAGGCTCCACGCCGGGCCGTGGGCGGCGCGGAGATCAATTTCCTCCGGGTCTATCTTGTCCGCCTTGTTGAGCACGAAAAACACATGCCGCCCGCGCAGGGTCATGATGCGCTTGATGAAATTGAGGTCGTGGATGTTACCCGCGAAATTGCTGTCCACGAAGCAGATGACGAGGTGGCTGTGCTCGATGATGCCGAAGGTGATTTCCTGGCGTGTTTCCGACACGGAATGCACGCCCGGCGTGTCCACGAACACGATGTCCTCTTCCAGCATCTCGCTGGGGAGAAAGAGGTTGATTTCGTCAATCTTGTCGCGCAGCGGCGCGAGCAGCGGATACGCCTCATCGGCAATCACGGTGACAAGCGGCTCGAGGCTTTTGCGCATCGCGGCGGGCTTGCCGTTCGGATAGGTCACGCGGATTTCGCGGCCGTCGTTCAACCTGGCGACGGATGCCGGCAACGGCGCGATCAGTTCATCCAACGCGGCCACTTCACTGTCCGGAGCGCGTTCGCGCAGGCGTACCCCAAGTTGCAGGGGGCCGCCCCGCTGAATAAAGGTAAGACGCGACGTGCATTCCTCGACATCCATGGGCAGAAAATCGCCCCCGAGAAAGGCGTTGATCGCCGTGGATTTCCCCACGTTGAACGCGCCCAGAAAGACCACGCGGTATTTGCCGTCCTCGACTATCCGGCGCTGATAGCCGATGGCTTTTTGTTCATAGGAGCGGCTGCCCCGGAAATCGTCATCCTCGCGCACGAATCGGCCCAATGCGGCCAGCCCCGACAGAATCCATGCGCGCTTGTCTTCATGTTCCCTGAAGTTCATGCGGCGACTCCTTGCGTCATTTCGGTGAGCGATGCGGCCAATGGCATCGTAAACAGCATGTCAAAATCAATATCCCGGTGTCCGGCGGCGTGGCGCGCCTCGAATTCGTACAGCGTCACCCGGAGCGCGTCGAATCCCGCGTCGCAGCGATCCCGCACTTCGCGCTTCATGCGCATCCGGTATTCGTTTGACTGCAATCCGCGCGCGGCCTCCAATCGCGCCGACAAAGGCAGAAACGGCGGCGCCGGGCGGATGCCATAGGCTTCCATGCGCAGACGGGCGCGGTCGCTCAGACGTCGGATTTCATCCGCGTTGAGATGGTCCGCCTTGTTGGCCGCCACCAGCAAGGATCCGCCGAAGACCTGTTGATGATGCGCGATGAAATCCATGGTGTGTTTTGCGGACCAGTACTCGATGTCCGTTACCACCACGAGCAGCACGGGCGGGCGTGGCGTGGGCAGCGTCAGGCGTGGCGACTCAAACCCGTCGGCCGACATGCCCGCGGTGTCCGCGAACACCAGACTGCGAAACGGCGTGCCCGGCAGTAATGCGCCCAGCGCGTCAAAGCCGTCCGGGTTTCCCGCTTTCCTTCGAATGTTCAGAAATTCTTCGTGGGTTATCGAAGTCGGCCCCTCCCCCCCACGCTTCCATGCCGCAAAATGCGCCTCGCTCAGTTCAGCGCGCGCGAGGAATGTGGGCAGCGCACGGCTCTCCTCCCGGCAAGCAGGCAGCGTCTCCCGGCGCAATAAAGCATTGATGAGGGCGCTCTTGCCGACATTGAAATCGCCCATGAACAACGCGCAGGGCGGCATTGCGCCCCCCCCGCATCCGACATATGATTCCAACATGACTGTCCTTTCCTTCGGGAATGTTGTTGTGTTCTGTTTTCTGGAAACGTCGTGTGGGGGGGCGATGCCCCACCCGGCCGAGGCGGCTGGTTTGCGTGCATAGTGTAGCATGTGCCTCGGGCGCGGTGCGAGCATGGCGATCCGCCAGTGATGCGACGTTTCGGGGGCCGCAAATATGCCTGCCGACTGGATGATATCGCAAGATGCACCATCTGCTAATACTGCCGAAAACGCGTTCTTATCCGGCGGGGAATTAGGTCTTGACAAAAGAAATGCGGTTCGTGTTAGAATGTTTACCTGTCGTTAGGTAAACATTAACAACGAGAGGGCGATTGGGTATGGCTACAGAAGATACGAAAGCAAAAGATGCCGCGATGGCGCTGGCCGAGGAAGCCCGCGAAACCGAATGGAAATTCCCGAGTTTCACCGCCGAGATGTTCCGGGGCAATTTCCGTTGGGACCTGATGCATCCCTATCCGGAGCAGGACCCGGAGGACAAGAAGATCGGTGATGAACTCATCGCCAGGACGAAAGAGATTCTTGAACAATACGTGGATCCTTTCGAGATTGACGCCACGGGCGAATATCCGAAGGAGGCGCTGGAGAAGTTGGCGGAGTTGGGCCTCTTCGGGATGAAGATTTCCAAAGAATACGGCGGCATGGGTCTTTCCCAGATCAACTACGCCCGCATGCTTTCGTTCATCGGCAGTTACTGCCAGAGCACGGTTACGTGGCTGTCGGCACATCAGAGCATCGGGGTACCCCAGCCGCTCAAGGATTTCGGCACGGAAGAGCAAAAGAAAAAGTATCTGCCGCGATTGGCCAAAGGCGAAATCTCAGCCTTTGCCCTGACCGAGCCGGATGTGGGGTCCGACCCGGCGAAGATGTCAACCACGGCCACGCCTTCCGCGGATGGAACGTATTATTTGTTGAATGGGGACAAACTCTGGACGACCAACGGCCCGGATTCCGACATTATTGTCGTAATGGCGAAAACGCCGCCGAAGATCAAGAACGGCAAGGAGATTCCACAGATCACGGCCTTCATCGTTGAAACGAACTGGCCGGGCGTGGAAGTGGCGCACCGCTGCAAATTCATGGGCCTGAAAGGACTCTCGAACGGCATGCTGCGCTTCAACAATGTGAAGGTGCCTGCAGAGAACGTCATAGGCAAGCCTGGCATGGGATTGAAGATTGCGCTGACCACCCTGAACACCGGCCGCCTGGGCGTGCCGGCGGCCGGCGGCGGCGGCTGCAAGGGGTTTCTGGACGACTGCGCGTGGTGGGCCAAGAACCGCGTGCAGTGGGGGCGGCCCGTGGGCGAACACCAGGCGATCTCGAAGAAAATCGCCAACTTTGCCGCCGACACCTTCGCCATGCAGGCCATGGTATTTCTGACTTGCTCCTTTGCCGACAGGAAAAACGCGGACATCCGGCTCGAAGCGGCCGCAGCCAAGTATTTCTGCACCGAAAAGACGTGGACCGCTTTGGATGATCTCCTGCAGGTGATGGGGGGGCGCGGCTATGAAACAGCGATCTCGCTGTACAACCGGGGCGATCGTCCGTTCCGCGTCGAACGCGCCATGCGTGACATGCGCGTCGGCCGCATCTTCGAAGGTTCCTCGGAAGTGATGCACCTCATCATGGCGCGTGAAGCGATGGACACCCACTTCAAATTGATCATGCCGATTATCATGCCGCAGAAGGGCCAGAAGGAAAGCAAGTTCAAACTGATCATGAACGCGGCGAAGTTCTACATCAGTTGGTATCCCAAAACCTGGATGCCCGCAAACACCAACTTTAATGTGAAGCATCTCAATGCAGCCAATCGCGACCATCTGGTGTTCTGCGCGAAAACCTGCAAGCGGCTTGCCCGCCGACTTTTCCACACCATGGCCAAATACCAGGCGAAGTTGGAGTACGAGCAGATTCTGCTTGGCAATTTTGTGGAAATCGGCACCCACCTTTTCGTAATGGCCGCCAGCCTCGCCTTCGCCGAACATCTGCTGGCGAAGAATCCCAACGACCAGACCCCGCAGGAATTGGCCGACCTCTTCTGCAAGAATGCGCGCCAGCACATTGACGCGCAGTTCCGCGCCGTTAAGAAAAACCACAATTACCTCTATCGCAAAGTGGCCAAGAATCTGATGGATGGCAAGTATGCCTGGCTCGCCAACGATATCTATGACGGTGTGCCGCCCAAGTACCGCGATTACGCGAAGAACGCCCCCAAACCGCACAAGGTCGAGGACATGCAGGAAGCACCGAAATAATTCGCGGACACGGACACGGGATTATTGCTGCGGGAACCGCTGAAATGGCGGTTCCCGCAGTTGCTTCTTTTGGGGGTAGAACAGTTCTTTTTTCTATCGGACGGGCCGGACGGAGCGGACAGAGTCGGACAAAGTCGGAGTTGTCCTTGGCACCCTTACCGTCCTTTTCGTCATTTGCGTCATTTTCGTTATAATGCTTCAAAATGAATCACCTGCTGTCCTGAAATGCATCCGTGAAATTGCCCTCATTTCGTAAATTCTTTCACATCAATAATTTTCGTTAGGCATAGCGCTTGCATATCTTAAGTGAACTCGAATAGAAAGGAGCCTTTGATTCAATGCGATTGGATAAACTGACAATCAAAGCGCAGGACGCGCTGTCCGAGGCGATGGATCTGGCATCGCAGCATGGGCATCCTGAGATCACCGCATTGCACCTGCTGGCGGCGATGCTGCGTCAGGAGCAGGGCGCGGTTGCTTCGGTGCTGCAGAAAATCGGCGTGCCGCCCAGCCAGGTTCTGTCGCAAACCCAGGAGGCGCTGAACCGTCTTCCGCGGGTATCCGGGGGCGGCGCGATGCCGGGTCTGGGCGCGGAGGCACAGCAGGTGCTGGATGCGGGCTGGCGCTTTGCGCAGACCCTGCGGGACGAATACCTGAGCACCGAGCATATTCTGCTGGGTATCGTCAAGCATGGCAAGAATGCGGCGTCGGCGGTGCTCTCCGCGCACGGCGCGACGGAAGACGCCGTGTTGCAGGCGCTGAAGATGGTGCGCGGCAATCAACGCGTGGATGACCCGAATGCGGAAAGCACCTATGACGCCCTGCAGAAATACAGCCGTGACCTGACCCGACTCGCCCGCGCCGGGAAACTGGATCCGGTCATCGGACGCGATGAGGAAGTGCGCCGGGTGATCCAGGTCTTGTCGCGACGGACCAAGAACAATCCCGTGCTCATCGGTGAGCCGGGCGTGGGAAAAACAGCCATTGTAGAGGGACTGGCACAGCGTATCGTCGCGGGCGACGTGCCCGAGGGCCTGAAAAACAAACGCGTGGCCACACTGGACCTGTCGGCGATGGTCGCGGGCGCGAAGTTCCGTGGCGAATTCGAGGAACGCCTGAAGGCGGTATTGGCCGCGGTGCAGGAGTCTGAGGGCGGTATTATTCTGTTCATTGACGAGATGCACACGCTGGTGGGCGCAGGCGCGGCGGAAGGCGCGATGGACGCCTCGAACATGCTCAAGCCCATGCTGGCGCGGGGTGAACTGCACTGCATCGGCGCGACCACGCTCGATGAATACAAAAAGCATGTGGAAAAAGACCCGGCGCTGGAGCGGCGGTTCCAGCCGATTTTCGTGGGGGAACCGAACGTCGAGGATACGATTGCGATATTGCGCGGGCTGAAAGAACGCTATGAGGTGCACCACGGTGTGCGGATTCAGGACGCCGCGCTGGTGGCCGCCGCGACGATGAGCCACCGCTACATTTCCGACCGCTTCCTGCCGGACAAGGCAATTGACCTCGTGGACGAGGCCGCGTCGCGGCTGCGCATCGAAATTGACAGCATGCCCTACGAGATTGACGTGCTTGATCGCCGCATCCGCCAACTGGAAGTGGAACACCTCGCGCTGAAGAAGGAAAAAGACAAGTCGGGCATGGAACGCCGCGAGGCCATCGAGCGCGAAATGGCGGACCTGCGTGAGGAATTGAACGCGAAAAAGGCGCAATGGCAGGCGGAAAAAGAAGTGATTGAGCGCATCCGCGACATCAGCAGCCGGATGGATGACGCCCGCCGCCAGGCTGAAATTGCCGAACGCCAAGGCGATTTGGGCAAGGTGGCGGAAATCCGTTACGGCATGCTCAATGACCTGCAACGCCAACTGGAAGCGGAAAACGCGCGGCTGGCAAAAATACAGGAAAAAGGCAGTTTCCTCAGCGAGGAAGTCACCGAAGAACACATCTCTAAAATCGTTTCGCACTGGACCGGGATCCCCGTGGACAAACTGCTGGAAGGCGAAATGGAACGTCTGGTCAAAATGGAAGATCGCCTGGCCGAACGGGTGGTCGGCCAGGAAGACGGCATCCGGGTGGTTTCCGACGCGGTGCGGCGCGCACGCGCCGGACTCAAGGAGCCGAACCGACCCATCGGCTCGTTCATCTTCCTCGGTCCGACGGGCGTCGGCAAGACAGAACTCGCCCGCGCGCTGGCGGAACTCCTCTTCGACGACGAGAACGCAATGGTGCGCATAGACATGTCGGAGTATATGGAAAAACACACGGTGTCGCGGCTCATCGGCGCACCGCCGGGCTACGTCGGCTACGAGGAAGGCGGCCAGTTGACCGAGGTCATCCGCCGCCGTCCATACAGCGTTGTGTTGTTGGATGAAGTTGAAAAAGCGCACCCGGATGTTTTCAACATCCTGTTGCAGTTGCTGGACGACGGGCGTTTGACGGACGGCCAAGGGCGCACGGTAGACTTCAAGAACACCGTGGTCATCATGACCTCCAACCTGGGCAGTGAAGTTTTCCGCGAATCCCAAGCCTCCTACGAGGAACAGGTCAACGCCGTCAACCAGTTGCTGCGCATGCACTTCCGGCCGGAATTCCTCAACCGGGTGGATGACATCGTCATCTTCCATCCGCTGAAAAAGGAACATATTCGCCGGATTGTGGATATACAGATCAGACATGTGGCGAAGCGGCTGGCCGAGAAATCGGTGAAAATTGAACTAACTGACGCGGCGCGCGACTTCCTGGCCGAGGAAGGATTCGAGCCAGCCTACGGCGCGCGGCCCCTCAAGCGGGTCATTCAGCGCCAGGTGCTCGACCCGCTGGCCTTGGACATGTTGTCCGGCCGCGTCCCCGAAGGTTCTTGTGTTATAATTGATGTGCAGGACAGGGAATTGACGAGGCATATTCAATCGTCCCAAGCGGCCTAGTGTGGCTGTTGACCATCGGCCGGGCCTAGGACCGGTCAAACCCTCCCCGAGGCCGGGCGTATCCCCAGCGCCCGGTCTCGCAGTTTATACAGGCGTGGCGGCGATTCATCAATCGTTTTGTCGGCATATTGACATTTGTCACGTGACATGTTACCTTGTCCATATGATCAAGACATTCGCTGACCGGCATACGCGCGATTTGTATCTTAGCGGCAAATCGAAACGCTTGCCGCCGGGGATTGTGCGGCGCGCGAAGCGCAGACTCGAATACATAGACTTGGCATCTTGTCTTGACGATTTACGTGTTCCCCCGAGCAACCGAATGCACGAACTTATGGGGAATCGCAAAGGACAGTACTCAATTGCAGTCAACGATCAGTGGCGTATCTGCTTCCGTTTTGTCAACGGCGATGCCTACGATGTTGAGATTACCGATTATCACTGAGTGGAGGCATGACATGAGCATTCCGAACACAATGCAAAGAAGAGTGCGCCCTACGCATCCCGGCGAAATGCTGCGCGAAGATTTTATGCCTGATTACGGCCTCACTGTGGCGGGACTCGCCAGAGCGTTGGGAGTATCACGGCAAAGCGTCAACGAATTGCTCCGGGAGCGGCGGGCCCTCAGTCCGCAGATGGCATTGCGCCTCGCCCGTCTTTTCGGCAACACGCCGGAGTTCTGGCTCAACGCGCAGCGCGCTGTGGACCTGTGGGACGCCGCCCGAACCATCAAAACAAGCATGCATCGCATCCGCCCTTTGCAAAGCGCGTGATTACCCGTCTCAATCCGCTATCGTCTGCACTGTTCCGCTGTAACACATTGGCATAGCGTATTGAAACCTGCGCACAGTGGAAAACACTGTGTTGGATAGGGTATGACTATCCGCGTTGTGGAACGGAACATGAATCACGGGAGGGTGACGTGATGCAGGCAGTGGCGATCAATGGAAGCGCGCGGGAAGCGGGCAACACGGAGATATTGTTGCAGCAGTGCCTGAAAACGCTGGCGTTTGAGGGCATACCGGGGGAATTGATCCGTTTGTCGGAAAAGCGGGTGACGCCGTGCACCGCGTGCGCGAAATGCTTCAAGAACCGCGATGGCAAGTGCATCATCACGGACGATGCATTTCACGAAATCTATGGGAAGATGTGCGCGGCGGACATTATCATTGTGGGGTCGCCGGTCTATTTCGGGTCGGCCACGGCGGAAATGACGGCGCTTCTGGACCGGGCGGGCTATGTGGCGCGGGCGAACGGGAATGTCTTCTCGCGCAAACTGGGCGGGCCGGTGGTGGTGGCGCGGCGTGCCGGCCAGAATTTTACCTATGCCCAATTGATGTTCTGGTACATGATCATGGACATGATCGTGCCCGGGTCCACCTACTGGAATATCGGCTTTGGACTTGCCCCGGGCGAGGTCAAAGAAGATGAAGAGGCCATGCAGACGGTCACGCGCTTCGCGGAGAACCTGGCCTGGCTGGCGAAGAAAATCCACGAGTAAAGATCACCGCCGGGGAATTGCCAGACGGAACGGGCGTTTTCCCACAGGCATTTGTGAAATGGACTATTTTTCCTGTGTGGATGGGAAATATCAGGATTTTCCGATAACACCGGCATCAAAAATGCCCCTTTCACAAAAATACGTCTTCACAGCACCAGGAGGCTCGTTCGCGATAGTCAGGGCCTGTTCTCGTGCGGAAGGCTTTTTTGGCTTCGGGCAAAATACACACCGGCAACGCCGATAAATATCAACACAACGGTCACCAGAGCGGGAATTGTATTGGAGGGCATTTTTTGCGGCGGGGATTCAATCTCGCTGGTGACCGGCAGCAGGATGTGTGACGGGCGTGTGGCATCATGATAGATGGTGTTTATGGCGACCTGCATGTGGGTGTGCTGATTCCAGGGTTCTCCCGTGTTGGGATTGACGTCGTAGCGGTCGTGGTTGCTGCTTGATATGGCAACGCGGATTCGATGGCCCGCATTGAACGCAATGCACGTTTCCCACAGATCAATTTCAAACTCATAGACCTCGCCCGGAACGAGAAACTCCGCCGTCCGCATGGTGTTGCGGTGTCGCGCACGGACGATGCCGTCGCAGACGATCATGGATCGGCCGTCGGGATACACGTCACAGAGTTTCGCGGTGAAATCCGTATCCACGGCGCTGCTCGAAGCCCAGAGACGCACGATTACCTTGCCGCAGACCTCGACATACTGACTTAATGGCGGGGTCGTGAAGAGGAGCACGTCCGGCCGTGATTCCACCGGCCGCTGATCATAGGGTCCTTTGGTCCCGAAATTGTTGGCACCGCCGATTGTCGGCACAGGGTCGTTCGGATCGAAGGTGTAACTCCGGCGACTTTCCTGAACAGTGGGCGGCGAGGTGCTCAACAGTCCGTTTGCATGAAAATAGTATGCTACATCAGCAGCCGGGACGGGCCAGTCATCGGCATAGCGCCATTCATTGCCCGGCGCGTTCGGATCGTCCACGTCCCCCAGAACGTAATAACAGACCGGAGGATCGTCCATCATCCCCATGTCAATGCCTTTGACCCAATGGTCTGTCCAGTCGAGGATATTGTCGTATGGGGCCGGGGGCTTTCTGGCATTCGGCCAGACAAAACCGCCCTGCACATTGGCGTGCCCATAGGCTTCAATGATGAGTTTCTGGCGTCCACGCGCGCCGGGTCCGCCGTGATGCTGAATGTTTACGAAACTGTTGATGGCGCCGCGCAACCAGAGGTCATACCAGCCGCCCCGATGGACCATCGGCCAGTTGACAAGGTGATACCGTGTTTCAAAGTTCAGGTATGCGTAGAGTTCGTCATTATAGAAGGGGTCGTTCGTGACCATTGCCATCACGAGATCATAAACCTCCTGACCACGCAGCATTGTCCAGTTTTCTATCAGATTCTTCCGGAACGCGCCACCATGAAATAATCCCTGACTGTACAAATCAGAACCGGCTTCTTTGACATATTGACAGACCAGCCCGGGCGGGTCGCTTCCGGCCAGCATGTACTGGGTAATGCCGCGGGCCGAGCCGCCGTAGGTCGCGATTTGACCATTACACCAGGGCTGTGCGCGAATCCACAGCACGGTTTCATATCCGTCTTTGTTTTCGCCCCATCCATCGTCCAGAAACATTCGGAACATGCCTTCCGATGCAAACAGGCCGCGACAGTCCTGGACGACCAGGGCATAGCCCCGAAGACGGTGCTCATGTCCGGGACGATTCCCGTCGGTGTTTTTGTTGTACGTGGTCCGGTACAGGATAACGGGCCAGGGACCGTCACCGAGGGGCAGATATACATCCGTGGCCAACCGCACCCCGTCGGACATTTCGATCATGTAGGTGGTTTTGTCCGGCAAGCCGAGGGGCTCCAACGCGAAATCAATTCCGACGACATTGCTGCGGCAGTCAATCTCGACGACGCCGGGCTGCGTGATGTCGGCATAGGTGGGCCGGTCACCGTTGTAAGACACACCGTCATGGATTTGATTGATATAGGTCGTTCCAGGGTACATGGTAAACACCAGTACCCTGTCAAGACCAGGCATCGCGTTGTCCACGGTGTACGAAAATATGCCCGAAGCATTGGTCTGTCCGCTCACTTCGATGGGAATCAGGTCTTCGGGATCGCCCGCACCGAGAGCAATCGTCCGTACTGCGCCGACAGGGCAATTGCCCAATGGGGCGCCGGTCTGGGTGTTGGTCACCTGGCCCGATACGGTCACGGGCGCCGCGTCGGCGCAGACGGCAATCACAAGCCCGATCAGTCCCATCGCGAACGCTATAGCATGCGTATTTTTGTCAGTCATGGCGCGCGGGTCTCCTTGTCAACAACAGCCGCAGGTTCAAGGCCAAACGCTCATCAGTGCGTCTCGCATCCTGGCACTTCACGCTGGACATGACCATATACTGCATTCTGAAAAAGTTCTGTCTGCGTTGTTCACAGGGGTGCAGCCAATATGTTGAGAGAATTACTTTACGTCCAGTTTGATATCATCCACATAGACCACGACGGCGTGGTCGGCGTTCGAGACGAAGCCGAACCAGTCGAGAGTACGGAATCGGGGATTGCAGGGCAGGTCCAGGCAATGCACAGGGGCTTCGCCCGGCATGGTGATGCTGAGGCTCCAAGAGCCGTTCGCCGCTCGGCCCAGGGGACAGGTGATGGTCACATCAATCCAGGTGTCGGCGGGCCAGTTTCCCAGCACCTTTCCTCCGCTGCGTATGGTGCCGTCCGCGTTTAACCAGAGGCTCGGACCGGCATGGTAGGGGGAATGGCTGTCGCGCCATTCGTGGTAGAACACCGCACCGTTTTCAAGCCGGATGGAAAAAGAAGCGGTCGCCGTGCCGTGGCGCAGTCCGGGGGCATAGACAAGGTACGGATAAAAAACGTGTACAAGACCGGATGCGTCGGTGAATTTCAGGCTGTGCCTTCCGGATTTGGCGTGTTCGTCTGAAACCCGGATACGGGCATCGGCCTCCTCGCCGAGGGTCTCCGCATCCGGCGCGGTCAAGCCCGGCGAAACGGCTTCAAAGTCCTGCGCGATGCGCCTTGTGGCAGGCGGCTGCGGCAATGGGTGTACGTAGCGTTCGACGCGCCGTGGTTTTTCGACCCATTCCGGGTCGCCGTAGAGGCCGATCTTGTCCACATCAATCGGTTTGAAACCGATTCTGAATGCGGGAGAATCCGGCTTGATCCTGAAATCCCGCGCTTCAATGTTTTCAAACAGCGGGTCGGCGACAATTGAATGTTTGTCAAAGCCTTGCGCCTGCCATTGCTCCCAGGAACGCCCCGCGAATTCCAGTTCCTCGCCAGATGCATCCCAGAACAGGTTGTTATCGGAGCGCCAGTGGCCGTTGCGCCAGGTGCCGCCCAGCAGTCGGCCATTGTTGTAGTAAATGATATTGCGGTCGAACGTGAAGGAAATGTGGTCTTCTTCGCGGGAACGAATCAGTTGTTCGCGGTGGGAAAAAGCGAGGATATTGTTTCTGTAGATGTTTTCCTTGCCATAGTGTTGATGCGTGGTGCCGGTCTGGGTGTTGAAGACGATGTTGTTTTCCATGAGGATGCCGGTACTGCCCTCGTCGGTGTAGAGTCCCCAGCCGCCGGAGATTTTGGGGTTGGAAATGATGTCATGGATATAGTTGTTGCGCAGGACGGTGCCGGGGGAATCGCCGAGGGTGTAGATGCCGCCCATGTCGCTGAGCTGGCCCTTGCCGACATTATGGATGCGGTTGTATTCGATGATGTTGTGGTGGGCGGAACTGGGCGCGTATCCCCAGGACCATCCGACGGAGACGCCGGTATAACGGAAGTCGCAGATTTCATTGTGTGAAATGCGGTTGTGGGAACTGCGGCCGATCCATACCCCGACCGCGCCGCGATAGATGCGGCCGCCATCGTGGATAAAGCAGTTGTCCACCGTATTGCGAAGCGCCGCCTCCTGTTCCGTCGCGGGGTCGCCGGTTTCACCGATGCGAACGCCGCCCGCGCCGAGATCGAAGATTTCGGTGCGGGTCAGCAGGTTGTCCCGACTTCCTTTGCGGAACCAGACGCCATAGCCGCCGACATGGCCGATGACGCAATCTTCAATGACGCACTGCCGCGCGCCCGTGGCTTCAAACGCGGCGGATACGCTCCAGGCCGCCTGGCTGTCGCTGTGCCCTTCCAGGCCGATAGGGTAGTCGGCGTAGTGGAGGCGCAACCCACGAAAATGCAGATGTTCCACGAACCGGCCTTCGGCGGGTTGGCCGTCCAGTCGGATCAACTGCTGCGCCACGGGAAAGACGGCATCGGCGGCTTGCATGTCCTCGCCGGGCATCGGAATATAGTAAAGTTTCCCCTCCCGGCAGTTGAGGAACCATTCCCCCGGCTGATCGAGCGCCTCGAAGAGATGCTCGATGAAATACCACTGGTCCCCGCGCCAATAGCCGAAATGCCATCGGGCCGGGCCGGTGAAGGTGAGGATGCGATCCGCTTCATCGAGTTCCTTTACGCGATGCAGCGAGGTCTCCCAGGAATGGAACACCACAAAGACCGCGTCTTCCAGCGAGGGCCAACGCTGGACATCGCCGGGCCGGTAGCGAAACCTGACCGCGCTTTTCCCATCCGGGCCGCCGCCGGGGTCCTTTTCCATGACCGGCCCGTCCATATACAAAAACTCCTCATCCGTGGGGTAATCCCCCGCCGGATGATGGGCGTTGGGCGTGCGCGCGGGCGTGCGGCGTTCGCCGTTGACCCACAGCGCGCCGATGCGGTCGGCGCGTTCGCGCGCTTCGGGCACATCCGCCACCCAGAAATCGCCTTCCTGCCGCCAGCCGCCGATGCGGCGGCCGCCGTGGAGAATGGGTGCTTCCCCGGGATAGGCTTCGTAGGCGACGAGCGCGCCCGGCGTGCCGGAATCTTCCGGCCCGAACAGGATCGGTTCCGCGATGAAATAGACGCCTTCTCGCACCAGTACCCGTACAGGTCCCGCCACATCACCGGATGTTCTCATCCGGCGCAATACGTCGCGCGCGCCGGCAATCGTGGCGCAGGGACCGTCCGTTTTCCCTGCATTCGGTTCCGCCAAGGTCCCCGACCAGGCATCATTGCCGTGCGGCGATACATAAAGTGTCAATGCTTGGTCCTCAGAAAACGCGGCGAAAGACACCGCGATGGCCAGCATGGCAACTGGAAACAGACAGTACCTGGCAAACATGATTTCAATCTCTCTGTGGGGTGACACGCCAGAAAGTTCAGATGGAAACGAATACGCCGAGTCTAATGGATTCCTGAGGCGGTTTCAAAAAGAAGGCTTTTGAGAGATTGTTTTTTTGCGGGATGGCGGGCATCGCCACGGGCCACGGACAGATAAGGACCGACATGGACAGGCAAGTACCGGGAAAAAACAACACCGAAAGTGCGCTTACAGACAAGATCCTGGAAAGAACCAGCCCAAGAGATTTGAAAAGGCATGGGGTGGTTCGGGTTGTCATGTGGGGCGGGATGCTGGTATCGTTAAGGGCGCTGGAGGGCAAACGCCGGGACGGAAATGAATCGCTCGGAGAAGAAACGGGAGATGTGTTTTTTGACGAGAAGCGTGGTGCGACGCAGCCGGGGGAGATTCCGGCGAGGATGGCGTAGTAACGCAACATGAAGGAGCGGATGACAACATGCCTCGCGTAGTGAAATTTACCGTGGTGCCAAAACTTCCGGAACCGATAGCGCGGTTGTCGGATATTGCGGACAACATCTGGTGGTGCTGGGACCCGGAGGCGATTGACCTGTTTTTCCGGATGGACCGGGACCTGTGGACGCAAGTGCACGAGAACCCGCGCCGGCTGTTGGGGGAAGTGAGCCAGGTGCGGCTGGAAGAACTGGCAAAAAGCGACAGTTTCCTGGCTCATCTGGACAGGGTCTGGAACAAACTGCAGCAGTATATGGCCACCAACACGTGGTGGGACCGCAATCCACAGGCGCCAAAGGATCTTTGCGTGGCATACATGTCGGCGGAATACGGGCTGCATGAATCCATCAGCATCTATTCGGGCGGTTTGGGGGTGCTGGCTGGGGATCATTTGAAGGCGGCGAGCGACTTGGGATTGCCGCTCGTGGGCGTGGGTCTGCTATACCGGGAAGGATATTTTCGCCAGTATCTGAACGCGGACGGATGGCAGCAGGAGACCTATCCGCGCAATGACTTCTACAACATGCCGATTCAGTTAATGCGCGATGAATCCGGGAAACGACTGCTCATCGAAGTGGAGTTTCAGGAAAAGCCGGTCAAAGCCCAGATTTGGAAATGCCAGGTGGGTCGTGTGCCGTTGTATCTTCTGGACGCCGATGTAGAGGAGAACGATATGGCGGACCGGGCCATCACGGCGCAACTTTACGGGGGCGACCGCGAAACACGGATTCGACAGGAGATCATGCTGGGCATGGGCGGCGTCATTGCCATGCACCGGCTCAACATCAAACCCACCATTTACCACATGAACGAAGGCCATGCCGCGTTTATGACGTTGCAGCGCATCAAGGAACTGGTGCTTCATGAGAAACTGACGTTCCACGAAGCGGTGGAGACGGTGAAGGCGGGCAGTTACTTCACCACCCATACGCCGGTGCCGGCGGGCAATGACATGTTCGACCCCGGCATGATCGAGCGGTATTTCCGAAAGTACTGTCATGATGTGGGCATTCACGTGAATGAATTGCTGGGACTGGGGCGGCAGAATCCTCAAGATTCCCGCGAGCCGTTCTGCATGACGGTGCTGGCGCTGCGGCTCAGCGCAGGCGCGAATGGCGTGAGCAAACTGCATGGCGAGGTCTCGCGCAACATGTGGTCGCAGACCTGGAAGAATCTGCCGGAGAATGAAGTGCCCATCACTTCGATCACCAATGGCGTGCATATTCGATCCTGGATTTCGCGCGATTTGGCCGACCTGTATGACCGATATCTGGGTCCCGGTTGGGTGAACACGCCCGATGACCATACCATCTGGCGGCGGATTGATGAGTTGCCGGATACGGAGTTGTGGCGGACGCATGAGCGCCGCCGGGAGCGCCTCGTTAATTTCGCCCGCGCGCGGCTGCAAAAGCAGTTGATCAACCGGGGCGCGCCCAGCGAGGAAATCCGTCATGCCAATGAAGTGCTTGACCCGGAGGTGCTTACCATCGGCTTTGCGCGCCGCTTCGCGACCTATAAGCGCGCCACGCTGATCTTGCACGACATTGAACGGATGAAGAGCATCCTGCTGACGCCCGGCCGCCACGTGCAGATGATTATTGCCGGGAAAGCGCATCCGCAGGACACAGCGGGCAAGGAAATGATCCGGCAACTGGTTCATT
Source organism: uncultured bacterium (assembly GCA_937951485.1). Lineage (GTDB taxonomy): Bacteria > Hydrogenedentota > Hydrogenedentia > Hydrogenedentales > CAILVY01 > CALEDJ01. Next base: position 122,762 of record CALEDJ010000006.1, read on the forward strand.
TCTGCCGTGACCCGGAGATACGAAATCATGTGGTGTTCCTGGAGGACTACGACATCAATGTGGCGCGATACATGGTGCAGGGGGTGGATTGCTGGTTGAACACGCCGCGCCGCCCCATGGAGGCCAGCGGCACCAGCGGCATGAAAGCGGCCGCCAACGGGGCACTCAATATCAGTATCCCCGATGGATGGTGGTGCGAGGCGGAGTTTTTGGGCGACAACGGCTGGAGCATCGGACGAGGCGAGCGTTATGACAGCACCGAGGAACAGGACCGCGTCGAGAGCGAGGCGCTTTACGAAATTCTGGAAAAGGAGGCGGTGCCGATTTTCTATGACCGCGGGCGGGATGGACTTCCCCGGGGCTGGATCGCGCGCATGAAAGCGGCCATCCGCACCATCTGCCCCGTCTTCAACACCTATCGGATGGTGCAGGAATACGCGGACCGCAGTTATATTCCATGTTCCATCCGCAAACTGGAACTGAAACAAAACAACAGGCATCGTTCTCGTGCGCTGGCGCATTGGAAGGAAATGGTGTATGCCAATTGGGCGCAGGTGCATTTCGTCAATATCGAATCGGGGCCGACGGAAGGGCTTCCGGTGGGTACAAGCCTACAGGTGACCGCCGAGGTGTTTTTGGGGCAACTCGGCAGTTCCGATGTCATGGCGGAAATTTTCTACGGCGATCTGGACCCCTATGGCCAGATTCCCGTCGGGCGCACGGTGGAAATGACCTGTACGAAAGAACTGGGCAAGGGCGTGTATCGCTTTGAAGGCGCCATCGTCTGCCGGGAAACCGGACAGCAGGGCTTCACGGTGCGGGTCATTCCCTCGCATCCGGATCTCTGGCAGAAGCACGAAATGGCGCTGGTCACATGGGCATAGCCCGGCCGGGTGGAAATCCACGATGGACAAGCCCCCCTTTGAATTCGCCGTGCCGGATTATCCACTGGGACCCCATACCTATTACCGGGTGGGCGGGCCTGCGCGTTGGGCGCTAATCCCAAGAAACGCGGATGAAGCCGAGGCCGCCTGGCGGTGGGCACAGGCGCAAGACACCCCGATGCTGGTTCTAGGGGGCGGCTCCAATGTGCTTGTCTCAGATGAGGGCTTTCCGGGCATTGTGCTGTTCACCACCAGCCTGAACCGACTGGAATCGCTTGGTGAGGATCGCTACCACGTGGAGGGGGGCGTTGAACTTGACGCATTGGTGCGGAAAGTGATGCTGGCCAACAATTATGAGGGCGTGGGCGCCTTGACCGGCATCCCCGGCACGGTGGGCGGGGCCATCTTTATGAACGCGGGCACCGCCAACGGCAGCGTCTGCGCGTTGCTGGAGTCCGTGGACATGGCGCGTGCCGATGGGCGGGTGCGCCTTGCGATGGATGCGTCTCTCTATGCCTATCGCAGCCAGCGTTTCTGTGGGCCCGGCGACCTCATCCTGGGCGGTTTATTTCGTTTTCGCCGTGCTGAGGCGGATCAACGCGCCGTCTATGAGCACTATACCCAGCGTCGCCTGGAAACCCAGCCGCAAGGATATTGCTGCGGCAGCGTGTTCAAGAACCCGCCGGGCGCGCATGCCGGACGGCTCATCGAAGCATGTGGATTGAAGGGGACGCGCCTGGGCGGCGCGGTGATCAGCCCGAAACACGCGAATTTCATCATGAATGACCGGGATGCCCGTTTTGAGGACATTATCGGATTGATTGCATTGGCGAAGCGGCAGGTCCATGAGCGTTTTGGCATCCATCTGGAAGAAGAAGTGCGCATCATCCGCTGATTGACCTCCCCGTCCGATTTTTCGGCGCCGGGAACGATCGGCGTGAACAGGTTGGCGATTGCATCATGTCGGGCATTGGGATATTATCCATTCCGGTTGTGCCGCCGACGGCCGATGACGCCGGACAAGGGACGTTTCATGAACATTGAGGACCTCTTCGACCTGGTGGCGCGGGAAAAGGCTTCTGACCTTCTGATCAGCGCCGGCGCGCCGCCCATTCTGCGCATCAACGGACAGTTATTCCGGAGCCGCACCGAAGCGTTGACGCCGGAACAGACCCGCAACCTGATCTATGATTTCCTGACGGAAGAGCAACGGGCGCAGTTCGAGGCGAACAAAGAACTGGATTTTTCGCTGGCGGTCGGGCGCAGACACCGGTTCCGGGTCAATGTGTATTTGCAGAAGCAGGCGGTAACGGCAGCCTTGCGGCCCATCCCCGAGAAGATTCCGTCATTAAAGGAACTGGGCATCCCCCCCGTGGCGGAGGAATTGGCCAAGGCGCGCCAGGGGTTGATCCTCGTGACCGGCCCCACCGGCAGCGGGAAGACCACCACGCAGGCCGCCATCATTGATCTCATCAACAACCAGCGCGCGTGTCACATTATCACGGTGGAGGATCCCATAGAATACATACATAACCATAAGCGGAGCATTGTGGACCAGCGGGAAGTCGGCGGGGATACGACCAGTTTTGCGCGGGCGTTGAAATATGTGCTCCGCCAGGACCCGGACGTAATCCTGATTGGGGAAATGAGGGACCTGGAGACCATACAGGCGGCGCTCACAGCGGCGGAGACCGGCCACCTGGTGCTGGCCACCTTGCACACCAATGACGCCATTCAGACAGTGGACCGCATTATTGATGTGTTTCCCGCGGAGCAGCAACAGCAAATCCGGTTCCAGTTGTCCATGTGCCTGCTGGCCATCATGTCACAGCGGCTACTGCCGAAAGTGAACAACTCCGGGCGCATACTCGCCTGCGAAATTCTCCGCAACAACACCGCCATTGCCAATCTTATCCGCGAGGGCAAGACCCATCAGGTGTATAGCGTCGTAGAGACCAGTTCCAAGGATGGCATGATTACCATGGACCGTTCGGTAAAACTTTTGTATAACGCCGGCATGATCTCTTACGAAGACGCCGTGGCGACGATGCGCAATCCAAAGGAAATCAAGGATTTGGAGAAGCAGCCTTGAGGTTCGGAAACCTTTGAGGGAACGGCAACGGGAATAAACGGTTGGCGTCTGAAGGAAAACATGTGATAGGGTGTAACCGGCGACATCAAAGGAAATGTGTGGCGATGGGCGGCGTGAATTCAAGGGGTGTGCCCGCGCTGCAAATGAATCGGATACCGGGCGAACACAGCATCACGCCTTGGTTCAGGGCGGAACGTGGAGGGAGTTGGCAATGATCGCGATGCTTCAGCGGGAAAAAGGTCGGCTACGGCGGAAGACCTTTACGGGATTGATGGTGGCTTTACTGTTTCTGGGGGCGACAAGCGCCGGAGCGGCAACCACAATGACCGTGACCCGTGAAGTGGCCGAATTGAGCGAGGGCGGGTGGTTTGTTCCCGGGACCACCGCGTTGACCTTCACACTGACTTTCACACTGGGCGGCGATATGGAAACTGTGACAGCGTTGTCGTGGGAAGACACGTTGCCGACCGGTTGGACCTTCAAGGGAGGCAGTCTGATCGCCGATCCTGCGCCGTTTATTGCCCCAGTCGCCGGCGACTCCGGCACACTTGCATTTGCGTGGATTACCATTCCCACTTTCCCATTCACCATGACTTACGCCATAAATGTTCCCCCAGACGCCGTCTTGCCCGCCACTGTGTCAGGTCAGGCTGAATTTCGATTACTGGGACCTGCGCAGTTTTCCAATATGGTGGAGACCACATTCCGACTTGAACCGGCCCGGTTGACCGCCGTGCGGTATCTGGAAGGTGTTGTGGGGTCTGAAGGGCAGTATTATAACCCCGGCGTGCCGATAACAGTAACCATGGAATTCATTTCAAGCAATGAAACGCCGGTTCAACAATTCGTTTTTGCCGAATTTCTTCCGGTCGGCTGGAACCTTGTTCCGGCGAGTGTGGCGGCCGATCCTGTGCCGGACAATGTAATTGAAACTCCTGGTGAATTGCAGATTGAATGGGTTGAGATACCGGAATTTCCTTTCGTATTTTCTTACACGTTGAACGTGCCGGTAAATGCGAGCGGGGAGGCATGCCTGAGCGGTGTTGCGCATTATCAGAGCGGCGGCGACCTTTTGGAATCCAACACGGAAGAAACCTGCTTGAATGTCTTTCCCTGCCTGCATATGACGCGCACCATTCCCAGGCGCTGCTATTCGGCGGGACAACCCTTGACGGTTGAAGTTGTGCTTGAAAGTGAGTGCCTCGGAAGCATCACGGCGCTGGCGCTGGAAGAGACACTTCCGGAGGGGTGGTCCTTCGTGAGCGCTTCGGGCGCTCCGATGCCCTTTATTGTGCCGGCGCCCGGAGCCACGGGTTTGCTGGAGTTTGCGTGGATCACCATCCCGACATTCCCATATACATTGACGTACGTGGTCAACGTACCGGCCGACCAGGAAGATGATGTCGTTTTGACCGGAGAAGGCCTCTATCGCTTTCTCGGACCTGAACTTCGCACGGGCGTGGTAGAGACCGTCATTTGCGGCGCGGACCTGATTCCCCCGGTGATCACGCTGCTGGGGGATGCGGCGGTCACAGTGGAATGCGGGCCCGCCTATGTGGATGCCGGCGCGACGGCGTGGGACGATGTTGACGGGGACATCACCGGCCGGATTGTGACCGTGAATCCGGTGGATGTGTCGGTTCCGGGCGAGTATGTCATCACCTACAACGTGAGCGATGCGGCCGGGAACCCGGCGGAAGAAGTGCGTCGCACGGTCACCGTGGCGGATACGCTGCCGCCGGTGATCACGCTGCGGGGCGAACCAGAGATGACCGTGGAGTGTGCTACGTCTTTCGAGGATCCGGGGGTGACGGCGCTGGACGCCTGCGCCGGCGATCTCACCAGTCAAATCATCATTGACAACCCCGTGGACAGGATGGTTCCCGGCGCATATGAAGTTGTCTACACTGTATCGGACCCAGCGGGCAACCCGGCTGCGCCGGTGACGCGCACGGTGAATGTGGTGGATACTAGCCAGCCGGTGATCACGCGGCTGGGTAGCGCTTTTGTCATCGTGGAATGCGGCAGTTCATACGGGGATGCCGGAGCAATCGCGCGGGACGTTTGCGCCGGCGATCTCACCGGTCAAATCATCGTTGACAACCCCGTGGACACGATGGTTCCCGGCGCATATGAAGTTGTCTACACTGTATCGGACCCCGCAGGCAACCTGGCAGCGCCGGTGACCCGCACGGTGGAGGTGCGCGACACCACCGCGCCGACGATCACGCTCCGTGGAAACGAGACGGTGATCATCGCCGTGGGCAGCACGTATATAGATGCCGGTGCGACGGTGTCCGACGACTGCGACCCGGACCCCCACCGGGAAGTGGATAATCCAGTGACCACGGACCGCCCCGGTCTTTTCCAGGTGCGGTACACCGCCAGGGATGCCTCCGGTAATGTGCGGACAGCGCTGCGGACGGTTTTTGTAAGGGATGAAACACCACCGGTGATCACGCTGCTGGGGGATGCGACGGTCACCGTGGAATGCGGGGCCGCCTATTCGGATGCCGGCGCGACTGCATCGGACAATGTTGACGGGGATATCACGGCGAACATTGTCGTTGAGAATTTGGTAAATACGGATGTTCCGGGCGATTACATCATCAGGTACAACGTCTCTGACAGGGCTGGGAATACGGCGGTCCAGGTGACGCGCACAGTGCGGGTGGTTGACACGACAGCCCCGGTCATCACGCTCCTTGGCGATGCGGTCGTGACGGTGGAATGCGGCGGACTATATGTTGATGCGGGCGCAACGGCATCGGACTCCTGTTATGGCGAC